>NZ_CP016210.1:3767834-4451751 GCF_001682385.1 Azoarcus olearius
ACGGAGTCGCCTCACCGTCTCCTGATCGCCATGGGCTGATCTCGGATGCCCGTGTCGACTCCAGCGTAATGAAGAGTATGTTTGGGCGGCGCTTAACATTCACAGCGGAGGGCGCGATGTAAATACGCTCGGGCGCCACACCCAGTGCGGCCTCATTCAAGGTGGAATTGAACGGCGTGCCAAAAAGGAAGTCGGCGAAATATCCCACACTATGCCAACTACTGTACTGGGGTCGGATGATCGGCTCATTACCGAGCACCGGTCCCAAAACCCAGCCGACCGAAACAACAGGAAGAATGCCTACAACGCCTTTCCAATATCCGCGCACGCGCCAAGCACAAAGAGACGCCACCGCAGCCCCTGGAACCAGCAGTAAAGGCAGGGTGGACTGCCCGCCCGCCTCATGCTGGGCGATCGCAAGGACGTGCGGAAGATTCTCCACACTGTAAGACAGCAATTCCGGACTCAGAAATGAACCGGTCTTCATCCACAGGTGATGCGAGAGCAATACGACCAAGGCGGTCGCGATCGGGATGAAGAGTTCGACCACAGCAAGCTTGATGTAAAGCCAGCGCGGAATGCCACCAGTAGGCCTCATTAACCTGTAAAGCCCAAGGGCCAGGGCCATGACACCCACATCGACGAAAAGACCCCGAAGCCCTTCGCCAAAAGCCCATCCATACCCCTCGAGCTCTATCCGCTCAAGGTAGATGTAGCACAGAAAACAGACGACTCCGAACGTAACGTGCAGCGGAAGCTCGTCTATCGTTCCGCTCCGCAAGAACCTACCCCATACCCAACGTCTCATTCCAAATCCAGGCAATGCTTTGATATCCGGGCGGTGCAGAAACCCCGGCTGTTCTTTTGGATAACTTCCCGTCGATTTCGCAACCCGCCTTACCGCGCCTCCGACTCGATTCCGATCTTCGTCCAAAAAGCGGCCCCACACTACCTAGCATTCCACACGGGCGCGCAAATCGGCGAGAGATGGATGACCTGCAAACAACAGGGCCCTGCGACGGGGCATCCCGCGCGTGCAGATACGGATAGCAGCGGATTCAGGAACGCCGCCAGGAGCGCAAGTCCCGGAGGTGCGCCGGGGACGGCAACCTCCCGGTTTCCTTGTGCAATCGCTGGCGTCCGGCCCATCGCGCAAGTCCGCGTCGGCTAGTCCATGACAATCATCGAGCGATCATCGCCCGTACCACGACGGCGCCACATCTCGAAGTAGAGAGCCTCCAGATTCCGGCTAAACCGTTCGGTATCAAAAAGTGCCGACCTTCGACCCTCTGCAAGCAGATACTGCTTGATGCTCCGGAGACGCTCTCGGTCAGAGTAGAGACAGGTGGCGATCCGGACAAATGCCCGCTCGTCGTCAGCTATCAATTCGGGAAGTCCAACGGCCGCCACGAGGCTTGCGCCCACCCGACTGGCAAACGTGTCGCCGGGCAGCGTTACGATCGGCACACCGGCCCAGAGCGCATCGCTGCCGGTTGTGTGCGAGGCATACGGAAAACTATCCAAGGCCGCATCGGCGAGCGCCAAACGCCCAACATGATCCTCCCAGCCGACGCCAGGAGCGAAAATCAGACGCTCGCTCGCGACACCCCGGGCCTCAAACTCTCGCGTCAGATTGTTGCGTGCCTCCGGACCGTGATCGAGCAACCACAAGACCGCATCCGGTGCGGCGACAAGCACCGCAGCCCAGAGGTCGGCCACTTGCGGATTGATCTTGTAGAACTGATTGAACGAGCAGTACACGAACCCAGTCTCTGGCAATCCGGCAGCCGCGCGCGTCAGCACGCTGCCATTTCCTCGCATTCGGTCATTCGGTTGATAGCTTGCGGGCAGCAATGCCAGCGTTTCGCAGAACTGTTCGGCATTCTGCGGAGGGGTCACCCACGCATCGCCAATGATGTAATCCGCAAGCGCAGACGAGCCTAAAGTGCCCGGGAATCCCAGCCAATTCACTTGAATCGGGGCGGCCCGATAAGCCAGCACACGGGTGCGCGAATCGTGCGTCCAACCCTTGAGGTCGACGAGGATATCGATCCGGTCGTCTTGAATCTGCTGCGCCGTCTGGCGGATATCCAGATCGCTTACATCCCGGAATACGTCAAACGCACCACGCACTCGACGACACATGTCGGAGCCGTCGTCCGGACCGGACGAATAAGCAAAAACCTCCATGCGCGTCCGATCGTGCTGCTCCATCACGCCCACGACAAGGCTGCTGGTCGCATGCGCGTGGAAATCGCACGAGAGATAGCCGACCCTCAGCCGTCCGCCCGGGTTCGGCGTCGAAGCGCCAGGTCTCGACAAGGACTGGAGCCCCATGCAATTCGCTGCAGCAAGAGCCTCGGTTGCACGTCGAATACTGACGCCGTCCAATCCGGGGATTGAAAGCAGGGGGAAGACATGGAGGACAGGCGCAGGATCGACTGCCAGCGCTGACTTCAACAGCGGAATTTCGCGATCCAGAAAACGCCAGTTCGCACAGTAAAGGTCTGCGTGAATCGCGTTCTGAAGCGCCTCTGGAGAACTGTCCAGATCATGCGCCGCACGAAAGGCGGCGGCGGCCTCGCCATAACGCCGCAGCCCCCGCAATGCAGCACCGAGGCCAAACCACGCTTCGGCATCGTGGCGATCAATGGCTACAACGCGTTCGAAGAGTTCCCGTGCCGCGTCGTCGGCACCCGCAGCGAGCGTGACCTGAGCAAGTTCGCGGAGGCTCGGCACATGCGAGATATCAATAGCGAGCGCGGCATGCAGGTGCTCCGCGGCGGCCCCCAGATCATCGGCCTGCCGCAGCAAACGGGCCAGATTGACGCGCAATTGTAGATCCTGTGGCGCCAGGCTTACGGCGCGCTCGAACTGCGCCCGACACTCATCGAGACAACCCGCGTTCCAAGCAGCAAACGCTAGCGCCTGCACGGTTTCGAGATCGTCCGGCATGCTGCTCACAGCGGCGCGAAGCGACTCCAACGCAGCGGGTACATCATCCAGCGCGAGCAACGCCTGCCCCAGCAGACCATGAGCCTCGCCGGCAGAGGGATCCGCGGCGAGCAGTTCCCGCGCGGCCGCAGCAGCAACATCCCAAACGCCGTTCCTGACCCAAGACCTGATCCGTTCGATCTGTCGACTCCTGGACATCGGCACTGGATCACCGACCACTGCGGGATCAGGGTCCACCATCTCTATGGGCGCGCTATTTCCTGTGCGATGTCGATCGCACATTTCAAAAAACAGCCCTTCGAGATTGCGGGTGAAACGCGCCGAATCGTACAGCGCTGAACGCCTGCCCTCCCCCCGTAGGTATTGCTTTATCCGCTCAAGCCGGCCTCTTTCCTGCGCCAGACTCGTTGCGATCTGCACAAATGCGTCAGGAGTATCCGCGATGAGTTCGGGCAACCCAACCGCCGTTAGGAGGCTGGCACCGACCCGACTGGCAAATGTTTCGCCGGGTAAGGTCACCAGCGGAACGCCGAGCCAAAGCGCATCGCTGCCCGTGGTGTGCGAGTTGTACGGGAATACGTCCAGCGCTACGTCGGCTACTCCGGTCCGCGCGGCATGAAACTCCCAATTTGCCCAAGGGGCAAAAAATATCCGTCGAGGATCAACTCCGCGCGCTTCAAATTCGCACCGAATGTTGTCGGACACCTCGTCGGTGGCCAGGAGGAGCCATAAAACACTGCCGGGGACGGCCCTCAACACTTCGCTCCACAGATCTGCGACGGCCGGATTGATCTTGTACGACTGATTCAGTGAGCAGAAAACGAACGCGTCTTCCGGCAAGCCGGCATCGCTGCGGGATATCGGTGCGCAGACACTGCGACGATCGTCGTTTGGTTGATAGCTGTGGGGCAGCAGCGCGAGCTTCTCGCTGTAGTCGTTGGCGTGTTCGACCGGCGTCACCCACCTATCACCGATGACGTAATCGGCCAGGTAAGGGGCGCCCAGCGTACCCGGATAGCCGAGCCAACTTACCTGTATGGGTGCCGGACGCCACGCTAGAACGCGGGTACGGCTCGCGGAAGTCCAGCCTTTCAGGTCCACGAGAATATCGATGCCGTCATCCCGGATGCGGCGAGCCGTCTGCTCCATGTCCAGATCCGTTACGTCACGGAAGACATCGAAAGCACCTCGTATGCGTCGACACAACGTGGAGTCGTCTTCCGGACCATGGGAGTACCCGAAAACCTCCACCCGGCTTCGGTCGTGATGCTCGATGACGCCTGCCAGTAGCAGCGCCGTGGCATGGCCGTGGAAGTCGCATGAAAGATACCCGACACGCAACCGCCTCCCGGAGGGAGGTAGAACGGCTGCAGGCGGCGCCGGAAGCGGTTCGATGCCCCCACAGAACTCGGCCACCTTGGCCTCGGAGGCGCGGAACAACTCCGCCCTGCTGACACCGGGCATGGATAGCAACGGAAAGAGTTCCACGGCCGGCGGACGTGGCGCCGCGAGCGCGGCGCGAATCGTGGAGATCGCGCTAGCCAGTTTGTCCCACTTGGCGGCGTACAACTCCAGATGAACGGCGCCTACAAGGGAATTCGTCTCGCCGGTAGCCTGGTAGGCGTGCCGGAACGCGTCCGCGCCGGCACCGTAGCGCTTCAGGTGCCGCAGTACCGTTCCCAGGCCAACCTGGACACCCGGGTCGTCGGGCTTCAACCCTTCCAGTTGCTGGAACAGACCAAGCGCATCGGCGACCCGCCCCCTGTCGCGCTCCAGATACGCCAGTTCCTTCAAGGCATCGAACTGCTCGGGTTCGCCTTCGAGCACGGCCTTCAACAAGTGCTCCGCATCCCCGACCCGCCCCAGCTCCCTGAGCGCGTGTGCCAAAGACACCCGGAACTTCGAATTGGCGGGGGCGAGTTCGACCGCCCTTTCAAAATGACGACGCGCCGTATCCTTGCGCCCGCGATGAAACTCGACCACCCCCAGGTTGAAGACCGCCAGTTCATCGCCCGGAGCAGCCGCAACCGCAGAAGCGAGAAGCGTCCGAGCCTCAGCCCATTGCTCCTGCTTCAGCAATGCAACACCCAACACGCGTTGTGCCCGCGCGTCGGCGGGATGCGATTCGAGATACCTGCGCGCCCCCTCGACGACCTCAGCCACCCGGCCCTCTCGGTACGCATCCTCCAGCCCCGCCAGAATACGGCTGCGTTCTCCGTCGTCACTGACGTCCGCGGTCGCGCCCGTCCGGGGCGCCCCCGCCGCCGGGTCGGCCAGGACACGGCTTCTGTCGTCCGCCTCGTGACCACCCGCCATCGCGAAGAACAGGTTTTCCAGATCGCGGGTAAAGCCTGCCGTGTCGAACAACGGGGAGCGTCGCCCCGCTCCGAGCAGATACGACTTCACCGTCCGAAGGTAAGCGCGATCCTCGTAAAGCCGGAGCGCCTTGCGCACGAAATCGTCACCGCTCTGCGCAATGAGTTCGGGCAAGCCAACAGCAGCAAGGAGGCTGGCACCTACCCGACTGGCAAACATGTCACCCGGCAAGGTCACCATCGGCACCCCCACCCACAGGGCGTCACTCCCCGTGGTATGCGACGCGTAAGGAAAGGTGTCCAGAGCAAGATCGGCCAGGGACAGACGGCTGAGATGGTCCGCAGCCGCGACACGCGGAGCAAAAATCAAGCGGTCGGCGGAAACGCCCCGTGCCGAGAACTCTCGCTGCAGGTTCTCCCGCACGTCCTCGCCATGCTCCAGCAACCACAAGACACTGTCGGGTGCCGATCTCAGCACGCTCGCCCAAAGGTCCGCCACGCCCGGATTGATCTTGTAGGTCTGATTGAACGAACAGAAGACGAAAGCCCCTTCGGGCAGTCCGACGGCGCTTCGTGTTGTAGCCGGCCCGACGGCACGTCGATCGTCGTTCGGTTGGTAGCAATTGGGCAGGATGGCCAACGTCTCGACGTATTGCGCGGCGTGGTCGACAGGCGTGACCCACGGGTCTCCGATCACGTAATCCGCCAGAGTCCGGCTACCGATCGTACCCGGATAGCCCAGCCAGTTTACCTGTATGGGCGCAGGCCTCCACGCCAACGCCCGAGTTCTGCTGTCATGCGTCCACCCCTTCAGGTCAACGAGGATGTCGATCTCGTCGTCCCGGATCTGTTGGGCGGTCTGCTGTAGGTCGAGCGAACCGACATCGCGGAAGACATCAAACGCCCCCCGGATGCGCCGCGTCATTTCGCTGCCGTCGTCGGGACCATGGGAGTACCCGAAAACCCAGACGCGGTCGCGGTCGTGCTGTTCGATTACACCGACGAGCAGATGGCTGGTGGCGTGATTATGAAAATCGCAGGACAGATAACCGATCCGCAAGGGGCGCTTGCCCTCCTCCCACTGCAACGACACTTCGTCCAACGGCTTCACGCCGGAACAACTTGACTCCGCCAGCGCAACAACCCCGTTTCTCACGGCATCGGGAGGCAGGCCCGGCAAGCCAAGCAACGCAAACGAACCGCCAACCCGCCCTGCCACCAGTTCATCCACCAGGATTTCGATATCGGAAGCAAGCCGGGACCAGTCAGCCGAATGCAGATTGTCGTAGGTCGCCCTGAGCAGTGACTGCGACGAGGCCCCCAGTTCGTAGGCCCGACGGAAAGCCACTCCCGCTTCGCGGTAACGCTTCAACTGGTGCAGGGTCGAACCCAGGTCGTGCCAGACTTCGGCATTCGACGGCATCTCCGCCAGAACGCGCTCGAACAGTTCGCGGGCCCCTTCCTGCGCGCCGGCGTCCTGCGAAACACGCCCAAGCTCGATCAGGCATCCGGCATGATCCTGCTTCACGCTCAACCCGGCATGCAGTTGCTCGGCCGCTCCGCCCAGATCGCCCCCATCGCGGAGGAACCGTGCAAACGCCTGCCGGAGGTCCGGGTCGCGCGGGGCAAGCTCGACGGCCAGCCGGAACTGGTACGAAGCGCCGCCCCTGTCGTGCAGATCCCATGCAGCCACGCCGAGGTTCAACGCCACCTCAGCGTCCCGCGTCAGTTTACGGGCCGCCTCCTTCAGGAACGGCAGCGCGTCCCCAGGCCGCTTCTGCGCCACCAGACAGGCGCCCAGCACCTTGTTGCCGTACGGATTGCCCGGATTACGACGCAGAAACTCCCGTGCTGCAGTTTCAGCATCGACGAACCGGCCCGTCTCGAACAACCGGACAATTTGCGCAAAGTCGCGCTCCAACGCGCTGGCCGATGCGCCGCGCCGTCCCCTGCTTGCAACCATGTAGATCCTTGCGAATTTGAATCGCCCGGAGACGGTAGCATCCGGGCGGGGCGAGACGATCAGTTCGAATACTGCTTCACGACGTCCAGGAAGAGGCGCTCCAGGGACATGGCCGGCTTCACCTCGATCAGGCTGTGCCCGGCCGACCTAAGCGCGTCGAGCAGCGCCCACAACTCGGCGGGCTTCACTTCCGCCCACCACCGCTCGCCAACGTCCGCAACCATGCCTTCCACCGGCGCCGCACCCAGCGAACGTACCAACACGGCGCTCGAGCGCGCGAAAACGTCGGCCGGATGCTGAACGCTTTGCAGTACGCCCTGGTGGATGAGCCCGAACCGGTCGGCCAGACGTTCCACGTCGTGGAGCACGTGGGACGAGAAGAATACCGTCCCGCCCTTCATGCGGTAATCGAGCAGGATGTCGACGACGTCGCGGCGCCCCAGTGGGTCGAGGCCGGACAAAGGCTCGTCGAGAATGAGCAAACGTGGTTCGCAAGCAAGCGCATGCGCGAGCGCCACGCGCTGCAGCATCCCCTTGGAAAATCCGCGGACTTGACGGTTTGCAACCTGGGCCAGCCCGAAGCGCTCCAGCCACCGCATGCAGTGGGCATTCAACTCCGACCGCTGACGGTGCCCATGGGTGAGAACACCCATGCGGACGATCTCAAGCGGAGTCAGATAGTCGTACAGCCATGGGTTCTCGGGCACGTAGCCAAGACCGATGCGACTGCGATGGTCCGCAACGTCCACGCCGAACAGCTTTGCCACGCCGCCATCGTGACGCAACGCCCCGGTCAGGATCTTGATCGTCGTGCTCTTGCCCGCGCCGTTCTGGCCCACGAAACCGAACGCCTCACCTTGCTCGACGGTGAGGCTGACATCGGCAAGCGCGGTGACGGGTTGCCGACGCCAGCCGGGATAGAAGCGCTTGCTCAAGCCGCTCAGTTCGATTGCCGCGCTCAACTCATGCCCCTTGCTTACGCTCGATGACCGAGATATTACCTTCGGGCGACAGCCGGAAGCTCCCGCCGAACGGATCGCGCGGCAGTTCCGGGAGATATTGATGGCGAACCAGGGCATCGAGATCCGGCGGGCTTCCCCCGCGCGTTCGACGCCACTCTGCCAATGCCGCCTCCAGCCTGGAGATCGCTTCCAGCCGGCCCGCCCGACGCTCCAGATAGGCAGCAAAGGCCGGGTTGCGCGTCTGGCTCGCCATGATCCTCAAAACCTCGGCAGCGTTTGCGCCCTCTGCCTTCTCGTACCAGCGCGCAGCCAGAACCTCGAACGCCAGCCGGGACTGCTCGTCCTGCAGTTTCGGCGCCGCCGTCCTCAGTGTATCGACCGCCCCCAGGGGGTCGTTCTGGAACTGCCGCTGATTAAATGCATACAGAAAGGGAGGCAGAAAATCCCGGGGCCGCAGCGCCATTGCCCTGCGTAACACGTACTGCGCCTCGCTCACCCGCCCGGCCCACGGCAAGATGGCCGCGGCGACGTAGTAATTGTCTTCATGCCCCGGATTCAGCAGTGCTGCATCGGCATGCAAACGGGCGAGAATCTCGTAGACCTCGGGTGAGAACGGCCCCGGCCCGATCATGAAGGTGCGGAACACGTCCACATTGGCGGCCAGATAACGATCGCCGGCTGCAGCCACCAGTTGCGCAACCGGCGGGAGGTAAACAGCAAGATCGTCGGCGCCGCGCCGCCGGACCTGCTCGGAAAGCAGGCTGACCGACGCCCAATAGCCTAGGCCTGCCAGCAGGACAAGTACCGAAAGCGGCCGCCCGAAACGCACAGCGGGGCCTCAGACGAATTGGCGACGGTTGAACGCGAGCGTGGCCGCCACCAAGAGCAAAGCGCAATAACACACCGCCATCAACGCGGCAGGAAATACCACGGCGTCGGCGGGTGCAGCGCCATACAGGGGCCACAGACGCCAGTCGAGACGGTCGAGATCAGGAAGAAGCCAGCGGATCGCTCCCACGAGCGGGCCGAATCTGCTTGTCAGTTCAACGTCGCCATCTGCACCGCGGCCGAGGTAATCCAGCACGGGACCGAGCATGCGGCCGGCAATGGCAAAACACGCGCCCACAGCCAGGGGCAGCACGCTGCTCGTGGCAACCGACGCCACCGCCAGCGTGAATGCGGCGACAACCGCGACATCGACGAGATAGCCGAGCAAGGTCGCCCAATAGGGCCAGCCCAATTGCAGTTCATGAGGGTAGCCGTAACCCCAGGCCGACAGCCCGACCACGGCCAGCAAGGACAGCCCCAGCACCAGCGTGGCGGCGGCGGCGAGCATCAGGATGCCGAGATAGCGCCCGAGCAGGTAGGTAGCGCGGGGAATCGGGTAGGCCAGCACGAAAAATACCGTCCGGCGTTCGAGTTCCTTGCCCACGAGTTCCTGAACCCAGACCAGGACGAGAAAGGTGAGACTCAGGCGGACGCCGGACAAACCGACGTCAAGGGCGACAGACTGCGGCTGTCGCGCCGAAAAGGCTGCGGCAAGCCATGCTGCCGCCAACAACAGCAGTGCAAAAACAAAAACCGCGTGGAAACTCCGGCCGCGAAGGCCGGATTTCCACGCGGTAAGGGCGTGCAGCAGCATCAATCAGCTGCAGGTAATCGCGTTGGTCGTCGCGTCTAGCGTGCCACTCACGGCGGTGCACTGCGAGTTGGAATCGAGCGTGCAGGTCGTATCCACGCCGATGCCGCCGCCCGCGGTGGTGCCCTTGAAGTTGTTCTTGCCCTTCTTGGAGTTGGCACACACGCCAGCGCCAGTAGCGGTCTGGGTGAAGTCGAGCTGGACGTTTGCCGAGCATTTCGGAGTGAACGTCACACGGACAAAGGCGCTGCCGTCCGTAGCACCGTCAATCGTCGCACCGTTGGCGGCAACACCCGTGCAGATAGAAGCAGCAGCGGCCGAACCCGAAACGGCCACCAGGGCCAGAGCAGCAAGAATTCGCTTATCCATTTTCTTCCCCTTGTCTATTACTCGTTGGAGTTGGCAACCGATTGGGTCAGGATGTTGCGGCCATCCGACTGCGCCGCCTTGTCCTCGCCCTTCTTGGTGTACTCGCTGAACTGGGGAATGGCGATGGCCGCCAGGATGCCGATGATCGCGACGACGATCATCAGCTCGATCAGGGTGAAGCCCTTTTGCAGTTTCTTCATTTCAAATCTCCGACTGGATTGACCCGGCGCCACTGCTTGGATGCGACGCTTGCAACCCATAGAGCATTAGCCGTGCCAGCGAGAAATGCTCTGTGGAAACAAGGGAATTGTTCACGAAGGAGCCGTTCAGCCGGTCAACCCATGACATTTGTCACGCCTCCAATGTCCACTTTTGACATTGCCCGGCGTCAACATCACCCCTACTCCATCCCCCACTTCTGCAGCCGATAGCGCAGTTGCCGCAGCGTCATCCCCAGCTTGCGGGCGGCGGCGGAGCGGTTCCAGCGGGTTTCGTCGAGCGCGCGCAGCACGCGGATGCGCTCGTCGTCGCTGCCGTCGTCGGTATCGTCCGGCGCTGCGTCGCGGGTGGGGTCGAAGTTGAATTGCGAGTGGGTCAGCGACTCGGTGGGGTAGAGGTCCACGTCCTCCGCGCCGATCTCGTCGCCTTCGCATAGTGCGCAGGCGCGCTCGAGCAGGTTTTCCAGCTCGCGCACATTGCCGGGAAAGGGGTACTGCTGCAGGCGCGCCAGGGCGGCGGGCGACAGTCGGCGCGGGGCGGTGGCCTCGCGCTGGGCGAGGCGCTGCAGGATGTGGGCGGCGAGGTCCGGGACGTCCTCCGGGCGTTCGCGCAGCGGCGGCACCCGCAAGGTGATGACGTTGATGCGGAAGAACAGGTCCTGGCGGAACTTGCCTTCGGCGACGAGTTGGGCGAGGTCGCGGTGGGAGGCGGAGAGGATGCGCACATCCACCGGCACCTCGGTATGGCCGCCGACCGGGCGCACGGCGCGCTCCTGGATGGCGCGCAGCAGCTTCACCTGCATTGCGAGCGGCAACTCGCCCACTTCGTCCAGAAACAGCGTGCCGCCGCTGGCCGCCTGGAACAGGCCCTCCTTGTCCGCACTGGCGCCGGTGAAGCTGCCCTTGCGGTGGCCGAAGAACTCGCTCTCCATCAGCTCGGGCGAAATCGCGCCGCAGTTGACCGGCACGAAGGGCGCGGCGGCGCGGCCGCCCTGGGCGTGTATCAGGTTGGCGATGACTTCCTTGCCGGTGCCCGATTCGCCGTGGATGAACACCGGCGCCTGATTGCGCGCGAGCTTGGCGATCTGCGCGCGCAGATGGGCCATCGGGGCCGAGTTGCCGATCAGGCGGCGTCCGCCGGTTTCTTCCGTGGGCGCGGCGGGGGCATCGAGGTTGAGCGCGTGGGTGACCAGTTCGCGCAGCACCTTCAGCTCCACCGGCTTGGTGACGAAGTCGAAGGCGCCGAGCTTGAGCGCGCGGATGGCGGTGTCGATACTGCCGAACGCGGTGATGACGGCAACCGGCAGCCCGGGGCAGCGCGCCTGTATGGTCTCCACGATCTCCAGCCCGTCGCCGTCCGGCAGGCGCATGTCGGTAAGGCACAGGCGATAGCGGCGGGTATCGAGCAGTTGCCGCGCTTCGGCCACGGTGCCGGCGGTATCGCAGGCCAGCCCCAGCCGCAGCAGCGACAGCGCGATCAGCTCGCGGATGTCTTCCTCGTCATCGACGACCAACACCTCGCTGGTGGCGGGGCGCGTGCGGCGTTCGGTGTGGCTCATGCGCGGCTGTCTCCGGTCAGCACGAAGTGGGCGCCCGGACGCTCCGGCCCGAGTTCGAGTGTGGCATCGTTGGCCTCGGCAAGTTCGCGCGCGATATACAGGCCCAGCCCGGTGCCTTTCGGGTGCGTGGTGAAGAAGGGCTCGAAGAGATTGGCACGGGTGCTCTCGTCGATGCCGGGGCCGTCGTCGCGCACATGCAGTGCGACCCGGCCGCCCGGCAGCGCGCTGGCGCGGATGCGGACCGAACCGGGCTGTCCGCTGCAGTAGCGGCGGGCATTGGTGAGCAGGTTGTCGAGGATCTGGTGCAGGTGGGCCCGGTCGATCGCGAGCGTGAGGCCGGGCGGGATGTCCTGCGCGAACACGGCGCGCTCGTCCGCGCTGCGCAGCGCCAGCGCCTCGATCAGTTCGGCGACGTAGCCGGCCAGTTCCAGCGGCTCCGGCTCGGCCTGCTCGCGCCGCCCCAGCGCCAGCACGTCGCGGATCATGCGTTCGATGCGGCGGGCGTTGTCGTTGATGATGCGCGCCAGCCGCAGCTGCATGTCGGTGCGTTTTTCCTCGGTCAGCAGTTCCGCGGCCTGGGTCACCGCCGACAGCGGATTGCGGATTTCGTGCGCCATGCTGGCGGTGAGCCGGCCCAGCGCGGCCAGCTTCACCTGCTGCATCTGGCGCTGCACCTCTTCGAAGTCCGTCAGGTAGATCACGGTGGCGTCGGCGGCGGCGCTGCCCGGCTCGCCGCACACGGTGCGACAGCGCAGCAGCCGCCCGGCGGGGCCGAGACGGAGCAGGCGGCTATCCACTGCGCCGCACGAGAAGAGCTCGCAAAACGCGGGATCCACGTCGGCCAGGTTGAGGCCCTCCACCGACTGCAGGCCGAGCAGCGCGCAGGCGCGCGGGTTGGCCTGGCGCGCGCGGCCATCGGTGCCGATGACGATCACGCCGTCCTGCATGTCGCGGATGATGCGTTCGTTCAGAGCCTGCTGACGCGCCAGCGCCTGGCCGCGCTCGGCGGCCAGCGACGCATTGGCCTTGGCGCGCAGCGCCAGCAGCCGGGCGACGATGGCGATGCCGAAAAAGCCGAGGCAGGCCATGCCCACCTGGAAGAAATCCGCCGGCTGCGCGCCCTTGAGATAGCGCCAGACGTTCTCGCCCAGCACCAGCACCGTGGTGAGCGCGGCGAAGAACAGCACGGTGCGACCCTCGGCCACCAGCCCCGCGCCGGCAAGGATCACCATCATCAGCACCGGCATGCCGCTGCGGTAGCCGCCGCTGGCCCACATGATGGCCGTCAGCAGGCAGACATCGACCACCACCTGCACCAGGATGACGCGGTCGATGCCGAAGCGGCGCTGCATGTCGGGAAAGCCGAGCGCCAACACCGCGCCCAGATAGGCGAAGGACGCCGCGTTATAGACGAACTGGTGATAGGAACCGAGGTCGATCTCGCGGCCGGCGACGACGAAGAGGCCGCCGACGATGAGCCGGAAGAGATTGAAATAGCGCAGCGACAGGCGGCGCGACGGATCGACGTCGGCGGACAGGCTGCCCACCACCTCAGCGCCCCCGGGCCGGCCCCAGGCGGCGATGCGCCTCGCCGCAGTAGAAACGCCCGCCGTCGCGCACGCCTTCGCGCTCCGGCACGTGCACCCCGCAGTGGGCGCATTCGATCATCTGTTCGCCCTGCCGGGCGGAGTCATCCTGCGGCCCCTTGCGCGGCGCCCGCGCGCCGCCGCCGGCAGCACGGCGGATCCACCAGATGGCAAACAGGATCAGCAGGAAGAGGATCAGGTAGCGCACGCGGAGTCGGGCTTCGAAGGGGAACGGAAGGGGCCGGAAGGAAGCGGAAAATTGCGAACCGGAAAACCGCGGCAGTTTATCACGCACGCCCGGCGCCACTGCCCATCCGCCTGCTGTCCTGCACCGCTTCCAGCGGGCGTTTACAGGGCCCGCAGACGCTCGCAGGCAGCGTTCAGCGTGGTGTCGTTCTTGGCAAAGCAGAAGCGGATCACGCGCTCGTCGCGGCCGTCGGCAAAGAAGGCCGAAACCGGAATCGCGGCGACCCCCACTTGCCGCGTGAGCCGGTTGCAGAACGCGACATCGCCCTCGTCGGAAATGGCGCTGTAGCGCGCCAGCTGGAAATAGGTGCCGCGCGACGCCAGCAGCTCGAAGCGGGAGCCGGCGAGCGCGTCGCGGAACAGGTTGCGCTTGGCCTGGTAGAAGGCCGCCAGGCCGAGATGGCGCGAGGCCTCCGCCATGTAGTCGGCCAGCGCGTACTGCACCGGCGTATTCACCGTGAACACGTTGAACTGGTGCACCTTGCGGAACTCCGCCATCAACTCGCGCGGCGCAACCACATAGCCCACCTTCCAGCCGGTGATGTGGTAGGTCTTGCCGAAGCTGGACACCACGATGCTGCGCGCGGCGAGTTCCGGATGGGCGGCGCAGCTGCGGTGCTGCAGGCCGTCGAACACGATGTGTTCATACACCTCGTCCGACACCACGATGATGCCGGTATCGCGCAGCAGCGCCGCGAGGCGGTCGTAGTCCGCCGCGGTCCACACCGTGGCGGTGGGGTTGTGCGGCGAGTTGATCATGATCATGCGGGTACGCGGGGTGATTGCCGCGGCCACCGCCGCCCAGTCGGGTCGGTAATCCGGCGCCGCCAACTGCATGCGCACCACGCGCCCCCCGGCCAGCTCGATCGCGGGGCCATAGGAGTCGTACACCGGCTCGAACACGATCACCTCGTCGCCCGGATGCACCAAGGCCGCCACCGCGGTGAACAGCGCCTGGGTGGCGCCGGCGGTAATCGTTACCTCGTGTTCGACGTCGTACGCGGTGCCGTACAGCGCCGCCACCTTGCCCGCCACCGCCTCGCGCAGTGCGGGCACGCCAGCCATCGGCGCGTACTGGTTGTGCCCGCTGCGCATCCAGTGCGCCACGCGCTCGAACAGCGCGTCGTCGGCATTGAAGTCGGGGAAGCCCTGCGACAGGTTGATCGCGCCACACTCCTGCGCGAGGCGCGACATCACGGTGAAGATCGTGGTGCCCACCTGCGGCAGGCGGGAAACGACCGGAGCGGGAAAGTGCGGCATGGCGGCCTCGCGGCGGCGGACAAGGGCCGCATTCTCGCACCCGTAGCGATCGCCCGTCATGCCCGCGGGCGCCCTGTCGCGCTTGCGGCCCCTGCCGCGCGCTGGCACATTCGACGGCTCCCCCAACCGCCTCCGGCCACCGCCCCGCGATGACACCCTTCCGCTTCACCCAGCCCATCCCCACCCTGTGCCGCGACGGCGATAGCGTTCTGGTGCTGGACCAGACACGCCTGCCCTGGCGTAGCGAGCAGCGCCGCCTGCGCACGCTGGACGAAGCGGCGGAAGCGATCCGCGCCATGTGGGTGCGCGGCGCACCGCTGATCGGGGGCACGGCCGCCTACGGCGTGGCACTCGCGCTGACGGCGGACCCGGGCGACGACGCGCTCGAATACGCCCTCGCCACCCTCGCCGCCACCCGCCCCACCGCGGTCAACCTGCACTGGGCGCTGGCGCGCATGGCCGCGGCCTTGCGCCCGCTGACACCCGGCGCGCGCCGCGCCGCCGCGTGGGACGAGGCGGCCGCGATCTGCGCTGACGACGTGCGCTGCTGCGCTGCGATCGGCGCCCACGGTCTGCCGCTGCTGCAAGCCATCGCCGCGGTACGCGGACGGGTGCGGGTGATGACCCACTGCAACGCCGGCTGGCTGGCGACCATGGGGGCCGGAACGGCGCTGGCGCCGGTGTATGCGGCGCATCTTGCCGGGCTGGCGGTCGAGGTCACCGTCAGCGAGACCCGGCCCCGCAACCAAGGGCTGCTGACGGCGTGGGAACTGCGTGAAGCGGGGGTGCCGCACCGGTTGATCGCCGACAACGCCGCCGGCCTGCTGCTGGCACGCGGCGAAATCGACCTGGTCATCACCGGCGCAGACCGCATCGCCGCCAATGGCGACACGGCGAACAAGGTCGGCACCTACCTGAAGGCGCTCGCCGCGCGCGAAGCGGGCGTGCCCTTCTACATCGCGGCCCCGCACTCCACGCTGGACTTCGGCTGCCCGGACGGCGACGCGATCCCGATCGAAGACCGCGGCGCGGCCGAGGTGTGCAACGTGCGCGGCGCCGGCACGGATGGCGAACCGGCGGAGCTGCGACTTGCGCCGGACGCCACTGCGGCGGCCAACCCCGCCTTCGACGTCACGCCCGCCCGCTTCATCGCCGGCATCATCACCGAACGCGGCATCGCCGCCGCCGACGCGCTGGCGGCGCTGTATCCGGAGGACGCGCAATGAACGCCCCGGATACGCTGCGCGAGCCGCTGCTTGCCACGGCCCGCGCGATGACCACAGCCGGCCTCAATGTCGGCGCCTCCGGCAACGCCAGCGTGCGGCTCGCCGACGGCCTGCTGATCACCCCCAGCGGACTGCCCGCCGAAGCCTGTTCGCCGCAGGACATGGTGCCGCTGGACGACGAAGGCCGCCCGGCGGCGGGCGCGCCGGCCTGGGCACCGTCGTCCGAATGGCAGATCCATCGCGACATCTACGCCGCCTTCCCGCAGGCGCAGGCGGTGCTGCATGCGCACGCGCCGTTCGCCACCGCGCTCGCCTGCCAGCGCATCGAAATTCCGCCGTTTCACTACATGATCGCGCGCTTCGGCGGGGACACCGTGCGCTGCGCCCGCTACGCCACCTTCGGCACGCCCGCGCTGTCCGAGGCCGCCGTCGCCGCGCTGCAGGACCGCAGCGCCTGCCTGCTCGCCAACCACGGCATGCTGGTGTTCGGACGCGACCTGGCGCACGCGCTGGCGCAGGCCATCGAGTTCGAAACCCTGTGCGCGCAGTACTGGCGCACCTGCCAGCTCGGCGCGCCGGTGCTGCTGTCGCGTGAGGAAATGGATGAGGTGATCGAACGCTTCCGCTGGTACGGGCGGCCGCGCGCCGCCGCGGAAGACGCTGCGGGCGATGGCGGAGGCGCGTCCCGCCGCTGACCGGGCCCGGCGCCCATCACCGGGAAACAGGGCCACGGCCGACGGCCGGCCAGCGCGGCAGCATTCCCCTACTCGCGCCGCTCGCTGCCCTCTTTGGCGTGCTGCGCCTTTTCGTCCTCGTCATCCGAGGTTGCCGCCTCGATCCCTGCGCCCACCACATCGACCGCGGCGCCCGCCACCACGGCGCCGGCCTTCACCGCGGTGGCACCCACGGTGATGACCGCATCGGCCACCGCGAACACCGCACACCCCTGCAGTGCAACGACCAGAACGAACGCGGCGGCAATCCGCAGCGCGCTCACGATGGCCGCGCCGCCATGTTTTCGAGCACGCGCAGCAGGCTGCTGGTGTCGTCGCGCCCCATGCCCGAGGCCATCAGCGCATTCAGCTGCTGCCACACCTGCGCAGCCACCGGCAGCGGCACCCCGAGCCCCACCGCCTCGCCCATCAGGATGGCGAAATCCTTGTGATGCAGGCGGGCCTCGATGCCGGCGCCGAAGTCGCGCGCCACCATGCGCCCGCCCATCACCTCCATCACGCGCGAAGCCGCGGAACCGCCCATCAAGGCGCGCTGCACCGCCGCCAGGTCGACGCCGTGGGCGTTGGCCAGGTGCATCGCCTCGGCGCTCGCCTGGATCGCGGCCACCATGATCATCTGGTTGCAGGCCTTGGCCACCTGCCCCGCCCCGGCCGGGCCGATGTGCACCACGGTGCGGCCCAGCACCTCGAACAGCGGCCGCACGCGAGCCAGGGTTTCTGCCTCCCCGCCGGCCATGATCGCCAGCGTCGCCTCGCGCGCGCCCGTGCCGCCGCCGGACACCGGCGCATCCACCCAGCCCACGCCCTGCTGCGCATAGCGCGCGGCGAGTGCGCGCGCGGTGGTCGGCGCGATCGTGCTCATGTCTACATGGATTGCGCCGGGCGCGAAACCGGCCGCCAGTCCGTCGTCGCCGAAAGCCAGCGCCTCGACGTCGGCGCTGGCGGTGATGATGCTGATCACGACCTCGCTGCGCGCCGCCAGCGCCGCCGGCGTGGCGCACAGCTCGGCGCCGGCGAGCGTGCCGTCGGCAATCAGTGCCTGCGCCGCATCGGGCCGCCGCGCCCAGATCGCCACCTGATGACCGGCCTTGAGCAGATGGCCGGCCATCGGCACGCCCATCACGCCGAGGCCGACGAAGCCGACCTTCATTCGCCCGCGCCCCCGCTCATGCGTTCGAGCAGCTTCAGCATCGCGATCGAATCGTCCTCACCGAGGCCGCTGCCGACCATCGCGTTGAACATCTGCGCGGTGGCCGCCGAGGACGGCAGCGCCAGACCCAGGCGGTGAGCCTCTTCCATCACGATGCGCATGTCCTTCTGATGCATCCAGGCCTTGAAGCCGGGGCGGAAGTTGCGGTCGAGCATGCGCTGGCCGTGGTTTTCAAGGATGCGCGAGTAGGCAAAGCCGCCGAGCAGGGCCTCGCGCACCTTGGTGGCATCGACGCCGCTGCGGGTGGCGAAGTTGAGCGCCTCGGCCACCGCCGCCACGCCGACGCCGGTGAGGATCTGGTTGCAGGCCTTGGCGACCTGCCCGGCGCCGGAGTCGCCGATGCGGTTGATCGACTTGCCCATCGCCTCGAACGCCGGCTTGACCGTGTCGAAGGCCGCGGCGTCGCCGCCGACCATGATGGTGAGGCTGCCGGCGATCGCGCCAACCTCACCACCGGACACCGGCGCATCCAGCAGGGTGACGCCGCGCTCGGCCAGCCGCGCGGCGATCGCCTGCGCAGCGGCAGGGGCGATCGTGCTCATATCCACATGGATATGCCCCGCACGCGCCGCGCTGGCGACGCCGCCCTCGCCCAGCGTCACCTGTTCGACGTCGGGGGCATCGGCCACCATGCTGAAGGTCACCGCGGCGCGGCTCGCCACCTCGGCGGCGCTCGCACAGTCGCCGGCGCCGGCTTCGAGCAGCGGCACCATGGATTCGCGCCGGCGGCTCCACACGTGCACCGTGTGGCCGGCCTTCAGCAGGTTCAACACCATGGGGCGGCCCATCAGGCCGAGTCCGATGAATCCGACTTCCATAATCGTGGGCTCCGGGAGAAACAGGGAAAGGGAGAAAAAGGCGGCGGCCGCGGGTTCCAGCGCGCTGCTCAGGCGCGGATAATGCCGGCATGAGCTACGCCCCAATCATCAAGGAAATCGCCCGTGGCGCCAAGGGCGCGCGGCCGCTGGACGTTGCCCAGGCGGAAAGCCTGTTCGGCGACATACTCGACGGCCGCGTGCCGGACCTCGAACTCGGCGCCATCCTGATCGCGCTGCGGGTCAAGAGCGAATCGCTCGCCGAATTGCTCGGCTTCAAGCGCGCGATGGACGCCCGCACCGCCCAGGTGACCGTTCCGCCCGGCCCGCGCTGCGTGGTGCTGCCCACCTACAACGGCGCGCGCCGCCAGCCCAATTTGATGCCGCTGGTCGCGCTGTTGCTGGCGCGGGAAGGGGTGCCGGTGCTGATCCAGGGCCGGCATGACTTCGAAGCCCGCGTCAGCCCGTTCGAACTGCTCGCCGCGCTCGACATCCATCCTGCCGCCGATGCCGCCGCCGCGTCCGCGCAACTCGCCGCCGGCCGCCTTGCCTGCCTGCGCGTCGAGCAGATGCTGCCGGGCATGGCCGAACTGCTCGCGCTGCGCACCCGCTTCGGCCTGCGAGGCAGCGGCCACATCATGGCCAAGCTGATCGACCCCTGCCGCGGCTACAGCGTGCGCGTGGTGGCGGTGACGCACCCGGAATACCTCGAACGCATGGGCGAATTCCTGCGCGAGGACGGCGGCCGCGCGATGCTGCTGCGCGGCACCGAAGGCGAGATCTACGCCAATCCGCGGCGCACGCCGGAAATGCAGGTGTTCCGCGACGGCATCGCCAGCATCGGCGTGCCGGGTGAGGAAGGCGGCGCGCCGCCGCTGGCCGGCCTGCCCGACAGCCCGTCGATTGAAGACAACGTGGCCTGCATCCGCGCGATGCTGGCGGGCGAGCAGGCGGTGCCGGAGCCGATCACGGCGCAGGTGGCAGCGCTGGCGGCGTTGGCGCGCGAGGGGTGAGAGGTTTTTCCGCTCCCCCTTCAAGGGCGCGGAGCAGGATTTCGGCGAGCACAACCTGATGCCTTCCTGTTTGCGAGGCGAAGCGAAGACTCCGCACCTGGAAGGTTTTTCCCCTCCCCCTTCAAGGGGGAGGTTGGGAGGGGGATGGGGTTGGCTTCAGCGCCATGCCTAACCCCATCCCCACCCCAGCCCTCCCCTTGAAGGGGAGGGAGCAAATTGGGCCCGCCCGGGTGCCTTCGCTTCGCTCCGTCGTTCAGCAGGCGGCAAGCAATGCTAGCCGAAACGGCGTCCTCACCCCTTGAAGGAGCGGGAGCGAGGCGCTCATCACCTCGCCGCCGAAAAAAAGCGCGTTTCGCCGTCCTCAATCCCGCAAGAACGTCACCTTCACATCCCGCGGCGCCGCAGTAAATGGCGCCGACGTCACCAGCACATCGGCCCCCGCCGCCACGTAGGCGCCGGCGTTGTCCGCCTTGATGCCGCCGGCGGCCGCCAGCAAGGGGCGCATCCGGCTGTGGGCGATCGCGGCGCGGCATTCGGCTACCCGTTCGGGCGGGAATTTCTCCAGCTGGATCACGTCGGCGCCGGCCTCGGTCCACACCACCGCCTCCTCCACCGAGCCCACCTCGACGACGATGCGCTTTTCCGCTTCGGCCGCGCGCAGGCGGGCGATGGTGACCGCCGGGGCCTCATCCAGGTAGAGCCGGTGCTCGGGGAACACGAGCAGGGTCTCCGAAAGGCCCAAGCGGTGCATGCTGGCGCCGGCGCAGCGCACCGCCTTGACCGACAGCGCCTTGGTGCCCGGCACGGTCTTGCGGGTGCAGGCCACCGGCACGCGGCGGCCGTCGTGCTGGGCGGCCTCGACGATGGCGGAAGCGCTGCTGGCGATGCCGCTCGCCCACTCGACCAGCACCTGGGCGGTCTTCCACACCCGGTGCAGCACGTCGGCATCGCCTTCGGCGGTCAGGATGGGCGACTGGAAGCTGAGCACGTCGCCGGAGGCGAGTTCGGCCTTCACCGCGGCGCCGGCGAGTTCGAACATCCGCACGGCTTCCTCGACCCCGCACACGGTCATCGGCTGGCGCGCGATGAAGCTCAGCCGCGCCGGCTGCGGGCCGATGCGCAGCGCGTCGGTGGTGAGATCGCCGCAGGGCACGTCGTCGGCCAGCAACGCGGCCAGTTCGTGATCGGCTAGGACGGAGCGTGGCATGCGGCTTCCCCTGTGGAACCGGCCGCCCGGAGGCAGCCGGCGCGGAAAAACGGAGGCCGCCGCGCGCGGAGCACGGCGGCGCCGGTGATCAGTGGCGCGAGAACAGGTCGCGCAGCGCGCACAGCGCGCGGGTGGGATCGAAGCGGGTGTCGGCCAGCGTTTCGCCCGCGATCAGCTTCTGCAGGGCCACCTCCGGCTCGGACTCGCCGGTCAGCAGCACCTGGGCGCCGCGCTTGCTCATGTGGCGCAGAAAGCCGTCGCCCGCGCTGCCGGCGACGATCAGCTCGACACCATCGAGCGGATGCGGCCCCACGTCGTCGAAATAGTGGAACAGCTGCGACTTCTCCAGCGTCACCTGTTCGGGCTGCGGCAGCGGCGCGCCGGGCTGGCAGTCGTACACCAGCCATTCGCGCGCCTTGCCCGCGTGCCCCGAGACGCGGCTGAAGTCCTGCGTGGCGACGGCGATCCGCATCGCGCTCAGTTGGCGACCGCCGGAGCGGTCTCCTCGCGCACCAGTTCTTCGCGGAGGCAGCCGATCGGCGGACCGAGCACTTCATCTGCGCCCTGGAAACGCACGATGTAGATCGCGACGTCCTGCATCGCCTCGACGTGGCCGACCTTGACGATGACGCCGCGCGCGCCTTCGGCGGCGAGCAGCGCGCCCTCCGGCACGTCGGGCACGCCGCCGTCGTTGTAGATGTCTTCGGCGGCGCGGACGATCTCGCCCGGCAGCAGTTCGGTGCCCTGTTCCATGATCACCCCCAGATTTCGGCCGGAACCTTCAGCCGCTCGACCGGCGTGCCGCCGATCAGGTGCTCGTCGATGATGGTGCCCACGTCGGCCGCGGTGACGCCGCCGTACATGACCGCGTCGGGATAGACCAGCACGCTGGGGCCGGCCATGCAGGGGCCGAGGCAGCCGGTGTTGGTCACCGCGAATTCATTCCACAGGTTGCGCGCCTGAAAGGCTTCGAGGAAGGCCTGATGGACCTCGCCACAGCCCTTTTGCTGACAGGAACCGCGGGGATGGCCGGGCGGACGGCCCTGGACACAGACGAGGACGTGTTTTTTTGGCTTCGGCATGACGCGCTCCTTGCAGGCGTTGGGTTCATGGCAAGGAAAGCAAGCCGGGTGCCACGGGTAAAATCGCGTTGTTTCAAGGAGTTGGAAAAGGCCGTTTGTCGGGTGTGCGACAAACGGCCTTTTGCGCGTAGGACAAGGGTGACGCAGCCTGCGGGTTACGCCGCCTCGCCCAGCCGGCCCTCGCGGAAATCCGCCAGTGCCTGATAGATCTCCTGCTCGGTGTTCATCACGAAGGGACCGTACTGCGCGATCGGCTCGTTCAGCGGCCGGCCCGCGATCAGCAGCGCACGCGCGTCGCCGCCCACCGCTTCCAGCACCACGCCGTCGCGTTCGGCGGCGTTGGCCAGGATCGCCATGCGCTGCGCCGGCACCCGGGTTTCCGCCACCTGCACGCTACCGCGATAGACATACACGAAGGCGTTGTGCGCCGCCGGCAGCGTCTGGCTGAAGCGGGCGCCGGCGGGCAGGTGGAGGTCGAGATACAGCGGCGCGGTGGCTTCGCGGGTGACCGCGCCTTCCACACCGTGGCTGCTGCCGGCGATCACCGCCGCCGCGACACCCGCCTCGGTGAGGAAAGACGGCAACTCGGCCGCACCGAAGTCGCGGTACCAGGGCGCGCTCATCTTCTCGGCCGCCGGCAGGTTGAGCCACAACTGGAAGCCTTCCATCACGCCGTCTTCCTGCTGCGGGATTTCGGAATGGATCACGCCGCGGCCGGCCGTCATCCATTGCACGCCCCCGTTCTCCAGCAGGCCTTCGTGGCCGGCGCTGTCGCGGTGGCGCATGCGCCCGGCGATCATGTAGGTGACGGTTTCGAAGCCACGGTGCGGATGGTCCGGAAAGCCGGCGATGTAGTCGTCCGGATTGGCGCTACCGAAGGCGTCGAGCATCAGGAAGGGGTCGAGCCGGCGCTGCAGCGGCTGTGTGAGCACGCGGGTGAGCTTGACCCCGGCGCCGTCGGAGGTCGGCATGCCGGCCACCAGACGCTCGACGGCGCGCGGGCGGAGGACGGTTTCACTGGGGCGGACGCTGGTGTTCATGGCACGACTCCCTTCGCTGGGCGCCGGGGCACGGAGGCCCGGCGCGGGTGAGTGGATGGATCAGGCGGCGAGCACGGCGTCGAGGTCGGCCGCGGCCTGGGCGAAGCCCTTGGCCGCCGCCTCCGGCCCCATGTTGAGCCCTTCGGCGTAGATGAAGCGCACGTCGGTGATGCCGAGGAAGCCCAGCACCGCCTTCAGGTACGGCACCTGGGTGTCGAGCGGCGAACCGCGGTACTGGCCGCCGCGGGCAAGCGCGACATAGACCGTCTTGCCCTTCAGCAGGCCTTCGGGACCGTTGGCGGTGTAGCGGAAGGTGACCCCCGCGCGGGCGATGGCGTCGATCCAGTTCTTGAACTGGGCGGTGACGGTGAAGTTGTACATCGGCACGCCGAGCACCAGCACGTCGGCCGCCTGCACCTCCGCGATCAGCGCGTCGCTCGCGGCAACACGCGCCGCCTGATCCGCGCTGCGGCTCTCGACCGGGGCGAACAGCGCGCCGAGCGCGGCTTCGTCGAGTACCGGCACCGGGTTCTTCGCCAGGTCGCGCACCGTCAGGGTGGCGTCGGGGTTGGCGGCGAGCAGGCGGGTGGTGACGTCGTTGGCGACGCGGGTGGAGTTGGCGCCTTCGCTGCGCGCGCTGGAGTTGATCTGGAGGATGTTCATGGCGGTGGCCTCTCGGTGTCGTCGGGGTTCGGGGTGCTGCGATGGATGCACTTTATTCCGATCAAAAACCGCTAAAAACCCGGACAAACGGATAACATTGTTCCCTCCATGGAACAATTCGACGCCAATGATCTGCTGATCTTTGCCCGCGTGGCCGAAGGCGGCAGCTTCAGCCGCGCGGCCGAGCGCCTTGGTCTGCCCAAGTCCACCGTGTCGCGCCGGATCACGCTGCTGGAAGAACGGCTGGGCGAACGGCTGATGCTGCGCACCACGCGCCGACTGTCGCTCACCGACTTCGGCCAGCATCTGCTGGAACACGCGCGCCAGCTCGCCGCCGAGGTCGATGCCGTCGCCAGCCTCGCCCAGCACCGCCAGGCGCAGCCAAGCGGACGCCTGCGCGTCTCGATGCCGGCCGATTTCGCCAACCACCTGCTGCTGGACATGCTCGCCGCCTTCGTCGCGCTGCACCCGGCCATCAGCCTGGATCTCGACCTGTCGCCCCGGCGGGTGGACCTGATCGGCGAGAACTTCGACCTGGCGATCCGCATCGGTGACCTGCCGGACGACGCCTCGCTCGCCGCGCGGCGCATCCGCAGCTTTCCGATCAGCCTGTATGCCGCGCGCGACTACCTCGCCGAACGTGGAACGCCGCGGGTGCCGGACGACCTGATGCGGCACGAGGCGCTGCGCCTGTTCGGCCGCAGCGGCGAACCGACGCCGTGGCGTCTGCTCAACGGCGAGCAGCACTGGGAAGGTCTGCCACCGGGCCGGATCACCGCCAACTCACCGGAAACACTGATCCAGCTCGCCCGCGCCGGACAGGGCATCGCGGCGGTGCCCGACTACTTCGCGGTGGCCCACGTGCGCCGCGGCGAGTTGCTGCGCGTGCTGCCCGAGTGGAGCCTGCCGGCCAACACCGCGTGGGCGGTATTTCCCGGGCGCAAGCTGATGCCGGCGCGCACCCGCGCCTTCCTGGACATGGTGCTGGCGGCGCTGCCCGACGACGCGCCGCGCGCGCCCTCGCCCCGCTGAACGCAGGCCGACGATGCGGGCTCGGGGGAGGGCGGAACTTTCACCGCGCCACGGCGACGAAGCCCGGCCCGCGCGCCTCACCTACAATCGCGTCCGCACCCCGAACAACCACGCCCGCTCTCACCCATGATCGCCCTCCCCCGCAACCGCCGTCCGCTCTTTCTCGCCGTGTTCGCCTACTGCGCGGCGCTGCTCGCCTTCGGGCTCTACCTGCAGCACTACCAGGGCATCGAGCCGTGCCCGATGTGCATCATGCAGCGCTATGCATTCGCACTGGTGGGCGTGATCGCGCTGGTCGCCGGCCTGCACGGACCGCGCGGCGCGGGCGTGCGCGTGTATGGGGGACTGCTGTTGCTCGCGGCGCTGGCCGGCGGCAGCGTCGCCGCGCGCCAGACGTGGATGCAGCTCTACCCGCCGGAAATTCCGGAGTGCGGGCCAGGGCTGGAATACATGCTGGAGAGCTTTCCGCTGACTTCGGCGCTGCCGATGATCTTCCGCGGCGCGGGCGACTGCAGCGCGATCGACTGGACCTTCCTCGGCCTGTCGCTCGCCAACTGGTCGCTGCTCAACTTCGGCGCCGCGGCGCTGCTCGCGCTGTGGCTGCTGTTCGGCCGCCGCGTCCGCTGAAGCGGGTTCAGCCGACCACGCGCACGATGGCGCCGCCGATCTCGTAGCGGCCGTCGCCGAGCGCGTGACAGCGCTTGACCTGCAGTTTGGTCACCAGCGGCGGGCGGTCCACCCGGGCGCCCGGCGAGGCCACCATGACCTCGATGACCTCCTGCTCGCCCGGCACGTAAGCCGCGCGCAGCGTCATGCCGCTCACGCTCAGTTCCACGCATTCGGCCGGCACCGCCTCACCGCTGCGCAACAGGATGGACGCCGAGCAGCCGAGCGGAATGCGGCGGTCGAGACGGCGTTCCGGAGGAGCGGTGCGATCGTTCATGGATATGCCCGAAGCGATAGTGTGGCCGACGATTGTAGCGCGCCGCCGCGGTACCGCTCGTGCTCGTGTGCGCGGGCCGTGGAACCGCACACGGCCGCTCCGCCTCGGGGCTCAGCGGCAGCCCTCGGGCACGCCGAGCCGGCGCAGGATATTGACCAGCGGGCAGAACCCGGTGAAGCCGCTCTGGAACAGGTTGGCGCCGACAAAGGCGGTGAACCACAGGAAATTCGGGCTGACGAACAGCGGTGAAGCGGCCACGCCGAGCGCGAGCGACAGCAGCACGAAGGCACCTGCAACGATGCGGACATAGCGTTCGGTGGTGAGGGTCATGCGGTTTCTCCCTGAGGTTGGCCGTTCAGCGCGCCGGCGCGGCGGCGCATCGCGGCGAAATAGAGCATCGGGATCACCACCAGGGTGAGCACGGTGGAGATGAAGACGCCGAAGATCAGGCTGATCGCGAGTCCGTTGAAGATCGGGTCGTCGAGGATGAACACCGCGCCGATCATCGCCGCCAGCGCTGTCAGCCCGATCGGCTTGGCGCGCACCGCGGCGGCGCGGATCACCGCTTCGCCGAAGTCGCTGCCTTCGGCAAGCTGCTGGTTGATGAAATCCACCAGCAGGATGGAGTTGCGCACGATGATGCCGGCGAGCGCGATCATGCCGATCATCGACGTGGCGGTGAATTGCGCGCCCAGCAGCGCGTGGCCGGGCATCACGCCAATCAGCGTCAGCGGAATCGGCGCCATGATGATCAGCGGCACCAGGTAGGAGCGGAACTGCGCCACCACCAGCAGGTAGATCAGCACCAGACCAACGGCATAGGCGGCGCCCATGTCGCGGAAGGTTTCGTAGGTGACCTGCCACTCGCCATCCCACTTCAGGCTGTAGCCGCTCCAGGCATCGGCGGGCGGGCGGATGAACCATTCGTCCAGCGTGCCGGCGAGCCCGGGCGCGCCGCCCAGCGCCATGTCCTTGACCTCGGCCCGGATGCCGAACATGCCGTATAGCGGCGAATCCAGCCGGCCGCCCATGTCGCCGGTGACATACACGACAGGCAGCAGATCCTTGCGGTAAATCACCTGCTCGCGGCGGGTTTCCTGCACGGTGACCAGTTCGCCCACCGCCACCAGCCGGCCGCCGCTCTCCGCGCCGCGCGCGCGCACCTTCATCGCCAGCAGATTGCCGATGTCGGACTGGTGCCGGGCCGGCAGTTGCACCCGCACCGGCACCTCGTACTTGTTGTCGCCCCCGTGCAGCGGGGTGACGTTCTCGCCCGCCAAGCCCAGCCGCAGCACGTCGACGATGTCGGCCTGCGCCACCCCCAGCCGCGCCGCCTTGGCCTGGTCGACCCGTAGCAGCAGCTTGGGCGCGGCCTCGTCCACGGTGTCGTCCACGCCGACGATGTCCGCCGTGCGCTCGAACACGGCGCGCACCCGCGCGGCAACCTCGGCCTGGCCGGCGTAGTCCGGGCCGTAGATTTCGGCGACGATGGGCGACAGCACCGGCGGCCCCGGCGGCACCTCGACCACCTTCGCATTGCCACCGTTGCGGCGGGCGATCGTCGCCACCGCCTCGCGCACCGAGACCGCAATCTCGTGACTCTTGCGCGTGCGCTGCGCCTTGTCGGTCAGATTGACCTGGATGTCGCCCAGCTCCGGACTGCTGCGCAGGTAGTACTGCCGCACGAGACCGTTGAAGTTGATCGGCGCCGCGGTGCCGGCGTAGGCCTGCCAGTCGGTGACTTCGGCCACGGTGCCGAGGTGCTCGCCGATTTCGCCCAGCACCCGCGCGGTTTCTTCCACCGGCGTACCGACCGGCATGTCGAGCACCACCTGGAACTCGCTCTTGTTGTCGAACGGCAGCATCTTCAGCACCACCCACTGCATCGCCGGCAGCGCCAGCGACACCGCGATCAGCACCAGCACCGCCAGCCACAGCCGCGCCCGCGCCCGGGCACCGTGAGCTGCGTCCAGCATCGGCGTCATGACGCGGCGGAACATTCCATCCAGGCGGCGGGTCAGCGCATCGTCGCCGGGGTGGTGACCGGCCTCCGCCGACTTCAGCAGGCGCTGCGCGAGCCACGGCGTCACCACGAAAGCCACCACCAGCGAGATGAACATGCCCATCGAGGCGTTGATCGGGATGGGGCTCATGTAGGGCCCCATCAGACCGGTCACGAAGGCCATCGGCAACAGCGCCGCGATGACGGTGAAGGTGGCCAGGATGGTGGGCCCGCCAACCTCGTCCACCGCCCGCGGAATCAGCCGCCACAGCGGCGTATCCGGCTCCAGCGTGTGCCAGCGGTGGATGTTCTCCACCACCACGATGGCATCGTCCACGAGGATGCCGATCGAGAAGATCAACGCGAACAGGCTGACGCGGTTGAGCGTAAAGCCCCATGCCCATGACGCGAACAGCGTCGCCGCCAGGGTCAGCGACACCGCGATGCCGACGATCAGCGCCTCACGCCAGCCGAGCGCGAAAAACACCAGCGCCACCACCGCGGCGGTAGCGAACACCAGCTTGCCGATCAGCTTCTGCGCCTTGTCGTTGGCGGTTTCACCGTAATTGCGGGTGACGGTGAGCTGCACCCCGTCGGGGATCAGGCTGCCGCGCAGGGCTTCCACCCGCGCCAGCGCCGCGGCGGCAACGTCGGCGGCATTGGCGCCGGGCTTCTTGGAGAGCGCCAGCGTCACCGCCGGGAAACGCCCCGCGCCGTCGATGCCCTTGGCGGCAGCCGCCGCCCCGGTGCCGAACCACACGTAGCGCGAGGGCTGGTCCGGTCCATCGCCGACCTCGGCGACATCGCGCAGATACACCGGGCGGCCACCGCTGACGCCGACGACGAGCTGGCGCACGTCCTCGGCGGACTCGATGAAGGCGCCGGTCTGCACCAGCACTTCGCGGTTGTCCGCCACCAGGCTGCCGGCCGGCTGGGAGGCATTGGCAAGTTGCAGCGCGCCGCGCAAATCCTGCGCGCTGATGCCGTGCGCGTTCATCCGCGCAACGTCCATATCGACCTTCACGACCCGGTCGGGGCCGCCGAGGGTCTGCACGTCGCGGGTGCCGGGCAGGCGCTTGAGTTCCAGTTCGAGCGCGCGCGACACCTGCTGCATGTCGTACGCGGAGCGCGTGTCGTCCGCGCTCCACAGCGTCAGCGCGAGGATGGGCACGTCGTCGATGCCCTTGGGCTTGACCACCGGTTCGCCCACGCCGAGCTGCGGCGACAGCCAGTCGCGGTTGGAGTGCACGGTGTCGTACAGCCGCACCAGCGCGGTCTGGTTGGGCACGCCAACCTCGAACTGCACCGTGATCACCGCCATGCCGGGCCGCGACACCGAATACACATGCTCCACCCCGGCCATGCGCGACAGCACCTGCTCGGCCGGGCGCGCCACCAGCGCCTCCACGTCGCGCGCGGAGGCCCCGGGGAAAGGCACCATCACGTTCGCCATCGTCACGTCGATCTGCGGTTCTTCCTCACGCGGCGTGACCAGCGTGGCGAACACGCCGGCCAGCATCAGCACCAGCGCGATCAGCGGCGTGATCGCGTTGCGCTGGAACGCCGCGGCGAGGCGCCCTGCAAGGCCTTGCTCCGCAGCCATCACTTGCCCTGCCGCGCGCGGGCGACGATGCCGGCCTGCACCGGATCGAGCGCCACGACATCGCCCTCGCCCAGGCCGGCGAGCACCTCGACGGCGGGACGTCCGGTGTCGTCGCTGATCGTATCGCCCAGGCGAAGCTGGCGCAGGCTGAAGCCGCCCCGCCCTTCCGCCACATACACCGCGGTCAGCTCGCCCCTGCGCAGCACGGCGGCGGCAGGCACGGTGAGACGGCGGGTTGCAGCCGAGAGGAAATGGACGCGGGCATAGGTGCCCGGGACCACGTCATTACTGCCCGGCGGCAGCTCCACCCGCACCCGCACGGTGTGGGTGCGCGCGTCTGCCGCCGGCAGCACGGTGACGCTCGCGGCCTCGAACACCCGCTGCTGGCCCGGCAGCTCGATGCGGGCCTTCACGGGGCCGGTGCCGAGCTGGGCGAGGCGTTGCTGCGGCAGATCGACCACGGCGCGCAAGGCTGCGGGATCGTACAGGGTGAGCAATTCGCGCCCGGGCTGGGCCATTTCCCCGGCCTCGATGTAGCGCGCGGCGATCACGCCGGCGAACGGCGCAGCCACCACGGCGTGGCCCTGGACGCTTGCCGCCTGCCCGCGGCCCGCACGCGCGGCGCGCAGCTGCGCGGCAGCGGCATCGAAGGCCGCCTGGGCCTGGTCGAGCACGGCCTGGCTCACGAATTTGCGCTCGAACAGGCTCCGGCTACGGGCAAGGTTGGCGCGCGCCTCGGTCAACCCGGCCTCGGCGCGTGCCACGTCGGCGTCGGCCGCGGCGACCGCCTGGCTGGCTTCCGCCGCGTCGATGCGCAGCAGCACCTGGCCGGCGCGAACCGCATCGCCGGCATCCGCCGCCAGCTGCACCACGCGCCCCGGCACCTGCGCTGCCAGCGTGCTCTGCCGTACCGCCTCGATACTCGCCTCCGCGACGATTGCGCTGGCGAGCGCACGCGCGCCGATGCGCACGGTCGGAATGGCCTCTACCTCATCAGCGGAATGCGCGGACGAGGTGGCAATCAGCAGGGACAGCAGCAGGGCAAGCGGGCGCGGGATCATCATGCATATAAGTATATTCTTATATGCACAAGTTTCAAGACAGCCGCGTTCAGCCCCGGCAGCGCTCCGCGTAGGCCGCGATCGCGTCGATGACGGCGTCGGCCTCGCCGACCGCGCCGGCCAGTTCGATGCGGCAGCGCGGATGCTCGGCGGCGGCAGTGGCGACCAGCGCCGGAACATCCCGCTTCAGATGACCGCCTTGGGCGAGGAACACCGGCACGACGAGGATGTGGCGCGCGCCGTCAGCCACCGCCGCGGCGATCGCTTCCGGCAGCGAGGGGCTCATGAGTTCGAGAAAGGCCAGCTCCACCCGCGGCGGGTTGGGCGCGGCCAGCATGCGCGCCCGGATGCGCTGCATCGGCCCGGCCCATTGCGGGTCGCGCGCGCCATGGCCGAACAGCAACACGGTGTCGGCCGGCGTTGCCGCCTGCCCGCTTGGCATCGTCGCGCTCATACGTTTGCTCCCGCTTCGGCCGCGACCGGCTTCGCCACCAGCCGGTCGATTGCGCGGGCGGCGAGAAACAGCCCGACGCTCGCCGTCACCGCCATGCTGGAACCAAAGCCCGCGCAGGCGAGCCCCTGCGGCCCGCGGCCGGTCTCGCAGCTTGCCGCCGGGTAGCGTAGCGGCTCGCTGGAGTACACCACTTCGATGCCGAACTTCTTGCCCGCCGCGCGCGGAAAAGCGTGGTCGCGCCGCAGCGTGGCCCGCACCTTGGCCAGCAGGGGGTCCTGCTCGGTGGCGACGAGGTCGGCAACACGGATGCGGCCCGGGTCGCGCTTGCCGCCGGCGCCGCCGGCCATCAGCAGCGGCAACCGGGCGCGCCGGCAATGGACCGCCATCGCAACCTTGGCGCGGACGTTGTCGATGGCGTCGATGACGAGGTCGAACTCGCGCAGCAGCGCAGCCACGTTGTTCGGCTCGACAAAATCCTCCACGGTATCGACGCGGGCGCGCGGATTGATGCCGCGGATGCGTTCGGCCATTGCCTGGACCTTCGCCTGCCCGAGGGTGGCATCGAGCGCGTGCGCCTGGCGGTTGATGTTGGATTCGGCCACGTGGTCGAGATCGATCAGCGTCAGACGGCCCACGCCGCTGCGCGCCAGCGCTTCCGCCGCCCACGAACCGACGCCGCCGATTCCGACCACACAGACGTGGGCCAGATTCAGGCGATGAAGGGCGGCATCGTCGTACAAACGCGCGATGCCGCCGAAACGGCGGCCGCCGTCGGCCTCGGCGGCGACAGCCTCGTCGAGCGGGGCAAGGAGTTCGGCAGGGGAATCGGACATGACGGTGAGCGGAAACACAGGCGAAGCGATGTTACCGCAGCCGGGACGGCCGGCTGAACTCGCGTCCGCCGCTTCTCCAACGCGCGTGCTGCGCAAGGACGTCTTCGCGGGCGCAAAGACCCAGCCACCGCTGCGCGATCTCGGCGCACAAGGCGGGCGGGGGCCGCGGCACCCGGTGCAACGCAAGCCGTCGCACGGCCCCGCCGGGCTACGTCGGCGCGGCGGACAGCCCGCCTAGAGCCGGCGGCTTACGCCGCCGCAGCCTCCCGCACGCGCAGACTATCCAGCCAGATGCCCAGCCCCTGGGCGTTCAGTTCCAGATCGAGCTGCATCAGGTCGACGCTCGCCTCCTCCCCCAATGCCCAGCCTTGCCGCGCGGCCTCCTCGCGCACCACCTGCTCCAGCCCGGCGAGGATCTCGACGTGGCGCGCGACGCCCTCGCCGCGCGCAGCGCGCGCTACCGCGACGAAAGTGTCGATCAGGCGGTGCATGTCCGCACCCAGCCGGGCGGGTTCGCCCACCCGGCTGTAATGCGTGAGGTACAGCGCCTGCGGCTCGCACGCCAGCATGCGGTCGACAGACGCATGCATCGCACCCGGGTCGAACTGCGTCGGCGTGGTGGTGGGCAGGATGAAGGCGCGCCCATCGACGTCGAGATCGCGGTAGGAGATACCGAACGCGTCGCCGGTGAACAGCGCCTGCGCGAATTCATCGTGCACGCAGATGTGGTGGCGCGCGTGGCCCGGCACGTCGAGGACGTGCAGTGCGCGTCCGCCCAGTTCGACCGTGAGGCCGTCGGTGGCGGGAACGATGCGCTCCTCCGCCACCGGTACAAGCCGGCCATAGAGCTGGAACGCGCGCTCCGGCCCGTAGACCGCCATCGTCCCTTCCCACAGCCGGGCCGGGTCCACCATGTGGCGCAGCCCGCGCGGATGAACCAGCAGACGTGCGGCAGGGAAGGCGCACATCAGGCTGCCGGCGCCGCCGGCATGGTCGAGATGGACATGGGTGAGAATGACCCAGTCCACCTTGTCCGGGGCAATGCCGAGCGCCGCGAGCACCGCCAGCACGCGTGGCACCGAGGCGTTCGTGCCGGTGTCGACCACCGCGGCCCGCCCGCGGTGGACAATCAGATGTATCGCCGCCAGCTGTGGCCGTCCGTAGCCGGAGTCCACCGCGTAAATACCGTCCGGATGGGCGATCACGTCTTGCACCTTGGTCTCCTCCCTCGTTCGATTGATTTTGCGCAATTATATCTGCCGCACCCGGCGGTCCCGGGCCATCACAAGCGACGTTACACTACCGGCCTCGCTTACCTGCCGTAGCCGCCATGCAATTCGACTTTGACCGACACCCCGACCGGCGCCAGGTTCCCGGTGAAAAGTGGGGCCGCTACGCGGGCCGTGACGTGCTGCCCTTGTGGGTTGCCGACATGGATTTCAGTGCGCCGCCGCCCGTGCTCGAAGCCCTGCGCCGCCGTCTCGACCACGGCGTGTTCGGCTACACCGATGCTCCCCCGTCGCTGGCCGAGGCGGTGGTCGAGGGCCTGCGGCGCGACCACGACTGGCACATCCAGGCTGAATGGCTGGTGTGGCTGCCGGGCGTGGTTACCGGGTTCAACCTCGCCTGCCGCGCGGTGGGCGAAGCGGGCGACAGCGTGTTTACCGCCACCCCGGTCTACCCGCCCTTCCTGACCGCACCGGAAAACAGCGGTCGCCGCCTGGTGAGTTGCGCGCTGGTGGAGCGCAACGGGCGCTGGGAATGGGACCGCGCCGCAGTGGAGGCGGCAATCGAGCCGCGCACCCGCGTCTTCATGCTGTGCAATCCGCACAACCCGGTCGGGCGCGCGTTCGATCGCGAGGAGCTGCGCTGGATCGCGGATCTCGCGGAAAGCCGCGACCTGGTGGTCTGCAGCGACGAGATCCACTGCGGCCTGGTCCTCGATGCGGCGCGCCCACACCTGCCGATCGCCGCGCTCGACGAGCGCATCGCGCGGCGCAGCATCACGCTGATGGCGCCCTCCAAGACCTGGAACATCCCCGCGCTGTACTGTGCTTTCGCGGTCATCCCGGACGCCGGTCTGCGGCGCCGCTACCAGCGCGAGATGCGCGGCATCGTGCCGCACGTGAATGTGATGGGTCTGGTCGCCGCCGAGGCGGCCTACCGCCATGGCGGCCCCTGGCGCGCCGCGCTGCTGGACTATCTGCGCGACAACCGAGAGCGCGTGCTCGACGCGGTGGCGACGATGCCCGGCCTGCGCACGACGCGGCCGGAAGCCACCTATCTGGCCTGGATCGACTGTCGCGACGCCGGACTCGACGACCCGGCCGCGTTCTTCGAAGCCGGCGGCGTCGGCCTGTCCGACGGACGCGCGTTCGGCATGCCGGGTTTCGTGCGGCTCAACTTCGGCTGCAGCCGGGCGACGCTGGACGAAGCGCTGGCACGCATGCGGCGCGCGCTCACCGCGCGCTGAGGGTTTAGCGCAGCCGCAGGAAGCGCGCCTCGAACTCGTCCGCCGGCAGCGGCGGGCTGCACAAGTAGCCCTGGTAGCTGCCACAGCCCAGTCCGCGCAGCAGCTCGAGCTGCGCCTCGCCTTCCACGCCTTCGGCCTGCACCGCCATGTCGAGCGCCCGCGCCATCGCGACAATGGCCGACGCGATCGCCAGGTCGTTGCTGTCGTCGGCGATGTCCTGCACGAAGCTGCGGTCGATCTTGAGCTTGTCGATGGAAAAGCGCTTGAGGTAGGCGAGCGAGGAATACCCGGTACCGAAGTCGTCGATCGCCAGCCCCACGCCCTGCTGCTTCAGCCGCTCCAGCAAGCCGACCGCATGCTCGCCCGCCTCCAGCAGGCTGCTCTCGGTGATCTCGAGTTCCAGCTGCGTTGCCGGCAAGCCGGTTTCGGCCAGCACCGTCGCCAGCATCGCGCTGACGTCCTGCCGGCGGAACTGCTCGGCCGACAGATTGACCGCGACCTGGCCGAAGGCGTAACCGGCGTCGATCCACTCGCGGACCTGCCTGCAGGCGTCGCGCAGCACCCATTCGCCCAGTGCCACGATCAGGCCGGTTTCCTCGGCCACCGGGATGAACGCGGCGGGCGACACCATTGGTTCGCCCTGCGGTTTCCAGCGCACCAGGGCTTCCGCGCCGAGCAGACGGCCATCCTTCACGCCCAGCACAGGCTGGTAATAGACGACGAACTCGTCGTGCTCGAGTGCCCGGCGCAGGCGTGTTTCAAGCGCCAGCCGCTCGGTCGCGGAGCGGATCAGGTCTTCGGTGTAGAAGCCGTAGGTGTTGCGGCCCTGGGCCTTGGCGCGATACATCGCCGCGTCGGCGTTGCGCACCAGGGTCATGAAGTCGTCGCCGTCGTCGGGATAGAAGCTGATGCCGATGCTCGCGCGGATGAATACCTCGTGGCCGTTGGATAGCGCAAACGGCGCCGCCAGCACCTCCACGAGGTTTTTTGCCACCACGGCGGCGTCCGCCGGCGCCTCCACGTGTTCGAGCAGCACCATGAACTCGTCGCCGCCGAGCCGGCCGAGGGTATCTTCCTCGCGCAGCGCACCGCGCAGCCGGGCGGCCACCGCGCGCAGCAGTTCGTCGCCGGCCGCGTGCCCGAGGCTGTCGTTGACCGTCTTGAAGCGGTCGAGATCGAGGAACATGACCGCCACCCGGCATCCCCGCCGCTGCGCGCCGTCGAGCGCGTGCTCCAGCCGCGACAGCACCAGCAGGCGGTTGGGCAGGTCGGTCAGCGGATCGTGGTGGGCAAGGTAGTCCAGCCGGTCCTCGGTCTGCTTGAGCTTGCTGATGTCGGTGAACACGCCCACGTAGTGGGTGACGTGGCCGACCTCATTGCGCACCGCGTTGAGCGTAAGCCACTCGGGGAACAGTTCGCCGTTCTTGCGCCGGTTCCACAGTTCGCCCTGCCAGTGGCCTGCCTCCTTGAGCGCGGCCCACATCGACAGGTAGAAGCCGCGATCGTGGCGGCCGGACTGCAGGAAACGCGGATTCTGCCCGACGACTTCGTCACGGCTGTAGCCGGTGACCTCGGTAAACGCGCGGTTGACCGCGACGATGGCACCGTCGAGATCGGTCAGCACCACGCCGTCGTGGGTGCTTTCGATGACCGCGGAGTTCAGTCGCAGCAGTTCAGTGGCCTGGCGCTGCTCGGTGATGTCGATCCACACGCCGGCGACACGCACCACGCGCCCGCCCTCGTCGCGCACCGCGCGCAGTTCATCGCGGATCCAGCGCACCCCGCCGTCGGCACAACGGATGCGGTATTCGTGGACATAGTGACCGTCCTCCTCCACCGCGCGGACCGCGCGCGACGCCCGCTCGAGATCGTCCGGGTGGACAGTGCGTGCCCACCATCCCTGCGCGAGCGCCTCGGCCACGCTGAACCCGGTCATCCGCGTGAGGTTGTGGCTCATCCACGTGCCCACCCATCCCTCTTCACCGCGGGTGAGCGTGTAATTGACGGAAGGGCTGCAGTCCAGCACCTCCTCTAGGCGTTGGGTCATCGTCCGCAGCGCGGCCCGTTCGCGCACCAGTTCGGCCTGGCGAAACGCCTTGTCGAGCACCAGCGGCAACTCGTGCAGATAGCTTTCGTGCTTGACCAGATAATCCGACACACCCAGCCGCAGCGCCTGGGCCGCGGTCTGCTCACTGCCCTGCCCGGTCACCATCACGATCGGAATGTCGAGCCGGCGCTGCTGGCGCAGCACTTTGGTGAGGTCGAGCGCGTTCAGCCCCGGCAGCATGTAGTCGAGCAACAGCACGTCGACGGCGCAAGGCTCGGCCCCTGACGCCGGCAGCCGGCGCAACACATCTTCCGCGCTGCTGACGGTTTCGAAGCGCAGATGCGGCGCCGAGTGGGCCAGCTGACGCAGCGTCAAGTCGATGTCGAAACGGTGGTGCTCGGCATAGAGCACGCGGATCGGCCGCCCGCGCCCGGCGACTTCGGCCTGGCCGCGCTCGATGGCGGCGACGATGGTGTGCGGCAGGCGCTCGAGGTAGTCGCCGTCCTTCACCAGATAGTCGTCGGCGCCGGCTTTCAGCGCGCCGACCGCCGCCTCCTGGTCGCCCGAGCCGGTGAGCACGACGAAGGCACCGGGCATCCGCCGTTCGCGCACCCAATTGAGCAGGTCGATGCCGCTGCCGTCGGGCAGGGCGAGATCAGCCAGCACGATGTCGAAGTCGCTGCTGGCGGCAAGCCTGCCCATCGCCTCGCCGATGCTGGTGACGATCTCCAGCGCGAGCGCGGGCATGCCCCGCGCGAGGCTGCGCCGAAGCAGGTCGGCATCGGCGGGATTGTCTTCTACGTACAGTGCTTTCATCGTCTCCCCGCCCTCGGCGGTCACTGTCGGGCCGGCTTGTTGAGGGCGCACCAATAGAGTTCGATCTGGCTGGCGACTTGGGTGAACTTGTCGAAATCGACAGGCTTGAGAATGTAGGAATTTGCGCCGAGGCTGTAGGCCGACTCGATGTCGGCATCCTCGTCGGAGGTCGTCAACACCACGACCGGCACCGGGCGGGTCAGGGGGTTGGCCTTGAAGGTGCGCAGCACCTCCAGCCCCGGCACCTTGGGCAGCTTGAGATCGAGCAACACCACCAGCGGCAGCGGCTCGCCGGCCGACCAGCGGGGAATGAAATCGAGGGCTTCCTGGCCGTCGCGCGCGACCAGCAAGGGGTTGAGCAGATGGCGGCGGCGAAACGCGCGCAGCGTCAGGTCAAGATCGGCGGGGTTGTCCTCGACCAGCAGGATGGAACGCTCCGTGCTCATGACCGGCGGGTCGAAAGGTTCACGCTGCATGCTCACAGTTCCTGCTCCCGCCGCTGCACGGCAGCGCATGGGTGAGTGGGTGACCGCTGCACGCGCGGCGCTGCCGGCCTGGTCATGCGGGCAGCTCCAGATGGAAGCACGCGCCTTCGTCCGGGGCGCTTTCGGCCCACACGCGGCCACCCATGCGCTGCACGGCCTTGCGCACGATGGCCAGGCCGATGCCGGTTCCGGCGTAGTCTTCCTGACGCTGCAGGCGCTGGAAGATTTCGAAGATGCGGTCGTGGAACTTCATGTCGAAGCCGATCCCGTTGTCCTGGACGCGGATATGACAGACGCCGTTCTGCTCGGCCGCCGAAATCACGATGCGCGGCGGTTGAGCGTCGCGTGAATATTTGAGGGCGTTGTCGATCAGATTGCGCAAGACCTGGGAGAGCCCTTCCGGGTCGGCCTGCACACGCAACGGCGGCACCTCCAGCACGATCTGCGCGGGCCCTTGTTCGAGTTCCGCCCTACGCTCGGCGAGTATGCCACGCACCATGTCCTGGAGGTTTACGGCGGTACGCTGCAGTGTGCGACGCTCCACACGCGAGTACGCGAGCAGGTCGTCGATCAGCCGTGCCATCTGCCGCACCCCGGTGCGGATGTGGGAGATGAAGAGCCGTCCCTCGTCGTCCAGCCGGTCGCTGTGATCCTCCAGCAGCAGGTGGCTGTAGCCGTCGATGCCGCGCAGCGGCGCCTTGAGGTCGTGCGACACCGAGTAGGCGAAGGTTTCCAGTTCCTGATTCAACGCGGCGAGCTGGGCGGTGCGCTGCGCCACGCGCGCCTCCAGTTCGGCGTTGAGCGCGCGCACCTCATCCTCGGCGCAGCGCCGCTCGGTGATGTCGGTGGCGAGTCCGGCGAGATGGAGCACGCCCCCCTCGTCGTCACGCTGCACCACGGTGCGGTCCTCGATCCAGATGTAGTGGCCGTCGCTGGTCCGGATCCGGTACTCCAGCGTGTATTCGCCCTGGCCCCCGGCGATGAAGCCGTCGACCATCTGCGTCACCTGGTCCCGCTCGTCGGGGTGGATCAGGTCGGTGAAGCGGAATGCCGGCTGCAGCATGTCACGCGCGCGGTAGCCCCATCGATCCACGTTCTCGGACACATAGGCCACGGGCCAGCCGGGGCGCGGCAGCCACCGGAACAGCACCGTGGGGCTGGCCTCGACCACCTCGGAGGCGGCCTTCAGCGCCGCCTCGTAACGGGCGCGCTGGGTGTGGTCGAGCAAGGTGCCGATGACCGCGGCACCGCCGGCCTGCTCGATCCGGGTGCCGTAGGCCTCCACCGGGAAGTAGCTGCCGTCGCGGCGGCGCCCACGGAAGGTGTACTGGACGCACTCCAGTTCGCCGCTTTCACGCTGGCGCAGCTTTTCGGCCACCAACGGCAGGTCGTCCGGATGGACCAGCGCCGCCACCGGCATGCCTTCGAGTTCCTTCGGGGTATAGCCGAACCACTCCGCGAGGCGGGGGTTGGCATAGACCATGTGACCGCCGCGGATGAGGTAGACGCCCACCAGCGTGCGTTCGACCAGGCTGCGGAAGCGCTGCTCGCTGGCCGCGATTTCCGCCGCGGCGTCCTTTTCCTGCTGCACGTCGAAGCCGCTGCCGATATAGGCCTGCAGGCGCCCTTCGGCGTCGAACACCGGCTCGCCGTGGTCGGACACCCAGCGATGGCCTCCGCTGCGGTGGGCAAGCCGGTACTCGACCGAGAACGGCGAGCGCTCGTCGAGTGCGGCGCGAAAGGTTCGCGCGAAGTGTTCGCGATCGTCGGGGTGGATGCAGTCCAGCCAGCCCATGCCCTGGCCGTCCTCCAGGCTGCAACCGGTAAAGCCGAGCCAGGCGCGGTTGAAGTAGTCGGCCCGGCCGTCGGCGCCGGTACGCCAGATCAGGTTGGGCAGACGGTCGAGCAAACGGATGTGGTAGTCGCGCGAGGCCACCACTTCCTTCATCAGCGCGGCCAGCTGCACGCCGAGCAAACCGAGTTCGTCGGCGCCGGTTACCGGTCTCGGCAGGCTGCTGCCGCGCGCCTGCGACCGCGCGTAGGCGAGCAGCTGCTCGATGCGGTCGGTCAGCAGGAACTTGACCAGCGCCCCGATACCCAGCGAGAGCAACAGGATGGGCACGAACACGATCAGGCTCTGCCCGAGCGCCTGGCGAAGGGCACTGCGGCGCAAGGTCCGCGTGTCCATTGCCAACACCGTATAACCGGTCTGACGCGCGACTTCTCCCAGGCTGGGCAGGCGGACGGGGAATACCGCCCACAGCCGGTCGCGATCGGGCTCCTCGCGCACCTGGCCAGCAAGCGTGCGGCGCGCCGCGGTGACGAGGTCCGCCGGCGGCGTCTCGAGCCCCAGACGGGCGAATCCGACCCGCTCGAGCCCCGGACGGCTTCCGGCCACCACCTGGTCGTCCGGCCCCACGTAGGCGGCGTAGTACAGGTGCGGCAGCGTGATCTTCTGCGCCACCAGGTGCGCGACAAAGCGCGAATCGCCCTCCACCAGCGCGGCCTCGAGATTGGCGGCCAGGGTGCCGCCGGAGTGCCGCGCCAGCGCCGCCACCTCGGACAAGGCGTCGGCATGGTAGGTGCGCAGCATGAAGGTGAACTGGCCGGCCGCAACCATGAAGCCGAAGCCGATCAGGATGCCGAGCAGCAGCCGGCGCAGGGACAGATGGCCGCTCACTCGCGGACCCCGTTGACCAGATCGGGGACCAGCAGGTGGCCCAGGGGCGGCACCTGTTCGATCGACCGCAGCGCCACCATGGTCTGCGCCAGGCGCTCGAGGGTGGCACTCAAGCCTTCGCCGCGGCCGGCGAGCAGGCGCCGATTGGTTGCGGCGTCGGGCAGGTTCATCAGCGCAAGCGCGGCGCGGTAGCTCTCCGGCTCCGCGCCGGCCCGCGGCCCGAGCAGACGCACCGCCTCATCGGGCTGGGATAGCGCGAGGGCACGCCCGCCGAAGTAACCATTCACGACGGTTTGCAGGTCGGCACGGCGGCGGGCGAGGGTTTCGGCGCGGACCACCAGGACATCGACAACCTCGCCGGGAATTTCGGACGACGAGAAAAGCTGGCGGCCGCCCATCGCGAGCAGGCGGGAGCGCACCGGCTCGAAGGTCACCACCGCATCCACCTGTCCGCTCTCGAATGCGGCTTCGTGGCGGTCCACCGGCAGCGGAACGATGTCGACCTCGGCAAGCGTGAGGCCCACACGCTCAAGCGCACGCGCGACCAGGTAGGCGCCCAGCGCTTCAGTCTCGACCCCGATGCGCTTGCCCCGCAGGCCGTCGAGCCGGCGCAGTTCGCCGCGCGCGATCACCACGTCCGCGCCGTCGGAGAAGTCGAACACCAGGATGACGCGCGGCGCCTGGTCGTTGGCCGCCAGCAGGACCACCTCGTCCAGCGTCAGCGCTGCCGCATCCACCGCGCCGTTGCGAAAGGCGGTCAGCACCATCGACGAGTTGGGAAAGTCGAGCACGACGGCAACCTCGGGCGCCAGCGCCCCGGTGGCCACGGCCAGCCGCAGCGGCGAATAGCCGGGCCACAGGTTGGCGCCGATGCGCAAGGGGTCCTCGCGTAGCGCACAGCCTTGTGCCAGCGCCACCGGCAGCGCCGGCATCAACATCGACTGCAGAAAACGACGGCGTCTCACGGCGCTCGCTCCCAAGGCGGTTAAGGCAGGACGACGGCCCGCACCGACCGGGACCGCCGCTTACCTTTCGACACATTGTGCGCCGACTTGAGTACGTCGGCATAGCGCCGTGGCCTGCGAGGCCGCGCTACCTGCCAACCGGGCCGCAACGCGAGTGCGCGGCCCGCGGAACGATGTCAGAACGGGATGTCGTCGTCGAAATCGCCGAAACCGCCGCTGTCGCGCTGCGGCGCCGGGCGCGACGCGGGCGCAGGGGCGGCCTGCTGGCGCGGCGCGGGCGCGCTGTAGCCATCGTCGCCACCGCGCATCGGCGCATCGCCACCTTCGCGGCGGCCGAGCATCTTCATCTCGTCGGCCCGGATCTCGGTGGTGTAGCGCTCCTGGCCGTTCTGGTCCTGCCACTTGCGCGTGCGCAGGCTGCCTTCGATATAGACCTGGCTCCCCTTGCGCAAGTACTGGCCGGCGATTTCGGCGAGCTTGCCGTAGAACGACACCCGGTGCCACTCGGTCGCTTCGCGGCGCTCGCCAGTGGACTTGTCGCGCCAGTTTTCGGTCGTCGCGAGACGGATGTTGCAGATCGCATCGCCCGAGGGGGCGAAGCGGCTTTCCGGATCGGCGCCGAGGTTGCCGATCAGAATGACTTTGTTGACGGATGCCATCCGGTTCTCCTTTGAGTGCGTGCCGGCCTGCGCGGCCGGCGCTGATTTCGGTCAGTTTCGTGCCGTCGCGACCTGCGGCCGGGGCGGCGGAGGCGTCATCGTCGCCGCCACCAGCAGCCATGCCAGCGCCAGCGCCGCCGCACACAGGCTGACGCCGGCGGTGCCGAAATGCTGCGCGAGCCAGCCCCCGAGCACGCCACCCAGGAACAGCCCGATCGACTGCAGCGTGTTATACACCCCGAGCGCCATGCCCTTGGCGTGCGGCGGTGCCACCCGCGAAATCCACGACGGCTGCGTCGCCTCCAGCACATTGAAGGCGACGAAGAACAGCGTCAGCACCGTGGCGAGTGCGATCACGCTGCCAACGCTGAGATAAAGCCCCACTTGCACCAGCAGCAGCAGCAGCACCGCGGCGCCGAACACCCGCTTCACCAGGTTGCGCCGCTCCGCCACGATGACCGCAGGGACCATCGCGCAGAACGACAGCAGCACCGCCGGCAGGTAGATCTTCCAGTGCGCCTCGACCGCGAGGCCGCCCGCCACCAGGCCCGACGGCACTACCACCCACATCATGGTCTGGATGAGGTGCAGCACGAAGACGCCGAAATTAAGCCGCATCAACTGTCCGTTGCGCAGCACTTCACCCAGGCTGCCGCGGCTGCCCCGCGGCACCGGCGGGGCGGCGGGAACGATCCAGAGCAGCACGCCGATGGCAGCGGCGGCAAGCAGCGCGGTAAGCCAGAACAGGCCATCCAGCCCGATGCGTGCATAGAGCAGCGGCGCGGCCACCATGGAGCCGGCAAACACCAGACCGATGCTCGATCCGATCATCGCCATCACCTTGGTGCGGTGCTGGTCGCGGGTCAGGTCCGCCGCCAGCGCGGTGACCGCGGCCGAGATGGCGCCCGAGCCCTGCAGCACGCGCCCGGCGATCACGCCGAAGATGTCGTCCGCCAGCGCCGCGACGACGCTGCCGAACACGAACAGCAACAGGCCGAAAACGATCACCGGCTTGCGCCCGAAGCGGTCGGACGCGGCGCCGTAGGCGATCTGCAGACAGGCCTGGGTAAAACCGTAGGCGCCGATCGCAAGGCCGACCAGGGTCAGGTTATCGCCGCCGCGCAACTCGTGGGCATGGACTGCGAACACCGGCAGGATCAGGAACAGGCCAAGCATGCGCAGCGCGAAGATGGCCGCCAGACTGACGCCGGCGCGGCGCTCGGCGGGCGTCATCGGATCGCGCAAAGGGGCAGACATGCTGATGTGACTTCCAGGGGATATCGGGTCGGGCGGGGGAAGGATTCTAGCATTGGCCCGGCGCAGGCTTCTCTCTTATAGTCATGCGTTGGCCCGCTTCCGGCACCTTCCCGACATGGACGATATCCGCATCCGCGGTGCGCGCACCCACAACCTCAAGAACGTCAGCCTCGACCTGCCCCGCAACCGCCTGACGGTCATCACCGGCCTCTCCGGCTCGGGCAAGTCCTCACTGGCATTCGACACGCTGTACGCGGAAGGCCAGCGCCGCTACGTTGAGTCCCTGTCGGCCTATGCCCGGCAGTTCCTGCAGTTGATGGAAAAGCCGGATGTCGACCTGATCGAAGGGCTGTCTCCGGCGATCTCGATCGAGCAGAAGGCGACGAGCCACAACCCCCGCTCCACCGTCGGCACGGTGACCGAGATCCACGACTACCTGCGCCTGCTCTATGCGCGCGCCGGCACGCCCCACTGCCCCGACCACCCGGATCACGCGCTCGAAGCGCAGAGCGTGGCGCAGATGGTGGATCACGTACTGGCGCTGCCGGAGGACACCCGGCTGATGATCCTTGCGCCGGTTGTCAGCGGACGCAAGGGCGAACAACAGGATCTGTTCGGCGAACTGCGTGCGCAAGGCTTCGTGCGCGTCCGGGTCGACGGGCAGGTGATGGAACTCGACGCGATGACACCGCTGGAGAAGGGGCGTCGGCACGACATCCAGGTGGTGATCGACCGCCTCAAGGTGCGCCCCGACCTGCGCGGCCGGCTGGCGGAATCGTTCGAAACCGCGCTGACGCACGCCGACGGCCGCGCGATCGCGGTAGAAATGGATTCCGGCCGCGAACACCTGTTCTCGGCGCGGTTTGCCTGCCCCGTGTGCAGCTTTGCGCTGGGGGAACTGGAGCCGCGTCTGTTCTCCTTCAACAATCCGGCGGGTGCCTGCCCCAAGTGCGACGGGCTCGGCAAGGTGGACTTCTTCGACCCCGACCGGGTCGTCGCGCACCGCGATCTGTCGCTCGCGGCGGGTGCGGTGCGTGGTTGGGACCGGCGCAATCAGTTCTATTTCCAGATGCTGGCAAGTCTGGCCGCCCACTACGGTTTTGACCTCGACACCCCCTTCGACGCGCTGCCACCCAAGGTGCAGCAGACGGTCCTGCACGGCTCCGGACGCGACAAGATCGCGTTCCGCTACTTGGGCGACAACGGCAAGACGGTGCTGAAGGAACACCCGTTCGAGGGCATCATCCCCAATCTCGAGCGCCGCTACCGCGAGACCGATTCGCTGGCGGTGCGCGAAGAACTGGCGAAGTACCGCGCCACCCGCGCCTGCCCCGGCTGCGGCGGCACCCGGCTGCGCAGCGAAGCCCGCCACGTGCTGGTCGGCGGCCAGCCCCTCGCAGCGGTCAGCCGCATGCCGCTGCGCAGCTGCCGCGATTTCTTTGCCGGCTTGAGCCTGACCGGACAGCGCGCGCAGGTTGCCGAGAAGATCGTCAAGGAGATCGCAGACCGCCTCAGCTTCCTGATCAACGTCGGCCTCGACTATCTCTCGCTCGACCGCTCCGCCGACACGCTGTCCGGCGGCGAAGCCCAACGTATCCGCCTGGCCAGCCAGATCGGTTCGGGCCTGACCGGCGTGATGTATGTGCTCGACGAGCCGTCGATCGGACTGCACCAGCGCGACAACGACCGCCTGCTGGCGACCTTGCGGACACTGCGCGACCTCGGCAACACGGTGATCGTCGTCGAGCACGATGAGGACGCGATCCGCGCGGCCGACTATCTGGTCGACATGGGCCCGGGTGCAGGCGAGCACGGCGGGCACGTGATCGCCAGCGGCTCCCCCGCCGCGGTATTTGCGGATGAGAACTCGCTGACGGGCGCCTATCTGTCCGGCAGGCGGGCGATTCCGCTGCCGGCGGAGCGTCGCGCGCCGGCAGCCGACCGCTGGGTGCGTCTGCGTGGCGCGCGCGGCAACAATCTGCGCGGGGTCGACCTCGATCTACCGCTCGGCCTCTTCACCTGCGTCACCGGCGTGTCAGGATCGGGCAAGTCGACCTTGATCAACGAAACGCTGGCGGCGGTCGCGGCCCGCCACCTGTACGGGGCGAGCACCGAGCCCGCACCGTTCGACGGCGTGGAAGGCCTGGACGCCTTCGACAAGGTCATCAATGTCGACCAGTCGCCGATCGGTCGTACGCCGAGATCCAACCCGGCCACCTACACCGGACTCCTGACGCCGATCCGCGAACTCTTCGCCGGCGTGCCGGAAGCACGCGCCCGCGGCTACGGCGCCGGCCGCTTCTCGTTCAATGTGAAGGGCGGACGCTGCGAAGCCTGTCAGGGCGACGGGCTGGTCAAGGTGGAGATGCACTTCCTGCCCGACATGTACGTGCCGTGCGACATCTGCCACGGGCGCCGCTACAACCGCGAGACGCTGGAGATCCGCTACAAGGGCAAGACGATCTACGAGGTGCTGGAAATGACGGTCGAGCAGGCCTTCGAATTTTTCCGCCCCGTTCCCGCGGTCGCCCGCAAGCTCGAAACCCTGATCGACGTCGGGCTGGCCTACATCCGCCTCGGCCAGAGCGCCACCACGCTTTCCGGCGGCGAAGCCCAACGGGTCAAGCTGGCACTCGAACTCTCCAAGCGCGACACCGGCCGCACGCTGTACATCCTCGATGAGCCCACCACCGGGCTGCACTTCCAGGACATCGAGCTGCTGCTGAAGGTTCTGCACCGCCTGCGCGACCACGGCAACACCATCGTCGTCATCGAGCACAACCTGGATGTCATCAAGACAGCGGACTGGATCGTCGATCTCGGCCCCGAGGGCGGCGCCGGCGGCGGCACCATCGTGTGCGCTGGCACGCCTGAAACCGTGGCCGCATCCGGGCTGGGCTATACCGGTCGCTACCTGGGTCCGCTTCTCGCCCGGGCGGCCGACAGCCGGTAGGGCTGAGGCCTACGACCGGCGTTGCAGACACCGGAGCAGCGCGTCACGATGCCGGATTGCGCCGAGGAGGACATCGATCATGGCCGATAAACCCAGCACCCCGAAAGAAGCCTTCCTGCAGCGGATCGACCGGCGGGCGCGCTTCCTGAAGACACTGCAGACATGCGGACTGGGTGTCTATCTCCCACCCGACGAGCGCGCCCGGCGCCAGGCCATCGAACAGATCGTGCGTACCACCGCGCGTCAGAGCGAGTTGCCTCACCTCGATGCCGCCACCCTACACACCGCCGGCGAGACCCTGCGCGCGCATCTGGAGGCGATGCAGCCGCTGTTGCCGCACGACGTCCAGTACCGCAACCGCATCAAGCGCGAATGGTAGGCACCGGCTAGCGGTAGCCTGACGGGTTGGCGGACTGCCACCGCCATGCGTCGGCACACATTTCAGCAATGCCCCGCTCGGCCTGCCACCCCAGCACGCGCCGCGCCTTCGCGGTGTCCGCCCAGCACGCGGCGACATCGCCGGGACGACGGTCGACGATACGGAACGGCACCGCGCGCCCGCTCGCCTTGCGGAAAGCCTCCACGACCTCCAGCACACTGTACCCGCACCCGGTCCCCAGGTTGATCGCATCTACCGGAGGCAGCGAGTCGAGCCGCCTGAGCGCGCTGAGGTGACCCAGCGCAAGATCGACAACGTGGATGTAGTCGCGGACCCCGGTGCCATCGGGCGTCGGGTAATCCCCCCCGAAAACCTGCAGCGCCGGCAAACGCCCGACCGCAACCTGGCTGACGTAGGGCATCAGGTTGTTGGGTATCCCCGCCGGGTCCTCACCCAGCCGCCCGCTGGGGTGGGCGCCGACCGGGTTGAAGTAGCGCAATAACGCAATGCGCCACGCCGGATCAGCATGCGCCACATCCGCCAGAATCTGTTCGCACATCAACTTCGTGCGCCCATACGGGTTCGTCGCACTGGTCGGAAAATCCTCGACGATAGGAACACTCGCAGGATCGCCATACACCGTTGCCGAGGAACTGAACACCAGGCGCCGGACCTCGGCGCGACGCATGGCATCCACCAGTCCGAGTAGCCCGCAGACGTTGTTGTCGTAATACGCCAGCGGCTTCGCGACCGATTCCCCGACCGCCTTCAACGCCGCAAAGTGGATCACCGCGCTTACCGTGTAGCGCGCAAACAACGCGTCCAGGGCCTGAACGTCACGCACGTCGGCATTGACGAAGCCCGCCAGGCGGCGCCCGGCGAGCGCCTCGACGCGCCGCAACGCCTCCTCCGACCCATTGGAAAGGTTGTCGATCACCACAACCTGCTCGCCTGCGTTGAGCAACTCGAGCACGGTATGCGACCCGATGTAACCCGCACCACCCGTCACCAGCACTGTCATCACGCGTCCTCAGATGTCGTCTGCATGTCCGGATCGGACAGACGAAAAAAAGGCCGGAAACTCCGGCCTTTCTTTCATTCCCGGGCAGCTTTACGCCGCCACGGCTTCCTGCTCCGCCACTTCAGCTTCCGGGCGGTCGAGCAGTTCGACCAGCGCCATCGGCGCATTGTCGCCGTCGCGGAAACCGAACTTCAGGATGCGAAGATAACCACCGTTGCGGGTGGCGTAACGCGGACCCAGCTCGTCGAACAGCTTGACGACGATTTCACGGTCGCGCAGCCGGTCAAAAGCCAGACGGCGGTTGGCGAGGCTGGGCTTCTTGCCCAGCGTGATCATCGGCTCGACCACCCGGCGGAGTTCCTTCGCCTTCGGAAGAGTCGTCTTGATGACCTCGTGACGCAGCAGCGCGTTGGCCATGTTGCGGAACATGGCCTGACGGTGGCTGCTGGTCCGGTTCAGCTTGCGAAGACCGTGACGGTGACGCATTTCAATTCCTCACTTCACTGCTACCGTTAACCGAGCTTCTCAAGCCCGGCCGGCGGCCAGTTTTCCAGTTTCATACCCAGGGTCAGCCCGCGGGAGGCCAACACTTCCTTGATCTCGTTGAGCGACTTCCGGCCCAGATTCGGCGTCTTCAGCAACTCAGTCTCGGTGCGCTGGATCAGATCACCGATGTAGTAGATGTTCTCGGCTTTCAGGCAGTTCGCCGAGCGAACGGTCAGCTCGAGATCATCCACCGGACGCAGCAGCACCGGATCGATCGACGGCGTCTTCTCGGGCACGACGGCAACCGGCGTACCTTCGAGGTCAGCGAACACCGACAACTGGTCCATCAGCACGCGCGCGGCGTAACGGATCGCCTCTTCAGGATCGACCGCACCATTGGTCTCGATGTCGATCACCAGCCGATCGAGGTCGGTACGCTGCTCGACGCGAGCGCTCTCGACCAGGTAGCTGACACGGCGCACCGGGCTGAACGAAGCGTCCAGGACGATACGACCAATGGTCTTGTTCTCGGCCGACACCGGACGTGCATTGCCGGGCACATAGCCCCGACCCTGCTCGACCTTGATCTGCATTTCGAGCTTTCCGCCCGGAGCCAGATGGGCGATGACGTGATCAGGATTGATGATCTCGACATCATGACCGCCCTCGATGTCGCGCGCCGTGACCACACCTTCGCCGGACTTCGACAGGGTCAGCATCGCCTCGCTGCGGTTGTGCAGCTTCAGCACCACACCCTTAAGGTTCAGCAACAGGTCGACGATGTCTTCCCGCATGCCATCCAGGGTGGAGTACTCGTGCAGCACGCCTTCGATCGACACTTCGGTCGGCGCGTGGCCGGGCAGCGACGACAGGAGAATGCGCCGCAGCGCGTTCCCCAGCGTATGGCCGAAACCACGCTCGAACGGCTCCATCGTCACCCGCGCCTGAACCGGCGAGATGCTCTGGACGTCGATAATGCGCGGTTTCAGCAGTGCATTGCTTTGCATCAGCATTCCCTCGGGAACCAGTGGGAACCAGCTCGCGCTTAGCGCGAGTACAGTTCGACCACCAAGCCTTCGTTAATCGTCGCCGACAGCTCGGAACGTTGCGGGTAGGCCTTGAACACGCCCTTGCCCGCCTTCGCGTCGACTTCGATCCACTCCGGGAAGCCGCGCGATTCGGCGGCCTCGAGCGCAGCCTTGACACGGAGGTGACCCTTGGTGCCTTCGGCCAGTTCGATGACATCGCCCGGACGAACGGTGTACGACGGGATATTCACGCGCTTGCCGTTGACCAGCACGCCGTTGTGACGCACCACCTGACGCGCCTCGGCACGCGACGCGCCGAAACCCATGCGGTAGGCAACGGAATCCAGGCGGCCTTCGAGCAGCTGGAGCAGGTTCTCGCCAGTCTGACCGCGACGGCGGTCGGCCTCGGCGTAGACCTTGCGGAACTGACGTTCCAGAACACCGTACAGACGACGGATCTTCTGCTTTTCACGCAGTTGCACGCCATAGCCGGACAGACGCTGACCGGAGCGCTGGCCATGCTGACCCGGCGCGTAGGCGCGGCGCTCGATGGCGCACTTGTCGGTAAAGCACTTTTCGCCCTTCAGAAACAGCTTTTCGCCTTCGCGACGGCACTGACGGCACTTGGGATCGAGATTACGAGCCACGTTTCAACTCCTTGTCAGATACGGCGCTTCTTCGGCGGACGGCAGCCGTTGTGCGGAATGGGGGTGATATCCGTGATGCTGGAAATCTTCATCCCCAGCGCGTTCAGCGCGCGAACGGCGGATTCGCGGCCGGGGCCCGGCCCCTTGATGCGAACCTCGAGATTCTTGACGCCGCACTCCTGCGCCACCTTGCCGGCCGCCTCGGCGGCGACCTGAGCGGCGAACGGGGTGCTCTTACGCGAACCCTTGAAGCCGGCGCCCCCGGAAGTCGCCCACGACAGGGCGTTGCCCTGGCGATCGGTGATCGTGATGATCGTGTTGTTGAAGCTCGCGTGCACGTGGGCGATACCCTCGGCAACGTTCTTCTTGATCTTCTTGCGAACCTTAGTTGCAGTCTTGGCCATGATCCGTTCCTATCACTTCTTGCCGGCGATCGCCTTGCGCGGTCCCTTGCGGGTGCGGGCGTTCGTGCGGGTGCGCTGACCACGAAGCGGCAAGCCGCGACGATGACGGACGCCACGGTAGCAACCGAGGTCCATCAGGCGCTTGATGTTCATCGTGACTTCACGGCGCAGGTCACCCTCGACCACGAAGCGACCGACCTCGTCACGAAGCTTTTCCATGTCGGACTCGGTCAGATCCTTGATCTTGGCCGAACGAACCACACCAGCAGCATCACAAATCTTTTGAGCACGCGAACGGCCGATCCCATAGATGGCGGTCAGCGCGATCTCGGCATGCTTGTGGTTGGGAATGTTTACCCCAGCAATACGGGCCATCCGTTTACCCCAAAACGCGAAACATTAAATTCTAGTACCTAGAGTCGACAACATCAACCCTGGCGTTGTTTGTGCCGCGGATCGGTGCAAATGACGCGCACCACACCCTTACGACGAATGATCTTGCAGTTGCGGCAGATCCGCTTCACGGAAGCCTGGACTCTCATCTTCTTGCTCCTGTTTCCTTGTTTCTTACTTGGTCCGGAAGACGATCCGACCCTTGGTCAGATCGTACGGCGTCAGCTGGACCGTCACCTTGTCACCGGGGAGGATGCGGATGTAGTGCATGCGCATCTTGCCGGAGATGTGCCCCAGAACCATGTGCCCGTTCTCGAGCTTTACCCTGAAGGTTGCATTGGGAAGGTTCTCGGTAACCTCCCCCTGCATTTCAATTACGTCTTCCTTGGCCATGAATCACCTGGTCGGGAGACCCGCTCCCTTGAAGTTCGCCTTCTTCAGCAGACTCTCGTACTGGTGCGACATCACGTAGGCCTGAACCTGGGCCATGAAGTCCATCGTCACCACGACGATAATCAGCAGCGAAGTTCCGCCGAAGTAGAAAGGAACATTCCACTTGAGGATCAGAAACTCCGGAAGCAGACAAACCAGGGTGATGTACACCGCTCCGGCCAGCGTCAGCCGCACGAGAATCTTGTCGATGTACCTCGCCGTCTGATCCCCCGGGCGAATCCCGGGCACGAACGCCCCGCTCTTCTTCAGGTTGTCCGCCGTCTCCCGCGCGTTGAACACCAACGCGGTATAGAAGAAGCAGAAGAAGACAATCGCCAGCGCATACAACAACACGTACACCGGTTGACCAGGCGACAGCGTGGAGGCGAGATCCCTCAGCCAGTACAAGCCCTCGGAACTGCCGAACCACTGCCCCAGGGTTGCCGGGAACAGGATGATGCTGGACGCGAAGATCGGCGGAATCACACCAGCCATGTTCAGCTTCAACGGCAGATGGGAGCTTTGGCCACCATAAATCTTGTTGCCGACCTGGCGCTTGGCGTAGTTGACCAGGATCTTCCGCTGCCCCCGTTCCACAAACACCACGAAGCCGGTGACCAACACCACCAATACGCAGATCAGCAATGCGGTGAAAGGATGCATCGCGCCAGTGCGTACGAGTTCGAACAGCCCACCGATGGAACTGGGCAATCCGGCCGCAATACCGGCGAAGATGATGATGGAGATCCCGTTGCCGACACCGCGCTCCGTGATCTGCTCGCCCAGCCACATCAGGAACATGGTTCCGGTCACCAGCGTCGCCAGCGTAACGAAGCGGAACATCAGCCCCGGATCGAGCACCAGACCCGCCTGCCCTTCCAGCGCAATTGCGATACCAAGCGATTGCGCCACCGCCAACACGAGCGTCCCGTAACGGGTGTACTGCGTGATCTTCCGCCGACCGGCTTCGCCTTCCTTCTTCAGCGCCTCCAGCTGAGGCACTGCGACGGTCATCAACTGCATGATGATCGACGCCGAGATGTACGGCATGATCCCGAGCGCAAAGATCGTGAACCGCGACAACGCCCCGCCGGAAAAGAGGTTGAACACGCCGAGGATCCCACCCGCCTGCGACTGGAACAGCTCCGCAAGACGGGCAGGGTCGATACCGGGCACCGGGATATGCGCACCGATTCGATAGACGATCAGGGCGCCGACCAGGAACAGCAGGCGGCGCTTGAGGTCACCGAACTTGCCCGGATTCCCGAGAGCGGCTGACGGATTTGCCACGACCCGGTCCTGACTTACTCGCCGCAGCTGCCGCCGGCAGCTTCGATCGCGGCGCGCGCGCCAGCAGTAGCAGCGATGCCGCGCAGCACGACCTTCTTGCTGATCGCGCCGGACAGCACAACCTTCGCGGACAAAGCATCAGCGGCGATGACGCCGGCCTGCTTCAGAACCAGCAGATCAACATCTTCCACCGGCAACTGGGCCAGTTCGGAAAGGCGAACTTCGGCACAACGGCCGCGCGTCAGCGAGACGAAGCCACGCTTCGGAAGGCGACGCTGCAGCGGCATCTGACCGCCTTCGAAGCCGACCTTGTGGAAACCGCCGGCACGGGACTTCTGACCCTTGTGACCACGACCGCAAGTCTTGCCCAGACCGCTGCCGATGCCACGACCGACACGCTTGCCGGCGGACTTGGAACCCGCACCGGGCTTGATGGTATTCAGGCGCATCTTATGCCTCCACCTTAACCAGATACGCCACCTTGGTGACCATACCGCGAACGGCCGGCGTATCAACCAGCTCGACGGTGTGGTTCAGGCGACGCAGACCCAGACCACGCACAGTAGCGCGGTGGGATTGCTTAGTGCCGATCACGCTCTTGACGAGCGTGACCTTGATCTTCTTGTCGGACATGGCTTACCCCAGGATCTCTTCGATCGTCTTGCCACGCTTAGCCGCGATCTCAGCCGGGGTGTTCACCGCCATCAGACCGTTGAGCGTTGCACGCACGACGTTGTAGGGATTGGTCGAACCGATGCACTTGCAGATGATGTCGGTAACGCCCATGACTTCGAACACCGCGCGCATCGGCCCGCCGGCGATGATGCCGGTACCGCCGGGCGCCGGCTGCATCAGCACCGACGCGGCACCGTGCTTGCCGACGACGGTGTGCTGCAGGGTGCCGTCCTTGAGCGAAACCTTGACCATCTTGCGACGCGCTTCGTCCATCGCCTTCTGGACAGCGACCGGAACTTCGCGGGACTTGCCCTTGCCCATCCCGATGCCACCGTCGCCATCGCCGACCACCGTCAGCGCCGCGAAACCGAGGATACGACCGCCCTTCACAACCTTGGTGACGCGGTTGATCGCCACCATCTTCTCGCGCAGGCCGTCGTCACGCTCCTCGGAGGCTTGTGCGCGCTTCGTTTGCTGCTTAGCCATTCGTATCCTCGCTTAGAACTTCAGGCCGCCTTCGCGGGCAGCCTCGGCCAGCGCCTTGACGCGACCGTGATACAGGAAGCCCGAGCGGTCGAACGCAACCGTCTCGATCCCGGCAGCCTTGGCGCGCTCGGCAATCAGCTTGCCGACCACTTCCGCTGCCTGCTTGTTGCCACCGTTCGCAACCTGGGACCGCACCGCGGATTCCACGGTGGAGGCCGCGGCGAGCACGCGCGAGCCGCAGCCCGAAATCACCTGGGCGTAGATGTGGCAATTGGTACGGAACACGGCGAGGCGCACCGCCTTGAGCTCCGCGAGCTTGGCGCGGGTTTTGCGCGCACGGCGAAGACGAGTTTCTTTCTTGTTCATGACGAACCGCCTTACTTCTTCTTGGTTTCCTTGAGCACCACCACTTCGTCCGAATAACGGACGCCCTTGCCCTTATAGGGTTCGGGAGCGCGGTAGGCCCGCACCTCAGCCGCGACCTGGCCGACCTGCTGCTTGTCGACACCCTTGATCACGATTTCGGTCTGGGAGGGAGTTTCCACCTTCACACCGGCAGGCATCTGATGCACGACCGGATGGGAGAAACCCAGCGAGAGATTCAGCTTGTCGCCCTGTGCCTGCGCACGATAGCCGACGCCAACGAGCAGGAGCTTGCGCTCGAAGCCCTTGGAAACACCGACAACCATGTTGTTCAGCAGCGCACGAACGGTACCGGACATGGCACGCGCATTCACCTGGCCGTCACGGGCCTTGCAAACCAGCGCTTCGCCATCTTGCTCCACGGTAACGGCGGGGTGCTGCGAGCGCACCAAGGTGCCCAACGGCCCCTTGATCGCGATTTCCGCCGCCGAGATCGACACCTCGACACCCTTCGGAATCACGACCGGATTCTTAGCTACACGAGACATGACTCCCCCTTAGGCAACGAGGCAGATGACTTCGCCACCGACGTGGCTGGCACGCGCGGCGCGGTCGGTCATCACACCCTTCGGCGTGGAAACGATCGCAACGCCGAGGCCGTTCATGACACGCGGCAGATCGTCGGTACCCTTATAGACGCGCAGACCAGGACGGCTGACGCGCTCGATACGCTCGATCACCGGACGGCCGGCGTAATACTTCAGCGCCACATCGAGAACGGCCTTGCCTTCGCCTTCGCGAACGGAAAAACCTTCGATGTAACCTTCGTCTTGCAGCACCTTCGCGATCGCAACCTTCACCTTGGAGGACGGCATCGTGACGCTCGCCTTCTGGGCCTGCTGGCCGTTGCGGATGCGCGTCAGCATGTCGGCGATAGGATCGGACATACTCATCTTCGAATTCTCCTTACCAGCTCGCCTTGGTCATGCCCGGCACTTCGCCGCGGAAAGCGATTTCGCGCAGCTTGTTACGACACAGACCGAACTTGCGGAAGACGCCACGAGGACGCCCGGTGAGACTGCAGCGATTGCGGCCGCGAGTCGGATTTGCATTGCGCGGGAGCTGCTGCAGCGCCAGGCGAGCAGCCATGCGCTCCTCTTCCGACAGCTTGGTATCCTTGACCTGGGCGACCAGGGCGGCACGCTTGGCAGCAAACTTCTCCACCAGCTTGCGACGCTTCTCTTCGCGATTGATCAGAGCGAGTTTCGCCATTTCAACCTCAATTCTTGAACGGGAACTTGAACGCCGCGAGCAGAGCACGAGCCTCGTCGTCGCTCTTCGCCGTCGTGGTAATGCTGATATTCATCCCGCGAAGCGCGTCGATCTTGTCGTACTCGATTTCGGGGAAAATGATCTGCTCCTTGACGCCCAGGTTGTAGTTACCCCGACCGTCGAAACCCTTCGCGGCGATACCGCGGAAGTCGCGCACACGCGGCAGCGCCACGGTCACGAGACGATCGAAGAACTCAAACATGCGCGGGCCGCGCAGCGTAACCATGCAGCCGATCGGATAGCCTTCACGGATCTTGAAGCCAGCGATGGACTTGCGCGCCTTCGTGGCAACCGGCTTCTGACCTGCGATCTTGGTCATGTCGCCAATCGCATTCTCCAGCACCTTCTTGTCACCGACAGCCTCACCGACACCCATATTGAGGGTGATCTTGGTGATGCGCGGCACTTCCATGACGGACTTGTAACCGAACTGCTTCAGCAGCTGCGGAACAACTTCGTCCTTGTAAAACTGTTGCAAGCGAGCCATTGCCACTCCTTAAGCGTCCACCAGCTCACCGTTCGACTTGAAGAAGCGCACCTTGCGACCATCTTCAAGCACCTTGATCCCGACGCGATCAGCCTTCTGCGCAGCGGGATTGAACAGCGCGACGTTAGAAACGTGGATCGGCATTTCCTTCTCGACAATGCCACCCACTTCACCCTTGAGCGGATTCGGACGAACGTGCTTCTTCACCCGATTCACACCCTCCACAACGACACGCTCGTCATCGACGCGGCGCAACACGGCACCCCGACGACCGCGATCCTTGCCGGCCAGGACAACAACCTCATCACCCTTGCGGATCTTGTTCATCAGTAAGACTCCTCAGAGCACTTCCGGCGCAAGCGACACGATCTTCATGAAGCGCTCGGAGCGCAGTTCGCGCGTCACCGGCCCAAAGATGCGCGTGCCGATCGGCTCGAGCTTGTTGTTCAGAAGCACCGCGGCGTTGTTATCGAACTTCACCAGCGAGCCGTCCGGACGACGAACACCCTTGGCAGTACGGACAACGACTGCGTTGTAGACGTCACCCTTCTTGACGCGACCACGCGGGGCGGCGTCTTTCACGGTGACCTTGATGATGTCGCCGATACTGGCGTACCGACGCTTGGAGCCGCCCAGCACCTTGATGCACATAACCGAACGCGCACCGGTGTTGTCAGCAACGTCCAACTTGGACTGCATTTGAATCATGGATATATCTCCAACTTATCCCGCTACGCGGTCAGTCTTGGAACCCGTCAGGGCGGAATGCCCCGAGCGAGCACCGGAGCAAAGATTTAAAAGTATAACAGCCTGGCACCGAGGCGCCAAGCTGTCTTTGCAGAATTTCTGCAGCCGCGGATCAGATGACCCGCGCCTTTTCCACTACTCGCGTCACGCGCCAGGTCTTGGTGCGCGAAATCGGACGGCACTCCTCGATCTCGACCAGATCGCCTTCGCCAGCACCGCCGTCTTCCACGTGGGCGTGGTACTTGGCGGAGCGGGTAATGATCTTGCCGTAAAGCGGGTGCTTGACACGACGCTCGACCAGCACGGTCACCGTCTTCTGCATCTTGTCGCTCACCACGCGCCCGATCAGGGCGCGGCGAACCTTTTCAACTTGCTCGCTCATTTCTGGCCCGCCTTTTCCCGAAGGAGGGTGCGCACCCGGGCGATGTCCCGGCGCACCTTGCCAATCTGACTGGTATTGCTCAGTTGCTGGGTAGCCAGTTGCATGCGCAGCGAAAACTGCGCCTTCAACAACTCAAGCAACTCTCCGTTCAATTCGTCCACGCTCTTGGCGCGAAGTTCACTCGCTTTCATGCTTACCCCACCTGACGAGTGACAAACACGGTCTCGAGCGGAAGCTTGGCGGCGGCAAGCCGGAAAGCTTCGCGGGCGAGCGCCTCGTCCACGCCGTCCATCTCGTAGAGCACCTTGCCGGGCTGGATCTCAGCGACCCAGTACTCGGGGTTACCCTTACCGTTACCCATCCGCACTTCCGCGGGCTTCTTCGAAATCGGCTTGTCCGGGAAAATCCGGATCCAGATCCGACCGCCACGCTTGATGTGGCGAGTCATCGCGCGACGCGCGGATTCAATCTGACGGGCAGTCAGACGACCGCGGGCAATCGCCTTCAGACCGAAATCACCGAAGCTGACCTTGGTGCCGCGCGTCGCCAGGCCGGTGTTGCGACCTTTCTGCTCCTTGCGGTATTTCCTTCTCGACGGCTGCAGCATCATTCACTCCTGCTATCTTCTTGCCGACCCTGGCCGTCACCGCGGCGAGCGGGACGACGACCCGGACGACCCTCGCCACCGTCGTTACGCGGCGCACCGCGACGACCGCGACGGTTGTCGGCTTCGGGTTCGGCAACGACCGGCTGCTCGTTGCGACCCAGCATTTCGCCCTTGAATACCCACACCTTGATGCCGATCACACCGTAGGTGGTCTGGGCTTCCGAGACACCGTAGTCGATGTTGGCGCGCAGCGTATGAAGCGGCACGCGACCCTCGCGGTACCACTCGGTACGGGCAATTTCCGCACCGTTCAGACGCCCGGAGCTCATGATCTTGATACCCTGCGCGCCCAGGCGCATGGCATTCTGCATCGCGCGCTTCATCGCACGACGGAACATGATCCGCTTTTCGAGTTGTTGCGCGATCGAGTCGGCAATCAGCTTGGCATCGATCTCGGGCTTGCGGACCTCTTCGATGTTCACGTGCACCGGCACGCCAACGATCTTCTGCAGGTCGCGCTTGAGCGCCTCGATGTCTTCGCCCTTCTTGCCGATCACGACGCCGGGACGCGCGCTGAACAGCGTGACGCGGGCGTTCTTCGCCGGACGCTCGATCACGACGCGACCGACGGAGGCGTGAGCAAGACGCTTCTTCAGGTAATCGCGGACCTTCAGGTCCTCGTGCAACATCTTGGAGAAGTCGCGGCTGGATGCGAACCAGCGCGAACCCCAATCACGCGTGACAGCGAGGCGGAAGCCAGTCGGATGGATTTTCTGACCCATATCTACTCCTTACTCGCCGACCGTCACGAAGACGTGGCAGGTGGGCTTGAGGATGCGGTTGCCACGACCCTTCGCACGCGCGGTGAAACGCTTGAGGGTAGTGCCCTCTTCCACGTAGATGGTCTTGACCTTCAGCGCGTCGATGTCGGCGCCGTCGTTGTGCTCGGCGTTCGCAATCGCAGACTCGACCACCTTGCGAATGATCTTCGCGCCCTTCTTGGGCGAGAAGGCCAGAATGTTCAGCGCCTGGTCGACCGACTTGCCGCGCACCAGGTCTGCAACCAGCCGACCCTTCTGAGCGGACAGGCGGACGCCACGGAGAATAGCTTTAGTTTCCATGATGTCGGCTTACCTCTTGGCCTTCTTGCTCGCCGCGTGACCCTTGAACGTACGGGTCAGGGCAAACTCGCCGAGCTTGTGACCGACCATGTTCTCGGACACGTACACCGGGATGTGCTGGCGGCCGTTGTGGACCGCAATCGTAAGACCCACGAAGTCCGGCAGGACCGTGGAGCGGCGCGACCAAGTCTTGATCGGACGCTTGTCGTTGCTCGCCCGCGCGGCGTCAACCTTCTTCAGAAGGTGCGCGTCGATAAACGGGCCTTTCTTGATAGAACGTGCCATCTGTTACCCCTTAACGCTTATGACGACGCTGCACGATCATGTTGTCGGTGCGCTTGTTGCGACGGGTGCGGTAACCCTTCGCCGGCGTACCCCACGGGCTCACCGGCACGCGACCCTCGCCGGTACGGCCTTCGCCGCCGCCGTGCGGGTGATCCACCGGGTTCATCGCGACACCGCGAACCGTCGGGCGGATACCGCGCCAGCGATTGGCGCCCGCCTTACCGATCTTGCGCAGACTGTGCTCTTCGTTGCCAACCTCGCCGATCGTCGCGCGACACTCGACGTGCACACGACGGATTTCGCCGGACCGCAGGCGCAACTGGGCGTAAGCGCCCTCGCGCGCAAGCAGCTGAACCGACGTACCCGCAGCGCGCGCAATCTGCGCACCCTTGCCGGGCATCATTTCGACGCAATGGATCGTCGAGCCGACCGGGATGTTGCGGATCGGCAGTGCGTTACCGGCCTTGATCGGCGCTTCGGCGCCGGACATCAGCTGCTGCCCGACCTCAACACCGCGCGGAGCGATGATGTAGCGACGCTCGCCGTCGGCGTAGCACAGCAGGGCGATGTTGGCCGAACGGTTCGGGTCGTACTCGATGCGCTCGACCTTCGCCGCGATGCCGTCCTTGTTGCGACGGAAATCGATGACGCGATAGTGCATCTTGTGACCACCGCCCTGGTGGCGAACAGTCACGCGCCCGCTGTTGTTCCGACCGGCCTTGCTGGTCTTCTTCTCAGTCAGTGCGTCGTGGGGACGACCCTTGTACAGATCAGGATTGACCACCTTGACCATGCCGCGACGGCCGGCCGAGGTAGGCTTCAGTTTTACCAGTGCCATGATCGATTACTCCCCAGCCACAAAGTTGATTTCCTGGCCGGGCTTGAGGCAGACGAAGGCCTTCTTCCAGTCCTTGCGGCGACCCATCATTTTGCCGAAACGCTTGGACTTGCCCTTGACGTTCGAGATCTGAACCGACTTGACCTCGACCTTGAAAAGCAGCTCGACGGCGGCCTTCACTTCAGGCTTGGTCGCGCTCGTGGCGACCTTGAAGACCACCTGCTCGTTCTTGTCGGCGACATAGGTCGCCTTCTCGGAGATCTGCGGGGCGAGCAGCACCTGCAGCAGACGTTCCTGGCTGATCGCGCTCATTGCCACGCTTCCTCCATCTTGGCCAGCGCACCCTTGGTGACCAGCACCTTCGGGAACCGCACCAGCGACACCGGATCAGTTTCGTGCACGTCGAGCACCAGCACCTTGTGCAGGTTGCGCGACGACAGGAACAGGTTCTCGTCGAGACCATCGGTGATCACGAGCACGGAATCCAGCCCCATACCCTTCAGCTTCTCGGCCAGCAGACGAGTCTTCGGCGCTTCGACGCTGAAGTTGTCGACCACGGCGAGACGGTCTTCGCGGGCGAGTTGCGACAGGATTGCGGCAACACCGGCGCGATACATCTTCCGATTCACCTTCTGCGAGAAGTTCTCGTCAGGGCTGTTCGGGAAGATCTTGCCGCCGCCACGCCACAGCGGGCTCGACGCCATACCGGCGCGCGCATTGCCGGTACCCTTCTGCCGGAACGGCTTGCGGGTCGACTTCGCGATCTCGGAACGCCCCTTCTGGGCGCGATTACCCGAGCGCGCGTTGGCGAGATAGGCAGTGACGACCTGGTGAACGAGCGCTTCGTTGTACTCGCGGGCGAACAGCACATCCGACGCATCGAGCGTCGAAGCAGGCTGGCCCTGTTCATTCAACAATTTGAGTTCCATTACGCCTCGCTCCCTTACGCCTTGATAGCCGGACGAACGACCACGTCGCCGCCCTTGGCACCCGGAACGGCACCCTTGACGAGAAGCAGCTGACGCTCGGCATCGACGCGCACGACCTCGAGCCCGAGCGTGGTGCGCTGAACCGCACCGTATTGACCAGCCATGCGCTTACCCGGGAAGACGCGACCCGGATCCTGCGCCATACCGATCGAACCCGGCGAGTTATGCGACACGGAGTTACCGTGGGAGGCGCGGTTCGAGGAGAAGTTGTGACGCTTGATCGGACCGGAGAAACCCTTACCGATCGACACACCGGTCACATCGACCTTCTGCCCAACCGAGAAAATTTCGACGCTGACTTGATCGCCCGCCTTCAGACTCGCGAGGCCTTCCGGCTCCACGCGAAACTCCTTCAGCACGCGGCTGGGCTCGACGCCCGCCTTGGCGAGATGACCAGCGATCGGCTTCACGACGCGACTTGCGCGGCGCTTGCCAAAGGCGACCTGAACCGCGGAATAACCATCGGCTTCAGGCGTCTTGATCTGGGTCACTTTGTTATCGGACACGTCAAGCACCGTCACGGGGATGGAACGCCCATCATCCGCAAAGATGCGAGTCATGCCGACCTTGCGACCAACAAGGCCTAGACTCATTTTTTTCTCCTGAGTCCCGGTTGCGATTGACCGGGGGTAACACAAATTAATGCGCCAATAGGCACAAAGGCCGGATTATACCGGCCTTTTCACCTTCACTGCAAGAGGAGAAGCTTACTGCAGCTTGATCTCGACGTCCACGCCCGCCGGCAGATCGAGCTTCATCAGCGCATCGACGGTCTTGTCCGTCGGGTCGATGATGTCCATCAGACGCTGATGGGTGCGAATCTCCATCTGGTCGCGCGAAGTCTTGTTGACGTGCGGCGAACGCAGCAGGTTGAAGCGCTCGATACGAGTCGGCAGCGGCACCGGCCCACGAACCACGGCGCCGGTGCGCTTGGCGGTATCGACGATCTCCAGCGCGGACTGGTCGATCAGGCGATAGTCGAAAGCCTTCAGGCGGATACGGATCTTCTGGTTTTGCATGAGGAAATTCCCAAAGAGCGAGAGGGCGGGCCACGATGGCCCGCCCCTGAAACGATATTACTCGATGATCTTGGCAACGACGCCGGCGCCGACGGTACGACCGCCTTCACGGATGGCGAAACGCAGGCCTTCTTCCATGGCGATCGGGGCGATCAGCTTCACGGTGATCGACACGTTGTCGCCCGGCATGACCATCTCGGTGCCTTCGGGCAGCGAGATCGAACCGGTCACGTCGGTGGTACGGAAGTAGAACTGCGGACGGTAGTTGTTGAAGAACGGGGTGTGACGACCGCCCTCTTCCTTCGACAGCACGTAGATTTCGCCGGTGAAGTGGGTGTGCGGGGTGATCGAACCCGGCTTGCACAGCACCTGGCCACGCTCGACGTCTTCACGCTTGGTGCCGCGCAGCAGCACGCCGACGTTGTCGCCCGCCTGACCCTGGTCCAGCAGCTTGCGGAACATTTCCACGCCGGTGCAGGTGGTCTTGACGGTGGGCTTGATGCCGACGATTTCGATTTCTTCGCCAACCTTCACGATGCCGCGCTCGACACGACCGGTCACCACGGTACCGCGGCCGGAGATCGAGAACACGTCTTCGATCGGCAGCAGGAAGGGCTTGTCGATCGCACGCTCCGGGGTCGGGATGTAGCTGTCCAGCGCGTCGGCCAGGCGGAAGATCGCCGGCTCGCCGATGTCGGACTGGTCGCCTTCGAGCGCCTTCAGCGCCGAACCCTTGACGATGGGAATGTCATCGCCCGGGAAGTCGTACTTGGAGAGCAGTTCGCGCACTTCCATTTCGACCAGCTCGAGCAGCTCTTCGTCGTCGACCATGTCGCACTTGTTCAGGAAGACGATGATGTACGGCACACCGACCTGACGCGCCAGCAGGATGTGCTCGCGGGTCTGCGGCATCGGGCCGTCCGCGGCCGAACACACCAGGATCGCGCCGTCCATCTGCGCAGCGCCGGTGATCATGTTCTTGACGTAGTCAGCGTGGCCCGGGCAATCGACGTGGGCGTAGTGACGGGTCGCGGTTTCGTACTCGACGTGCGCGGTGTTGATGGTGATGCCACGCGCCTTTTCTTCCGGCGCCGCGTCGATCTGGTCGTAGGCCTTCGCTTCACCGCCGAACTTCTTCGACAGAATCGTGGTGATCGCCGCCGTCAGCGTCGTCTTGCCGTGGTCAACGTGACCGATCGTACCAACGTTTACGTGCGGTTTCGTCCGCTCGAACTTACCCTTAGCCATTGCTTGTCCTCGTGAGGTTTCGGTTGATTACTTGCGATTGCTGATCACCGCCTCCGCGACGCTCTTCGGCGCTTCGGAGTAGTGCTTGAATTCCATGGAGTAGGTGGCGCGGCCCTGAGTCAGCGAACGCAGCTGGGTCGCGTAGCCGAACATCTCGGCCAGCGGAACCTCGGCCTTGATCTCCTTCATGCCGCCAGGCAGATCGTCCATGCCCTGGACAATGCCCCGACGACCGGACAGGTCGCCCATCACGTTGCCCATGTAATCTTCCGGCGTCTCGACCACCACCGCCATCATCGGCTCGAGCAGGATCGGATTGGCCTTGCGCATCGCGTCCTTGAAGGCCATCGAAGCAGCCATCTTGAACGCGTTTTCATTCGAATCGACGTCGTGGTAGGAGCCGTCGAACAGCGTGACCTTGACGTCAACCACCGGGAAGCCGGCCAGAACGCCATTAGGCAGCGTTTCCTGCAGACCCTTGTCGACCGCCGGGATGTACTCGCGCGGCACCACGCCACCCTTGATCGCGTCGACGAACTCGTAGCCCTTGCCGGTTTCGTTCGGCTCCAGCTTGATCCAGACGTGACCGTACTGACCGCGGCCGCCGGACTGCTTGACGAACTTGCCTTCCTGTTCGACCGCCTTGCGGATCGCCTCGCGGTACGCAACCTGCGGCGCACCCACGTTGGCTTCGACGTTGAACTCGCGCTTCATGCGGTCAACGATGATCTCGAGGTGCAGCTCACCCATACCGGAAATGATGGTCTGGCCAGACTCTTCGTCCGTGCGCACACGGAAGGACGGATCCTCCGCAGCCAGGCGGCCCAGCGCGATACCCATCTTTTCCTGGTCGCCCTTGGTCTTCGGCTCGACAGCGACGTGGATCACCGGATCCGGGAACACCATGCGCTCCAGGATGATCGGCGCCGACGGATCGCACAGCGTCTCGCCGGTGGTCACTTCCTTCAGACCCACGCACGCAGCGATGTCGCCAGCGAGCACTTCCTTGATTTCCTCGCGCTCGTTCGCGTGCATCTGCAGGATGCGGCCGATGCGCTCCTTCTTGTTCTTGACCGAGTTCAGCACGGTCTCACCGGAATTCAGCACGCCGGAATAGACGCGAACGAAGGTCAGCTGGCCGACGAACGGGTCGGTCATCAGCTTGAACGCGAGCGCAGCAAACTTTTCCTTGTCATCCGCCTTGCGGGTGACTTCCTTCTCGTTGTCGTCCACACCGGCAACAGGCGGGATATCGACCGGCGACGGCAGGAACTCGATGACCGCGTCGAGCATGCGCTGCACGCCCTTGTTCTTGAAGGCGGTACCGCACAGCATCGGCTGGATTTCACACGCGATCGTACGGGTGCGCAGACCGAGCTTGATCTTCTCTTCGGACAGATCGCCGTTCTCGAGATACTCGTTCATCAGGTCTTCGTTGGCCTCGGCGGCCGCTTCAACCATCTGCTCGCGCCAGGTTTCGGCATCGCCCTGGAGTTCGGCCGGGATGTCCTGATACTCGAACTTCATGCCCTGGGAGGCTTCGTCCCAGATGATCGCCTTCATCTTGATCAGATCGACGACACCCTTGAAGCCTTCTTCCGCGCCGATCGGCAGCACGATAGGCACCGGGTTGGCCTTCAGACGCATCTTCATCTGGTCGACGACCTTGTAGAAGTTGGCGCCCGAGCGGTCCATCTTGTTGACGAACGCGAGACGCGGCACCTTGTACTTGGTCGCCTGGCGCCACACGGTCTCCGACTGGGGCTGCACGCCACCGACGGCGCAATACACCATGCAGGCGCCGTCGAGCACGCGCATGGAACGCTCGACTTCGATGGTGAAGTCGACGTGCCCCGGGGTGTCGATGATGTTGAAGCGATGCTCGGGGAAGTTCAGATCCATGCCCTTCCAGAAGCAGGTCGTCGCCGCGGACGTGATCGTGATCCCGCGCTCCTGCTCCTGCGCCATCCAGTCCATGGTTGCGGCGCCGTCATGCACTTCACCGATCTTGTGGTTCACACCGGTGTAGTAAAGGATCCGCTCGGTGGTAGTCGTCTTGCCGGCGTCGATGTGAGCGGAAATACCGATATTGCGGTAGCGCTCAATAGGAGTCTTGCGAGCCACGATGTTATTCCTGCCTTCCGGTAATCGCGTTGAAAAGCGCGATGATCTGATTGTTGCGTTACAAAACAATCGAGCCCTTCACAGGGCCCGAATTACCGCCGACCGTACAGATCAGAAGCGGTAGTGCGAGAACGCCTTGTTGGCTTCGGCCATCCGGTGCACTTCTTCGCGCTTCTTCATCGCGGCGCCGCGGCCTTCCGCCGCCTCGAGCAGCTCGCCAGCGAGGCGCTGAGCCATCGACTTTTCGGCACGCTTGCGCGCAGCTTCGCGCAACCAGCGCATCGACAGCGCCATGCGGCGCGACGGACGCACTTCGACCGGAACCTGGTAGTTGGCACCACCGACGCGGCGGCTCTTCACTTCAACAACCGGCTTCACGTTGGCAACGGCGGCCGCGAACACTTCGAGCGGATCCTTGCTCGCCTTCGCGGTGATGTGATCGAACGCGCCGTAGACGATGCGCTCCGCAACCGACTTCTTGCCGGACTGCATGATCACGTTGATGAACTTGGAAACATCCTGGGAAGCGAACTTCGGATCCGGGAGAACTTCACGCTTCGGTACTTCACGACGACGCGGCATGACAACCTCTCAATAATTTTCGTGTGCCGACAATCAGGCTTTCTTCGGACGCTTGGCGCCGTACTTCGAGCGCGACTGCTTCCGGTCCTTGACGCCTTGAAGGTCAAGGGAACCACGCACGATGTGATAACGCACACCAGGCAAGTCCTTCACACGGCCGCCGCGGATCAGGACAACCGAGTGCTCCTGCAGGTTGTGACCTTCGCCGCCGATGTAGGAGATGACCTCGAAACCATTGGTCAGACGAACCTTCGCAACCTTACGCAGCGCGGAGTTCGGCTTCTTCGGGGTCGTGGTATAGACACGGGTGCAGACGCCGCGCTTCTGCGGGCAGGCTTCGAGAGCAGGAACCTTGCTCTTGACGACGTCCATCTGACGCGGCTTGCGGACAAGCTGATTGATTGTTGGCATAGCTTAAGAATTTCCCAAAAAACCGAGGCAGCCCACCACGGGCCGCCTCGGGCGGATTATTCCGGCTGCGACTGACTACGATTGGTCAGTCCACAAAAAGAGGCCGGATTTTATTCCGATTATCCCGCCGGAGTCAACTCGCGGAAATGTCGTGCTGCTCCTCGGCGGGCGTTTCGATCGGCGCCCACGCGTGCTCGATGCCGAGGTCCTCTCCGGCCGACTGCGAGCGACGGCTGCGGTGGTAGGCCAGGCCGGTACCGGCGGGGATCAGGCGACCGACGATGACGTTCTCCTTCAGGCCACGCAGTTCGTCGCGCTTGCCCATGATCGCCGCTTCGGTCAGCACGCGGGTGGTTTCCTGGAACGAGGCCGCCGAGATGAACGAGTCGGTGGACAGCGACGCCTTGGTAATACCCAGCAGCACGTTTTCGTACTGCGCCGGCAGCTTGCCTTCCGCCTCGATGCGATCGTTCTCGTCCAGCACTTCCGAGCGCTCGACCTGCTCCTCGCGGATGAACTTGGTATCGCCCGGATCGGTGATGACGACGCGACGCAGCATCTGGCGGACGATCACCTCGATGTGCTTGTCGTTGATCTTCACGCCTTGCAGACGATAGACGTCCTGCACCTCGTCGATGATGTAGCGCGCAAGTTCGTTGATGCCCTGCAGACGCAGGATGTCGTGCGGATCCGCCGGACCGTCGACGATCAGCTCACCCTTGTTCACCACCTGGCCGTCGTGGACCATCAGGTGCTTGTCCTTCGGGATCAGGAACTCATGCACCGTGCCGTCCGGCTCGGTGATCACGAGACGCTGCTTGCCCTTGGTGTCCTTGCCGAACGAAACCGTACCGGTGTACTCGGCCAGCAGGCCGGCGTCCTTCGGCGAACGCGCTTCGAACAGTTCCGCCACACGCGGCAGACCGCCGGTAATGTCGCGCGTCTTCGCCGATTCCTGCGGGATACGGGCCAGGATGTCGCCGACGCTGACCTGCTGGCCGTCCTTCACGGTGATCAGCGAGCCGACCTGGAAGGTGATCGCGACCGCGTGGTCGGTGCCGGCGATCCGCACCTCTTCGCCGTTCTCGTCCAGCAGCTTCACCTGCGGACGCACGCCCTTGGCGGCGCCGGAGCTGGAGCGACGCTTCGAATCGATGACCACGAGCGTCGACAGGCCGGTGACCTCGTCGATCTGCTTCGCAACCGTCACGCCTTCTTCGACGTTCTCGAACTTCACCGTACCGGAGTACTCGGTGACGATCGGGCGGGTGTGCGGATCCCACGACGCCAGTTGGGCGCCTGCCTTGACCTGGGCGCCGTCATCGACCAGCAGCATCGCGCCGTACGGCAGCTTGTGACGCTCACGCTCGCGGCCCATGTCGTCGGCCACCACCACTTCGGCGGAACGTGCAATGACGACCTTCTCGCCCTTGGCGTTGGCCACGTAGCGCATGTTGCCGGCGAAGCGGATCGTACCGCTCGACTTGGCTTCGACACCGCTCGCCGCAGCCGCCCGGGAGGCCGCGCCACCGACGTGGAAGGTACGCATGGTCAGCTGCGTGCCCGGCTCGCCGATCGACTGCGCCGCGATGACGCCGACGGCCTCGCCGGCATTGACCATCGCGCCGCGGCCGAGGTCGCGGCCATAGCACTTGGCGCACAGGCCGTAGCGCGTTTCGCAGGTCAGCGGGGTGCGGACCTTGACCTCATCGACGCCGAGGCTTTCGATCAGGTCGACCATGTCCTCGTCGAGCAGGGTGCCGGCCTCGATGGCGGTTTCCTGGGTATCCGGATTGACCACGTCCTCGGCGCAGACGCGGCCGAGGATGCGTTCGCGCAGCGGTTCGACCACTTCACCGCCCTCGATCAGGGCCTTCATGTTGAAGCCTTCGCGCGTGCCGCAATCGTCTTCGATGACGACCAGATCCTGCGTCACGTCGACCAGACGGCGGGTGAGGTAGCCGGAGTTCGCGGTCTTCAGCGCGGTATCCGCCAGACCCTTACGGGCGCCGTGGGTCGAGATGAAGTACTGCAGAACGTTCAGGCCTTCGCGGAAGTTGGTCGTGATCGGCGTCTCGATGATCGAGCCGTCCGGTTTCGCCATCAGGCCGCGCATGCCGGCCAGCTGACGGATCTGCGCCGCCGAACCACGGGCCCCGGAGTCGGCCATCATGTAGATGGAGTTGAACGCTTCCTGCTTAACGGTATTGCCGTTGCGGTCGACCACCGGCTCCTGGCCGAGCTGCTCCATCATCGCCTTGGCCACCTGGTCGCCGCAGCGCCCCCAGATATCCACGACCTTGTTGTAGCGCTCGCCGTCGGTCACCAGACCCGACGTGTACTGCTGTGCGATTTCCTTGACTTCGGCTTCGGCGGCGCGGATCAGGTCTTCCTTCAGATCCGGCACCAGCATGTCCTTGACCGCGATCGAGATACCGGCGCGGGTCGCGAGACGGTAGCCGTATTGCATCAGCTGATCGGCGAAGATCACCGTCGCGCGCAGGCCGCAGCGGCGGAACGACGCGTTGATCAGCTTCGAGATTTCCTTCTTCTTCAGCGGCTTGTCGATCACGCTGAAAGGCAGGCCTGCCGGCAGGATCTCCGACAGGATGGCACGGCCGGCGGTGGTGTTGTGACGCACCACGCGCTCGATGCGCTCCCCCTCCGGACCGCGGTCGAACTCCTTCAGACGCACCGTCACGCGGGCGTGCAGCGAGATCTGACCCGACTCGTAGGCGCGCTTCACTTCACCCACGTCGGTAAACAGCATGCCTTCGCCCGGCACGTTCACGCCTTCGCGGGTCGCGTAGTACAGGCCGAGCACGATGTCCTGCGACGGAACGATGATCGGGTCGCCGTTGGCGGGCGACAGCACGTTGTTGGAGGCCAGCATCAGCGTGCGCGCTTCCATTTGCGCTTCCAGCGACAGCGGCACGTGGACGGCCATCTGGTCACCGTCGAAGTCGGCGTTGAACGCCACGCAGACCAGCGGATGCAGCTGGATCGCCTTGCCTTCGATCAGCACCGGCTCAAAAGCCTGGATGCCGAGACGGTGCAGCGTGGGCGCGCGGTTCAGCATCACCGGGTGTTCGCGGATGACATCTTCGAGGATGTCCCACACCACCGGCTCCTGCGACTCCACCATCTTCTTGGCCTGCTTGATGGTCGTCGCCAGCCCCATCAGTTCGAGCTTGTTGAAGATGAAGGGCTTGAACAGCTCGAGCGCCATCAGCTTGGGCAGACCGCACTGGTGCAGCTTGAGCTGCGGGCCCACGGTAATCACGGAACGACCGGAGTAGTCCACCCGCTTGCCGAGCAGGTTCTGGCGGAAGCGGCCGCCCTTGCCCTTGATCATGTCGGCCAGCGACTTCAGCGGACGCTTGTTGGCACCGGTCATCGCCTTGCCGCGGCGGCCGTTGTCGAGCAGGGAGTCCACCGACTCCTGCAGCATGCGCTTTTCGTTGCGGACGATGATGTCCGGCGCCTTCAGTTCGAGCAGGCGCTTCAGGCGGTTGTTGCGGTTGATGACGCGGCGGTAGAGGTCGTTCAGGTCGGACGTCGCGAAGCGGCCACCATCCAGCGGCACCAGCGGGCGCAGATCCGGCGGCAGCACCGGCAGCACTTCCAGGATCATCCATTCCGGCTTGATGCCGGATTGCTGGAAGGCCTCAAGCACCTTCAGGCGCTTGGAGAACTTCTTGATCTTGGCTTCGGAACCGGTCGTCTCCAGGTCGGAACGCAGGCGTTCGATCTCCTGGTTCACGTCGAGCGTGCGCAGCAGCTCGCGGATGCCCTCGGCACCCATCACGGCGTCGAAGTCGTCGCCGTATTCCTCGACCTTGGCGAGGTAGTCGTCTTCGGTGAGCAGCTGGGCGCGGTTGAGCGGGGTCATGCCCGGCTCAACCACGACGAAGGCTTCGAAGTACAGCACGCGCTCGATGTCGCGCAGGGTCATGTCGAGCACCATGCCGAGGCGGCTCGGCAGGCTCTTCAGGAACCAGATGTGGGCAACCGGGCTGGCCAGTTCGATGTGACCCATGCGCTCGCGGCGCACCTTGGAGAGGGTCACCTCGACGCCGCACTTCTCGCAGATCACACCACGGTGCTTGAGGCGCTTGTACTTGCCGCACAGGCACTCGTAGTCCTTCACCGGGCCGAAAATCTTGGCGCAGAACAGGCCGTCGCGTTCCGGCTTGAAGGTACGGTAGTTGATGGTCTCGGGCTTCTTCACCTCACCGTAGGACCACGAGCGGATCTTATCCGGCGACGCGAGACCGATGGTGATCGCGTCGAACTCTTCCTCGTTCGGCAGGGTTTGCTTGAACAGGTCAGCGAGCAGGCTCTTCATGTATCACTCCATCCGGGACGCGGCGGCGAAGCCGCGTCCCCGGGATTCAATCGCAGGCAGGTTTGGCTTCCGGGTCACTCGCGGTCGAGATCGATGTCGATCGCGAGCGAGCGGATTTCCTTCACCAGCACGTTGAAGGACTCCGGCATGCCGGAATCGATCTTGTGTTCGCCCTTGACGATGTTTTCGTACACCTTGGTCCGGCCGGTCACGTCGTCGGACTTCACCGTCAGCATTTCCTGCAGCGTGTAAGCCGCGCCGTAGGCTTCCAGTGCCCAGACTTCCATTTCCCCGAAACGCTGGCCGCCGAACTGCGCCTTGCCACCCAGCGGCTGTTGGGTAACCAGCGAGTACGGGCCGGTCGAGCGGGCGTGCATCTTGTCATCGACCAGGTGGTGCAGCTTAAGCACGTGCTTGTAGCCCACCGTCACCTTGCGCTCGAAGGCCTCGCCGGTGCGACCGTCGAACAGCGTGACCTGACCGCCCACCGGCAGTCCGGCCAGTTCGAGCATCTTGGCGATCTCCTCTTCCTTCGCGCCGTCGAACACCGGGGTTGCGAACGGCACGCCCTTCTTCAGGTTAGTAGCCAGTTCGATCACGTCGCCGTCGGTAAATTCGCTGAAATCCTCCGGCTTGCCGCTGCCGTTGTAGATTTCCTCGAGCAGGCCGCGCACTTCGCCCGCCGCCGCGTTGGCGCGCAGGAGGCGATCGATCTTCTGGCCCAGGCCCTTCGCCGCCCAGCCGAGGTGGGTTTCGAGAATCTGACCGATGTTCATCCGCGAGGGCACGCCGAGCGGGTTGAGCACGATATCGACCGGGGTGCCGTCTTCCATGTAAGGCATGTCTTCGACCGGAACGATCTTGGACACCACACCCTTGTTACCGTGACGGCCGGCCATCTTGTCGCCCGGCTGCAGACGACGCTTCACCGCCAGATAGACCTTGACCATCTTCTGCACGCCCGGGGGCAGTTCGTCGCCCTGGGTGAGCTTCTTCTTCTTGATCTCGAAGGCCTGCTCGAAGTCCTTGCGCGTCTTCTCCAGACCTTCGCGCACCGCTTCGAGCTGGATCGCCAGCTCTTCATCCGCCATGCGGATGTCGAACCAGTGATAGAACTCGAGGGTTTCCAGGTACTCGGCGGTGATCGCCGCGCCCTTGGCCAGCTTTTTGGGACCGCCGTTGGCCTTCTGGCCAACGATCATGCGCTGGATACGGGCGAACGCGTCGCGCTCGACGATGCGCATCTGGTCGGCGAGGTCCGTCTTGAAGCTGCGCAGCTGGTCGTCGATGATCGACTGCGCGCGCTTGTCGCGTTCGATGCCTTCACGGGTGAAGACCTGGACGTCGATCACGGTGCCGGTCATGCCGGACGGCACGCGCAGCGAGGTGTCCTTCACGTCCGACGCCTTCTCGCCGAAGATCGCGCGCAGCAGCTTTTCTTCCGGCGTCAGCTGGGTCTCGCCCTTCGGCGTGACCTTGCCGACCAGCACGTCGCCGGCTTCGACTTCGGCACCGATGTAGACGATGCCGGATTCGTCCAGGCGCGACAGCTGGGCTTCGCCCAACGACGCGATGTCGCGGGTGATTTCCTCGGGCCCGAGCTTGGTGTCGCGTGCGACCACGGTGAGTTCTTCGACGTGGATCGAGGTGAAACGATCATCCGCCACCACGCGCTCGGAGATCAGGATCGAGTCTTCGAAGTTGTAGCCGTTCCACGGCATGAACGCGACCAGCATGTTCTGGCCGAGGGCAAGTTCGCCGAGGTCGGTCGAAGCGCCGTCTGCGATCACGTCACCCTTGGCGATCAGATCGCCCACCCGCACCACCGGACGCTGGTTGATGTTGGTGTTCTGGTTGGAGCGGGTGTACTTGATCATGTTGTAGATGTCGACACCGACTTCGCCCGCGAGGGCTTCGTTGTCGTTCACCCGCACCACAACGCGCTGCGCATCCACGTAGTCCACCACACCGCCCCGCATCGCCTGCACCGCGGTGCCGGAGTCGACCGCGACCGTGCGTTCGATACCGGTACCGACCAGCGGCTTTTCGGGACGCAGGCAGGGCACCGCCTGACGCTGCATGTTGGCGCCCATCAGCGCGCGGTTCGCATCGTCGTGTTCCAGGAACGGAATCAGCGAGGCGGCAACCGACACGATCTGGCCCGGCGCCACGTCCATGTACTGGACCTGATCGGCGGTCGCCAGCATGAACTCACCCTTGTGGCGGCACGAAACCAGGTCGCCTTCAAGCGCGCCGTCGCCGCCGATTTCCGCGTTCGCCTGGGCGATCACGTACTGGCCTTCTTCGATCGCGGAGAGGAAGTCGATCTGGTCCGTGACCTTGCCGTCGGTCACCTTGCGGTACGGCGTCTCGAGGAAGCCGTGGCGGTTGGTGCGGGCATACACCGCGAGCGAGTTGATCAGACCGATGTTCGGACCTTCCGGGGTCTCGATCGGGCACACGCGGCCGTAGTGGGTCGGATGCACGTCGCGCACTTCGAAGCCGGCACGCTCACGCGTCAGACCGCCCGGGCCGAGCGCCGAGACGCGGCGCTTGTGGGTGATCTCGGACAGCGGATTGGTCTGGTCCATGAACTGGGAGAGCTGGCTCGAGCCGAAGAACTCCTTGATCGCGGCCGAGATCGGCTTGGCGTTGATCAGGTCATGGGGCATCAGGTTGTCGGATTCAGCCTGCGACAGGCGTTCCTTGACCGCACGCTCGACGCGCACCAGACCGGCCCGGAACTGGTTCTCGGCGAGTTCGCCAACCGAACGCACACGACGGTTGCCGAGGTGGTCGATATCGTCGATCTCACCGCGCCCGTTGCGCAGCTCGACCAGCACGCCGATCACCGCGAGGATGTCCTCGTTGGCGAGCACGCCTTCGCCTTCCTCGCCATGCGGACCGACCTTGTCGTAGAAGCGCTTGAGCCAGCCCGGCGCCTTGTCGTCGATCTTCTCAGGATAGGCGCGACGGTTGAACTTCATGCGGCCAACGGTGGAGAGGTCGTAACGCTCCGGCGCGTAGAACAGGCCCTGGAACAGCGCTTCGACCGCCTCCTCGGTGGGCGGCTCGCCCGGACGCATCATGCGGTAGATCGCGACGCGCGCCGCCCACTGGTCGGCGGTTTCGTCGATACGCAGCGTGGACGAGATGTAGGCGCCGCGATCGAGGTCGTTCACATACAGCGTCACCAGATCGCGGACACCCGCGTCGCGCAGCTTGCCGAGCAGGTCCTCGGTGATCTCCTCGTTGGCGCGGGCCAGCAGTTCGCCGGTTTCGGGGTCGACGACGTTACGGGCGATGATGCGGCCCAGGACGAAGTCATCCGGAACGCCGATCATCTTGATGCCGGCCTGATCGAGTTCGCGGATGTGCTTGGCGGTGATGCGCTTGTCGCGGGCAACGATGACCTTGCCCGTGGGGTCGACGATATCGAAGCGCGCAACCTCACCACGCAGGCGATCCGGCACCAGTTCGAACTGGGCACCCTCGGCGGACAGGTGGAAGGCATCGAAGTCGTGGAAGGTTTCGAGGATCTCTTCCGGCGTCATGCCGATTGCGCGCAGCAGGATGGTGACCGGCATCTTGCGCCGACGGTCGACGCGGAAATACAGGTAGTCCTTGGGATCGAACTCGAAATCGAGCCACGAACCGCGGTAGGGGATGATGCGCGCCGAGAACAGCAGCTTGCCCGACGAATGCGTCTTGCCGCGGTCGTGCTCGAAGAACACGCCGGGCGAACGGTGCAGCTGGGACACGATGACACGCTCGGTCCCGTTGATCACGAAGGATCCGGTGGTGGTCATGAGCGGGATTTCGCCCATGTACACCTCCTGCTCCTTGACTTCCTTGATCGTCTCCTTCGGCGCCTCGCGATCCATGATCACCAGCCGCACGCGGGCGCGCAGCGGCGAAGCAAACGTCAGACCGCGCTGTTGGCATTCCTTCACGTCAAAGGCCGGCTCGCCCAGCATGTACTGGACGAACTCGAGCCGGGCGTTGCCGCTGTGGCTCGAAATCGGAAAGATCGAGGTGAACGCTGCCTGCAGGCCCTGGTTGAAACGCGACTCCGGCGGAGTCTCGGCTTGCAGGAAGGAGGCAAACGACTCAATCTGGGTGGCGAGCAGGAAAGGCGCATCAAGCACGGCCGCGCGCTTGGCGAAGCTCTTGCGGATACGCTTCTTTTCGGTGTAGGAATACGCCATGAATGCTCCGGCTAGTAGGTCGAACTAGGGGTCGAACGTCGGGAAGACAGAACGAAGGGCCTCGGATGACGAAAGGCGCTCGGTTCTGGCTTCACGCTTGATACAAAGCACGAAAGGGCTGGCGCTCGTGAGAGCGCCAGCCCTGCGGCGAAAGCGAGAATTACTTGATCTCGACCTTGGCGCCAGCGTCTTCCAGTTGCTTCTTCAGCGCTTCGGCGTCGGCCTTGGCGATGCCTTCCTTCACAGCCTTCGGGGCGCCGTCGACGACGTCCTTCGCTTCCTTCAGGCCCAGGCCGGTAGCGGCACGGACGACCTTGATGACTTCGACCTTCTTCTCGCCGGCGGCGGTCAGGATCACGTCGAACTCGGTCTTCTCTTCGGCAGCCGGAGCAGCAGCGCCGCCGGCACCCGGAGCAGCCACGGCCAGCGCGGCAGCGGACACACCGAACTTCTCTTCGAACGCCTTCACCAGGTCGTTCAGTTCCATCACAGTCATCGAGCCAACGGCTTCGAGGATATCGTCTTTGCTGATAGCCATATCAAATCACTCCAAAATCGAACGTATTCTGAAAACGGTAGTAGCGGAAGCTCAGGCAGCCGCGCCTTCTTCCTCGCGCTTCTTGGCGAGGGCGGCGAGCGCACCGGCGAAGCCGGAGACCGGCGCCTGCATGACGCCCAGCAGCTTGGCGAGCAGTTCCTCGCGGCTCGGGATCGAAGCCAGCGCCTGCACACCGGCCTTGTCGAGCACGTTGCCCGCATAGGAACCGGCCTTCAGCACCAGCTTGTCGTTACCCTTGGCGAAGTCGTTGAGCACCTTGGCCGCGGCGACGGGATCCTCGGAGATGCCGTAGATCAGCGGACCGGTCAATTGGTCGGCCAAGCCGGCAAACGGGGTTTCCGCGATCGCACGACGCACCAGGGTGTTCTTCAGCACACGCAGGTACACGCCAGATTCGCGGGCCTTGGCACGCAGCGCAGTGAGATCGCCCACTGCAATGCCGCGATACTCGGCCACCGCGATGGTCTGGGCGTTGGCAACCTGTGCCGACACCTCTGCCACTACGGCTTTCTTGTCATCGAGATTGAGACCCACGGGTCTTTCCTCCTTTCAAGTCCACACGCGAGATGCCGATTGGCACCTCACACCCACGGCGACCTGGATCAGGAGTGCGGTCTGGAGGACCAAAATCCTGTTCTGGGCTCACCGTCTGCGCAGGCCTTCCTCACGGACGCTTAAACGGATGCTCGACCATCCGCACCTGCGGTCTTTGACGATCCGCCCCTGCAGCGAGAGCCGCAGGGACGTCCCAAAGTTCCTGCTTTGCGTTAAGCCGAAGCGGTGGTCGGCTCGACGCGGACGCCCGCGCCCATCGTGCTGGAGACCGCGACGCGGCGCAGATAGACGCCCTTCGCGGCGGCCGGACGGGCCTTGACCAGCGCTTCGATAAACGCATTCAAGTTCTGTTGCAGCGCTTCGACACCGAACGAGGCGCGACCGATGGTGGCGTGCACCAGGCCGCCCTTGTCGGTGCGGTACTGGACCTGACCGGCCTTGGCGTTCTTCACCGCGGTGGTCACGTCCATCGTGACGGTACCGACCTTCGGGTTCGGCATCAGGCCGCGCGGACCGAGGATCTGGCCGAGCTGACCGACAACGCGCATGGCGTCCGGAGTGGCGATGCAGAGGTCGAAGTCGATGGTGCCGCCCTTGACCTGCTCGGCGAGATCGTCAAAACCGACCACATCGGCACCCGCGGCGCGGGCCGCCTCGGCCTTGTCGCCCTGGGCGAACACCGCCACGCGAACGGTCTTGCCGGTGCCGGCGGGCAGCACGACGGAGCCGCGGACCACCTGATCGGACTTACGCGCGTCGACGCCGAGATTCACGGCGACGTCGATGGATTCGTCAAACTTGGCAGTGGCGCATTCCTTCACCAGCGCCAGCGCTTCCGCGACCGGGTAGATGCGGTTGCGGTCGACCTTGGCGCGGAGCGCCTGAACACGCTTGGAAATCTTGGCCATGATTACAGACCCTCCACGGTGATGCCCATGCTGCGGGCGGAACCGGCGATCGTACGCACGGCGGCTTCCATATCGGCAGCGGTGAGGTCAGGCATCTTGGTCTTGGCGATTTCCTCGACCTGGGCGCGCGAGATCGAGCCGACCTTGTCGGTATGGGGCTTCGGAGAGCCCTTCTGGATGCCAGCCGCCTTCTTGATCAGAATGGTCGCCGGCGGCGTCTTCATGATGAAGGTGAAGCTCTTGTCGGCAAACGCGGTGATCACCACCGGAATCGGCAGACCAGGCTCCAAGCCCTGAGTCTTGGCATTGAAGGCCTTGCAGAATTCCATGATGTTCAGACCGCGCTGACCCAGCGCCGGACCGATCGGGGGGCTGGGGTTGGCCTTGCCCGCCGGCACCTGCAGCTTGATGTAACCGATAATCTTCTTTGCCATTTAGGCTGACTCCTGAGTTGAGTACAAGCGCACCGGAAATCCGGCGCTCCTCGTAATGCCCGCGTGAACGGGCAAAGGCGGGTGCAGCGCACCCGCCCTATCACTCAAGTCTTTTCGACTTGAGCGAAATCCAGTTCTACCGGCGTCGCGCGACCGAAGATGGTCACCGACACCCGCAGCTTGCTCTTTTCGTAGTTCACGTCTTCAACCGAACCATGGAAGTCGGTGAAAGGGCCTTCCTTCACGCGCACCACTTCGCCGGTTTCGAACAACACCTTGGGACGCGGCTTGTCGACGCCTTCCTGCATCTGCTGCATGATCTTCTCGACTTCCTTTTCGGAAATCGGAGTTGGCTTGTTGGCAGTACCGCCGACAAAACCGGTGACCTTGGGCGTCGATTTGACGAGGTGCCAGGACTCGTCGTTCATTTCCATTTCGACGAGCACGTAGCCGGGGAAGAACTTGCGTTCAGAAATGCTCTTCTGCCCGCCTTTCATCTCGATTACTTCCTCGACAGGCACGAGGATCTGACCGAACGCATCCTGCATGCCGGCGCGATTGATGCGGTCGACCAGCGCACGCTGCACGGACTTCTCGAAGCCCGAATACGCATGCACGACATACCAGCGCTTCGTCATGATCATTTCCAGCCCAGAATCAGGTCGTACAACACCCACTCCAGGCTCTTGTCCGTCAGCCAGAGAAAGATCGCCATCACGACAACGAAGGCGAACACCATACCGGTGGTCTGCACCGTTTCCTTGCGGCTCGGCCAGACAACCTTTTTCGTCTCGACCACGGCCTCGCGTGCGAACTCGGCGAAGCGGCGGCCCGGCTCGGAAAACCAGGCAACCGTGACGCCTGCAGCAAGACCGGCGAGCACGGAAAGCACACGCAGAACCAGCGCCTGATCGGACAGCAGGTAAAAGCCGACCACGCCGGCTGCAACCAAAAAGATCGCCAGCGCAACCTTCAACTTATCGGCCATCTGGGTCGTGACTTCCGGAAAGTATGGCAGGGGCAGAGGGAATCGAACCCCCAACCTTCGGTTTTGGAGACCGACGCTCTGCCAATTGAGCTATGCCCCTGCGGCAGAGACTACAAAGCGCACCCTTACTCGATGATCTTGGCAACGACGCCGGCGCCGACGGTACGACCGCCTTCACGGATGGCGAAACGCAGACCTTCTTCCATGGCGATCGGGGCGATCAGCTTCACGGTGATCGACACGTTGTCGCCCGGCATGACCATCTCGGTGCCTTCGGGCAGCGAGATCGAACCGGTCACGTCGGTGGTACGGAAGTAGAACTGCGGACGGTAGTTGTTGAAGAACGGGGTGTGACGACCGCCCTCTTCCTTCGACAGCACGTAGATTTCGCCGGTGAAGTGGGTGTGCGGGGTGATCGAACCCGGCTTGCACAGCACCTGGCCACGCTCGACGTCTTCACGCTTGGTGCCGCGCAGCAGCACGCCGACGTTGTCGCCCGCCTGACCCTGGTCCAGCAGCTTGCGGAACATTTCCACGCCGGTGCAGGTGGTCTTGACGGTGGGCTTGATGCCGACGATTTCGATTTCTTCGCCAACCTTCACGATGCCGCGCTCGACACGACCGGTCACCACGGTACCGCGGCCGGAGATCGAGAACACGTCTTCGATCGGCAGCAGGAAGGGCTTGTCGATCGCACGTTCCGGGGTCGGGATGTAGCTGTCCAGCGCGTCGGCCAGGCGGAAGATCGCCGGCTCGCCGATGTCGGACTGGTCGCCTTCGAGCGCCTTCAGCGCCGAACCCTTGACGATGGGGATGTCGTCGCCCGGGAAGTCGTACTTGGAGAGGAGCTCGCGCACTTCCATTTCGACCAGCTCGAGCAGCTCTTCGTCGTCGACCATGTCGCACTTGTTCAGGAAGACGATGATGTACGGCACACCGACCTGACGCGCCAGCAGGATGTGCTCGCGGGTCTGCGGCATCGGGCCGTCCGCGGCCGAACACACCAAGATCGCGCCGTCCATCTGCGCAGCGCCGGTGATCATGTTCTTGACGTAGTCGGCGTGGCCCGGGCAATCGACGTGGGCGTAGTGACGGGTCGCGGTTTCGTACTCGACGTGCGCGGTGTTGATCGTGATGCCACGCGCCTTTTCTTCCGGCGCCGCGTCGATCTGGTCGTAGGCCTTCGCTTCACCGCCGAACTTCTTCGACAGAATCGTGGTGATCGCCGCCGTCAGCGTCGTCTTGCCATGGTCAACGTGACCGATCGTACCAACGTTTACGTGCGGTTTCGTCCGCTCGAACTTACCCTTAGCCATATCGACACCTTTTAATCAGAATCAGAAATCCCAGGGACGAACCCGGAACCGCACGCCTGACGCGGCATAAGAATGGTGCCCATGACGTGGATTGAACACGTGGCCTCTCCCTTACCAAGGGAGTGCTCTACCACTGAGCTACATGGGCACTGCACACAACAACGCAACCTGGAGCGGGTGAAGGGAATCGAACCCTCGTCGTAAGCTTGGAAGGCTTCTGCTCTACCATTGAGCTACACCCGCCCGCGCATGCCAAAACACCTGACACCGACTCGCAGCCGACTCGCATCTACCGCCGCGTGGCGCGCTAGGCACACACGCAAAAACTTGGTGGAGGGGGAAGGATTCGAACCTTCGAAGGCAGAGCCGTCAGATTTACAGTCTGATCCCTTTGACCGCTCGGGAACCCCTCCTGCGAGAAGCGCCGCACTATAGAGGCGTTCCAAACGGCTGTCAAACACTTTGTGCAATTTCCCGCGAACAGCGCCCGCTTGGGCGCTGGCCCGCGCGCGGGCGGTCGCCCACAATGCACCACCATCCCAGATAACAACGATATCCAGGAGACGACAGATGACACAGCAGGCCCCCGCGAACGCCGCGCTCCCCGAGGCGCTGGACACCGAACTCCAGACGAAATTCGGCAGCCGCTACACCACCTCGGGCGGTGTTCGCGCCCACCATGGGCACGACGAGTCGCATTTCCCGGACGCGCCGCCCCAGGCGGTGCTGTTTCCCCACACCACCGAGGAGGTTGCGGAGGTGGTAATGCGGTGCGCGCAGTACGGCGTTCCGCTGATCCCCTACGGCGCCGGGACGTCGCTGGAGGGACACGTCCTCGCGATCCGCGGCGGGATCTGCCTCGACTTCAGCGAAATGAACAAGGTGCTGGCGATTCGCGCCGAGGACATGGACGTGGTCGTACAGCCGGGCGTCACCCGCAAGCAGCTCAATGCCGCGCTTCACGGCAGCGGCCTGTTCTTCCCGATCGACCCCGGCGCCGATGCCAGCCTTGGCGGCATGGCCGCGACGCGGGCGTCGGGAACCAACGCGGTCCGCTACGGCACGATGCGCGATAACGTGCTGGGCCTCACGGCGGTGATGGCGGACGGCAGCATCGTTCGCACCGGAGGACGGGCCCGCAAGTCTTCCGCCGGTTACGACCTCACACGTCTTCTGATCGGCTCGGAAGGCACGCTCGGCATCATCACCGAACTGACGGTACGCCTTCACCCGCTGCCGGAAGCGGTTTCCAGCGCCGTGTGCGCCTTCCCCGACGTGGATAGCGCCGTTCGTACCGTCATCGCTACCATCCAGCTCGGTGTTCCGGTCGCGCGGATCGAACTGCTCGACGCGCTGACGGTGAGCGCGGTCAATCGCTACAGCAAGACCACCCTGCGCGAAGCGCCGATGCTGTTCTTCGAGTTTCACGGCTCGCCTACCGGGGTCGAGGAGCAAGCCGGGATCGTGCAGACGCTGGCGCACGACCACGGCGGACTCGACTTCGAGTGGGCAAGCCGCCCCGAGGAGCGCAGCCGACTGTGGGCGGCCCGCCACGACGTCTATTTCGCCAGCCTCAATCTTCGCCCCGGCAGCCGCGGCATCACTTCGGACGTGTGCGTGCCGATCTCGCGGCTGGCTGAGTGCGTCGCCGGCACGCGCGACGACATCGCGGCCTCCGGCTTCATCGCGCCCATCGTCGGACATGTGGGTGACGGCAACTTCCACACCATCATCCTCGTCGATCCGGACGACCCGGCCGAGATCGAACATGCGGAAGCGCTCAACCACCGCATCGTCGAGCGCGCACTGGCGCTAGGCGGCACCTGCACCGGCGAGCACGGCGTGGGGATGGGCAAGCAGCACTTCCTTGCCGCGGAGCACGGCGAAAACGCGGTTCGCACGATGAGACTGATCAAGCAGGCGCTCGACCCGCACAATTTGTTGAATCCAGGCAAGGTGGTGCCGTGGCCTGCGGATTGAACGAACCCGCGCTGGCTTAGGGTATCCAAGGATTGAGCCGTCGCCCGCAGGCGACCACGATGTTGCCGGCTTCGCCGTATTCGCCGCGGAGCCGTCGCGCGAGGACTGCGCGATGCGCCCACAAGGCGCAGCAGTAGCACCCAAAAACACGATTTTTGTGGAGCAAGGAGACATCCATGGCCGAAGCCGATCCCCGGGCGTACCCGCCCGCGCCGACGTCCGCAGCTGCCGGAGGCGCGCATCCCGCTCCTGAGGCGCAGCGGCCGCTCGGCAATCTCGACGACAGATACACGCTGGTGAGTGGGCGGGTATACCTCTCGGGCTACCAGGCGCTGGTCCGCTTGCTGATGATCCAGTCCGAACGCGACGCGGCAGCCGGTCTGCACACCGCGGGCTTCGTTTCCGGCTATCGCGGTTCGCCGCTCGGCGGCCTCGATCAGACGCTGTGGAAGGCAAAGCAGCACCTCGCCGCCCACGACATCGTTTTTCAGCCGGGAGTCAATGAAGACCTCGCCGCCACCGCGGTGTGGGGGTCGCAACAGGTCAATCTGTCGCCGCAGGCGCGGTACGACGGCGTGTTCGCGATGTGGTACGGCAAGGGGCCGGGCGTTGACCGTTGCGGCGACGTGTTCCGCCACGCCAACGCCGCCGGCAGCGCCCGCTTCGGCGGCGTGCTGGTCATCGCAGGCGACGACCACGCCGCTAAGTCATCCACGCTGCCGCACCAGACGGATCACTTCTTCAAGTCGATGATGATGCCGGTGCTGGCCCCGGCAGGCGTGCAGGAGTACATCGATTTCGGCGTGCACGGCTACGCGCTGTCGCGCTACTCGGGTTGCTGGGTGGCCTTCAAGGCGCTGGCCGACACGGTGGAAACCTCCGCTTCGGTCGATGTCGATCCGCAGCGCGTGCAGGTGGCGATCCCAACAGACTTCCCGCTGCCCCCGGACGGTCTCAACATCCGCTGGCCGGATCCGCCGCTGGTGCAGGAAAAGCGCCTGCTGCACTTCAAGCTCTATGCTGCGCTCGCTTACGCGCGCGCCAACCGGCTCAACCGGGTGGTGATCGATTCGCCGGCGCCGCGACTGGGCATCATCACTTCCGGCAAGAGCTATCTCGACGTGCGCCAGGCCTTCGACGACCTCGGCATCGACGACGCCCTGGCCGCCGAGATCGGCATCCGGCTCTACAAGGTCGGCATGGTGTGGCCTCTGGAATCCGACGGGGTGCGTCAGTTCGCCGAAGGCCTCGACGAAATCCTCGTGGTGGAGGAAAAGCGCCAACTGCTCGAATACCAGTTGAAGGAAGAGCTGTACAACTGGCGCGAGGACGTGCGGCCGCGGGTGATCGGCAAGTTCGACGAGAAGGGCGAATGGGCCCGCATCGCACGCGGCGACGGCACCATAGACCACGGTGACTGGCTGCTGCCGGCCGCCGGCGAACTGAACCCGGCGCTGATCGCCCGGGTAATCGCCGGTCGCATCGAACGCTTCTTCGTGTCCGAGCGCATCCGCGCGCGGCTCGCCTTCCTCGAAGCCAAGGACCACACCCTCGCCCAGCGCGTGTTCTCGATCGACCGCGTGCCGACCTTCTGCTCCGGCTGCCCGCACAACACCTCCACCCGCGTGCCGGAAGGCAGCCGCGCAATGGCGGGCATCGGCTGTCACTACATGGTCACCTGGATGCCCGACCGGCGCACCGGCACCTTCACCCAGATGGGCGGCGAGGGCGTGCCGTGGGTGGGGCAGGCGCCCTTTACCCACGAGCGGCACATCTTTGCCAACCTGGGCGACGGCACTTACTTCCACTCCGGATTGCTGGCGATCCGCCAGGCGGTGGCCGCCGGGGTCAATATCACCTACAAGATCCTGTTCAACGACGCCGTGGCGATGACCGGAGGCCAGCCGGTGGAGGGTGGGCTGACCGTACCGAAGATCGTGCGCCAGTTGCAGGCCGAGGGGGTGCATAACATCGTCGTCGTCACCGACGGCACCGAACGCGGCTACGGGGCGGCCGATCTCCCGCACGTGCCGATCCGCCATCGCGATGAACTCGATGCAATCCAGCGTGAGTTGCGCGAGTCTGGCGGCGTCACCGCGCTGATCTACGACCAGACCTGCGCAGCGGAAAAGCGCCGCCGCCGCAAGCGCGGCGCCTTCCCCGACCCGGCCCGGCGGGTATTCATCAACGAGGCCGTGTGCGAAGGCTGCGGCGACTGCGGGGTACAGTCAAACTGCATGTCCATCCTCCCGGTGGAAACGGAATTCGGCCGCAAGCGGGCAATCGATCAATCGTCCTGCAACAAGGACTATTCCTGCCTCAACGGGTTCTGCCCCTCCTTCATCACGGTGGAAGGCGGCAGGCCGCGCAAGGGCCAGGCGCTGGAAACCGACGAAAGCCGCTTCGGCGAGTTGCCGCCGCCGCGGCTACCCACCACTGAAACACCCTTCGGCATCCTGGTTACCGGCGTGGGCGGCACCGGCGTCGTCACGATCGGTGCCCTCATCGGCATGGCAGCGCATCTGGACGGCAAGGGCGTCACCGTGCTCGACATGACCGGCCTCGCGCAGAAGGGCGGCTCGGTATTCAGTCACATCCGCATCGCCGAGCGCCCCGAAGACCTACATGCGGTACGGATCGCCGCCGGCGAAGCCGACGCCGTGATCGGGGGCGACATCATCGTCAGCGCGAGCGTGGAGGCCCTGGGCAAGATGTCCGCCGAGCGCACGCGCGCCGTCGTCAATCTCGCAGAGACGCCGACCTCCGACTTCGCCCGCAACCCCGACTGGCGTTTTCCGCTCGACCAGATGAAGACCGCGATCGGCGAGGCCACCCGGCCGGGCGGCGTGGATTTCATCGACGCCCAGTCCATCGCCACCCGGCTGCTCGGCGACGCCATCGCCACCAATCTTTTCCTGCTGGGCTACGCGTGGCAGAAGGGTCTCGTGCCGGTGCGCCTTGAAGCGTTGATGCAGGCGATCACCCTCAACGGCGTCGCCCTGGCCTTGAACCGCAAGGCTTTTCTGTGGGGGCGTCGCGCCGCACACGACCCCGCCGCGGTGCTCGCGCTGGCGCATCCCGCGCCGCCCGTGCGCCTGCATCCACCGACGCTGGACGAAGTCGTCAGTATCCGGGCGAACTTCCTCAGCGCCTATCAGGACGCCGCCTACGCCGACCGCTACCGCCGCCTGGTGAGTCAGGTGCGGGAACAGGAAGCGCGCGCGGTCTCGCCCGCCAGCACCCGCCTCGCCGAGGCCGTTGCGCGCAACTATTTCAAGTTGCTTGCCTACAAAGACGAGTACGAGGTGGCGCGCCTTTACGTGGATCCGGCCTTCTGGGCCCGGGTCGACGAAACCTTCGAGGGCGATTACGAGGTTCGCTTCCACCTCGCGCCGCCGTTCCTCGCCCGGCTCGATCCGCGCACCGGGCGGATCCCCAAGAAGGCGTTCGGCGCGGCGATGCTGCACGTGTTCCGTTGGCTCGCACGTCTGCGCCGGGTGCGCGGCACCCGCTGGGACATCTTCGGCTACACCGCGGAACGCCGCGCCGAGCGCGCGTTGATCACACAGTACGAAGCGGACGTCGCCGAACTGCTGGCATCCCTTTCCGAACCCCGGCTTGCGCTCGCGGTGGACATCGCCGGCATTCCTGACGCCATCCGCGGCTTCGGCCCCATCAAGGCCCGCAATATGGAGGAAGCCGCGCGGCGGCGTGCCGCGCTCCTCGCCACTTGGCGCGGGGCTGAACGAGATCTGGGGCGCAGCGCCGCGTAACTCGCCCCGGCTTGGGCCCGGTCGATAACGTTAAGATGCGGCTCCGCCCCACTTGCCGCTCCTGCCCGTGCTCGCAGCCCTCCCCCCCGAGCTCAAGGCGCTGATCGCCCAGGCGGGCGGCGCCGTGTTCGCCATCCTTGCCGCCCGCAGCGGCGTTTTCCCCGCCGGCCTGTGGTCGTTCGTCATGTGCCAGGCCACGGGTGCCGCGCTGCTCGCGGTCATGCTGCACAGCGCGCGCTGGTGGGTGCCGATTCACCTCGTCTTCCTGCCTGCGCTCGTCGCCGCGCGCGGCCTTGGCCTCCCGCCGTGGCTCTACCTCGCGGTGTTCCTGGTGCTGCTTGCGTTCTACTGGACGAGCTTTCGCACCCAGGCGCCGCTGTTCCTGACCAATCGCCGCACCGTCGCGGCAGTCGCAGCCATCCTGCCGGCCACCCCCTTGAGCCTGCTCGACGTCGGTAGCGGGACGGGATCGCTAGTGCGGCCGCTCGCCCGCCTGCGCCCGGACAGCCGCTTCTGCGGGGTGGAAACGGCGCCCGGCCCATGGCTGCTCGGCCGCCTGCTCGGCGCACGCCTGCACAATCTGGAATGGCTGCGGGGCGACCTTTTCGCCCTCCCATGGGGCGACTACGATGTGGTGTACGCGTTTCTGTCGCCTGCGCCGATGCCCGAGGTGTGGCGCAAAGCGTGCGCCGAGCTGCGCCCCGGTGCGCTGTTGCTGAGCAACAGCTTTGCGGTGCCAGGGCGAAAGGCAGACCTCGCGGTGGAAATCGGCGACGCGCGCGGGACCGTCGTCTATGGCTATCGGATTCGCCCGCGAGAAGCCGCGAATTAGCGCCACGAAGCGCCCTTATTCCACCCCTTGCAGGCAGCCGGCGGGCGCAATAATGCACTCATGCGGTATCACCACCGCGCGTTGAGGACAGGATTCATGGCTGAGATCATTTGCGTGATCGGCAACAAGGGCGGCACCGGCAAGACGACCCTTTCGCACATGCTGTGCCAGGGGCTTGGATTGCTGGGCCAGCGTTCCGCCTGCGTACTGACCGACACTTCCCGCGAACCGCTGACCCCCGAGGGTCGGCGCTACATCACTGCCGACGCGCGCACCCGCGACGCGCTGACCAAGGTGGTGGACAAGCTGCGCACGCTAGAAGACTGGGTCGGCGTCATCGACGGCGGCGGCAACCGGACCGAAATGGACCGCAAGCTCTACGCGCTGTCCGACATCGTGCTGCTGCCTTTCCGCGAATCGCACGAGGACATCCGGACGGTGCTGCGCGACCTCGAGATGTTTCCACGCGCATACGCGGTCCCCTCCCAGTGGCCCAGCAACGCATGGCAGCGGGAAGCGGCCGACCGCAACGTCGCGCAACTGATGGGCGCTTTCCGCCACCGCATCCTGAAGCCGGTGGGCGCGCTGTCATCTTCGAAGATGCTGCTGCAAAAGCAGGTGCCGGAACAACTGCCCACGCCGCTTGCGAACGCTTGCCGTTCGCTCGCGCGCCAGGTTCTGTCAGTGCTGGAGATCGATTTTGCCGACGCCCGCGACGCGGTCGACGACTACATCGACGTGGAAGAAAAGCTGTCGCCGGCCGACATGCCGATGCGGCTGGGACAGAGTCGCTCGCACTAGAAACAGAACAGGGGAAAAACCGCCCCGGTAGTGACGCCGGGAACGGTTCGCCTACAGACGCGCGCCGTGGCGCGCGATCACCACCAGGGCCTGAGCGCGGTTGGAGACGCCAAGCGCGCGGAAGATCGCGGACATGTGCACCTTGACCGTGCCTTCCGACAAACCCAGCAGATCGGCGATCTCCCGGTTGGTCTTGCCCTGCGCCAGCAACTCCAGAACCCGGGTCTGCGCGGCGGTAAGGCCGAAACGTTCGGACACCGGGGCGGCGCTGCGGCGGCCGGACTGGGTCGCGGCCTCAGGCGTGCACACGCCGCCATCGAGGACCACCCGCACCGCCTGCAGCAGCGTATCTCCCGAACTGGCCTTGGAAACGAAGCCCGAGGCGCCGCCCTTGATTGCCCGCCGCACCGAGGCTTCGTCATCCATTGCCGACACCACGATGGCCGGGATGTCGGGGAAGCGCTTGGCCAGTACCGCCAGCAGCGAAAACCCGTTCATGTCCGGCAGCATCAGGTCGATGATCGCCAGGTCCCAGTCGGCCGCGCCCTCCAGCTTGGCCAGCGCATCGTCTGCGCCCTTTGCCTCCACACAATCGATACCGGGTTCGAGACGGGACAGCGTTTGCGCCATGGCCTCGCGCACGAGGGCATGGTCTTCAACGATGAGGATCTTTGTCACTGCTCACTCCGTGCTTTTATATTGCGCGGCTTCCCACGCATGCGTGAAGCATAGCACGATCGCCGGGGCGCCCCTCCCCCCTATCGAGCGCGGAAAAAACGGGGGAAAATCGGCGGTACGATAAGCACGTCGTCATTGCCTCCCTCCCGATGCCCTCCCCTCCCGACACCTTCCGGTGCCTTGCTGCGCCCCGTTGTTGCTGCGCCGAACAGCTCGCCCGCGGCGCAGTCGCACGCCCGCCGCAGGAAATGCGGCGGACATGATGCTGCGGGCGCTGGCTCCGCTTCGCTGGTGCGTGGTCGCACTGCTCGTCGCATTGGCGCTGCCGGTCGCGGCGGCGCAGCGCGTGGTGATCGTCACGTCGACCGCCGAAGGGGTCCACGCCGAAGCGGCGGCGACGCTGCGCAGCCTGATCGAGTCCGCCATGCCCTCGCTCGGAGTCGAGGTGCGGGGTTGGGAAAACGCCTCCGCGGCAAGCTTCACCGATGCCCGCATCGTGGTCACCGTCGGCACGCAGGCGGCGCGGGTCGTCGCCCACCTCGGCATCGCCCAGCCCCTGCTGCATATCCTGCTGCCGGCCTCCAGCTTCGAGAAACTGCCGCCGCCGCGCGGTTCGCCGGTTTCCGCGATCTACCTGGATCAGCCCCCCGAGCGTCAGCTCGCATTGATCCGCCTCGCGCTGCCCGACTGGAAACGCATCGCCATCCTGAGCAGTCCCGGCGGCGACCGCAGCATGCGGCGGCTCGCGGAACTCGCGCGCGAACGCCAGATGGAGGTGCGAGAGGCCACCATTGCTGCCGACCGCGACCTCTACACGGCGCTCCAGCAGGTGCTGGGCGACCCTGCCGTACTGGTGGCGACGCCCGACCCACAGGTCTTCAACAGCTATACCGTGCAGAACGTGTTGCTCACGGCTTACCGCCAGCGCTCGCCGGTGGTCGGCTTCTCGTCGTCCTATGTGCGCGCGGGCGCGCTGTTCGCGCTCTATTCCACCCCGGCGCAGATCGCCACCCAGGCAAGCGACGTGGTGTTCCGCGTGGTCCGGGGTGAACCGTTGCCACCCCCACGGCCGCCGCGCCAGTTCGAGGTCGCGATAAACACCAACGTTGCACGCTCGCTCGGCATTCCGCTGGAAAGCGGAGAGCGGCTCACGGCCGAACTCCAGCGTCTGGAAGGAGGCACGCCATGATGCTGCGTTCCGGAGTGCGTGCGCGGGTGATGCTGGCCGCGGTGCTGCCGATGCTGGTGCTTGCGCTGGTGCTGACCGTCTCCTTCACCCATTCCCGGCTGGCCGATCTCGATGCCGCCCTCACTGCGCGCGGCCAGGCCTATGCACGCCAGCTCGCTGCCGCGAGCGAGTACGCGGTGTTCTCCGGCAACCGCGAAGCGCTGCAGCAACTCGCGAGCGCCGTCCTGTCGGAAGAGGACGTCGTCGGCGTCAGCATCGTGGACCACAACGGCGACGCGCTGGCGCGCAGCGGCATCCTCGACGCCCAGTTGCCGCCGCTGCCGGTCAGCGCGGTGGCCGCGCCCGCCCGCCTGGTCCAGGGACCGACACTGCGCTTGATCGAACCGATCCGCCCCAGCCGACTCGAGCTGGACGATGGTTTCACCTCGATCAGCCCGGATTCGGCCGCCCAGCTCGGCGGTGCGCAGCTCGGCAGCGTGGTACTGGAGCTATCGCTCAAGCGCCTCAACAGCCGCCGCGACGAATTGCTGTGGACCAGCGCGGGCTCGGTGCTGCTGGTACTCGTGGGCAGCCTGCTGCTCGCCAGCCACCTCAGCCGTGGGGTCAGCGGCCCGATCCGCATCGTCGCCGAAACGGTCACCCGCATCGGCCAGGGGCGGCTCGGTGAACGTGTGCCGGTCATCGGCGGCGGCAGCCTGCGCACGCTGGCGGAAGGCGTCAACGAGATGGCCTGGCGGCTCGCGACCTCCCACGAGGAAATGGCGCGCAAGATCGAGGAAGCCACGGCAGAACTGCGTGCCCGCAAGGAAGAGGCGGAGCGCGCCAACCTCGCCAAGTCGCGCTTTCTCGCCGCCGCCAGCCACGATCTGCGCCAGCCGATGCATGCGTTGGGGCTGTTCATCTCGGAACTCGCGCAGCAATCCAGCTCGCACCACGAGCGCCGCCTCGTGCAGCGCATTGCTGCGTCGGCGGAGGCGATGGAGAACTTGCTCGACAGCCTGCTCGACATTTCCAAGCTCGACGCCGGCGTCCTGCAACCCAATATCCGCACGTTCGCGCTCGAGCCGCTGCTCGACCGGCTCGCCACCCAGATGAGTTCCGCAGCGGCCGAACACGACCTCGCCTTCAAGGTCCGTCCCTGCGCGGCCTGGATCGAAAGCGATCCGGTGCTGTTCGAGCGCATCCTCACCAACCTCGTCAGCAACGCGCTGCGCTATACCCCCCAAGGCCGCGTGCTGGTGGCCTGCCGCCGGCGCCGCAACCGGCTGCGGGTGGAAGTCCGCGACAGCGGCATCGGCATTGCACCGGAAGCGCAGGAGATCATCTTCCAGGAGTTCGTCCAGCTCGATAACGACGAACGCGCGCGCGACAAGGGCCTCGGCCTCGGGCTGGCGATCGTCCGCCGGCTGGCCAGCCTGATGGGACACCGTCTCGATCTGCGCTCCGCGCCCGGACGCGGCTCGGTATTCGCGATCGAGGTGCCGCTGGCACCGCCACAGCCGACGCTGGCCGCCGAAGACGGCACGCGCGCGCCGGGCGACCTCGGTGGCGTGGTAATCGCGGTGGTGGACGACGACGCGCTTGCCCGCAGCGGCATGGAAGGGCTGCTTACCGCCTGGGGCTGCGAAGTGATCGCGGCGGAGACGCCAGCCGATCTCCTGGCTGCTCTTTCTGCCCATCGGCCGCCGCAACTGGTGATCAGCGACTTCAGCCTGCACGGCTCGCACAACGGAGTCGACATCATCGCGGCGCTGCGTCAGCAGGTCGGCCCCGGCCTCGCGGCGGTGCTGATCAGCGGGGACACCGGCCCGGAGGCGCAACGGCTCGCGCAGGACGCCGGGGTGCCGCTGCTGCACAAACCGGTACGGCCGGCCCGGCTGCGGGCGCTGCTGCATCGCCTGCTGCATAACGATTGACCCGCACGGGCCGGGTGCGGTCGCCCGGTTCGTCGGTTAAGATGCCAACACCACCAGCCAGCCGGAGCACCTCGATGTCTCATGAGCATTCCGCCCAGGACCCTCTGGAATTCGTGCGCAGCATGTGGAGCAACATGGGGTTCTCGCTGCCGGGCATGGTGACCCCCACGCTTGATGTCGACGAACTCGACAAGCGGATCGCCGACCTGAAGGCGGTCGAGGGCTGGCTCAAGATGAACCTCAACATGCTGCAGATGACCACCCAGGGGCTGGAGATCCAGCGCGCCGCCATTGCGGCCGTGAAGGCAATGAGCCAGCACGCCAAGGAAGGCGCAGCCGAAGGCGAGGGCAACCCGTTCGCCGCGGCGGCGATGTGGCCCTGGAATTTCATGAACGCCCAGGCGGCACAAGCCGGGGCTCAACCGGCCGCAGGCGCCGCGCCGGCCACGGCGCGCGAAGACGCCGCGCGCGGCTGAGCGCCCCGGCGGGCGTTCAGATCACACCGCGCGCCCGCAAGGTTTCGATTTCCCCGCTATCCAGCCCGAGTTCGGCCAGGATCTCTGCGCTGTGCGCGCCCTGCGCCGGTGCCGGACCGGGCTCGCCGAGTGAAAACTCCGACATGGCCACCGGCGGCGCGAACTGGCGCAGCCCGTTGGCCTCGACCACGGCGCGCCGGACCTGCTCGTCCGACAAGGCCTCTTCAAGCCGCAATACCGGGGTGACGCAGCAGTCCACCGTGCCGAACAGAGCCGTCCAGTGGGCCTGCGAATGGGTGCGGAAGACCGCGGCAAGCTCGGCGCGGGCGCGCTCGCCGGCAGCATCCCGCGCGAGATGCGCGGGTTTGAGATCTGGCCGGCCCAGCGTGTCGCACAACAGGTGCCAGAACTTCTCCTCCAGCGCGCCCACCGCCATGTGGCGGCCATCCGCGGTCTCATAAACGCCGTAACACGGCACCCCACCGGTCAGCAGGTCATCCCCGCGATCCCGCACGGTGCCGCGGGCGAGCACCTCGGCGAGCGGAAAGATCGCATGCGCGAGCACCGCATCGGTCATTGCCACGTCGACGTGGCGGCCCCGCCCGGTGCTGCGGGCGTCGACCAGTGCCACCAGGATCCCCATCGCGGCGGCCATCGTGCCGCCCAACAGGTCGCCGATCTGCAGGTTGGGCAGCGCCGGCGCGCTGCCACGACAGCCGATCTGATCGAGTACCCCCGCGTAGCCGATGTAGTTGATGTCGTGCCCGGCCCGCTCCGCGTACGGCCCCTGCTGGCCATAGCCGCTGATGCTGCAATAGACGAGGCGCGGATTCAGCGCGGCCAGGGTTTCGTAGTCGAGCCCGAGACGCGCCATCGCGCCCGGCCGGAACCCCTCCACCAGCACGTCGGCGTGCTCGACCAGACGCAGCATCAGCGTCCGCCCTTCGGCCTGCTTCAGGTCCAGCCGCAGGCTGCGCTTGTTGCGATTCACGAGTTGATGGAAGTAGCTGCCCGCTGCGTTGCCCGGCCCCATCGTGCGGGCGTAGTCGCCGGCCCCGGTGTCCTCCACCTTGATGACGTCGGCGCCGTAGTCGGCCAGATGCTGGGTGGCGAGCGGCCCGGGCAGCAGGCGTGTGAGGTCGAGCACACGCACGCCGGCGAGCGGCTTGGAACGGGCGCTGTCACCCACGGCAGCGGCGGACCCTGCTTGGGCGCCGGGATACGGTGCGGAAAAAAACCGGCCCGGAACCGGGCCGGTATCCCCAACACACAACGAACCCGGGAAGCACGGCGCTCATTCGTAGGTGCGCCGGTCGTCGATGACCTTGCCGTCGTTGGGCAGCGTTCCCGGCGCGCAGAACACGACCTCGCCGCGCAACTTGGTCAGTTCGCGAATGCTGGTAGCGACAGCGGCCGCAAGCGCATCGCTGCCCGCCTGGGTTTCGCAGTGCAAGGTCATCCGGTCGGTCAGATCCGGATTCTCGACCACGAGCCGGGCGCGGCCGAGTTGCGGATGACGCCGGACCACGTCGGCGATCTGGCCGGGATGGACGAACATGCCCTTGACCTTGGCAGTCTGGTCGGCGCGCCCCATCCAGCCCTTGATGCGCAGGTTGGTGCGCCCGCAGGGCGAAGCACCGGGCAGCAAGGCCGACAGATCCCCGGTGCCGAAGCGGATCAGCGGGTAGTCGGGATTGAAGGTGGTCACCACCACCTCGCCGACCTCGCCGGGGGCCACCGGATCGCCGGTGCCGGGCCGCACGATCTCGAGGATGATGTCCTCGTCCACCACCATCCCTTCACGCGCCTCGGTTTCGTAGGCGATGAGTCCGATATCGGCGGTGGCGTAGGCCTGGAAGGCGGCCACGCCGCGCGCGGCAAACGCGTCGCGCAGGCTGGGCGGGAAGGCCTCGCCGGAGACGAAGGCCTTGGTGAAGGCAGGCTTCACCCCAAGCTCCGCCGCCTTGTCGAGCAGGATGCGCAGAAAGGACGGCGTGCCGGCGTAGGCATTGGGGGCCAGGTCGGCGATCGCCGCCACCTGTTGCTCGGTCTGCCCGACGCCGGCCGGAAAGACCGTGCAGCCAAGGGCGTGCGCAGCGGTTTCCATCATCGAACCGGCCGGCGTGAAGTGATACGAGAAGGTGTTGTGCACCAGGTCGCCCGCGCGAAAGCCGGCGGCATGAAAGGCGCGCGCCATACGGTAGTAGTCGGCCCGGCTGCCCTCCGGCTCGTACAGCGGACCCGGCGACGCGAACACCCGGCGGCAACTCGCGCCCCAGCCCACTGCGGCAAATCCGCCGAAGGGCCGGGCGGCCTTCTGCGCCTCCAGCAGTTCGGACTTGCGGATCACCGGCAGCCGCGCCAGCGCTTCGCGGCCGGTGACCGCGCCCGGATCGATATCCGCCAGCAGGCGCGCGAAGGCCGGCGCATGCGTGCGTGCATGGGCGATCTGTGCCGGCAGGCGGGCGAACAAATCCTGCTCGCGCGCGGCGGGATCGCGGGTTTCTCGGGCGTCGTAGTAGCTCATCGAAGCGTTCCCCGTACCGGGTGACAGGATCAGCCTGCCGGATACCGCGCGGGGGAAGACGCCGCCCCGCGCTGTCGTCTGTGTTGTGGGCCGTTCAACTCAGCCAGCGCTTGCGCCGGCGGTAGTGCTTGACCTCGCGGAAGCTCTTGCGGCCTTCGCCGGACAGCCCCAGGTAGAACTCCTTGACGTCCTCGTTAGTCGCCAGGTCCTTCGCGGCGCCCTCCATGACGATGCGGCCGTTCTCCATGATGTAGCCGAAATCCGCATAGCGCAGCGCCACCATCGTGTTCTGTTCGGCCAGCAGGAAGCTCACCCGCTCCTTGCTGTTGAGGTCCTTCACGATCTCGAAGATCTCCTCGACGATCTGCGGCGCGAGGCCCATCGACGGTTCGTCGAGCAGGATCATCTCGGGCTTGGCCATCAGCGCGCGGCCGATCGCGCACATCTGCTGTTCGCCGCCCGAGGTGTAACCCGCCTGCGAGGTCCGCCGGGTCTTCAGGCGCGGGAAGTAGTGATAGACCTTTTCCAGGTTTTCCTTCAGCTCGGCGCGCGAGATGCTGCGGGTGTAGGCGCCGGTGAGCAGGTTTTCCTCGATGGTGAGGTGGCCGAAGCAGTGGCGCCCTTCCATCACCTGGATGACGCCGCGCTTGACCAGTTCGTTGGGCGTCATCTGGTCGACACGCGCGCCCTTGAACTCGATGCTGCCCTTGGTAACGTCGCCGCGCTCTGCGCGCAGCAGGTTGGAGATGGACTTCAGCGTGGTCGACTTGCCGGCGCCGTTGGCGCCGAGCAAGGCAACGATGCTGCCCTGCGGCACCTCGAGCGACACCCCCTTCAGCACCAGGATGACGTGGTCGTAGATGACCTCGACGTTGTTGATGCTGAGGTAGGGCGCCGGGCGGCTTGTTGCGTCTGCGGTGGCTGCGTTGATCGTCATCGTTCTGCCCTGTTTCTCGAAAGCCGGAGCGCGCCCGCGACGTGCGGACGCGGGCGGCCGCCGGCGCCAGGCCGGCGGCCTGCCGCCTTACATCTCCTTGGTGCAGTCGCGCGGGGTGATGCCCTTTTCCTTGGCGTAGGCCATCGCGGACTCCTCGATCATGCCGCGCACCAGCTGGCGGTCACCTTCGATCCAGTCGGTGACGACGGTCCATTTGGCGCCATCCCACTGCTGGAACTTGAGCTTGCCGGCGCCTTCGTGGTCGGCGCAGGTGATGTTGAGGTCGGGCATGAAGCCGGCGGCGCCGAGTTCGGCCAGGCGCTTGTTGTCGATGTGCAGGTTCTCGAAGCCCCAGCGCATCTGCTCGCCGGTCATCGGCTTGCCCTTGCCGAATTTCTCCTGCGCCTTGCGGATGGCTTCCACGGTGATGATCCCGTGCACCACGCCGCGGTTGTAGAGCACCGAACCGACCCGGCTCTTGTCTTCCATGTTGCCCTTGTTCTTGGCATAGACGAGCTTCTGGATGTCCTGCACCACCGGGTAGTTGGTGCCGGCCACGTTGAAGCCGGCCGCGGTGTAGCCCTTCGCCGCGTCGCCGGCGGGGATGGTGTCCTCCTCGGAACCCGACCACCACACGCCCACGACCTTCTCGCGCGGATAGCCGGTCTTCGCGGCGGTGCGCAGCGCGGTGGCGTTCATCACGCCCCAGCCCCACAGCACCACGTAGTCGGGCTTGAGCTGGCGGATCTGCAGCCATTGCGCCTGCTGCTCATTGCCCGGATTGGCAACGGCCACCTTGGTCAGCTCGAAACCGTGCTTCTCGGCGAGCTTGTCCATGATTGCGTGCGACTCCTTGCCATACGCCGAATCGTGGTACAGCAGGCCGATCTTCTTGCCCTTCAGCTTGGCCATGCCGCCTTCCTTCTGGCCGATGTAGTTCACGATCGCGGAGGCCTGCGTCCAGTAGGTCGAGATCATCGGGAAGACCCACGGGAACACGCGACCATCGGCGGCGTCGGTGCGGCCGTAGCCGATGGTGACCATCGGAATCTTGTCCTGCGCGACCTTCTCCAGCACCGAGTAGGTGATGCCGGTCGACAGCGGCTGGAAGGTGCTGTTGCCGGTGGGGCCCTTGTTCTTCAGGCGCTCGTAGCACTCCACCCCACGCGCGTTGTTGTATTCGGTCTCGCACTCTTCCCAGCTCAGCTTGACGCCGTTCACGCCGCCGTCGCGCTCGTTGACCATCATCATGTAGTCGATCCAGCCGCCGTACAGCGACGCGCCGTTGGAGCCAAAGGGGCCGACGCGGTAGCTCGGCAGACCGATGAACTGCTCCTGCGCCGCCACGTAGCCGCTGGCCAGCAGCCCGGCGATCGCTGCGCCGATGAGTGCGGTTTTCTTGAGTTGCATGACTTGTCTCCTCCTTGTGTGTGTGGTGCTGCGTGTTGCGCGGTGCCGGGCCGCCGCCGTGACGGCGGCCGCGTGTGCGGACGTGCTCAGTGCGGGAAGGGCCACAGCCGCAGCTTTTCCTTGCCGAGCTGCCACAGGCGGGCGAGGCCGTGCGGCTCGACGATCAGGAAGAAGATGATCAGCCCGCCAAAAATGATCAGTTCGAGGTTGGAGCCCATGCCGGCGGGCATCGCCCCGCCGAACACCGAGTGCATGACGACGTTGAGGAAGATCGGCATCAGCACGATGAAGGCCGCGCCGAAGAAGGAACCCATGATCGAACCAACGCCGCCGATGATGATCATGAACAGGATCTTGAACGACAGGTCGAGGCTGAAGCCTTCCGGCTCCACGGTGCCGAGGTAGGTGTAGGCATACAGCGCACCGGCCACGCCGCAGTAGAAGGACGACACCGCGAAGGCCGTGAGCTTGGCGTGCATCGGGCGGATGCCGATCACTTCCGCCGCGACGTCCATGTCGCGCACCGCCATCCAGCTGCGGCCGGTGGTGCTGCGCACGAGGTTCTTGGCGAGCAGCGCCAGCACCGCCACCACCGCGAGCGTCAGCAGGTACTTGCTCACCGGGCTGTCGAAGGCATAGCCGAGGATCTCGACCCGCTGCGCGGTGATCACGCCCGAGCTGGCATGGTTGGAGAACCACGGAAACTTGACCAGCGCCCAGACGATGAAAAACTGCGCCGCCAGCGTCGCCACCGCCAGGTAGAAGCCCTTGATGCGCAGGGACGGCAGCCCGAAGGCCACCCCGACCGCGGCCGCGCACAGCCCGCCCAGCACGATGCCCACCAGGAAGGGCATGCCGTCGATACGCAACATGAAGTTGTAGGCGCCGAAGGCTCCCACCGCCATGAAGGCGGCCGACCCGAGCGACAGCTGGCCGGCGTAGCCGGTGAGGATGTTCAGCCCGATCGCAGCGAGCGAGAAGATCAGCACCGGGATCAGGATGGCCTGCAGCCAGTACTGGTTGGCGACGAGCGGCACCACGCCGAAGAAGAACACCAGGATGGCCGCGAAGCCGATCCGGTCCTGGCGGATCGGGAAAATCTGCTGGTCTTCCTGGTAACTGGCCTTGAACTGGCCGGCCTCACGGTAAAGCATGGGTTGTCTCCAATCGTTTTCTAGCGCCTTGGCCTTGCCCGGGGGCAGGCCTGAAGGATCGGCTGCGCATTGCCGCTCCGTTCCGGCGGGCGCGCCGCGCTGCGTCGCCCAGCCCCCGCCTGCGGGGCAAGGAGGGTCGGGGCCGCGCCCCGGTCGCGGGGCTCACACTCTGTCGATGTGCCGTTCGCCAAACAGACCTTCGGGTCGCACGAGCAGGAAGCCGAGCGCCAGCACGTAGGGGAACCAGCCTTCGATGCCGCCGCCGACCATCGGCCCGACGTAGACCTCGGCCAGCTTTTCCGAAGCGCCGATGATGAGCCCGCCGACGATCGCGCCCGGCACCGAGGTGAAGCCGCCCAGGATCAGCACCGGCAGCGCCTTCAGCGCGGTAAAGGTGAGCGCGAACTGCACGCCGCTGCGCGCGCCCCAGATCAGGCCCGCGACCAGCGCCACGAAACCCGCCACCGCCCACACGATCGCCCAGATGTGCTGCAGCGGAATGCCGATCGAAAGCGCCGCCTGGTGGTCGTCAGCCACCGCCCGCAGCGCGCGCCCGACCTTGGTGTATTGGAAGAACAGCGCGAGCGAGGCGACCAGCACGCCCGCCAGCGTGGCGGCGAACACGTCGAACTTGGAGACGATGATGTCGGCGCTGTCCATCACCCATTCGATCGGCTCGTCGGCGATGCCCAGATCCAGACCGTGCACGTTGGCACCCCAGATCGCCTGGGCGATGCCCTCGACCAGGAAGGTGAGGCCGATCGTGGCCATGAACAGCGTGATGTGCGGCTGATTCACCAACGGCCGCAGCACCACCTTCTCGGTGAGGATGCCGAGTACCACCATCGACGCCAGCGCCAGCACGAAGGCCAGCCAGAACACTGCGCGCCCGCCCGCCTCCAGTCCGGTCCAGCCGGGCAACACCTGCTGGAAGCCGACGAAGGTCAGCGCTGCGAAGAACACCATCGCGCCCTGGGCGAAGTTGAACACGCCCGAGGCCTTGTAGATCAGCACGAAGCCCAGTGCGACCAGGGCGTACAACACCCCGGACAGCAGCCCGCCGATCAGCACTTCGAAAAAGAAACTCATGCTTGTCTCCCGCCTGCCTGTTCAGTGCGCCGTGCCGAGATAGGCGGCGATCACATCCGGGTTGTTCTTGACTTCGTCCGGCGGGCCGTCGCCGATCTTCTTGCCGTAGTCGAGCACCACCACGCGGTCGGAGATGTCCATCACCACGCCCATGTCGTGCTCGATCAGCACGATCGTGGTGCCGAACTGGTCGTTCACATCGAGGATGAAGCGGCACATGTCCTGCTTTTCCTCGACGTTCATGCCCGCCATCGGCTCGTCGAGCAGCAGCAGACTGGGCTCGGCGGCGAGCGCGCGGCCAAGCTCGACGCGCTTCTGCAGGCCGTAGGGCAAGCGCCCCACCGGGGTCTTGCGGATGCTCTGGATCTCGAGGAAGTCGATCACTTCCTCCACCTTGCGCCGGTGCTCGATCTCTTCGCGCTGCGCGGCCCCCCAGAACAGCGCGTGGTGGAAGAGGTTGCAGCGCATCTTCAGGTTGCGCCCTGTCATGATGTTGTCGAGCACGCTCATGCCCTTGAACAGCGCGATGTTCTGGAAGGTGCGGGCGATGCCCTGCTTGGCCGCCATGTGCGGCTCCATCTTCTGGCGCTGCTCGCCGCGGAACAGGATCTTCCCTTCCTGCGGGTGATAGACGCCGTTCATCACGTTGAGCATCGAACTCTTGCCGGCGCCGTTGGGGCCGATGATCGAGCGGATCTCGTGCTCGCGCACGTCGAAGCTGATGTTGGTGAGCGCCTTCACGCCCCCGAAGGACAGCGAAATGCCCTGCAGATCCAGGATCACGTCGCCGATACGGCGGCCGCCGGCCTGCCCCGCGGCCTGCTGCGGCATGTCGTTCATCATCATGGGTCTCCTCCTGCAGCCTTCGCGCTCGAACGGCGCGTCAGGCAGCCTTCTTCGCACCCTGCGTCGAGAAGGTCCTGGCCTCCTCGATGCGCAGGTCGGCGGCCACCTTGCCGGTGCGGCCGTCCTCGTACTTCACCTGGGTCTCGATGTACTGGCGCTGCTTGCCGCCATAGAGGCCCTCGACCAGCACCGCGTACTTCTCAGCAACGAAGTTGCGGCGCACCTTGCGGGTGCGGGTCAGCTCGCCGTCGTCGGCATCGAGCTCCTTGTGCAACACCAGGAAACGCCGGATCTGCGAGCCGCTCATGTTGGGGTCGGCGGCAAGGTCGGCGTTGACCTGTTCCACGCACTCGCGGATCAGGTCGTACACCGCGTCCTGCGCCGCCAGATCGGTGTAGCCGGCGTAGGCCAGGCCGCGCCGCTCGGCCCAGTTGCCGACCGCTTCGAGGTCGATGTTGATGAAGGCGGTGACATAGTCGCGGCCGTTGCCGAAGGTCACCGCCTCCTTGATGTGCTGGAAGAACTTGAGCTTGTTCTCGATGTAGTTGGGCGCGAACATCGAGCCGTCGTTGAGCTTGCCGACGTCCTTGGCGCGATCGATGATCTTGAGGTGGCCGTCCTCGTCGAAGAAGCCGGCGTCGCCGGTCATGAAGTAACCGTCGGCGTTGATCGACTCCGCGGTGGCGTCGGGCCGCTTGTAGTAGGCCTTCAGCAGCATCGGTCCCTTCACCAGGATCTCGCCGTTGTCGGCGAGCTTGACCTCGACGAAGGGCGCCGGGCGGCCGACCGAGTCGAACTTGATCTGGCCGTCGGGCTGCAGGCAGACGTAGGCGCAAGTTTCGGTCTGGCCGTAGAACTGCTTCAGGTTCACCCCGATCGAGCGATAGAAGCGGAACAGATCCGGCCCGATCGCGGCACCGGCGGTGTAGGCCACGCGGATGCGGCTCATGCCCAGCACGTTCTTCAGCGGGCCGTACACCAGCAGCTTGCCGAGCGCGTACTGCAGGCGGTCGCCCGCGGAGACCGGCTTGCCGTCGAGGATGTCCGCGCCGCAACGGCGGGCGACACCAAGGAAGTGGTGGAAGAGCTTGCGCTTGATCGCGCCGGCATCCTCCATGCGGATCATCACCTGGGTCAGCAGGTTCTCGAACACCCGCGGCGGCGCGAAATAGTAGGTGGGACCGATCTCGCGCAGGTCGGTCATCACCGTCTCGCCCGATTCCGGGCAGTTGATCGTAAAGCCGGCCACCATCGCCTGGGCGAAGGAGAACAGGTGGTCGCCCACCCAGGCCATCGGCAGGTAGGACAGGATGTCCTCCTGGTCGGTGAGCCCATCGACCTGCATGGCCCCTTGCGCCGCGGCGATGAAGGCGCGATGCGTCTGACACACGCCCTTGGGCTTGCCGGTGGTGCCCGAGGTGTAGAGCATCACCGAGATGTCGTCCGGCGCACCCTTGGCGATCTCGCCGTCGAGGAAGTCGCTCTGGTTGCGGTCGTGGATGCGCCCCATCTCCTGCAACTCGTCCAGGCCCATCAGCAGGGTCTGGGTGTAATGGCGCAGGCCGCGCGGGTCGTCGTAGATGACGTGTTCCAGAAAGGGCGCCTCGGGCAGGATTTCGAGCATCTTGTCGACCTGCTCCTGGTCTTCGACCACGGCAAAGCGAATCTCGGCGTCCTGCAGCACATAGACCATTTCCTGCGCAACGGCGTCCTGGTACAGCATCACCGGGATGCCGCCGAGGCACTGGCAGGCCGCGACCGACCAGTACAGCCGCGGCCGGTTGTCGCCGATGATCGCCAGACGGTCGCCGCGCTTGAAACCGAGTTCGGCCAGGCCGCAGGCGATTGCCCGCACGTTCTCGGCCACCTGCGCCCAGGTGTAGGTCTGCCAGATGCCGTACTCCTTCTCGCGCATCGCAGCGCGGGCAGGACGCACACGGGCGTGATGCATCAGCAGACGCGGAAAGGTGTCGCGCCCTTCGCCGCCGACCTCGATTGCGCTCTCCACCGCGCCCGAGCGCGGGGAGCGTCCATGGACTTCGGACATGCCCCTATCCTCCTCCGGTTGTTCCTGTCTCCTCGCGCGCCGCTGGTTTTTTGTGTTCCGGCCCGCACGTCGCGACCCGAGAGCCAGCGACGATGAAGCTCAGTTTCGCAGGGCATGTTTGCGCAACTGTTTTTCGAATGTAGTCAATTATTGCACCCCCAGCCCCGGAGACTTTCTCTTTGAACTACAACGGCTTGCGGACTCTTTCCGGCCAGAAGGGCGAGCGGGGGCCGGCGGCACGAGGACAACCCTCACTGGCGACCCCGCACCCCTCGATACTAGAATGTCATTGATGACGCGAGCATTGCGTCGCACGACAGCGGGAAACGAGGGTCCCGCTGGATTCCGCTGATGACGAGGGAGAAGGGAAGGATGAGCACGATGAAGACGGCAAGACAGACCCTGTTTGGACTCGCGGCGCTCGCGCTGACGGCGATCGCGCCCGTAGCGCAGGCGGCGCCGGTCTGGATGGTCAACCCAGAGGGCACCGGAGCAGCGGGGGCGAGCGCTTTGCAGACGCTGGGCGTCGCCGGCGTCGGCTTCGTGCAACTGACGCCGGACGCCGCCAATCCGGCCAATTTCACCTTCGTGGAATACGGTGCCTACCGCGCAGTCAAGGGCGATGGCACGACCCCGTACGGCAGCAACGACCTGACGATCCGCTACACCGTCAGCGGCAGCGGCAGTTTTCTCAATCCGGCCTCCATCGGCTTCTCTTCGGGCAGCGTGGAGATCTATTCGGATGCCGCATTCGACTACGGCACCTCCAACGGTACCTATGGCGCCGACAACGGCACCCTGATCGCGAAGCTGAGCGTGGTGGGCGGCAACACCGACACCACGACCGGCGCCGTGACGATCAGCGCCGGCGTGATTCCCGGCAGCATGCTGGCGGGCTATTTCTTCGACGCCGCGGGCAACGACCTGGCCGGTTTCGCGCGGGTCCTGTTCTCGATGAACCTGCGCAACCAGTTCGCGGCGCCCGAACCGCTGCTGGTGAGCGAAATCGTCTGCGAGATGGCAGGTCACACCGGCGCGGGCTGCGACGGCACGCCCTTCCTGCCCACGCAATTCGCCTTCCTCGTGCGCGACAGCGGCTTCGCCACGGTTCAGGTCGTCCCCGAACCGCCCGCCGGCGGCCTCGCCCTTGCCGCCGTCGGCCTGCTGGGCTTCACCCTGCGCCGCCGCGGCAAGCGCTGACGCAAGCGCTCAGCGCAGGCAGGCGCGCGCGGCAGCCACGGTAGCCTGAATGTCGGCCTCGCCATGCGCGGCCGACACGAAACCCGCCTCGAACGCCGACGGGGCGAAGTAATGGCCGGCGTCGAGCATGGCGTGGAAGAAGCGGTTGAAGGCCTCGCGATCCGAGGCCATCACCTCCGCAAACGACGCAGGCACCGAGGGGCTGAAGTAGATGCCGAACATGCCGCCGATCGAATCCGCGCTGAACGGCACGCCAGCCTCGCGCGCCACGCCTGACAGACCATCCACCAGCGACCGCGCGCGGGCCGCCAGCGCATCGTAGAAGCCGGGCGCCTGGGTCAGGCGCAGCGAGGCCAGGCCCGCCGCCACCGCCACCGGGCTGCCTGACAGCGTGCCCGCCTGGTACACCGGCCCGAGCGGCGCAATGCAGTTCATGATGTCGCGCCGCCCGCCGAACGCCCCCATCGGCATGCCGCCGCCGATCACCTTGCCCAGCGTGGTCAGATCGGGCGTGATGCCGTACAGCCCCTGCACCCCCTGGGGGCCGACGCGAAAGCCGGTCATCACCTCGTCGAAGATCAGCACCGCGCCGTACTCGGTACACAAGCGGCGCAGCCCTTCGAGAAAGCCCGGGCGCGGCTTTATCAGGTTCATGTTGCCCGCCACCGGCTCCACGATGACAGCGGCAATCTGATCGCCACGTGCCTTGAAAACCGTCTCGACCTGATCGAGATCGTTGTAGTCGAGCACCACGGTATGGTGGGCGAAGTCGGCCGGCACGCCGCCGGACGACGGATTGCCGAAGGTCAGCAGGCCCGACCCGGCCTTCACCAGCAGGCTGTCGGCGTGGCCGTGATAGCAGCCCTCGAACTTGATGATGTCGTCACGCCCGGTGAAGCCGCGGGCGAGCCGGATCGCGCTCATCGTGGCCTCGGTGCCCGAACTCACCAGCCGCACCATCTCGATCGACGGCAGCAGCGCGCACAGCAGTTCGGCCATCTCGACCTCGCTCTCGGTCGGCGCCCCGAACGACAACCCGCGCAGCGCCGCCTCGCGCACCGCCTCGACGATCGCCGGGTGCGAGTGACCGGCGATCGCCGGACCCCAGGACCCCACGTAGTCGATGTAGGCCTTGCCATCCGCATCCCAGACCCTCGCCCCTTCCGCGCGCTCGATGAAGCGCGGCGTGCCGCCAACGGAGCGGAAGGCGCGCACGGGGGAATTCACCCCGCCGGGAATGCTGCGCTGGGCGCGGCTGAAAAGGGCTTCATTGCGACTGGTCATGGCTGCGACTCGCGACTGCTATGGAAAGGGCGGGATTGTCGCGCGCCCACCGGCGCCGGTCCACCGCGGGCAGTTTCAGGCGAACAGGGCCGAATAGGCGAGCGCGCGCTGCAGCGGGTCGGCGGCGGCGAATACATCCGATATGACGGCAAGCAGATCGGCACCCGCCTCGATCAGGGCCGGTGCATTGTCCAGGGTGATGCCGCCAATGGCTGCCACCGGACAGTCGAGCGCCGCGCGGGCGCGGGTCAACAGCGTCAGCGGCGCGCGTACCGCGCCGGGTTTCGTGGACGACGGGAACATTGCGCCAAAAGCCACATAGTCGGCGCCAGCTGCCGCCGCATCCTCCGCCCGCGCCCATTCGTCGTAGCAGGAGACGCCGATCAACGCGTCGGCGCCGAGGACCGCCCTGGCGGCTGCGGGACTGCCGTCATCCCGGCCCAGATGCACCCCGTCGGCGGCCACCGCGCGGGCGAGCGCGACGTCATCGTTGATGATCAGCGGTACGCCGGCGCTGCTGCACAGCTGCCGCAACGAGCGCGCCTCGTCGAGTTGCCGGAGCGGGTCGGCAAGCTTGTTGCGGTACTGCAGCAAGGCCGGCCTGGCCGGCAGCACGCGCTCCACACTCGCCAGCAGCGTCGCGCTGTCGGCGGCGTCCGGCGTCACCAGATAAAGCCCGCGGATGCGCTCAGCCATCGCCCACGCCCTTTCCGCGCGCCCAGAAGAAGCGGTCGGGCAGCGCCAGCCCCATCCCCGCGCGGTAGGCATGCTTGAGCGCCTGCTGGGCGAAATCCTGGGCTTCGGCCACGGCTTCGTCCATGTCCATGCCATGCGCCAGGGCGGCCGCAGCCGCCGCCGCCAACGTGGAACCGGCGCCGAGGAAACGCCCGGGCAGCCGCTCCCACGCGTCGGTCCGCACCACGCCGCCCTCGCCGATCAGCAGGTTGACGACCTGCGGACCGTGGCTTCCGCCGCCGGTCAGCAGCACATGCGCGACCCCCAGGTCCACCAGCCGCGCCACAGCCTCCTCGGCCGACAGCAGGGTGGTGTCGTCTTCGTCATCGGCATCGAGTCCCGCCAGCCGCAGGACCTCGTGCGCCCCCGCAACCAGCAAGGTGGTCTGCGGCAGGATGAGTTCGGCGAGCGCAGCGATCACGTCCTCGGTCGGGGAGTCGTCCACGCCCGGAAACAGCGCAGGCTCGACGACGAGCGGTACGTCCGGGTAGTCGGACAGAATCTCGGCGATCGCGGCGATGTTCTCCACGCTGCCGCAGTAGCCGAGCTTAAACGCATGCACCGGAATGTCCTCGAGCACAGCGCGGGCCTGGGCCACCACTACGTCGGCGTCCTGCGGCCAGATTTCATCGGCCCCGCGGGTATCGCGCACCACGGCGGCGGTCTGGACCGCAAGGGGATGGCAGCCCATGCTGCCGAGGGTCAGCACGTCGGACGGCAGACCGCCGCCGCCGGTCGCATCTCCGGCGGCGAAACAAAGCACGACAGGAGGCGTTTCAGGTATGGCAATAGGCATGACAAGCGAGAGGCCGGGACGCTTCTGGAACGCCCTCGAAATGGGGTAAGATGGCCCGGATTCTACCGTCAATCGCGACGGCAGATTTATGCCGGATTCCGTACCCGAACGATGGCCGACACGCCCTACAAGACCTACATGTGCCTGATCTGCGGCTTTATTTACGATGAAGCGGCAGGCCTGCCCGATGAAGGCATTCCTCCCGGCACCCGCTGGGAAGACATTCCCCCCAACTGGACGTGCCCCGAGTGCGAAGCCCGCAAAGAGGACTTCGAACTCGTCGAAATATGACGTTTACGTCCGCCTTTCGTCGCACCGGGCAGGCCGCCCGTCGGCGTCGCGGGCCGGGCCACCTCACCGAGGGTTGAACCATGGATCTGACCGGCCTCAAGGTCATGGTCATCGATGACAGCAATACGATCCGGCGCAGCGCCGAGATCTTCCTGGGCCAGGCCGGGTGTCAGGTCCTGCTTGCGGAAGACGGCTTTGACGCACTCGCCAAGATCACCGACCACCACCCCGACGTCATCTTCGTCGACATCATGATGCCGCGCCTGGACGGCTACCAGACCTGCGCGCTGATCAAGAAGAACCCGCGCCTGTCAGCCACCCCGGTCATCATGCTGTCGTCAAAGGACGGCCTCTTCGACCGCGCCCGCGGGCGCATGGTCGGGTCCGACGAGTACCTCACCAAGCCCTTCACGAAGGACAGCCTGCTCAAGGCGGTTGCCACCTATACCGGCCGCGCACCGGCCTGAACCCGTACGGAAGCACACGCACGATGCCGATCAACAAGATCCTCGTGGTCGACGACTCGCCGACCGAACGTCTCGCCCTTACCGAACTCCTGACGCGCCACGGCTACCAGGTGGCCACCGCCGAAAGCGGTGAAGAGGCGATCACCAAGAGCAAGAGCGAAAAGCCCGACCTGATCCTGATGGACGTGGTGATGCCGGGCATGAACGGCTACCAGGCAACGCGCACCATCTCGCGCGACGACGCCACCCGCAACATCCCGATCATCATGTGCACCAGCAAGGGGCTGGAAACCGACAAGATCTGGGGCATGCGCCAGGGCGCTTACGACTACCTGGTGAAGCCGGTCGAGCACAACGAACTGCTCGCACGCATCAAGTCCATCGGCTGAACACGACATGTCGAAGCGGATCAGCCTGCGCGAATTCCAGGAGAACCTGGTGCGCCGCCTCTCCGAGGCCCGCACCGGCGAGCGCCGCGGCCTGCTGGGCATCCAGGCGGGCGAGGAGAACTGGCTGATCGACCTTGCCGAATCCGGCGAGGTGCTGCCGCCGCCGCCCCTGTCCACGGTTCCACTCACCCGCCCCTGGTATCGCGGCCTCGCCAACGTGCGCGGCACGCTGTACGGCGTGGTGGACCTATCCGCCTTCCACCAGGGCGCGCTGACCGCCCCCGGCGGCCAGTCGCGTCTGCTGCTGGTGGGCGCGCGCCACGGCGTCCATTGCGCGCTGCTGGTCAACCGCACGGCCGGGCTGCGCAGCCAGGAAGACTTCGAGCCGGACGATCGCGCCAGCGACGAGCGGCCGTGGGTCAAGGCCCGCCTGCGCGACCTGCAGAACCGGCTGTGGCTGCGCCTCGACGTGCCGGCACTGCTTGCCCATCCGGGCTTCCTCGACGCCGGGCTCGACTGAGTGCCGGCCGGACTCCAAACACTCACATCCATTTGCGGCGGAGCACGCGTTATGGCTTTCAAGCTCACCTTCGGCAAGAAAATGCTGGCTGCGGACGACCTTGTCTCCGACACCACCATCATGGAAGCGCCTGGCACCCCTCCGCGGAAAGGCAAAGCGGCCAAGCCGCGCTCCAACCGCCCGGTCGGTGACCAGATCAAGGTTCTCGGCGCCCTCTTCGCCGGACTCGTTGCCGTCACCGCGGGCCTCGTCATCTATCAGGGCCGCCAGTCTGCACACGCCACCACCTACGTGGCGGCCGCCGGCGAAATGCAGATGCTGTCGCAGCAGATCGCCAAGTCGGCGCAGCTTGCGCTGCAAGGCAGCCCGGCGTCCTTCGCCGAACTGCGCAGCGGTAGCGCGCGCTTCACCAGCCTGCTGCAGGCGCTCGACCAGGGCGGCGACATCGACGGCGTGGGCGTGCCGTCCATTCCCGACAGCAGCCGCGCCCAGCTCGATGCGCTGGCCGAAACCTGGAGCAAGTCGGCCAAGGACACGGAACAACTGCTGGCCCAGGAAAAGAACCTGATCACCCTCGACGCGGCAGTCGACGCGATCAATGCCGGCAACGCCAACCTGCTCGACCTCACCGAGCAGATTGCCTCCCTCAAGCTCCAGGCCGGTGCGCCGGCGCGCGAGATCGCCACCGCCAACCACGCGGTGATGCTGACCCAGCGCATCGCCAAGAACGCCAATGCGCTGCTGGTCGCCGACGCCATCGACCCGGAAACCGCGTTCGTGCTCGGCAAGGACACCAACACCTTCCGCGAGCAGATCGAACTGCTCGGCCGCATGTCCGGCGACGCCGACCTGCGCAACCGCGTCGCCGCGCTGGAGGAAGCGGCCCAGGGGACGATGACCGCCGTCACCAACATGCTGGGCAACATCCAGCTGCTGGTGCAGGCCAAGCAGGCCGGCGCGCGCATCTTCCGCGACGCCACGCCCTTGCTCGCCCGCACCGGCGAACTTGCCGACGCGCTCAACAGCAGTTCGCGCGGCTTCAACCCGTTGTCCGCGCTGATCGCCCTGACTGCGCTCGCCGGACTGGGCGTGCTGGCGAAAATGGCCAAGATCTACAGCGACGACCTTGCCTCGCGCCGTACCGAATCCGAAACCCAGCGCCAGGCCGCCGAGAACGAACGCAACCTGACCCAGCAGGCCATCCTGCGGCTGATGAACGAGATGGGCGACCTCGCGGACGGTGACCTCACGATCCGCGCCACGGTGACCGAAGACATCACCGGTGCGATCGCCGACTCGGTGAACTACACCATCGAAGAACTCTCGGTGCTGGTCCGCCGCATCAACGACGCCGCGGTGCGGGTGACCGCGGCCACGCAGTCCGCGCAGAAGACCTCGAACGAACTGCTCGGCGCCACCGAGCGCCAGACCCGCGAAATCGAGGAAGCCGGCGACACCGTCGAGCGGATGGCGCAGTCGATGGCGGAATCCTCCGAGCGCGCCCTGCAGTCCGCGCAGGTCGCGCGTCGCTCGCTCGATTCGGCGCGCAAGGGGGCGGATGCGGTGGAGAACACCATCAAGGGCATGAACGAGATCCGCGAGAAGATCCAGGAGACCTCCAAGCGCATCAAGCGCCTCGGCGAATCGTCGCAGGAGATCGGCGAAATCGTGGAACTGATCTCGGACATTACCGAGCAGACCAACGTGCTCGCGCTCAACGCCGCCATCCAGGCTGCCTCGGCGGGCGAAGCCGGCCGCGGCTTCACGGTGGTTGCGGAAGAAGTGCAGCGGCTGGCGGAGCGTTCCGCCGAAGCAACCAAGCAGATCGCGGCGATCGTGAAGACGATTCAGACCGACACCCAGGACGCCGTCGGCGCAATGGAAAACGCCACCCGCGACGTGGTCGAGGGCGCCCAGCTGTCCGATGCCGCCGGCAAGGCGCTGGCCGAGATCGGCGAGGTGTCGATGGAAACCGCCCGCCTCATCGAGCAGATTTCGAACGATACGCAGCAGCAGGCTTCCACCGCCGTGCGCGTGGCCGGCACGATGAAGGACATTCTCGCGATTACCGAACAGACCACGCTCGGCACCAAGCAGACCGCGGTCTCCATCGGCCAGCTCGCCGACCTCGCGGTCGAACTGAAGGGTTCCGTTTCCGGCTTCAAGGTCTGAAACCACCGTCGCACCAGCAGTTAGGAAAGCCGCCATGACGCACGCCACCGAAGCGGACCTCGGTCCGCTCACCTGGGTCAAGAGCGAGATCGACGCGGCCCTCGGCCGCGCCGCCGCCGCGCTCGACGAAGCGGCCCGCGCCGACAACGACGCCTCGCGCCTCGCCTTCGCCCAGACCCATCTGCACCAGGCCCGCGGGGCGCTGTCCATCGTCGGCCTCGACGGCCTCACCCAGTTTGCCGACGGGCTGGGCCAGTTACTGGGCGCGATGGGGCGTGGCGAATGCGCGCTCGGCGCAGATACGCTGGCGCTGTGCAAACGTGCGCTGGCCGCGCTCGGCAACTATCTGGAAGAACTCGCGCACGGGGTGCCTGACCAGCCACTGCGGCTGGCGCGCCTGTATGCCGAACTCGCCGCGGCGCGCGGCGACACCGGCGCCTCCGCCGCCGATCTCTTCTACCCCGATCTTTCCGTGCGCCCGCCGCGGCGCAGCGTCGAACCCGCGATCGGGCTCGACGTACAGCCCCAGCTCCGTGCACTGCGCGCGCGCTTCGAGCGCGGCCTGCTGGAATGGCTGAAGGCGCCGCAGAACCCGGGCGGCGCGCAGGCGATGCGCGAAGCGGTGAGCGGCATCGAAGCCTTGCAGACCAGCGCTCCCGCGCGCGCCCTGTGGTGGGCCAGCATCGCGTTCTTCGACGGGCTCGCCGCCGGCAGCGTGCCGGTCGATCCCACCATCAAGCGGCAATGCACCCAGCTCGACGCCCAGATGCGGCGCCTGATGGCGGGCAACACCGTCGTGCCGGACCGGCTGATGCGCGACCTGCTCTACCGCATCGCCACCATGCCGGCCACCACCGAACACCAGCGCGCGGTCAAAGCACTGTGGCAACTGGAGGCGCTGTTCCCCGCGCCCGGTACCGAGATCAGCGAAACGCCGCTGGCACCGCTGCGCCAGGAGCTACGCAGCCGTTTCGCCGCGTTGCGCGAACTGTGGGACGAATTCAGCGCCGGCACCGCGGCCGCGCTGCCCCGCTTCGACAGCGGCCTGACCGAATTGCGCGGCCCCGCCCATCAACTGGGCCACCCCGCGTTCGACCGCCTGCTCGCCGGCATGAGCAGCTTCGCGCAATGGCTGCGCAAGGACCCGCTGCGATTTTCCGACACGGTCGCGCTCGAATTCGCAACCGCGCTGCTGCTGGCCGACGCCGCGCTCGAACGCGGCACCACCGATGGCGGCTTCGCCGCGCAGGTAGACAACGCGCTTGCCCGGCTCTCGGCGCTTGCACGCGGCGAAACCTTGAGCGGTGCGGACGCCAGTGCCGCGCTCGACGCGGCCCGCCGCAATCAGGAAAAGGAAGCGCTGGGCCAGCTCTCGCGCGAGATTCTCGGCAGCCTCGCCCATATCGAGCAGGCGCTGGACGACTTCTTCCGCGACCAGTCCAAGCGCGCGCCCCTGCAGCAGCTCGCCGCCCCGCTGCAGCAGCTCGAAGGCTTGCTCTCCCTGCTGGGCGAAGACGAGGCGATCGCGCTGGTGCACGAAGCCGGCGCCACGATCGCGCGCTTCGCCGACGAGACCATCGAAACCGACCCGGCGGAATTCCAGGATCTGGCGCACAAGCTCTCCGCGCTGGGTTTCTTCGTGGAATCGCTGCAGCGCGGCCGCCGCAGCCTGCAGTCCTTCCTCGCCCCCGAGAGCGCCGCCGAGCAGCCCGCTGAAATCGAAGCCGCGCCCGCCGTTCCCGAAACGCCGCGCGCTGCGGAAGCGCCGGTGCAAGCGGCCGGCGAAGCGCCTCCTCCGGCGCCCGAGGCGCCCGTCACACCCGCTGCGGACGTTGTGGAAGCCCCGGTGGTGCCGGTCGCCCCGCCGATTGAACCGGTTGTGGAAGCGGCGACGAAACCGGTGCCCGCCGCCGAGCCCGCAGCAACGGCCGAAGCCTTCGAAGCGACGACACCCGAGGCGGTGCCGATTCCGCCCCCGCCGGCCGAAACGCGCAAACTCATCGAAGAAGCCAGCGAAGCGGAGATCGACGCGGAGTTGCTGGGTATCTTCATCGAGGAAGCCCACGAGGTGCTCGACACCATCGGCGAGCATCTCGAACTGTCCCGCACTGCGCCCACCGAGCGCGACAACCTCACCGCAATCCGCCGCGGCTTCCACACGCTCAAGGGCAGCGGGCGCATGGTCGGCCTGCGCGAGCTGGGCGAAGCCGCCTGGGGTCTGGAGCAGACGCTCAACCGCTGGCTGCAGCTCGAATGGCCGCCGACCCCGGCGCTGCATCACCTGATCGACGCCGGCCGCAACCTCTTTGCCGACTGGGTCCGCCAACTGGAAAGCGGTGGCCCCCTCGGCCGCGACGCTACCGCCCTGCTGGCAGAAGCCGCCCGCCTGCGCGAAAGCGGCGAACCCGTGACCGAACCCGCCGCCGCGGTGTCGCAGCCCGCCGACGCGCCCTCCGCGCCGTCCATCGAAGAAATCTCGCTCGAAACGGCGCTCGAATTCCCCGATCTCGCCCTCGCCGACAACGGCGAAATCCTGCCCTTTGAGGCACCACGCGAGACGACGCCGGCGTTCCACGCCGAAGACACGCTGCTCGACGGCCGCCTCGACCACCTCGAGGACGAGATCGACGTGGTCACCGGCACCACGCTCGATTTCCAGGCACTCATCGCACCCGACGACGCCGCAACCGAGGCGCCGCCTCCCGCCGTCGAGGTGGAAGAGCTGACGCTGACCGCCGGTTTCGAGACGCCGCTGACGGCCGAGGAAGCGCCCTCCGCGCCCGCACTGGAAGAGCCTGCGCTGGAAGAACCCGCGCGCGACGAAGCAGCGCTCGAGCCGCCGGCTGCGGAGCCGCTCCTCGAACTGGATGCGGAATTCTCGCTGGATGAACTGCTGCTGCCCGAGCCGGAACTGACCCCCTTGGCGGGCGGAGTGGACGAACTCCCGGGCGCCACCGCGCTGCCGCCGCAGGACGAACTGCTGCTGCCGGAGCCGGTCGCCCTGGAAGCCGAGCCCTCGCCCCCCGAAGCACTACTGCCGGAGCCGGCGGAGGTCGCCGCCGCGGCAGCCATCGAGGAAGTCGAGCTGGAGGACCTTGCGCTCGAGATCCCCGATCTCGACGACGCGACCGCTTCGGCGCTGCTGCCCGCCTTCGACGCGACGCCCGCCGAAGCCGCGGCGGAGGCCGACGCAGGCGAACTCGCAGATGCTGGCATCATTCCGCCGCTAGCACCGCCATCGCCCCAGGAGGACGAGCCAGCCGCAGCAGCGGGCGCCGCGCCAGCGGAACCCCCTGCCCTGCCCGACGCGGGCGCCGAGCTGACCGATGAAGCGCCTCCGCCGCCAGCCCCCGCGCCGGTCTACGAGACAGCCATGCCGGCGCTCAACCCGGCCGACCAGGTCCGCATCGGCGACGTCGACATTTCCCGCCCGCTGTTCGACCTCTACCTTGCAGAGGCGCGCCACCACATCGGCGTCCTCCATGGCGAGCTTGCACGCCTGGCCGCCAACCCAACGCTGCTGCCGCCGGAAACGGCGGTGCGCGCCGCGCATACGCTGGCGGGGATTTCGGGTACCGCACGGCTCAGCCCGCTCCATGTGCTGGCGCGCGCACTCGAACACGCGCTCGAACGGCTCGCCGACCTCGGTCAGCGCCCCGCCGAAGACGAGGTGGCCTTGTTTGGCAGCGTGGTCGATACGCTGGAGGCGATGCTCGCGGAGGTGACGCTGCGGCGCATGCCCTTGCCCGTGCCGGAGATGGTCGAGCAACTGGAACAGATCGGCCGTCGCGTCGAACTGAGCGCCCAGCCGGAAACCGCGCCGGAACCCGAACTGCCCTCGCTGCCCCCGCTGGCGGCCGAACCGCCCTCTGCGCCGCCTCCGGTCCACGACGACGTGGACGCACAGTTGCTGCCGATCTTCCTCGAGGAAGCGGCCGAACTCGTCAGCCAGTTGCACGCCACGCTGCGTAGCTGGCAAGCCGACCCCGCCGCGGCCGAACCGGCGAAGGCCACCGCACGCCTGCTGCACACCCTCAAGGGCAGCGCGCGCATGACCGGCGCGATGACGCTGGGCGAGCACGTCCATCTGCTCGAATCCCGTCTCGAAGCCACGCTGAAGGGCGGCCAGGACCCGGCCGAGACCCTGCTGGAAGAGCTGGCCAACGGGGTCGACCACGCCGAGCAGATGATCGACGCGATCGCGAGCGGCGGCCGCGTCGAGGTGCCGGCGGCGCCCGCAGCAAGTGCTGCCGGCGGCCCCGAGGCCGCCGAGACGGCCGCGGAGAGCGAAGGCGCGGCCACCTCCGCGACGCTGCGGGTGCGCGCCGATCTGGTGGATCGCTTCGTGAACGAGGCCGGCGAAATCGGCATCGCCCGCACCCGTATCGAGGGCGAGCTGCGCACGCTGCGGCGCTCGCTGCTCGACCTCACCGAGAACGTCATCCGCCTGCGCAATCAACTGCGCGAGGTCGAAATCCAGGCCGAAGTGCAGATGCAGTCGCGCATCGCGCACGCCGAAACCCGCCACGCGAGCTTCGACCCGCTGGAAATGGACCGCTACACCCGGCTGCAGGAACTCACCCGGATGATGGCGGAGAGCGTCAACGACGTCACCACCGTGCAGCAGAACCTGCTGAAGAACCTCGACGGCGCCGACATCGCGCTGCACGGGCAGGCGCGGTTGTCACGCGAGTTGCAGCAGGCGCTGATGCGGGTGCGCATGCTCCCGTTCGACAGTCTCGCCGACCGCCTGTACCGCGTTGTGCGGCAAGGAGCCAAGGATCTCGGCAAGCGTGCCAACCTCGACATCCGCGGCGGCCGCATCGAGGTCGATCGCGGGGTGCTGGAGCACATGGTGGCGCCGCTGGAGCACCTGCTGCGCAACTCGCTCGCTCACGGCATCGAGACACCCGAGGCGCGCCGCGCCGCGGGCAAGCCCGACCTCGGCCAGATCACGCTGACCGTAAGCCAGGAAGGCAACGAAATCGCGATCGAACTGGCCGACGACGGCGCCGGCCTGGACTTCGGCCGCATCGCGCAACGGGCACGCGAGAGCGGGCTGCTCGGCGCCGACGAGGCGCCCGACGAGCGGCGCCTGACCAACCTCATCTTCGTCCCCGGCTTCTCCACCGCGGGCGCCGTTTCAGCCGTCGCCGGCCGCGGCGTCGGCATGGACGTGGTGAAAGCGGAAACGGCCGCGGTGGGCGGACGCATCGACGTCAGCAGCGAACGCGGCAAGGGCGCGCTATTCCGCATCTACCTGCCGCTTACGCTTGCGGTAACCCAGGCGCTGCTGGTGCGCGCCGGGGGACGCACCTACGCGATTCCGTCGAGCATGGTCGCGCAGGTCATGGAACTCAAGCCGGACGCGCTCGGCCGCCTGATCACCGACGGCGGGAGCGAATGGCTGGGTCAGCGCTACGACTACAGCTACCTGCCCCGGCTACTGGGCGACGGCGTCACGCAGCCGGTGGTGCAGCGCTACAACTGGATCCTGCTGCTGCGCGCCGGTGCGCAGACGCTGGCCCTGCACGTGGACGAACTGCGCGGCAACCAGGAAATCGTGGTCAAGAACGCGGGGCCGCAGCTCGCCCGCATCATCGGCATGTCCGGCGCCACCGTGCTGGGCGACGGCGAGATCGTGCTGATCCTGAACCCGGTGGCGCTGGCCAGCCGCCAGCTGGGCCACCCCGACACGGCGGCGCTGCCGCCGGGGACTGCTGCGGCGCCCGCGCCGGCACGTGTTCCCACGGTGATGGTGGTCGACGATTCGCTGACCGTGCGCAAGATCACCGGCCGCCTGCTCGAACGCGAGGGTTATCGCGTGATCACCGCGAAGGATGGCGTGGATGCGCTGGAAAAGCTGATCGACACGATTCCAGACGTCGTGCTGTCGGACATCGAGATGCCGCGCATGGACGGTTTCGATCTGGTCCGCAACATCCGCGCCGATGCCCGTACCCACGGCGTGCCGGTGATCATGATCACCTCGCGGCTGGCGGACAAACACCGCAGCTACGCGCAGGAAGTGGGTGCCAACCACTACCTAGGCAAGCCTTACCAGGAAGAGGAGCTGCTTGCGCTGATCGCGGGCTACACCGCCGCAGCCGCGCACGCCTGAGCGGCCGGGGGTCGCCCCTCGGCCGCTCAGCTCGCCTCACCCCCCTTGGTCACCGCGAAGCGCGCCAGCGTGCGCTCGCGGGCCAGGGCGTGGTCGACAACCGGCGCCGGATAATCGCGCCCGATCTGTACGCCAGCGCGGGACTGGGTGGCGGCATCCATCTGCCACGGGGCGTGGATGTGGCGGTCGGGCACCCGCGCCAGTTCCGGCACGTAGCGGCGGATGAAGCGCCCCTCCGGATCGAACTTCTGCGACTGCGTCACCGGATTGAAGATGCGGAAATAGGGCTGGGCATCGCAGCCGGTGGACGCGGCCCACTGCCAGCCTCCGTTGTTGGCTGCAAGGTCGTAGTCGTTGAGATGGGCGGCGAAATGCCGCTCGCCCAACCGCCAGTCCACACCCAGATCCTTGGTCAGGAAGGACGCGACGATCATGCGCAGGCGGTTGTGCATGTAGCCGCTGCGCAGCAGCTGGCGCATGCCGGCATCGACGATCGGGTAGCCGGTGCGGCCCTCGCGCCAGGCATCGAACAGCGCCGGCGCATCATCCCAGCGTACGCGGTCAAACTCCGGCCTGAAGGTCTGATCGACGACCCGCGGGTGGTGCCACAGGATCATCTGATAGAAGTCGCGCCAGATCAGCTCCGACAGCCAGGTCTGCGCACCGGCACCGCCCTGGTGGACCGCGTAGGCCGCCAGTTCACGCACCGGGATCGTGCCGAAGCGCAGGTGCGTCGACAGGTAGGACACGCCTTTCACCGCCGGGAAGTCGCGCGCGATGCGGTAGTCTTCGAGGCGGCCGCAGAAATCCCCGAACAGCGCGCGCGCACCGCTTGCCCCGGTGGGCAGCGCCAGCCCGCGAAGATCCGTGGGTTCGAAGCCGATCCTGCCCAGCGCCGGCACCCCCTCCCCTGCGGGCTTCGGCGCCAGCCGGCGCGCACGGGGCGCAATCGGATAGGCCTGCAGGTAGAACGGATCGAGCTTGCGCAGCCAGGCGTTCTTGTACGGCGTGAACACGCTGAAGGGCTGGCCCGCTTGGGTCAGCACCTCGTCGCGGTCGAAGATGACCTGGTCCTTGAAGTCCCGCAGCGTGCGGCCGTGTTCGGCCAGGCGCTCCGCCACGGCGCGGTCGCGGGCGATGGCGGCCGGCTCGTAATCACGGTTCACGTATACGGCATCCACGCCGAGCGCCTGCGCGAGCGCCGGGATCGCCTCCTGCGCGCGGCCGTGGCGCACGATCAGCCCGCTACCACTGCCGCCGGCTTCGCGCGACAGGGCCTCGAGCGCGCGGTCAAGCTCGACCACCGCGGCGTGAATGAACTCGACCCGCCGGTCGGCCCGCGTCGGCAGCGCATCGAGAATGTCCGTGTCGAACACGAACGCGCAATAGACGCGCTCATGTTCGCGCAGGGCGTGATACAGCGCGGCGTGGTCGACGCAGCGGAGGTCGCGGCGAAACCAGACAAGGGCAACGGTCATGAGGCACTGCGTGATCGGTAGGGACGGGAGCGGATTATCGCCCAGCGGCAGAACGCACGCCGCAGACACCGGCCGGAACGGCCGTGGCGGACAAAGCGGCCTCGCGGGGCGGCGCATCAGCGCGTAAAATGCAGCCATGGATACCGGATCGGCCAACCTCACGCATCACTTCCTGATCGCCATGCCGAACATGGCCGATCCCCATTTCGCGCGCACCCTGACCTACATCGCCGAACACAGCGATCAGGGCGCCCTCGGGCTGATCATCAACCGCCCGCTGGACATGACACTGGAAACCCTGTTCGAGCGCGTGGAACTGCCGCTGGAAGCCGACGGCTTTGCCGGCCAGCCGGTGTATTTCGGCGGGCCGGTCCAGACCGACCGCGGCTTCGTGCTGCACCGCCCGGCGGGCGACTGGCACTCCACGCTGCGGGTCAACGACGACATCGCGCTTACCAGCAGCCGCGACATCCTGCAGTCCATCGGCAGCAGCGGCGAACCGCAGGAAGTGCTGATCAGCCTGGGCTACGCCGGGTGGACCGCAGGTCAGCTCGAGGACGAACTGGCGCAGAACGCCTGGCTCACCGTCCCCGCCGACCTCGGCATCATCTTCGACCTGCCGCCGGAGGAGCGCCTCGTCGCGGCCATGCAGAAACTCGGCGTCGACTTCGCCAAGCTCAGCGAGGTCGCCGGGCATGCCTGAAGCCGCGGCGGCTTCGGCCGCCGGACTGCCGGCGCGCGGCACCCTTCTCGCGTTCGACTTCGGTCTCGCCCGCATCGGCGTTGCGGTGGGCGAACTGGAAACACGTCACGCCAACCCGCTGCTTACGGTGCACGAAGAAGCCAACGCGGCGCGCTTCGCGGTCATCGCCCGCCTGCTGGACGAATGGAAGCCGGTTGCGCTGGTCGTCGGGCTGCCGGGCCATCTCGATGGCCGCGAACACGAACTCGCGCCGCGCTGCCGCCGGTTCGCCAACCAGTTGCACGGCCGCTTCGGCATCCCGGTGCATCTGGTGGACGAAAGACTGAGTTCCGCGGCCGCGGAACGCCAGCTGCACGACGCGGGACTGAGCGGCTGGCAAGCGCGCAAGCCGGTACTCGACGCGGTGGCGGCGCAACTCATCCTGCAACACTTCCTGGACCTTAACGCCCATGCACCTGCCTGACGCCGAGGCGCTGGTACGGCAGCTCGCCGACCAGATCCGCCCGCAGCTCACTGCCGACACCGCGATGGTCGGCATCCACACCGGCGGCCTGTGGCTGGCCGAGCGGCTGCACGCCGAACTCGGAATCAGTCAGCCGCTGGGCGCCATCGACGTGTCCTTCTACCGCGACGACTACTCCGCGCGCGGCCTGCACCCGCAGCCGCAGCGCACCGAAATCGCGTTCTCGGTGGAAGGGCGGCCGGTGATCCTGGTGGACGACGTGCTCTACACCGGCCGCACCACGCGGGCCGCGCTCAACGAACTGTTCGACTTCGGGCGCCCGGCGCGCGTCGATCTCGCGGTGCTGGTCGACCGCGGCGGGCGCGAGCTGCCGGTCGCGGCGCGCTACTGCGCCCACACCCTGCCCGAAGCGCTGCCCGCCTCGCAGAACCTGCAACTCGAGCGCTCGCCCGAAGGCGCTCTCGACCTGAGGCTGATCGATGCGTAATCCCCAGCTCAACGAACACGGCGAACTGCAACACCTGCTGACGCTGGACGGACTGCCGCGCCAGATCATTACCGCCATCCTCGACACCGCTGCGCCCTTCACCGAGGTCGCCGAGCGCGAGGTGAAGAAGCTGCCGCTGCTGCGCGGCAAGAGCGTGTTCAACCTGTTCTTCGAGAACTCCACGCGCACCCGCACCACCTTCGAGATCGCGGCCAAGCGGCTTTCGGCCGACGTGGTGAACCTCAACATCGCCACCAGCTCGTCGAACAAGGGCGAAAGCCTGCTCGACACGGTCGATAACCTGTCGGCGATGCAGGCCGACATGTTCGTGGTGCGCCACGCCGCCAGCGGCGCGCCTTTCCTGATCGCGCAGCACCTGCTCGCGACCGGGCGCGACCACATCCGCGTGGTCAATGCCGGCGACGGCCGCCATGCGCACCCCACGCAGGGCCTGCTGGACATGTACACCATCCGCCACTACAAGGGCGACTTCACCAACCTGGTGGTGGCGATCGTCGGCGACGTGCTGCATTCCCGCGTCGCGCGCTCGCAGATCGCCGCGCTGACCACGCTGGGCGTGCCCGAAGTGCGTGTGATCGGCCCCAAGACCCTGCTCCCCACCGAGGTCGAGCGCATGGGCGTGCGCGTCTTCCACGACATGCGCGAGGGCCTGAAGGACGTTGACGTGGTGATGATGCTGCGGCTGCAGAACGAACGCATGAACGGCGCGCTGCTGCCCACGCCGCAGGAGTACTACAAGATCTGGGGCCTCACCGCCGAAAAGCTCGCGCTCGCCAAACCCGACGCCATTGTCATGCACCCGGGGCCGATGAACCGCGGTGTGGAGATCGACTCCGCGGTGGCCGACGGCACGCAGGCAGTGATCCTGCCGCAGGTCACCTTCGGCATCGCCGTCCGCATGGCGGTGATGAGCATGCTCGGCAGCCACTGATCGCGCCTCGCGGGCACAGGCCGGCCGTCTGCGCAGGGCGGCGGGCACGCGCACTCACAAGGAATCACGGATGAAGATTCAGATCACCAACGGCCGGCTGATCGACCCGGCCAACAACATCGACGCGCAGCAGGACGTGTACATCGTCGGCGGGCGCGTGGCCGGCCTCGGCCGTGCTCCCGAGGGCTTCCAGGCCGACCGCGTCATCGACGCCAGCGGCCTGGTGGTTGCCCCCGGCCTGATCGACCTCGCCGCGCGCCTGCGCGAGCCGGGCTTCGAATACCGCGCCACGCTGGAATCCGAGATGGACGCGGCGATGGCGGGCGGCGTCACCAGCCTCGCCATTCCGCCCGACACCGACCCCGCGCTGGACGAGCCCGGCCTGGTCGAAATGCTGTGCTACCGCGCCAAGAAACTGAACCGCGCCCACGTGTACCCGGTCGGCGCGCTCACCATCGGGCTGAAGGGCGAACGCCTGTCGGAAATGGCGGAACTGGTCGAAGCCGGCTGCGTCGCCTTCAGCCAGGCCAACGTGCCCATCGTGGACAATGCGGTGCTGATGCGGGCGATGCAGTACGCCGCCACCTTCGGGTTTCGCGTCTGGCTGCAGCCGATCGCGCCCTTCCTCGCGCGTGGCGGCTACGCCCACGACGGCGAATTCGCCAGCCGCATCGGCCTGCCGGGCGTCCCGGTCGCCGCGGAGACGGTGGCGCTCTACACCTACCTGCAGCTGGCGGGCATGACGGGTGCGCGCCTGCACATCACCCGCCTATCGAGCGCGGCCGGCCTCGCGCTGATCGAACAGGCCCGCGCCGACGGCATGGACGTGACCTGCGACGTGTCGATCAACCACCTGCATCTGTGCGACACCGACATCGGCTACTTCAACGCCAACTGTCATCTGGTCCCGCCGCTGCGCAGCCAGCGCGATCGCGAGGCGCTGTGCCGCGGCCTGGCGGACGGCCGCATCAACGCGCTGTGTTCGGACCACACGCCGGTGGACGACGACGGCAAGCTGACGCCGTTCAGCGAATCCGAGGCCGGCGCCACCGGGCTGGAACTGCTGCTGCCGCTGACGCTGAAATGGGCGCAGGAGGCGGGGGTGCCGCTGCCGCTGGCGCTGGGCCGCATCACGACCGATGCGGCGCGCATCGTCGGCATCACCAAGGCCGGACATCTGGGCGTGGGCGCGCGCGCCGACATCTGCGTGTTCGATCCCGCCGCCTACGTGAAGATCAGCCGCGAAGGCCTGCGCAGCCAGGGCAAGAACACGCCCTTCCTCGGGCTCGAACTCCCGGGGCAGGTGCGCTACACGCTGGTCGAAGGCCAGGTGATGTTCGCGCGCGCCGACTGAGCCGCCTCAGCCCAGCGCACGCAGACGCCCGGCCAGTCCGGGCGTTTTCGTTTCCACCCTGACCCGCTTCGCGCGCGAGGTCTCGCCACTGACGAGGGTCACCGCCGATTTCGGCACCTCGCAGAAGTCGGCGAGAAAGGCGCACAGCGCCGCATTGGCCTTGCCATCGACCGGCGGCGCGGCGAGGCGGATCTTCATCGCCTCACCATGCAGTCCGGCGAAGCCCGTCTGGCGCGCGCCGGGCTGGATGTGCAGCGTCAGCGTGAGGCTGCCATCGGCCGCTTCGCGCACCCAGTCCGCCACCGCTTCAGCCGCCGAACAACAGGGGCATGAAGCCGCCGCGCAGGCCGGCCAGCACCATCAGCACGATCTGCAGCACCAGCAACAGCACCAGCGGCGACAGATCGACGTTGGCGATCGCCGGAACGACGCGGCGGAACGGACGCAGGAACGGCGCCGCCAGCGCGTTGAACACCGGCGCAGCGGGCGAATGCGGCGCCACCCAGGACATCACGGCGGACACCAGCACCACCGCAAAGATCAGGTAGGTGATCATGCGCAGCAGCTCGACCAGCCCCAGGCCCCACAAGCCGAGCAGCACGGCGCCGGGGTTGGCACCGAAGGGCACGTCGCGGATCGTCAGTTCGATGAACACGAACAGCGTCTGCAGCGCCCACGCCGGCAGCAGGCTGGCCATGTCGAGACCGAACAGCCCCGGGACGAAGCGCCGCAGCGGGCGCACGATCCAGTCGGTGGTGCGGACGACGAACTGCCCGATCTGGTTGCGGAACGACACCCGCTGCCACTGCATGAAGAAGCGCGCGAGCAGCATCAGCGTGAGAAAGCCGACAGCGGTGTCGAGGATCAGCAGGAAGATGTTGGTCAGCATCGGTTCGGTCCCGGCGGCTCAATCCCGGCCCAACTCGTCGCCCAGTTCGCGTCCGCGCGCAGCGGCGGCAGCCACCGCAACACCCAGCGCGTCATGCCAGCCAGCGGTCGCAAGACTGGCAAGCGCGGCGGCGGTGGTACCGCCTTTGGATGTCACGCGCTCGCGCAGCACCGCCGGCGCCTCGTCCGAACCGGCCGCGAGGCGCGCGGCGCCCAGGGTCGTGTCGAGCGCGAGCTTGCGCGCAATCGCCTCGTCGAAGCCGAGCGCACGCCCGGCCGCCTCCAGCGCCTCGATGAAATGGAAGACGTAGGCCGGACCGCTGCCGGAAACCGCGGTAACCGCGTCGATCTGTGCTTCGTCCTGCACCCATACGGTGCTGCCGACCGCGGCGAGCACCCGTTCGGCCGCCTCGCGTCCCGCCGCATCCACCGCCGTACCCGCGTACAGACCGGTGACGCCAGCGCCGATCAGCGCCGGGGTGTTGGGCATGCAGCGCACGATCCGCGCATAGGGCTTGCCCGCCTCACCAAGCCAGCGCCCGAGGTCGGCAACGCGCAGACCGGCAGCGATACTGACCACCAGTTGTGCGGACAGGCGCCCCGCGATCGGTGCCAGCGCCGCCTTCATCTGCTGCGGCTTCACCGCCAGCACCAGCACGTCGCATGCGAGCGCGGCGTCGTCCGCCGCATCTGCGGTGCGAACGCCGAAACGTGCGGCGAGGCGCTCGCGGGTTGCGCCATCGAGGTCGATCGCGCACAGATCTGCGGCCGCAAAGCCGCGTTCCACCAGACCACCGATCAGGGCTGCAGCCATGTTGCCGCCGCCGAGGAAGGTAATTTTCATGTCGGTTCCACCGCCAGATGAGATGAACTGATTATTGACAGGACGCGCGCCGGGCCACGCCGGACCGCCGGACTCAACCGCCCGCCACGGCTGCCGACTCGGACCGCGGGCGCGCGCCGAAGATCGCGGTGCCGACGCGCACGAGCGTAGCCCCTTCCGCCACCGCGGCTTCCAGATCGTGCGACATGCCCATCGAAAGGGTGTCGAGCACGATGCCCTCGGCGGCCAAGGTGTCGCGCAGGCCGCGCAGCGTGGCGAAACGGCGCCGTTGAAGGGTGACGTCGTCGGTCGGTTCGGGAATGCACATCAGGCCGCGCAGCGCCAGGCGCGGCAGTGCCGCCACCGCGCGCGCCAGGGGCAGCACCTCGTCGGGCGCGACTCCGCTCTTGCTGTCCTCGCCGCTGACATTGACCTGAAGGCAGACATTGAGTGGCGGCAGATGGACGTCGCGCTGGGCGGAAAGGCGTTCGGCCAGCTTGGGCCGGTCGATGCTGTGCACCCACGCGAAGTGCTGCGCGACGGCGCGGGTCTTGTTGCTTTGCAGGGGGCCGATGAAGTGCCACTCCAGCGCCGGGTCGTCCACTTCGGCCAGCTTGGCAAGCGCCTCCTGCACGTAGTTTTCGCCAAAGGCGCGCTGTCCGGCGGCGGCGGCTTCGCGCACCGATTGCGCGGGCCAGGTCTTGCTCACCGCCAGCAGACGCACCGCTGCGGGGTCGCGTCCGGCAGCGCGCGCTGCGTCACGGATGCGCTCGCTCACGGCTTGCAAGTTGGCGGAGATTGATGTCATATTGCCGGAGCCTCAGTCCCTTGGAGCATTGCGCCGAAAGTATAGCACCGGCCCCCTGCACGCCCGCCCCGGCGCGCCCTGCTCCCACCGCCTCAGCCCTCCCCGCTGCCTTCACGATCGAACTCCATGGACATCACCGAACTGCTCGCCTTCGCGGTCAAGAACAAGGCTTCCGACCTGCATCTCTCCGCCGGGCTGCCGCCCATGATCCGGGTGCACGGCGACGTGCGCCGCATCAATCTGCCGCCCATGGAGCACAAGGACGTGCACGCCATGGTGTACGACATCATGAACGACGGCCAGCGCAAGCAGTTCGAGGAAAGCTGGGAGTGCGACTTCTCGTTCGCGGTGCCCAATCTGGCCCGCTTCCGGGTCAACGCGTTCAACCAGAACCGTGGCGCCGGCGCCGTGTTCCGGACCATTCCGTCCAAGGTGCTGACGCTCGAAGAACTGAACTGCCCGAAGATCTTCAAGGACATCGCGAACCAGCCGCGCGGCATCGTGCTGGTCACCGGGCCGACGGGCTCGGGCAAATCAACCACGCTCGCGGCGATGGTGGACTACATCAACGAGAACGAATACGGCCACATCCTCACGGTCGAGGACCCGATCGAATTCGTCCATGAATCCAAGCGCTGCCTGATCAACCAGCGCGAGGTGCACCGCGACACCCAGTCGTTCAACAACGCGCTGCGCGCTTCCCTGCGCGAAGATCCGGACGTGATCCTGGTTGGCGAAATGCGCGACCTCGAAACCATCCGTCTCGCGCTCACCGCGGCCGAAACCGGCCACCTGGTGTTCGGCACCCTGCACACCTCGTCGGCCGCCAAGACCATCGACCGTATCGTCGACGTGTTCCCGGCCGCGGAAAAGGACATGGTGCGCTCGATGCTTTCCGAGTCGCTGCGCGCTGTCATCTCGCAGACCCTGCTGAAGACCAAGGACGGCAGCGGTCGCGTGGCCGCCCACGAGATCATGATCGGCTCGCCCGCCATCCGTAACCTGATCCGCGAGAACAAGATCGCGCAGATGTACTCGGCGATCCAGACCGGCCAGAATCTGGGCATGCAGACGCTGGACCAGTGCCTCGCCGACCTCGTCCGCCGCAACGTCGTCTCCGCGGCAGAAGCGCGCGTGCGTGCGCAGAACAAGGACAACTTCGCCTGAGCGCGGTCCGGCATCTGCCGCCCGACCCGCACCCCTAAAGATCAACCGCCCGCCGCAAGGCAGCCCGCCCCCGCCAGGAGTCCGCCATGGAACGCGACCAGGCCCTGAAATTCATGCACGACCTGCTGCGGCTGATGCTGCAGAAGAACGGTTCCGACCTCTTCATCAATCCCGGCTTTCCCCCGGCGATCAAGGTCGACGGACGTATCGTGCCGCAATCCAACCAGGCGCTGGCGCCGCAGCACACTGCGGAACTTGCGCGCGCGATCATGAACGACCGCCAGTCGGCCGAATTCGAAGCCACCAAGGAGTGCAACTTCGCGATCTCGCCCGCGGGCATCGGCCGCTTCCGGGCCAATGCCTACATCCAGCAAGGCCGCGTGGCGCTGGTGTTGCGCACGATCGCGCAGAAGATCCCGACCATCGACGAACTCGGCCTGCCGCCGGTATTGCGCGACATCGGCATGACCAAGCGCGGCCTGGTGATCTTCGTCGGCGGCACCGGCACCGGCAAGACCACCTCGCTGGCGGCCATGGTCGATTTCCGCAACGAGAACAGCTACGGCCACATCATCACGATCGAAGATCCGATCGAGTACGTGCACCCGCACAAGAACTGCATCGTGTCGCAACGCGAAGTCGGCATCGACACCGACAACTGGGAAGCGGCGCTGAAGAACACCCTGCGCCAGGCGCCGGACGTGATCCTGATGGGCGAAATCCGTGACCGCGAAACCATGGATTACGCGATCGCCTTCGCCGAAACCGGCCACCTCTGCCTTGCCACGCTGCACGCCAACAGCGCCAACCAGGCGATCGACCGCATCATCAACTTCTTCCCGGAAGACCGCCGCCAGCAACTGCTGATGGATTTGTCATTGAACCTGCGGGCGATGGTTTCGCAGCGCCTGCTGCCGCTCAAGGGGCGCAAGGGCCGCGTGCCCGCCGTCGAGGTGCTGCTCAACTCCCCGCTGGTGTCAGACCTGATCTTCAAGGGCGAGGTGCCAGGCATCAAGGAGATCATGAAGCGCTCCCGCGAACTGGGCATGCAGACCTTCGACCAGGCCTTGTTCGACCTCTACGAAGCCGAGCTGATCAGCTACGAAGACGCGTTGCGCAATGCCGATTCGGTGAATGACCTGCGGCTGCAGATCAAGCTCAACAGCAAGCTGGGCGACAAGGACCTCGTCTCGGGTATCCAGAACCTCGACATCGTCTGAATTCCGCGCGCCAGCGCAGCCCCGCGACAGCGGCACCTCAGGTGCCGCTTTTTTTTGGTCCGCGCTTTCGCCAGGGCGTTGGCGGGACCGACGCAGCGGCCCTTCGACGGCGGCTATTAATGCCAATATCATTGCTCCGGAATTCTCCTTTGTCATAAACTCTCGGCTTTCCCGATACGAGGAAGGCGATGAACGCAGACGACGTGCTCGGCGCGCTTCAGGCGAATGGCATCAGCCTCTTCGCCCAAGCCACCCGCCTGCTCGAACTCCACGTCGTCGGCGACACCCCGTTTCCCGTACACCTGCTGCTGCCCCAACGGCTCGACGGCCGCGAAGCGCTGTCCCGCTGCTATCGCTACGAACTCAGTTGCCTGTCGCCGGACGCTGCGATCGAACTGAAGACGCTGCTCGGGCGCCGCGTGGAAATCCGCCTGCGCCTTGCCGACGGCGCGGCCCGGCTGTTTTGCGGCGTGATCACCGAGGTGGAAGCGACCGGCGCCGACGGCGGCTTTGCGCGCTATCGGCTGGTGGTCGAACCCGCGTTGGCCATGCTCGCGCAGCGCTACAACAGCCGGGTATTCCAGGACAAGGACGTTGTCGAAATCATCGCCGCCGTGCTCGACGAACACAGCGCGGCCAACCCTGCCTGGGCGGGCTTCTCGCATCGCTCCGAGGTCATACGCCCGCTTTCCCGGCGCAGCTACTGCGTCCAGTACCGCGAATCCGATCTGGCATTCATCGAACGCCTCGCAGCAGAGGAAGGCCTTTCCTACCGCTTCAGCCACGGCAGCGGGGAACTATCGGTCAGCAGCAACGCGGCGGATGACGCCTGCGGACACCACACGCTGATCCTGTTCTGCGCCGACCACCCGCACCCGTGCAACCACACGCCGCATCTGCGCTTTCACCGGACCGCCGGCCCCGAGAGCGTCGATGCTGTCGACAAATGGCAGGCAGTGCGGCGCCTGCAGGCCGGCAGGACGAGCCTGCTCAGCTTCGACTACAAGCAGGCCGCCCCGCACGCCGCCACCGCCCATGGGCGCGCCAGCGGCGACGCTGGCGCGGACGGCGTCGCCAGCGCGCTCGAAGACTACGACCCCCAGACGCTCTACTACGCCGCCGGAATGCACGAAGCTGAGCGCTACGCCAGCCAGCACCAGAGCGCGCTCGACCGCGCCGGCAAGCACTTCGTCGGCGCGGGCAATGCTGCGGGGCTGGAGCCCGGCACCTGGTTCGAACTGCACGACCACCCGGCGCACGGCGGGGAGGCGGCAGAAGAACGGCAGTTCCTGGTCACCGAACTGAGCTTCGAAGCGTTCAACAACCTCGCCGCCGATGGAAACGCCGGGGTGCCGCCCTACCGCAATCACTTCCAGGCCATCCGCCGCCACGTGCCGGTGGTTCCCGCGTTCCGTCACTCACGCCACCAGCGCCCCACCTCGCCCGGCGCCACCACCGCCACCGTGGTCGGTCCGGCGAACGAGGAAATCCACACCGACGAACACGGCCGCATCCGCATCCAGTTCCACTGGCAGCGCCCCCAGGATCATCCGGACGGCGGCGCCGCCCTCGACGAACACGCCTCCACCTGGGTGCGCGTCGCGCTTCCCGGTGCGGGCGCGCAATGGGGTCACCAGTTCATCCCGCGCGTCGGCCAGGAAGTCGTCGTCAGCTTCCTGGAGGGCGATATGGACCGACCGCTCGTCACCGGCGTGGTGTACAACGGCCGCCACCCGCCGCCCACCTTCTCGGGTGCCGGGCAGTTGCCGGCAAACAAGACACTGTCCGGCATCCAGTCGCGGGAGTACCGCGGCCAGGGCTACAACGAGTTGCTGTTCGACGACAGCAGCGGGCAACTGCGCACCAAGCTGTCGTCCGAACACGCAAAGACGCAACTCAACCAAGGCTATCTCACCCACCCGCGCCAGCAAGGCAAGGCGGAGCCGCGAGGCGAAGGCTTCGAACTGCGCACCGATGCCGCGGGTGCCCTGCGGGCCGCACGCGGCCTGCTGCTGACCGCGTGGCAGCGCCTGAACGCAACCGACCGCCAGTTGTCGCGGGATGAAACCCTGGCACTGATGGAAGAAAGCCTCACGCTGTTCAAGCAGTTCGGCGATTACGCCGCCCGCCACCATGCGCTTCCGGCCGACAGCGAGGGCCACGCGACGCTGAACGAGGCGGTGCGCAACTGGGAAAGCGGCAGCAACACCGCGCCCGGCGCCGCGGCCACGGAAAAGGCCGGCATCATTGGCATCAGCGCCCCCGCCGGGCTGGCGCTGAATACCCCGCAATCAATCGCCGCGTATGCGGGACGCAACCTCGACTGCGTCGCGCAGCAGCACCTCCAGCTGACCGCCGGGCAGGGTTTCAACGTCAATGCCGGAAAGGGCATCTCGCTCTTCGCCCATGGTGACGGCCTGCGTGCGATCGCCCATCACGGAAAGCTGGAACTGCAGAGCCAGCACGGCGATACCGAGCTTGCCGCGGAGCAGAGCATCAAGCTCACCGCCAGCCAGGGACGCATCGTCGGCTTCGCGCAACAGGAGATCGTGCTCGCGGTCAGTGGCGGCGCAGGGCTGCGACTGCACGGCGGCGACATCGAGCTGGTCTGCCCCGGCGCCTTCAGCGTAAAGGCCGCGCGCCACAGCATGAGCGGCCCGGCATCCGTGGACACGGCGCTGCCCGCCTTCGGCGAGGGTGAACTCGGCCGCCGCTTCCGCCTGGTCCGCCCAACCGACGGCGGCGGCGTGGCCGACCTCCCCTACACCATCACGCTCGACGACGGCACCGTCATGCGTGGCACCACCAATGCGGAAGGCGAGACCGAATTGCTCGAAGGCGACCGCTTCCGCATCGCCCGCGTCGAATTCCACCGCGCCAATGCAGCAGGAACAGCGTCCTCATGAACACGTCCGACTTCATCGCCGTCCGCGAGGCGGTGTTGCAGCCCGACAAGGGCACCGCCACCTGCGTCGCGCAGTTGCCGCTGCCCGGCGTGATCATCCTGGTCCACGGTGTGAATTCCGACGGCGAGTGGTATGAGGCCACCGAACAGGGGCTGTGCGCCGGGCTCAACACCCGCCTTGGACGACGCGACGAGGACCTCGCGATCAAGGGCGTTGCCGGCGGACAGATGGTGCCGACGACATACGCGCCAGAGATTGATGAGAACGGTTTTCTCGATCGTCGCCGATCTTCCAAGACCTTTATCACCGCACAACCCAACCACTCCCCCGTAATCCGCTTCCGCTGGGGCTACAAGGCCAACAAGGATGAACTCGCCGAGTACGGCAGCGGAATCTGGCTCAACGAGCACAACTACTGGGGCGGCGGTCCGTTCGCCAACGGGTGTACCTCGCTCGGCGACCTGTGGGGTGCGGGTGTCAATGATCGGTTATTCCTCTGGTTCACCGTGCAACACCTCAACCCCGAGACGGGGCGCCAGGTGTATGCCTGTCCGCCGCGGCATTACTACGCCTTCGCCGCGCTGCGCCTGGCCGAACTGGTCCGCTCGATCCGGCAGAAGCAGGCCGATGTGCCGATCACGATCGTGTGCCACAGCCAGGGCAACATGGTGGGGCTGGCGGCGGCCTTCTACGGCGCCCGTATCGGCACCGTAACCGATAGCGAAGGCAAGAGTGCTCCAGCCATCGCCGACAACTATGTCCTCGCCAACGCGCCCTACAGCCTCGTCGAAAAGGGTATGGGTACCGACGACTGGGCCCAGCGCTACAGCGTCAACAGCAAAGGGCAGTGGGGACGACAAACGCGGAACGCCCGCGAACAGACGCTGGCGAACTTCTTCGCACTGATCCGCTCCCGCATCGGCAGCGACCAGCCAGAGGACGAAGTGCAGCGCGTGTGCGGCAACGGCGAGGCATATGACGTCGCGACGGACCGCAGCCTTCGATGCCGCAACGGCCGCGTCACCGTGTACTGCAACCCCCACGACCGTGTCATTTCCTCGCTGACCGTTCAGGGCATCGGCTGGCGCGGGATGAACGCCGAGGATTTCGAAACCACTCAGGCGCACGGAGTGCTCTTTCAGCGCGTGTGGGCGCAAGGCAATCCCGTGGGCGCGTCGGCGGATGGCGAATATCGCTACTGGGATGGCGAATCGGCGTTCTGGCACCCGCCGCCGCGCAAGGCGCGCTACAGCCTCAAGCAAGGAGTCGAGGCCGGGGCGAGCATCATCGGGAAGGTCATGACGGTGGTGTCCACGCCCCTGATATGGCTCATCGTGCTCGCAGTCCGCGCGTTCGACAAATCACCCCGTGTCAATGCAATGCCGGATCCGGAATGGCGGGTACCGGTCAACGCCCCCGTCCTGCCCGAACCGCACCTGCCGCAAGGCAGCCGCCTGGGTCAGCCGACCGCCTTCGACCAGGACGACGATCCCGATCACGACCGGTTAAGGCCCCGGTTGAATGACGGAGGCAGCGAACCAGACGATTCATACCAAGCCTACCGCCGAGATGCCACAGAAGTGACCGAGGCTGCGCCTCAGGCTGACGCCGACACCGAAGGCCGCCTCAAATACGAACATCGCGCCCGCCTGCGCATGAACGACCGCCGCCGCGGCGGCGACGGCGAAGGCGCCAACCAGGCACCGGGAGAGACGACCAAGCGCTGGGACGCCTGGGCCCGCAAAGAGATCAAGTCCTTCCTGGACCAAAGCCTGGACCAGCACGCCACCGACCACAGCACCATCATGACCTGCGCGGCGAACATAGAGAAGGTGCTCGCGTATGACGTTACCGTGGGGGTGAGTCGGCTTACGCAAAAGGACTGGAAAGACCTTCGTATAGCGGCAGATTGGCAGTTGCAGTTAGGGCTATCGGAGGACAGCGCTCATGCGGCATTTGGACTCTACTTCGACAAAGGCGTGTGGAACGACAACGGTGTCGAACGGCACCTGCACCACCATCCAGACTTCAATACTCATGCCAACCCAACGGCAATCCCGCCGGGGATCGTGGACGAACGTAGCCGCAGCCCGTCACCACCCAACGGCTACATCTAGCGCAGGCCGCTTCCTTGTCGAACCTAGCACAGCCGCTCCTCAAAAATCTCGGTACAAACTGCTCATGATGAACTGGTCTGAAATACCAACTCTCTTGCTGACGATTGGACTCCTGGTCGGGGGCGCCTACGGTTGTGCCACTCAGATCGAACATCGAAAGGAGGTCCGCGAAGCAGAGCTTCGCTCCCAACAAGAACGTGCTCTACAGGAAGCGCACGATCAAAAGCATCGCTTTGCAGCGCAAGTAGTCGGCCTGCAATGGCTGAACCCGCTCGTATGGAAGGACTACCCGACCGAGTGGAACGCGCTCTGGGCCCTCAGGCTCGCCAAACCCAACGAGGATGACGCTCAGGTCAGAAAGAATCCCGAGTTCTATGCCCAGGTCGGCCCGGTAGCAGGCATTGCCTTCAACATTTCGGGCAACCAGACTTTCCGGGGCTACTACAAGACATACGTCAACGTGCTCTACAGCAAGCTCTGGGAGCGCTACTTCATGAACAAGCACTACTTCTACTCGGTGGCACGCGGGCGCAGCCCCCGCCGCGAAGTGGGTGCCATCCGGGTCGAAACGGCGTTACCCAGTCGTCTGGATACCGCCGAAAGCGTGCGCTTCATGCAGGCCGAGATCACTTCGGCCTTCGGCACCAATGACCCCAAGTACTCGAGCACCAAACTCCCGCCCGATGTCCACCCGCACGTCGGCGGCCCCGCCGCCGGCTTCCGCTCGCTCGACGCCGCCCTCGACTATCTCCAAGCCCATCCCGAAAAAACCGTCTGGGTCGCCGCCTTCGACGCCCCGTCCTTTCCGCTTGACGAACAGCTCGATGAAACCGGTGCCCTTCTGATCCTCGCCCACCCAGACTACGCCACCGGGCGCGAACCGCTTGCCTGGCTCCACCGTCCGCAGCGCACCGAGATCGAGGAGGGCAAAGTGGTATCGGCCTGGAAAGCCAGCCTGGCGGATGCCGCTTCGCGTGGGCAACTCGAGTCCGCGCAGATCGATTACGTGATCCACGACGCCGGCAGTGGCGACGATGCTGCTGCACGGCGCCTCGGGCCGCTGGCCCAGGCAATGACGGAGACCTTCCCCGAGCGCGACATCGCCGCCCACAGCTTCAACACCGCCGCGCTGCTCGGCGACCTCAACGCCGGCACTGCCGCCACCAACCTCGTGCTCGCCATCGCCTACGCCCACCACCGCAACACCCCGGTCGTGGTCGCCGGCACCCGCGAAACCCTGAACGGAGAACGGGACGGCGACAGCCCCGCGGTCACGACCGTGTTGGTGCGGCCACCCGCCCATCCCACGCCGTTCGATCCGGAGCGCAAGTGGTTCCGTGCCTCCGGACATGGCAATGCCTACCTGCCCTGGTGGGGACGCCGTCATGGGGTGGAGCCGCCCAACCTGCAGGGGTGGTCCGATTGAACACATCTCATCGGCCTTACAACACAGGCAAATGGGGCCTGCGCGCGGTTTTGCTCGCGTGGCTGGCGGCACTAGGCGCCGGGTGCGCGGGCTTGCCCGATCCCGCCGCTGCACGGAAACCCGCAGAAGAACACCGGCACTTCGCTGCCCAGGTGGTCGGTCTCCAATGGCTGAACCCACTTGTCTGGAAGGACTATCCGACCGAGTGGAACACGCTCTGGGCCTTGGGGCTGGTCAAGCCCAACAGCGACGACGCCCAAGTCAGGAAGCATCCGGAACTCTACTCGCAGGTTCGTCCTGTTGCCGGCATTGCCTTCAACCTCTCCGGCAGGGAGACCTGGACCGGCTACTACGACACCTATGTCCGAAAGCTGTTCGGCAAGTTCTGGGAGCGCTATTTCATGAACAAGCATTACTTCTACTCGGTAGCGCGCGGGCGCAGCCCCCGTCGTGAAGTTTCCGGGATGCGCATCGAATTCGCCCTTCCGCCACAGCTCGACACGAAAGAAGGAACCGACCTCGCTCGCGACCACTTTGTCGGCTACTTCGGCACCGATGATCCCAAGTACTCCAGCACGCTACAGCCGGCTGACATCATTGCGCACGTCGGGGGCCCCGCCGCCGGCTTCCGCTCGCTCGACGCCGCCCTCGACTATCTCCAAGCCCATCCCGACAAGACCGTCTGGGTCGCCGCCTTCGATGCTCCGTCCTTTCCGCTTGACGAACAACTCGACGAAACCGGTGCGCTGCTGATTCTCGCCCATCCGGATTACGCTACCGGACGCGAACCGCTTGCCTGGCTTCACCGCCCGCAGCGCACCGCGATCGAGGACGGCAAAGCAGTGTCAGCATGGAAGACCGGATTCGCGGATGCGGCCGCCCGCGGACGGATTGAGCCCGCCCAGATCGGCTACGTGATCCACGACGCCGGCAGTGGCGACGATGCTGCTGCACGGCGCCTCGGGCCGCTGGCCCAGGCAATGACGGAGACCTTCCCCGAGCGCGACATCGCCGCCCACAGCTTCAACACCGCCGCGCTGCTCGGCGACCTCAACGCCGGCACCGCTGCCACCAACCTCGTGCTCGCCATCGCCTACTCCCACCACCGCAACACCCCGGTCGTGGTCGCCGGTACCCGCGAAACCCTCAACGGAGAACGGGACGGCGACAGCCCCGCGGTCACGACCGTGTTGGTGCGGCCACCCGCCCATCCCACGCCGTTCGATCCGGATCGCAAGTGGTTCCGTGCCTCTGGACACGGCAACGCTTACCTGCCGTGGTGGGGACGCCGTCATGGGGTGGAGCCGCCCAACCTGCAGGGGTGGTCCGATTGAAGGCGTCTCATCGGCCTCACAACGCAGGCAAATGGGGCCTGCGCGCGGTCTTGCTCGCATGGCTGGCAGCGCTCGGCGCCGGGTGCGCGGGCTTGCCCGATCCCGCCGCTGCACGGAAACCCGCAGAAGAACACCGGCACTTCGCTGCCCAGGTGGTCGGTTTGCAATGGCTTAACCCACTGGCGTGGATGGACTACCCGACGGAGTGGAACACGCTCTGGACCCTCGGCCTTGCCAAGCCCAATAAGGACGACGCTCAGGTCCGGAAGAACCCGGAGTTGTACTCGCAGGTACTGCCCGTCGCAGGAATTGCGTTTAACCTCTCCGGCAACCAGACGCTCACCGGCTACTACGAGGTCTATGTCATAGACCTGTTTGGCAAGCTCTGGGAGCGCTACTTCATGAACAAGCACTACTTCTACTCGGTGGCGCGGGGGCGCAGCCCCCGCCGCGAAGTGGGTGCCATCCGGGTCGAAACGGCGTTACCCAGTCGTCTGGATACCGCCGAAAGCGTGCGCTTCATGCAGGCCGAGATCACATCGGCCTTCGGCACCAATGACCCCAAGTACTCGAGCACCAAACTCCCGCCCGACGTCCGCCCGCACGTGGGTGGCCCCGCCGCCGGCTTCCGCTCGCTCGACGCCGCCCTGGATTACCTCGAAACCCATCCCGACAAGACCGTCTGGGTCGCCGCCTTCGATGCCCCCAGCTTTCCAAAGTACAAGCAGTTGGACGAAACTGGTGCGCTGCTGATTCTCGCCCATCCGGACTACCCCGCCGGACGCGAACCGCTTGCCTGGCTCCATCGCCCGCAACGCACCGAAATCGAGGACGGCAAAGCAGTGTCAGCATGGAAGACCGGATTCGCGGATGCGGCCGCCCGCGGGCGGATTGAGCCGGCCCAGATCGGCTACGTGATCCACGACGCCGGCAGCGGCGACGATGCCGCTGCACGGCGCCTCGGGCCGCTGGCCCAGGCAATGACGGAGACCTTCCCCGAGCGCGACATCGCCGCTCACAGCTTCAACACCGCCGCGCTGCTCGGCGATCTCAACGCCGGCACCGCCGCCACCAACCTCGTGCTCGCCATCGCCTACGCTCACCACCGCAACACCCCGGTCGTCGTCGCCGGCACCCGCGAAACCCTTAACGGAGAACGGGACGGCGACGCCCCCGCGGTCACGACGGTCCTGGTGCGCCCCCCCGCCCATCCCACGCCGTTCGATCCGGAGCGCAAGTGGTTCCGTGCCTCTGGACACGGCAACGCCTACCTGCCCTGGTGGGGACGCCGTCATGGGGTGGAGCCACCCAACCTGCAGGGGTGGTCGGATTAAAGCGCAGGGATGCGGTACGGCGACCACCCCGCGGCAGAGGAACAGCGCGCCGAACGGCGCCTTGTGACAGGGACGCCCACGCTTCGCCGCGACGGGGCGGTGCGGTTACACGCGTGGGCCGGCGGAAAGATTCAGGCGTTCGCTGTGTTGCGGTGTTTTTCCTTGACCATGCGGTCGAGCAAATCCACCACCTGATCGCTCGCCTTCTCGGCCTGCTGGAAGGCAGCGAAGATGCTGTCCTGCACTTTGGGGCTACCCTCCCAGCCCTGCGCCATCAACCCCACCGCCTCAGCCACCTTGCGGTGCACCGTGGCATGGGGTTCGGCCAACCGGCGGAATGCGTCCAGCCCGGCAAAGCTGGCGCTCGCCGGCGAAGTAAGCCAGGCGCCGAAGCGGCATTCGTGTTCGCCCTCGCGCGCGGCCTGGGCTTCGGCCGAGGCAACGCCGAGGTCCAGCGTCAGGTAGGCGTTCTGCTTGAAGACGAAGTGATCCACCTTGGCCAGCGAGGTGAAGCTGACGTCGTGCACGTAGTCGATCCGCGCCAGCGACTGACGGGCAGAATCGGCAAACGCGCTGAAAGCGCGCTCCAGTTCGGCCACGCTCGCCAGCGAAGCGGTCGCCATTGTCTTCATCTCGCTGGCGTCCTGCAGCATGTTGCCGGCCTCCTCGCGCAGCGCACCCATCACGCCGCCGATCTCGGACGACGCGCGGATCGTGTTCTCCGCCAGCTTGCGGACTTCGTCGGCCACCACCGCGAAACCGCGGCCGTGCTCACCGGCGCGCGCGGCCTCGATCGCGGCATTCAGCGCCAGCAGGTTGGTCTGGTCGGCGATGCTCTTGATCAGCTCGACCGAATGGGTGATCTCGCCGCTCTTGGCGTTGAGTGCCTCGATCTCGCCCGACACCCGCTCCACCTTGTGCGCGATGCTGCCCAGATCCTGCGCCACCTGATGCATGGATTCGCGGCTGGAGTCGGCCTCGTTGGCGGTCTGCGCGGCCAGCCGCTCCAGTTCCTCGGTGGCGGCGACGACGTTGATCATGTCCTGCTGGTTGGTGCGCATGTTCTGCAGCAGCGTCACCGAGTTGAGCTGGCCGGTGCGGGACAGCAATGCATTGCGGCGATCCTCGCGCCAGGTGTGGGCCATGGATTCGAACGACTGGTTCGCGCCCTCCAGCGCCACCCGGAACACGCCATGCAGGCCCACCGGCTGGGCGCGGCGGAAGAACTTGCCCTCGCCGGCATAGGCCAGCGCGGTGCGTTGCTCGCGGAAGCAGGTTTCGAGCTGGTCGAGCATGTCATTGACGTCCCAGCACACCTGGCCGAGTTCATCGACGCGGTCGATGCCGGTGATGCGGTCGCCCACGTGGCCGGCGGCGATCAGCCGGGCGACACGCGAAATCTCGTTGAGCGGACGCAGCGTGGTTTCAACGTGCCGCATGTAGAGATGGCTGGTGCCGAAGCCCACGCCGAGCAGCAGCCCCACCCACACCAGATCGCGGATCTGCCAGCCGTACAGTGCCAGGGTGGTGATCCCGCCGACCAGCAGCAGCACGTTGAGCAGCAGGATCTGGTTGCGCGCCTTAGAAAGAAAGGACGAATTCTTCATAGCTCGTGCCCTTGCTGTTCAACACACTGGTCAGCAGCGCCAGCGACGCATCCACCGCGTCGCGGGCACCGGCCCGTTGCTCCGCCGCGAGCATTTCGCGGTACACGTCGCTGAATACCTTCACCGCGTCGGCAGGGGGTTTGCGCCGCACCGAGAAGTACCCTTCGACGCGCCCGTTCTGGTCATAGGACGGGGTGACGTTGGCAAACACCCAGTAGTGGCCGCCATCGCGCGACATGTTCTTCACGTAGGCAAAGCACTCGCGCTCCGCCTGCAGGCAATCCCACAGGTACTTGAACACGCCGCGCGGCATGTCCGGGTGGCGGATGATGTTGTGCGGCGCCCCCAGCAGCTCGTGCTCCGTGTAGCCGGAGAACTCGATGAAGATCCGGTTGCAGTAGGTGATGCGGCCCTTCAGGTCGGTCTTGGAGACGATGAAATCGCTCTCCCGCATCAGTCGTTCGACACCTGTCGGTGTCACCTTGTACTTCGCCACGCTGTTCTCCTCACCCTGTTCCCTTTGCGGGAATTCTCGGCACTGTTTTCAGGAACTTGAGCCGTCCTTCTCGCGCCGCGCGCTGCCGGCCACCATGCGGTACTCGTACAGGCGGCATTCCAGCGCGCCATTGAACAGCGGCGTGCGCCGGCTTGCCTTGAGCCCGATCAGCTTCGGCAGCGCCACGTCCGCGCTGAAGAAGTGGCAGCGCCAGCCGGCCCAGTTGCGCTTGAGGGCGTCGCCCAGCCGCGGATAAAGCGCCGCCAGCTCCTCGGCCTCGCCGATCCGCACCCCGTACGGCGGGTTGGTGACCATGACGCCGGCAGCGGCGGGGGCGACGCGTTCGAGCAGGTCGGCGCGCTCCAGCGTCACGCACTCGGCAAGGCCCGCCGCTTCCAGATTGCTGCGGCTGCGGCGCACCTGGTCGGCAACGATGTCGGAGCCGTACACCGCCAGCGGCCGCGCGGGCTGACGGCGGTTCTCGGCCGCCTTGCGCAGCGCCGCCCACGCGGCCCGGTCGAGATGCTTGAAGCGCTCGAAGGCGAAGCGCCGGCCCAGCCCGGGCGCGATGTCCAGCGCCATCTGGGCGGCTTCGAGCAGGAAGGTGCCGCTGCCGCACATCGGATCGGCAAAGGCTTCATCAGGCCGCCAGCCCGACAGCAGCAGGATGCCGGCGGCCAGGTTCTCCTTCAGCGGCGCCTCCACCGCGGCCGGCTTGAAACCGCGCTTGTAGAGCGGTTCGCCGGAGGTATCGATGTAGAGCGTGGCGGTGTCGGCGGTCAGGAAGGCATGGATGCGCACCGCGGGATTGGCGGTATCCACGCTCGGCCGCTTGCCGGCCACGGTGCGGAAGTGGTCGCACACCGCGTCCTTGATCCGCAGCGTGATGAACTCCAGGCTTTTCAGCGGCGACTTCTGCGCGGTGACGAACACCCGGATGGTGTCGTCGGGCGTAAACCACTTCGCCCAGGTGACGCTGTAGGCCAGCTTGTAGATATCCACCTCGGCGCGATAGCGGCCGCTGCCCACCCGCCACAGCACCCGCGTCGCCAGCCGGCTTTCGAGATTGGCGCGGTAGCAGGCCTGCCAGTCGCCCGACCAGCTGACGCCGCCGTGGACGGCCTCGGCCGTGGCCGCGCCGAGTGCGCGCAACTCGTCGGCCAGCAACGCTTCGAGACCGCGCGGACAGGGGGAAAAAAACGTTTCGGCCATAGGAGACTCCGCAGACAACCGGATTGGGCGCGGTCTCCTCGCGGAAGACGGCGACACGGGGCGCCACCGCGGCGCAGCGCCGGGAGCGGGGCGAAAAACGGCGCATTGTACTGTGCCGGCCGCACCCGCCCTATCCCGTAAACGCAGTCCGGCAGGCGGCGATGAAAAAGCCCCGCGCGGCGGGAGCCGGGCGGGGCGGGCGGGAGATCCGGGCCGGGGAGGGAGTGAGGGGTGGTCCGGACCCCGGCAAAAACTACTTGTGTGCCTTCGCCTTCCAGGCGGCGGCGACACGGTCCTGTGCGGCGGCGAGCTGCTCGGCGGCCACCTTGGCGGCCTCGTCGGCCTTCAGCTTGGCCTCGGCCGCCTTGACCTTGGCCTCTTCGGATGGCTCCGGCAGCTTGGCTTGCGCGCCGAGGGCCAGACCCAGGGCCAGCGCCGCCAGGCCGGCGCGAACGATGGATTTCATACACGTGCTCCTGAAACGGAATCCTGCGGATGACCGGACTTGCCGGCCTTGACGTCGTCGTACCAGTACTCGTGGTGCTCCCGGGCCCAGGTCTCGTCCACATAGCCGGTCTTCATCGACTGGTAGGCGCCTTCCACGCCGATCGTGCCCATGTAGATGTGGCCGAACGAGGCAGCCAGCAGCACCAGCGCGCCGATCGCGTGCACCAGGTTGGCGATGTGCATGTCGGAGCGCGTCCACCCCAGGTTGGGGAAGTCCATGAACAGGCCGGAGATGGTCACGGTGAGGCCGAGGAAGGTGACGCCGAACCAGAACCAGGTCTTCTCGCCGAAGTTGAAGCGGCTCGAAGGCACATGGTCGCCACCCAGCAGGCCGCCCGCCTTGCGGATCCAGATCGCGTCGCAGGCCTGCCACACGTTGTCGCGCAGGAAGGTGCCGATCATGATCAGCACGAACACGCCGAACACCGGGCCCACGTAGTTGTGCACCAGCTTGCCCAGCGTCAGCACCCACGACAGGAACGCGTGGCCGAACACCGGCGCCAGCACGTACTTGCCGAACAGGATCGCAACGCCGGTCAGAGCCAGCAGCACGAAGGTGATGGCCGTGCCCCAGTGCGCGAAGCGTTCGAAGCCGGAGAAGCGCTTCATCAGCCGCCCGGTGGGCTTGTCGTGCAGCCGCATCGTGCCCTTCAGCTTCCAGAACAGCAGGATGGCGGTGGGCACCAGCAGCAGCGCCCAGCCGCCGATCTGGGTCACCGGCCCGTTACGCAGCGCGCGCCAGGTATTGCCTTCGCTCTGGATCAGCACGCCCGCTTCCGGCCCGCGCGCCAGCGTGAAGTGCGACTCGCCGGAGCGCACCTCGCGCCACACCGGGGCGTTGTTGAGCGGCTGCGCCTGTTGCTGCTGAACCTGGGCGGCCGCGTCGGCGGGGACTTCGACCGCGTGCGCGGGCACCAGCCCCACCAGCAAGGCGGCCAGCCAGCACAACGCGGCCAGCGCCAGGACACCGCCGCGACGCACATAGCTCGTCATCATGGCTGTCTCCTCACTGGGTGCGGTTGTATTCGTTCAGGTTGCGGCCGCGGTTCTTCACCGCCTTTTCCCACTCGGCCTTGTCACCCTTGAAGATGGGGTTGTCCCAGGGCTGGGCGTCGGCCTTGCCCTGGTACTTGCCCTGTTCGTAGGCCACCACCTGCGGGCGTTCGCCGCAGCCTGCCAGCACGACGGCCAGCACCGCGGCACACATTCCGGCGCGGACGGCATTCAGAGGACGCCTCATTTGCCGTCCCCCTTCTGATCGTTGCCGTAGGCGGTCATCCAGCCCCAGGCTTCCAGGCCCTTGCCACGGCGCACCACGCGGTCGCGGAAGATGTCGGACACCACCGCGGAATCGCCGGCGAGCAGGGCCTTGGTCGAGCACATCTCGGCACAGGCCGGCAGCTTGCCTTCGGCGAGCCGGTTGGAGCCGTACTTCTCGAACTCTTCCTTGGAGCCGGTCTCTTCGGGGCCGCCGGCGCAGAAGGTGCATTTGTCCATCTTGCCGCGCGCGCCGAACGCGGCCGGCCCGTTGGGGAACTGCGGCGCGCCGAACGGGCAGGCGAAGAAGCAGTAGCCGCAGCCGATGCACAGGTCCTTGTCGTGCAGCACCACGCCGCCTTCGGCCTTGTAGAAGCAGTCGGTCGGGCACACCGCCATGCAGGGCGCGTCCGAACAGTGCATGCAGGCCACCGAGATCGAGCGTTCGCCCGGCACGCCGTCGTTGATGGTGACCACGCGGCGGCGGTTCACGCCCCAGGGCACTTCGTTTTCGTTCTTGCAGGCGGTGACGCAGCCGTTGCACTCGATGCAGCGCTCGGCGTCACACAGGAATTTCATGCGTCCCATGGTTTCTCTCTTTACCTGTTCAGGCCTTGCTTACGCGGCACAGGGTGGTCTTGGTTTCCTGCATCATCGTCACCGAGTCGTAGCCGTAGGTGGTCGCGGTATTGACCGCCTCACCGCGCACGATCGGCGCGGCGCCTTCCGGGTAGTGCTCGAGCATGTCCTTGCCCTGCCACCAGCCGGAGAAGTGGAAAGGCAGGAACACGGTGCCGGCGCCGACGCGCTCGGTCACCTGCGCGCGCACCTTCAGCTTGGCCTTGGACGGGGTCTCGACCCAGATGTAGTCGCCGTTGCGGAAGCCGGCGTTGTTGGCGTCCTTCGGGTTCACCTCGGCGAACATCTCCTGCTGCAGTTCGGCCAGCCAGGGGTTGGAACGGGTTTCCTCGCCGCCGCCCTCGTACTCGACCAGACGGCCGGAAGTCATCACCAGCGGGTAGTCCCTGGAGATGTCCTTGACCTTGTCCTGCAGCGACTTGTACAGCGTGGGCAGACGCCAGAAGGCCATCCTGTCGGCGTGGGTCGGGTACTTCTCGACCAGATCCGGGCGCGGCGAATAGATCGGCTCGCGGTGCAGCGGCACCGGGTCGGGGAAGTTCCACACCACCGCGCGCGCCTTGGCGTTGCCGAAGGGGTGGCAGCCGTGGTTCTTCATCACCACGCGGATGATCCCGCCCGACAGGTCGGTCTTCCAGTTCTTGCCTTCGGCCGCCTTCTTTTCGTCCTCGGTCAGCTCATCCCACCAGCCGAGCTTCTTCATCAGCACGTGGTCGAACTCGGGGTAGCCCATCTGCAGGTCGGCACCCTTGGAGGCGGAGCCGTCCTCGGCGAGCAGCGACACGCCGTCCTTTTCCACGCCGAAGTTGGCGCGGAAGTTGCCGCCGCCGTCCATGACGTGCTTGGAGGTGTCGTACAGGTTGGGCGTGCCGGGGTGCTTCATCTCGGGGTTGCCGAAGCAGGGCCACGGCAGGCCGAAGTAGTCGCCGTCGCAGGGGCCGCCCACCGCCTTCAGCGTCTTCACGTCGAAGGTGTGCATGTTCTTCATGTGGGCCTGCAGGCGCTCCGGCGACTGGCCGGAATAGCCGATGGTCCAGGTGCCGCGGTTGATCTCGCGCAGCGTGTCCTCGATGTCCGGCTCTTCCCAGCCCTGCTTGTCCTTGGCGACCTTGATGTTCTTCACCAGTTGCTCGGCCCAGCCGAACTTCTTGGCGAAGGCGTACATGATGGTGTGGTCGGGCTTGGACTCGAACAGCGGCTCGATGACCTTCTCGCGCCACTGGATGGAGCGGTTGGAGGCGGTGCAGGAACCGTAGGTCTCGAACTGGGTGGCGGCCGGCAACAGATAGACGCCGTCCTTCCTCACCATTGCCGCCATCGCCGCGGTGGCCGAGGGATAGGGGTCGATCACCACCAGGGTGTCGAGCTTCTTCATCGCCTCGACCATCTCGATGCCACGGGTCTGCGAGTTCGGCGCATGGCCCCAGTACACCACCGCGCGCAGGTTGGAATCCTGGTCGATCAGCTCGTTCTGTTCGAGCACGCCGTCGATCCAGCGCGACACGGTGATGCCGGATTTCTCCATCATCGCCTGCGAGGCGTAGCGGCCCTTGATCCACTCGTAATCCACGCCCCACACCGCCGCCCAGTGCTTCCAGGAGCCGGCGGCCAGCCCGTAGTAGCCCGGCAGCGAATCCGGGTTGGGGCCGACGTCGGTGGCGCCCTGCACGTTATCGTGGCCGCGGAAGATGTTGGTGCCGCCGCCGGAGACGCCGACGTTGCCCAGCACCAGTTGCAGGATGCACATTGCGCGCACGTTGGCGTTACCCACGGTGTGCTGCGTCTGGCCCATGCACCACACCACGGTCGAGGGCCGGTTCTTGGCCATGGTCTCGGCGACCTTGAACACCTGCTCCTCGGCAATGCCGGTGACCTCGGTGACCTTGTCCGGGGTCCATTTCATGACCTCTTCCTTGACCTTCTCGAGGCCGAAGACGCGGTCATGGATGTACTGCTTGTCTTCCCAGCCGTTCTTGAAGATGTGGTACAGCACGCCCCAGATGAAGGGGATGTCGGTACCCGAACGGATGCGCACGTAGTAGTCGGCCTTGGCCGCAGTGCGGGTGAAGCGCGGATCGACCACGACCATCTTCGCGCCGTTTTCCTTGGCGTGCAGGATGTGCAGCAGCGACACCGGGTGCGCTTCGGCGGCGTTGGAGCCGATGAAGAGCATCGCCTTGGCGTTCTGCATGTCGTTGTAGGAGTTGGTCATCGCGCCGTAACCCCAGGTGTTCGCGACGCCCGCCACCGTGGTGGAGTGGCAGATGCGTGCCTGGTGGTCGCAGTTGTTGGTGCCCCAGAAGGACACGAACTTGCGCAGCAGGTAGGCCTGCTCGTTGTTGTGCTTGGAGGAGCCGATCCAGTACACCGCGTCGGGGCCGGATTCCTCGCGGATCTTCAGCAGGCGGTCGCCCACTTCGTTGATCGCCTGTTCCCAGCTGATCTTCTGGTACTTGCCGTCGACCAGCTTCATCGGATACTTCAGGCGGTGCTCGCCGTGGCCGTGCTCGCGCACCGAGGCGCCCTTGGCGCAGTGCGAGCCGAGGTTGATCGGCGAATCGAACACCGCTTCCTGGCGCACCCAGACGCCGTTCTTCACCACCGCATCCACCGCGCAGCCCACCGAGCAGTGGGTACACACCGTGCGCTTCACTTCCTCGCCGCCCGCCAGGCGGTTGTCGGCGGAAGCCGCCGCTTCGGCGCTGCCGATCAGGTTGTAGGGCAGTTGCGCGGCGATCGCGCCGGCACCCACGCCGAGGCCGGAACGCTTGAGGAAGGTGCGGCGGTCCATCGTCTGCCCCAGGCTGCGGGCGGCGGAACTACGCAGGCGGCGGCCGCTGCCGGCGGCCGTCGAACTCTTCTTGGTCAGCATCGTGTCCTTCCTCTCAGATCCGCGCGGTGCGGTAGTAATTGCGCGCGTGCTCGCTGGCGCCCGCCTGCTTGTCGGTGGCGGCTTCCTTCACCGCCTGCTCGACAACCGGCGCCGCGCCGCCGCTGGCCACCGTGGCCACCGCCGCGGCACCGGCCGCGCCGCCCGCACCCAGCGACAGCAGGAAATGCCGCCGCGACAGCTTGGTCTTGTTTTCGCTCATGTCCTTGTTCTCCCGCCTATTCCAGATCATCCGGCCGCAGTCGGCGCGCTCCGCGCGCCGGCGCGGCCTACACCATGTCGAACGCCTGGCGCTCGATGTCGAAGAAGGCGCGCAGCAAGCTGCCCGCCCTTGCATAGAAATCCGCCCCCGGGGCCGCCGCCACCGCATCGACGAAGCGCTCGTACCAGGGCGCCAGGTGGCGATGGAAGAAGTGCTGCTGGCGCGCCAGCCCCGCCTCGTCCGGCCCGGTGAGCACCAGGTGGCGCATCACCTCGGCGAGCGCGGCGATGTGGTCCTCGGTTTCCGCCACCCCGCCGCGGCGGCCCAGGCCAAGCTCGGCGAGGTCGTCGCGCAGTTCGGCGAGCGGTTCTTCCTGCAGGAAGCCGGTCAGGTACCAGGAGGCGTTGGCGATCACTACCGGCTTGGAGACGCTGACGAAGAGCGCGGCGAACTCGTCGCCCACCGCGGCGGCGTCCAGCCGGCCGGCCGCCTCGCCGAGCGCGGCCCAGGCCTGCGGAAACGCGCCGTCGCCAGCACCGAGACTGCGCGCCGACTGCACGATCGCGCCCAGCAGCGCGGCATCGGCCGGCGCGTAGAACAGGCGCGCGAGCAGCGCGTAGTGGTCGGCGCGGGCGCGGTCTTCCTCGCTCCAGGTCGGCAGGGATTGCAATTGGGTCATCGGGGCATTCATGCGCTGGCCGTCCTCATTCCTTCATGTCCCAGGCCTTGAGGCTGTTCTCGTGTTTCATCAGATCGACCACCCGGCAGTCGCCGCACATCGACAGGCGGGCGCGCTCGGCATCGGAAGCGAACATCGAATGGCCGGCGAGGCGGGCGATCATGGCCTGGATCATCGGCGCGGCACCCATCGGCTTGCCGCAGCTGGTGCAGTGGAAGATGTCCGCCTCGCGCAGCGGCCGGGCGCGCCGCGCGGCGTCGTCGAGCAGCAGGCGCGGCTGCAGGCTGAGCGCGGTTTCCGGACAGGAGCTGACGCACAACCCGCACTGCAGGCAGTTCTTCTCGATGAAGTCGAGCCGGTAGCTGTCGCCCGCCGCGCGCAACGCGCCGGCCGGACAGGCGCCGGTACAGGCCATGCACAAGGTACAGGCTTCGGTGGCGAGCACCTGGCCGAAAGGCGCGCCGGCCTTGAGTTCGATCTGCGCCGGCAGGCCGCCCTCGGCGCGGGCGGCGGGCGCCTCGGCGATCAGGTGGCGCAGCGCGAGATCCAGGGTTTCGCGCTTCTTCGGCAGCAGGCGGAAGCTCGCCGCGCGCGCCACCCCGGCAGCCGGTACCCAGTCCCACAGCGCGGTTTCGAGCTGGCGCCAGTCGTCGGCGTCCATCGCCTCGATGATGCGCAGGTGTTCGCCGCTGTAGCCGAGGCCGGCGAGGATGGCCGCGCCGTGGCCGGCCTGGGCCTTCAGCGGTGCGGCGTCGTGGCTGCCGGCGGCAAGCACCGCCACCTGACAGGCGCCGAGCGCGACGCTGCCGAGCAGCAGGTCCAGCCCGATCGCGTCGGCGCTCCACACCTCGACCGGAATCACCCGCGCCGGCAGACCGCGGCCACGGCGGGCAAGGCGTTCGATCAGCTTGCCGCCGGCCTCGGCCGAGTGGAACAGCACGCAGGCATCGCGGCCGCCGGCGGCGGCGTATTCGGCAAGCAGGGTCTTGACCTGCAGGCCGAGGTCGGCGACGCGCGGATACTGGAAGGCGAGCGCGCCCGACGGGCACACCGTGCTACAGGTGCCACAGCCCTTGCACAGGTAGGGATCGACCGCGATGACGTTGCCGTCGGCGCGGATCGCCTCGGTGGAACAGACCTCGATGCAGTTGTTGCAGCCTGGCTTCTTCGCGCGGCTGTGGGCACAGAGGCCGGCTTCGAAGGCGACGTAGCGCGGCTTCTCGAACTCGCCGACGAATTCGCCGAGCGCCTGCACCGCCAGCGCCTGATCGAAGGGGTCGCGGCCGGGCGCAGCGTAGCCGTCGGGGTATTCGACGCGCTTCAGCAGCGGCTCGGCGCAAAGGTCCAGCACCAGGTCGAAGCGCTCGCGGCGCGCGGTGTCGCGGCGGGCAAAGTCGATCGCACCGATCTCGCCACAGGCGGCAACACAGGCGCGATGGCCGGCGCAGCGGCCGAGATCGACCTGCAGGTCGTAACCGATCGCGCCTTCCGGACAGGCCTTGACGCAGGCATGGCAGCGCACGCACAGATCGAGGTCGATCGGGTTGTGCTGCTCCCAGGCGAGTTCGAAGGCGCCGAGATGGCCGGTGAGCAAATGCGGTCGTCCGCTCCACACCGGGTAGGCGTTCTGCGCCGGCAGCTCGACCTCGCCGGCGCGTTCGGTGATCAGCACCGACACCTCGAAGCTGGCCGCCAGCCGTTCTGCCCAGCCAAGGGCGACGCCGGCTTCGCCGACGATCAGCAGGCCGCGGCCGGCCTTGATCTGCACACCCGGCACCGGCTCGATCTCCGGCAGCGCGGTAGCGGCTGCGATCAGGGCGGCGAGCTTGGGCGCGGCCTGCGCCGACTCGGCCGACCAGCCGGCGGTTTCGCGCAGGTTGAAGAAACGCAGCGGACGGGTGGCACCCGCCTCGGCGGCGAGTTCGCCGAACAGCGCGGTCTCCTGGGTACAGGACACCGCGACTTCACAGCCGGCGGCGAGGTCGGCTTCCAGCACAGGCAGTTCCCGGCCGCACAGCGCATGATGCACCGGCAGCGCGGCGTCACCGCCGGCCGCGGCCCTGGCCGCCTCGTCGAGGGAATAGCTGTGGTTGCAGTCGCAGAGCCTGATCTGTTTGCCGGAGTCGCGCATCTAACCGTGTCCTGGGTAACCCAGAAGACTTAGCACGAGGCAGGCCAGGAACTACGGAACGATCAGACCCCATAAAAACCGAAATGGCGCGCTAAAACGCAACCAAGACGGCAACGAGGACAAAATGTCTATCACTCGCCAATATGTCTCATCTGCGCAAAATGTTGCGTTGCCGCAAAACCGGCGGGGTTTGACGGCGAAAGCCGGCAGCTGAAGCGCTTCCTACGGACGGGTATGAAGCGGGGTGCGGTCTACCCACTCCCTCCAAAGAGGTGAGGACGGGATTGGGCGGCGACTGCTCGCCGCCGGCCGAACGACGGTGCCGCCTGACACCCGCTATGAGGCCGGCCCGTTTTGCCCCCTCCCCTTCAAGGGGGTGAAGCTGGGGGCTTCGGCAAGCACTGCTTGCCGTCAGCTGAGCGACGACGCGAAGCGGAGGCTACCGGGCTGGGGTGGGGATGGCGTCAGGTGCAGCGCGCACTTCAACCCCATCCCCCTCCTAACCTCCCCCTTGAAGGGGGAGGGACTACAACCGGCCGGGCCCCGAAGCGAGCGTGCTACCTCAAGAGTCACTACGGCTCTAGGCCGACTCAGCCTGGCCGTTGAGAACCCGGACCGCGGGCGGCAAGCGTCTCCGGCGCGTCCGGGTCGGCTTCTGCTTCTGCATCGCCCTCAACCGCTCCCGCTCCCTCATCCGCCGCCTCGACACTGACCGGCGCGGCCGCGCCGACGTCGACAGCAGACGCCTCCTCGGCCTCCACCCCGCCATGCTCCATCAGCAACTCCTGCGCGTGCCGCAGCCGCGCCAGCACGTCCGGCGGAATCGGCGCGGACACCGAGTAGTCGTCGATGTAGATATCGAGCCCGTCCATGACGTTGAAGTGCGGATCGCTGAACAGCTTCTTCAACGCCTGGCGCCGCAGGGCTTCGCCGACCTCGTCCTTGAGATAGGCGGTGAAGTCGGATTCGAGCGTCAGCGCCTCGGGCGGAGGCAGCGCCTCGCCGGGCGCCAGCGTGGGCGGCAGCGCGGCGTCGGCAGCGGCTGCCCCGGGGGGTGCGGACGGCGTCGCCGCGGGTACGGGCTCGGGCACCGTCGCAGGCGCGGCCGGGGGCACGCTGCCCTCGCCGCGCTTCAGCCGCGACCAGCGCGCGAGGAAACGCCCGCCACTCATTGCCGCCCTCCCTCGCCGGCACGGTTCTGCGCCAGCGGGTCGTTGCGCCGCACCTTCTTGCGCGGCGCGGGCTTGTAGTGGGTATTGACGAAATCTCCCACCCAGTCGGCGATCTCGCGCGACATCGGTACGCCATCCACCTGCTCGCCGGAATCGAGCCAACGCGCCGCTTCGCCGTAGCTGGCCGACACCGCCACCGGCAGCGCGACCTCGCCTTCCTTGCGCCACATCACGAACACCTTGGGCACCGGCGAACTCATGTTGAGGAAATAGTTGTCGGCCTCGTCGCGGAACAGTTCGAGCGCGAAGCCGCCAACCAGCCACTGATCGCGGTCGGTCTCGGCGAGGATCTGGCGCGGTGCCGCCGCAGCGCCGGCACCGTCGAACGCAGGGACCGCGCCGACCGCTTCCCAGGCCTCGTCCACCCAGCGGTTCTGCAGGCGGCGGCGCTCCATGATCACGGCGAGGGGGAACTGTTGCATGGGAGAAATCCTGACGGCGGCGGGTTGCGTTTACAGCATACGTCAGCCCTGGCCGCGCCGACACGTCGGCAAACCCGCCCGGCCGTTGCGGGTGGCGCGCATGGCCGGGGGCGCCGAAGCCGCTACAATCCGCCGCATTCTCCTACTGCCGCAGACCATGGCCCCACCCTCCTACCGTCCCGTCCTGAGCCAGGCCAGCCGTCCGCTCACGGTCACCATCCCGGCGGTGAACGAGCACGGCGAAAGCGTGCCCACCGCGATCGCCGGCGAGCATCCGCTGACGATCTACGTCGACAAGCGCGAGATCGTCACGCTGATGACGCTGGGCGCCGCGCCCGAGGCGCTGACCCTGGGCTGGTTGCGCAACCAGCGCCTGGTGCGCACGCTGGAGGACATCGTGGCGGTGCAGGTGGACTGGGAGGTGAACGCGGTGGCGGTGACCACCCGTCACGGCCTGCAGGACGCCGACGAACGCCTGGGCAGCCGCACCGTGACCACCGGCTGCGGGCAGGGCACGGTGTTCGGCGGGCTGATGGACGAGATCGACAGCATCCGCCTGCCGGCGACGCGCACGCTGTCACAGGCGACGCTGTACGCCCTGATGGACGCGGTGCGCCACCACGAATCCATCTACAAGCAGGCCGGCGCGGTGCATGGCTGCGCGCTGGCGCAGGCACGGCCGGACGGCTGCGAGATCCTGATGTTCGTCGAGGATGTCGGCCGCCACAACGCGGTGGACGCGATCGCCGGGCGGATGTGGCTGGACGGCCTCGAAGGCGGCGACAAGATCTTCTACACCACCGGGCGGCTGACCTCCGAGATGGTGATCAAGACCGCGCAGATGGGCATCCCTTTCCTGGTGTCGCGCTCCGGGCTCACGCAGATGGGCTGGGACATCGCGCGCCGCATCGGCATCACCATGATCGGCCGCGCCCAGGGCAAGCACTACCTGCTGTTTTCCGGCGAGGAGCACTTCACGCGATGAGCACGCACAACGCGAATACGGCCGCCGGCCAGACCGGCATCACCGGGGTGCTGCTGGCCGGCGGCCAGGGCAGCCGCATGGGCGGGGTCGACAAGGGTCTGGTCGAACTCGCCGGCCAGCCGATGGCCGCCCACGTGCTCGCGCGGCTCGCGCCCCAGGTGGACGAAATCATCATCAACGCCAACCAGAACCCGGAGGCGTGGGCGGCCTTCGGCTACCCGGTGTTCGGCGACGACATTCCCGGCTATGCCGGCCCGCTTGCCGGCCTGCACGCGGCGCTCGCCCGCGCCAGCCATCCGCTGGTGGCGACGGCGCCCTGCGATTCGCCCTTCCTGCCGGCCGATCTGGTCGGCCGCCTGCATGCCGCACTGCTGGCCGCGGATGCGCAGCTCGCGGTGGCCAAGACCTTCGACCAGGCGCACCCGGTGTTCTGCCTGTGCCGGCGCGATCTTGCCGATCACCTGCTCGCCTTCCTGCAGGGCGGCGGACGCAAGATCGACCGCTGGTACGGCACGCTGGCGGTGGTGGAAGTCGCCTTCGACGATGAAGAGGCGGCCTTCCGCAACATCAACACCCGCGACGAGCTGGCCGCGGCCACCGCGGAACTGCCCCGGGCCCGGACCGAGCGTGGCCGCTGAGCGGGAAGTCGCGCCCGGGGCGGAGGCCGAGGGCCCCTGCCTCAACGCGCGCGAGGCGGCGGCATGGCTGCAGCTCAACGAGAAAAAGCTCTACGAACTCGCCAACAAGCGCGACATTCCCGCGGTGCGGATCGGTGGCAAGTGGCTGTTTCCGCGCGCGCTGCTGCTCGAATGGCTGCATGAGCAGGCCCACGGCGGCGTGCTCACCGACCGGCTGCTGATCAGCGGCAGCGACGACCCCTTGCTGAGCGCGGCCGTCGGCGCACTGGCCGCCGACCTCGGCAGCGAAGCCTGCGTGGCCTACAGCCCGACCGGGACTCTGGCCGGGCTGGAACTGCTGGCGCGCCGCCGCACCAACGTCTGCGCGCTGCACTGGGGCAGCGTGGAAACCAGCGCGACGCAGCACGCGCTGCTGCTGCGCCGCTTCGCCCAGCACCCGCAATGGACGCTGCTGCGCCTGGCGCACCGCGAACAGGGCGTGATCCTGCGCCGCGGGCTGGAGGTGGACGGCATCGAAACGCTGGCGGCATTCGACTACCGCTGGGCGATGCGCCAGCACGGCGCGGGCTCGCGCCACTTTCTCGAATCCGCCCTCGCCAGCCGCGGCTTCCGGCCCGAGGACTGCACCGTGGTGGCCGAGGCGCGCTCCGAGCGGGAAGCCGCCGGCATCGTGGCGCGCGAAGAGGCGGACTGCGCCCCCGGTACGCGCGCGGCGGCCGCGGAGTTCGGCCTCGGCTTCGTCGCGCTGGGATGGGAGGCGTTCGATCTCGCGCTGCCACGCGAAATCCTGTTCCGCGACCTGTTCCAGCGCCTGCTCACCCGCTACGGCGGGGCCGAGATGCAGGCACTGGCGGGACGGCTGGGCGGCTACGACCTGGCGCCGCTGGGACGGCTGGTCGCGGCGGGCTGAGGGCCGCGGCTTTCAGCGCGCGGCCGGAAGGGCGAAGAAGGCTTCGATGAAGTCCGCCACCGCCGCGGGGTCGTTGATGTCGAGTTGCGGCAGCGGGGTGGGCAGCGCGACGTCGGTCGCGACCGCGACGATGTCGGCGTCGTCGGGGTAGAACGCCGGCTCGGTCACCTCCGTACGGCGCACCTCGATCTTCGGAATACGGGCGCGCTTGAAGCCTTCGACCAGCACCAGGTCGCAGGGCGACAGCTTGTCGAGCAGCGCCGTCAGCGGCATTTCGTCCTCGCCGCGCAGTTCGTGCATCAGCGACCAGCGCACGCCGGAGCTGATCAGCACCTCGCGGCAGCCGGCGTGGCGATGGCGCCACGAGTCCTTGCCCTCGTGGTCGATGTCGAAACGATGATGGGCGTGCTTGATCAGCGAGACGACGCGTCCGCGTGCGCTGAGGAGCGCCACCACCTGTTCGACGATAGTGGTCTTGCCGCTGCCGGACCAGCCGGCGAATCCGATGACGTTCATGTTCCGTTGCAGTGGGTGCGGGGTGGGCTGCGTCAGGCGCCGCCGTTGCGCGCCGGCTCTACCGGCTCGACGTGATATTCGGGCTCGGTCAGCAGCCAGACGGTGAAGGCCGCGCCTGCGCCGGGCACGCTTTCCACCGTGATGCGGCCGCCATAGCGCTCGACGAGCGAGTAGCTGATCGACAGTCCGAGTCCGGTGCCCTGCGTCTTCTTGGTGGTGAAAAAGGGGTCGAATATACGCGCGAGATCCTCGTCGCGGATACCCTGCCCGGTGTCGCGCACCGTGACGCATACCCCGCGCGCCACGATTCCGCCCGGCCCGCGCTCGTCCCAGTCCGCGGTGGTCAACGTCAGCGTGCCGCCGGCCGGCATCGCCTGCACCGCGTTGACGATCAGGTTGATCAAGACCTGCTGCAACTCCTGCTCGTTGATCTCGACCAGCCGCAGCGTGCCCGGCTCGTGCCGCACGGTCACGCCCTGGCGCGACAGATGCTGGCGCGTCAGCACCAGGCAATCCGCCAGCACCGTATTCACATCCACCGCGGCGGCATAGCCGGCGAACTCGCCGGGGCGGGCGAACTGCAGCAGCTTGGTGACGATCTTGCGGATGCGGTTGACCTGTTCGTCAATCAGGCGGATCTCGTTCAGCACCGGCGTCGCGTGTTCGCCGAGTTCCTCGCGCAGCAATTCGAGGTTGCCCTGGATGACCGCGGTGGGGTTGCTGATCTCGTGCGCGACGCCCGCGGTCAGTTCGCCGATCGCGGCAAGCTTCTCGGTCATCACCAGCTGGCGCTGCGCGGTGCGCAGTTCCGCGTTGGCGGCCTCGAGGTCGCGCGTGCGTTCGACCACCTTGCGGTCCAGCGACTCGGCCAGTTGCTGCAATTGCTCGCGCTTGCCCGCCAGGGTATCGAGCAGGCGGTCGAACTCGCGCGCGAGCAGGCCGAGTTCGTCGCGGCTGCCCACCTCGCCCACCCGCGCCGCGCCCTCGCCGGCCTCGATGCGGCCGATGGTGCCGTGCATGCGCTCGATCGGGCGGAAGATGCTGCGCGCCCACTGCAGCGACCACACCGCGCCGGCGAGGCTGATCAGCAGGAACAGGCAGAAGATCACCAGCAGCGCCACGGTCTTGGCCACCCGGAATGGCGCCTCGAGAAAGCCGACGTAGAGCATGCCGACGCGCTCGCCGGCGCTGTCGAGCACCGGCTCGTAACCGGACACGTACCAGTCGTTTACCACGAAGGCGGTCTCCAGCCAGGTGTGGCCCTGCTCCAGCACGTGCTCGCGCACCTCGGCCGAAGCGCGCGTGCCGAGCGCGCGTTCGCCGGCGAACAGGCGCACGTTGGTGGCGATGCGGGCGTCGCCGAGAAACAGCGTGGCGGTGCCCTTGCTGCCGAGCGGCAGCGAACCGTCCCGATAGACGATGGCGTTGATCGTATCGACGATCGCGAGATTGCCGTTGAGCAACAGCCCGCCCTCGACCACCGCGACCAGGTTGCCGCGCGCATCCACTACCGGCGCCGCAGCCTGGATCACCATGCCGCGCGTTTCCTCCTCACGGTCGTCGGCGCGCGCACGCGGCGTGTCGCGCAAGGCCAGCCGGGCGCGTTCGCGCAGGGCGGGAGCGATCGCGCCCAGCTCGGCGGCTTCGAACACCTCCACGCCGCTCGCGGCGCCCTCGCGGATCGCGCGCATCACCAGCGGCCAGTGGGCGCGCTCGGCACCGGCTGGCAGGGTGCCGGACGAACGCAGCACGCGGCCGTTCACATCCAGCACGTTGAGATAGTCGAGCCCGCGCTCGCCGCGCACCTGCTCCAGCAGCACCTGCAATTCGCCCGGCACGCCCTGGTGCGCCGCGCCGGGGGCGGAGCGGTCGGCAGACGGCGCTTCGTGCGCAAGCGCCGCGGCGAGCCGGCGCGAATCGGCGAAGCCCTCGACCCGGTTGCCGACGTCGGCGACCACGCGGTCGAAGTACTCGTGCGCGCTGACCAGGTCGCTGCCGACCTTGAAGACCAGCAGCTTGTGGTAGTAGGTGTGGCTCCAGTACCAGGTCAGCCCCATGATGATCGGGAAACCGAGCATCAACGGGGCGAGCACCAGGAACAGCAGCTTGGCGCGGACCGAGCCGGGGAAGTAGTCGAGCAGCGGGCGCAGCAAGCGGGGCAGACGCATCGGGCGGGTCAGTCGCCGCTGCCGGGGGTTGCGGCCTCACCCCATTCGGCGAACTTGCGGTCCAGGGTCTTGCGCGACACCGCCAGCCGGCGCGCGGCCTCTGCCTTGTTGCCGGCGCAGGCTTCGACCACGCGCAAGATGTGGCGCTTCTCCACCTCTTCCAGCGTCAGCTCGAGTTCGCCCGGTGCCGCAGGCGACGGTTCGCGCCGCGCGGGGGCGCCGGTGGCAGCGGGAAAGGCGCCGAGGATCAGCGAACGCTCGACCAGGTTGCGCAGTTCGCGCACGTTGCCCGGCCACGGATAGGCCGCCAGCCGGGTCACCAGCTCGTGCGACAGCGGGAGCGGCGCCACCCCGAGTTGCATCGACAGCAGCGTCATGAAGTGGCTCACCAGGTCCGGGATGTCCTCCACCCGCTCGCGCAGCGCCGGCACCCGCATTTCCACCACCGCGAGGCGGAAATAGAGGTCCTGGCGGAAGCCACCGGCGGCGACTTCGGCGGCGAGGTCGCGATTGGACGCAGCGATGATGCGCACATCGACCGGCACCTCGCGTTCGGTGCCCACCGGCCGCAGCTTGCGCTCTTCCAGCACCCGCAGCAGGCGGGTCTGCATGGCCAGCGGAAGTTCGCTGATCTCGTCGAGGAAGAGCGTGCCGCCATGGGCGTAGTAGAACAGCCCGTTGCGCGTTTCGGTGGCCCCGGTAAAAGCGCCCTTGACGTGGCCGAACAGCTCGGACTCGATCAGCTCGGACGCGATCGCGGCGCAGTTGAGCGGCACGAAGGGCCGGTGCGCGCGCGGGCTCATCTGGTGCAGCGCGCGCGCCGCTACCTCCTTGCCGGTGCCGGATTCGCCCAGCAGCAGCACCGTGCTCGGCATCTGCCCGACGCGCCGGATCAGGCCCCGCAACTGCTGGATCGCGGGCGAGTGGCCGATGAGGCCGAGGAGATCGGTGGAGCGTTCGGCGAGTTCGCGGCGCAGCACGAAATTCTCGCGCGCCAGCCCGGCGCGTTCGAAGCAGCGCTTGATCGAGTTGAGGATCTGATCGACGCGGAAGGGCTTCAGGATGAAGTCCGAGGCCCCCGCGCGCAGCGCGCCGATCGCGGTGTCCATGTCGGCAAAAGCGGTGATCAGGATCACGTCGCCGGCGAAGCCGTGAGCGCGCAGTTCGTGCAGCCATTGCACGCCCGATTTGCCCGGCAGCGCGATGTCCAGCACCAGCAGGTCGAAGTGCAGCCGGGCCATCAGCGCCTCCGCCTGCTCGACGCCGGCGGCGGCCTCGACCAGCCCGCAACGCCGTTTCAGCGTGCGTTCGAGGAAGTTGCGCATGCCTTCCTCGTCATCGACGATGAGGATGGAATGGGCCTGCCAGTTGAATTCTGCGCTGTCGCCGCCGGCTGCCGCCGCTGCAGTCTCGTGCTGCATGCTGTCTCCTTGCCGCCCCGCCCTCGTGCTGCCGATCGCAGCCTCAGAACGGTTTCATCACCACCAGGAACACTACCGCGAACAGGACCAGCACCGGCACCTCGTTGAACACGCGGAACCACACATGGCTGCGCGTATTGCGGCCGGCGGCGAAGTCACGCATCAGCTTGCCGCAGTACAGGTGATAAGCGACGAGCCCGAGCGTCAGCGCGATCTTGGCGTGCAGCCAGCCGCCGGCAAAGCCGTAGCCCAGCGCCAGCCACAGGCCGAGCCCGACCGCGAGGATGCCGAGCGGGGTCATGAAGCGGTAGAGCTTGGTCTCCATCAGCGCCAGACGCTCGCGCGTGGCGGCGTCCTCCACCATGGCGTGATTGACGAACAGGCGCGGCAGGTAGAACAGCCCGGCAAACCAGCTCACGACAAACGCGATGTGCAGCGACTTCAGGACCAGCATCGGCAATGCTCCGGGGATCAGGCGGTGGGCGCCGGCAGCGCACGCAGCGCATCGGCAACGGTGGGATAGCGCAGACGCACGCGCAGTTCGGTGTGGATGCGGCGGTTGGCCAGCCGGCGCGATTCGGACATGAAGGACAGCGTCAAGGGCGACAGCCGCGACGCGATCTCGGCCCGGCGGCAGCGCGGCGGACGCGGCAGGCCGCAGGCATCGGCCACCGCGTCGAAGTAGTCGGCCATCTTCAGCCGGCCGTCATCGACCGCGTTGTAGACCCGTCCCGGCCGCCCGCGAAACAGCGCGGCAAGCGCCAGCCGGGCGAGGTCGTCGGCGTGGATATGGTTGGTCCACACGTCGTCCGCTGCGGCGAGCACCGGATCGCCACGGCGCAGGCGCTCCAGCGGCAGGCGGTCGGCGGCGTAGATGCCGGGCGCGCGCAGCACGCCGACGACCGCGCCGGTGCGACGACCGAAAGCGCGCAGCCTGCGCTCCGCATCCACGCGCCGCAGGGCGCGCGCGGTCGTGGCCCGGCAAGGCGCGGTTTCGTCCACTTCGGCCCCGGCACAATCGCCGTAAACCCCTGTCGTACTTATGTATATCAGGTGCTGTGGTAGACTCCGGCGCTTCGCCAGCGCCGCCAACAGGCGGGCCGTGCGGGGGTCTCCATCGCCTTCGGCCGGCGGCGGCGCAAAGTGCAGCACGGCATCGGCCACGCCGGCGAGGCGGTCGAGGCTCGCGCGATCGTCGAGGTCGCCGCGCAGCGGCACCGCGCCAAGCGCGCGCAGCTCGGCCGCGGCTTCGGGCCGGCGCGCGAGTGCGAACACCCGCATGCGGCGCGCCAGCCACGGAATCGCGCGGCGGGCGACGTCGCCGCTGCCGACAACAAGTATTCTTTTCATTACTGCATTATCTCACGCACCATGCCGCATCAGATTTCGCTCCAGCCCGGTGGCCAGACCTTTACCGCCGGAGAAGACCAGACCGTGCTCGAAGCCGCGCTCGCCGCCGGCCTGTTGCTGCCCTACGGCTGCCGCGATGGCGCCTGTGGCGCCTGCAAGGGCAAGGTGGTGAGCGGCGAGGTGCGCCTGGGCAGCCACTCGCCCGGCGCGCTGAGCGCCGCCGATGCCGCTGCCGGACTCACGCTGTTCTGCCGCGCCCACGCCTGCAGCGACCTGGTGCTGGAGGCGCGCAACGTCAGCCGCGCCGGTGACATCCCGGTCAAGAAGCTGCCGGCGCGCGTGCAGAAGCTGGAACTCGCCGCGCCCGACGTGATGGTGATCGAACTCAAGCTGCCGGCGAGCGAACCCTTCCAGTTCCGCGCCGGCCAGTACATCGACATCCTGCTGGCGGACGGCCAGCGCCGCAGCTTCTCGATCGCCAACGCGCCCGAGGGCGCGGACCACGTCGAACTGCATGTGCGCCGCATCGACGGCGGACGCTTCACCGGCCAGGTGTTCGAGACCATGAAGGTGCGCGACATCCTGCGCTTCGAAGGCCCGCTCGGCACCTTCTGGCTGCGCGAGGACGACGCCCGTCCGATCGTCATGGTCGGCGGCGGCACCGGCTTCGCCCCGTTGAAGGGCATCATCGAGCACTGCATTGCAGCCGGCATCCAGCGCCCGATCACGCTCTACTGGGGCGCGCGCAACCGGGCCGGCCTCTACATGGACGAACTCGCGCGCGGCTGGACACAGCAGCTGCCGGGCTTCCGCTATATTCCGGTGCTGTCCGAGGCCACCGCGGAAGACGCGTGGAGCGGTCGCAGTGGTCTCGTCCACGCCGCGGTGCTCGAAGACTTTGCCGACCTCTCCGGCCATGCGGTGTACGCTTGCGGCGCGCCGGCCATGATCGAGGCCGCGCGCACCAGCCTCACTGCAGAGCGCGGCCTGGCGGGCGAGCACTTCTTCGCCGACGCGTTCACCTTCGCCACTCCGACCTGAACAAGAAAACGAGCCACGCATGAGCCAGACCGCCCTCCTCACCCGCGAACCGGTCGTCAACAAGAGCCGGGCCATCACGGCCAACCGCATCGTGGCCCACGGCCCCAACATCGCGGCGGTGGTGGAGACGCTGGACGGGCTTACCGACGTGTGGCCGGCTCACCATCCCGTGTTCGTCAGCCTCGGCCGCCTGGTGCCGACGCCCGAACTGCTGGAGTGGGAGGTGCCGCAGAACGCGATGATCGAAATCCCCGCGCAGGCGCTGGCCCACCCGCAGACCCAGGCGCTGCTGCCCAAGCTGCAGGAAGCCGGCATCAGCGTGTGCCTGCCCTGGTTCGTGCCCGGCACCGCGCTGCCGGCCGGCATCGACTGGCGCTTCGTGCTGATGGATGCGCGCAAGCATCCATCGCCGTCCGGCTCCCCGGGGCTGACGCTGGCCTGGGGACTGGCCGACGTCAACGCCTTCCGCAGCGCGGTGGGCGCGGGCTACGACGGCGCCTCCGGCTGGTTCTTCCTGCACGGCAACCCGCCCGCGAAAGAACTGCAGCCGGGTCACGCCCAGCTCGTCCGCCTGCTCAACCTGGTGCGCAACAACGGCGAAATCCGCGACATCGAAGCGGTGCTGAAGCAGGACGTGGCGCTGTCCTACAAGCTGCTGCGCTACATCAACTCCGCCGGTTTCGGCCTGATGTGCGAAATCCAGTCCTTCCGCCACGCGGTCAGCATCCTCGGCTACCAGGCGCTCAACAAATGGCTGTCGCTGCTGCTCGTCACCGCCAGCCGCGACCCGGGCGCCCCCGCGATGATGCAGACCGCGATCGCGCGCGGCCGCTTCATGGAGGAAGTGGGCGCTTCGTTCTTCGACAAGAGCGAGCGCGACAACCTCTTCATCACCGGCGCTTTCTCGCTGCTGAACGTGCTGCTCGGCACCTCGATGCAGAGCCTGCTCGACGAGATGCACCTGCCGCCCGCGGTCTCCGACGCGCTGCTGCACGACCAGGGCGAGTTCGCCCCCTTCCTGCGCCTCGCGCGCCAGTGCGAGAACTTCGACAGCACCGCGCTTGCCAAGGCGGCGGACGAACTGCACCTGCCGCACGAGCAGATCAACCGCGCCCAGCTCGTCGCGCTCGGCTTCGCCGACAGCCTGCAGGCCTGAGCGCGGCGGTTTCCGCCACGCGGAGACCGCACGCGACTTCGGTCACATCCCTGTCGCCCGGCGCCGGCTAGAATCGGCTGCAAAACAACGACTTCGGCGCCGGCCGCCAGGATGACCTCCAACCCTCCCCGCGTTCTCAGCCCGCGTCCGCGCGCCGCCAACGCCAGCGCCATCCTGGCCCTGCTGGGGCATGGGCTGCCCGCGTGGGGCGAGGTCGCGCTGGTGGCCGCGCGCGACCCGGCGCTGTGCCTTGCGCTGCTGTCCGCCTCCCCGCTGGCTGGCGGCAAGGGCCTGGAGGATGGCCTCAACTCGGCGCTGCAAACCCGCCTGGAAACGCTCGGCGCCGATCTCCTGCGCGCGTGGCTGTGCCACACCGAAAGCGCCAGCGGCCGCGCCGACGCCGCCGTGCTGCTGACGGCCGAATGCGCGCTCCATCTCGCGCTCGAAACGCGTTACCCCCGCCCCGACGAAGCCTACCTCGCCGGCCTGTGGCTGACGCCCTCGACGTTCTGCCTGCCCGCCCAGGCCGCCGACGCCGACGTCCCCCTGCTGCCGGCCGATCAAGCAGCGGCGCGGCACGTGCTCCACGCCGCAATCGCCGAGGCCGCCGGGCGCTGCGGGCTTTCGGCCGCGGTCCGCGATGTGCTGGAGGCGGGCCAACTGCTGGACGAGCAAGCTGCCCGGGCGCATCCGCTGCTGCGCATCGTGCACGCCGCGCGCCTGCTGGCGAGCGAATCGTGGCCGCGGCACCTGCCGGCCATCGAGGCGCTGACCCGGCTGGACTCCGCGGCGCTGCGCAGCCTGCGTACCGACGTTGGCTACATCGTCGCCGGCCACGCGGCCTACCCGCCCGCCGCCGTCCGCCCCGAGGGCCAGGCCCTGCCCGTCATCGTGGCGGCCGACCCTGCCGATGCCTTTCACGCGGCGGCGCTGCGCGGCCTGATCCTCGCGGCCTTTGCCGAACTGGACGAAAGCGCGGTGGCGCCGCGCGCGGCGCTGGCCACCCGCCTGCTTGCCGGACGCGACCTGCCCTTGGTCGCACTCGCGGGCGAGGACGGCTGCTTTCAGGCGGTGCTTGGCCCCGACCTCACCCGGACCGCCTTCAACGAACTGGCGCTCGCCGAAGACGACCCCGCCAGTTGCATTGCGCTCGCCGCCCGCAGCGGGCGCGCCGCCGCCTTTGCCGACAACGCCCAGGGGCCGGCACGCAGCGTGGCGGACTGGCAGGTCGCGCGCTGGCTGGGCGGGCGCGGTTTCGACTGCCTGCCGCTGGCGGTGGGCGGCCGCTTCGGCGTGGCGATGGTCGCCATGGAGCCGGACGCCGACGGTGCCGCCAGCACGCGCTGGCTGCTCACCGAGCTGCTCGGTGCGGCGAGCAGGCGACTGCGCGAACACCACGCGGCGCGCGAGGCCAGCGCGGCGCGCGAAGCCGCCCTGCGCGGCCGCTTCCACGCCCATGCCCGGCGCATTGCGCATGAAGCAGCCAATCCGCTGACGGTCATCCGCACGCGGCTGGACATGCTGGGCCAGCAGCAGGCGGCCGGCAGCGCGCTGCACGGCGAGGTGGCGCTGCTGAATACGGAACTCGATCGCGTCGCCCGGCTGTTGCGCGGCGCCGGCGAACTGCCCGCCGACGAAACCGAGCTGGCGCGCTGCAACCTGACCGAACTGCTGCTGGAAATGCGCACGATGTATGCCGACACGCTGTTCACCGCGAAGGGCATTACGTTCGAACTACGCGCGGCCAGCGGCGTACCACCCGTGGCGATCCCGCCCTCGGCGCTGCGCCAGGTGCTGCTGAACCTGTTCCGCAATGCCGCGGAGGCCTTGCAGCCCGGCGGCCGGCTGGCGGTGGCGCTAGCGGGTCAGGCCAATGCAAACGGGCGCAGCTGTGCGGAAATCCGCCTGGTGGACAATGGCCCCGGGCTGCCGGAGGACCGGCTCGCCGACCTCTTCGCGCCGCGCCCCAGCACCAAGGGAGGCAGTCATCAAGGCGTGGGGCTCAGCGTCGTCCGCGACATTCTCGCGCAATGGAACGCCTCTATCCTTTGTCGGAGCCAGAGCGGCGGCGGAACGAGCTTCCAGATCTTTGTTCCGCTGGAACAAAGGCCCTGATTTGTAGCAATATTCATCTCACAAGACCCATAACGCGACCCGACCTCCAGGGGGCTCATGGTTATTCCAGCAGACCAGCCGTTCCAGGTGCGCTCCGAGCAGACCTCGCCGGCACCGGAACTCGTCTGCCGCATCCTCGTCGTGGACGACGATCCTGCGCTGCGGCAATCGCTCCCGCGGGCCCTCGCCCGCAATGGGCGCAAGTTTTCCGAAAGCGATACCGTGGCCGGCGCCATCGCGCTGCTCGAACGCGAGCCGTTCGACCTCGTGCTGCTGGACTATCGCCTGCCCGACGGCACAGGACTCGCGGTGCTCGACTGGCTCGCGCAGCATCAGCGCGAGGAAGCGGTGATCATGATCAGCGGTGAAGACGCCCTCGACGCCGCGATCGGCGCGCTGCGCGGCGGCGCCGACGACTACCTGCGCAAGCCCTACCACGTGGCGCAGCTGCAGCGCGCGGTGGAAAGCGCGCTGCACAAGGCGGCGCTGGAGCGCGCGAACCGCGCGATGAGCCAGCGCCTGCGCACCTCCGAGCGCCTGCATCGCTACCTGGTCGAAAGCTCCCCCGACCTGATCTTCACGCTCGACGCCGAAGGCCGCTTCAGCTACCTCAATCCACGCGTCAAGGCGCTGCTCGGCTACGACCGCAACGTGCTGATGCGGCGCCCGTTCACCACGCTGGTGATGCCGGAGGATGTCGATCGCATCGCCACGCTGCTGTACGCCCCGGTCGCCGGCCCGGGCGAGAGCTTCCACGTCGAGCTGCGGCTGCGCCGCAACCGCGAGCTGCTCGCCGGCGACAGCCCGGAGTGGATCACCGTCGCGCTCACCGGCATCCCGATGCCGGCGCGCGAGGACGGGCGTCGCGGCGGCGGCCTGTACGGGGTGGCGCGCGACATCTCCGAACGCAAGCGCGCCGAGGAGATCATCTCCTTCCAGGCCTACCACGACCAGCTCACCCGTCTGCCCAACCGGGTGCTGTTCAAGGACCGCCTCGAACTCGCGATCGCGCAGGCGCAGCGCCGCACGGGCGCACTCGCGGTGATGTTCATCGACGTCGACCGCTTCAAGCTGGTGAACGACACCTTCGGCCACGCCGAGGGCGACATGCTGCTGCGCGGCATCGCTGCCCGCCTCGCGGGCACGCTGCGGCGGGGCGACACGCTGGCGCGCCTGGGCGGGGACGAATTCACCGTGCTGCTGCCCGACATCAACGGCCCGCAGGACGCCGAGGTCATCGCGCGCAAGATTCTCGACTCGCTGTCGGCACCGTTCCCGCTCAGCCACGGCGACTTCCGTGCCACGGCCAGTATCGGCATCGCGCTGTTCCCGCGCGACGGCGATGGCGCCGAGGATCTGACCCGCCATGCCGACATTGCGATGTACCAGGTCAAGCGCTCCGGCAAGAACGGTTTCCGCTTCTTCGACATCGCACTCAACTCGCACTACCGCGAGCGCATCGTGCTGGAGAACGATCTGCGCACTGCGCTGGAGCGGCGCGAGTTCGAGCTGCACTACCAGCCCCAGATCAGCCTGACCCAGCACCGGGTGGTCGGCATGGAAGCGCTGCTGCGCTGGAACCACCCCAACCTCGGGCTGGTCAGCCCGGCCACCTTCATTCCGGTGGCCGAGGAGATGGGCCTGATCGGCGACATCAGCCGCTGGGTGCTGGAAGAGGCCTGCGGCCAGCTTGCGCGCTGGCGCGAGGCCGGCCACAACGACTTGCGGATGTCGCTGAACCTGTCGCCGCACGACTTCGACAGCCAGGACGTGGTGACGATGGTGACCGAATGCGTGGAACGCCACCGGCTGCCACCGTCGCAGCTGGAACTGGAGATCACCGAGAGCATGATGATGCAGGACGCCGCCGGCGTTGCCGCCAAGGTGCGCGGGCTGCGCGAGGCGGGGCTGAGCGTGGCGATCGACGATTTCGGCACCGGCTATTCGGCGCTGGCGTATCTGCAGAAGTTTCCCGTCAGCACGCTGAAGATCGACCGCAGTTTCGTGCGTGAGCTGGAAGGGCCCAATACCAACCCGATCATCTCGGCGATCACCGGTATCGCGCGCGGTTTCGGCCTGCAGTTGATCGCGGAAGGGGTGGAGCGTTCGGAGCAGGCGGAAACGCTGCGCACCCTGGGCTGCGACGTGATGCAGGGTTTTCTGTATGCACGCCCGGCGCCCGCGGCCGAGGCGACCGCCTGGCTCTACGACGCACCGGACGCCTCGGCGCTGCACTGAACCCGCCCGCGCGCGGGTCGCGGCCCTGGCGGGTGTGCGGATGCACGTTTCCGCCTCGAAGCGGTTTATGTTGAGGACGCCTGAGCGCGGGCGTCCGAGGAATGGCGCCCAACCAAAAACAAAAAGGCCGGCATGCTACGCCGGCCTTTTTACATTCGCCCCACTGGCGGGCGGGGACTTGCTTACTTCTGGCTCAGGATCCAGTCGACCAGCTTCTTGGCTTCGTCGGCATTGACCTGCGGGTTGGGGGGCATCGGAACCTGGCCCCAGACGCCAACACCGCCCTTCTGCACCTTGGTCGCGAGCATTGCGGCAGCGTCCTTCTGGCCGGCGTACTTGGCAGCGACTTCCTTGTACGCGGGACCGACCAGCTTCTTGTCCACCGCGTGACAGGCCAGGCAGTTCTTGGCCTTGGCGAGGTCGGCATTGGCAAAGGCGGGCGCGGCGGACAGGAGACCGGCGGCGACGGCGGCGGCGACGAACACTTTCATATTCTCTTCCTCTCGTTGTGTGTGATTACACGCGGGCGATACTACCCCCAAGGGTGGCGCTTTGCCTACCGAGGGGGCGCCCCGGCGCCGGAGGATGCGTAACGCGGCGTGTCGTTGCGGGCACGCGGCGGGCGAAGCTCAGCCGGCGTGGGGCCGGAGCAGGCCCTGGGTTTCGATGAAGGCGATGATCTCGGCGAGCCCTTGTCCGGTCTTGAGGTTGGAGAAGATGAAGGGGCGCTCGCCGCGCATCTTCCGGGCGTCGCGGTCCATGACTTCGAGCGAGGCGCCGACCATGGGGGCAAGGTCGATCTTGTTGATGACGAGCAGGTCGCTCTTGGTGATGCCCGGGCCGCCCTTGCGCGGGATCTTGTCGCCGGCGGAAACGTCGATGACGTACAGCGTGAGGTCGGAGAGTTCGGGCGAGAAGGTGGCGGCGAGGTTGTCGCCGCCGGATTCGACGAAGATGATTTCGAGCCCGGGAAAGCGCTGGTTGAGGCGGTCGACGGCTTCGAGGTTGATCGAGGCGTCTTCGCGGATGGCGGTGTGCGGGCAGCCGCCGGTTTCGACGCCGATGATGCGGTCGGGGGCGAGCGCTTCGTTGCGGACGAGGAACTGGGCGTCTTCGGCGGTGTAGATGTCGTTGGTGACGACGGCGATGTTGTACTTGTCGCGCAGGGCGCGGCAGAGCGCGAGGGTGAGCGCGGTCTTGCCGGATCCGACGGGGCCGCCGATGCCGACACGCAGGGCTTGGGATTGGGTCACGGGGTTTTGCTCCGGATACGGGATAGGTCGGGTTTAGAAGCGGGCCAGTGTCGCCCGGGCTATGTGTTTGGTTCGTCGACTCGCACGGCAAGGCGGATTCTGGCGTCCGGAAACCGGTGCGCACCACCGCCGGCCGCGCCGGGTATTCCCTCCGCAGGCTGCGGAACTCGCTTCGCTCGGACAGTCCTCGCCGGCTCCACGAATACCCGACACGTCCGGCTTGACCTCAGCGCGGGTCCGAATCCTGCCTCATGATCTGAACAGCCGGGTGTACTGGGTTTCGTGCCGGCTGCTGGCGATCGCCAGGCCGGGCGTGAAGTTGCTCCATTCCGCTTCCGGCAGGCGCTGCGCGGCCTCCACCAGCGCCGGCACCGCGGCGCCGAGATCGGCGAGCAGGCGCTGGCCGGCGCTCTGGCCGAGCGGCACCGCCTTCACCGCCGCCATCACCTGGTTTTCCAGCCAGGCCCAGAGGTAGGCGGAAAGCGCTTGGTCTGCGGGAATCTGCCAGGCCGCGGCGGCAGCGGTCCAGGCCACCGGGAAAGCCGGCGTGTCGAGCGCGACGAGCCGCGCCTTCCAGCCGGGCAGGCCGGCGAAGGCGTCGAGGTCGGCGAGCAGGCGGACCAGCGAATAGCCCATCTGCACGGTCTCGGCGCGCAGTTCGGAGGTTTCGCGGCTGGCGAGGAAGTCCTCGTTGAGACGGGCCACTTCGGCGTCGTCGCCGTCGGCCCACGCTGCCACCAGACCCGCGACCAGCGGGGCCTCGAAGCGGGCGAGGCTCCATTCCAGCACGTCGCCGATCCAGCGCCGGGCGTCGGCCTCGGTACGCACCGTGCCGCATTCCACCGCCCACTCCAGCCCTTGTGAATAGGTGTAGGCGCCGACGGGCAGCGCGGGGCTGGCGAGTTGCAGCAGGCGGATCAGGGGCAGCAGGCCGCCGCCGGCTGCGCTCACTGGCCGCCCATCATGTGGATGCGCGCGCCACTGCCGTCGCCCGGGTGCTGGTGGCCGTGGGCGTAGGCGCCGGCTTCGGGTTCGAAGGGCGCGCGCAGCGGCAGCACTTCGGCACCGAGCCCGATCAGCATGCCTTCGAGCACATGGTCGGCCTGGATGCGCAGCCAGCCGTCGCCGAGTTCGACCGCGACGTGGCGGTTGCCGAGGTGGTAGGCGGCGCGGGCGAGTTCGAGCGGGTCGGCGCAGCGCACTTCGAGCAGGTCTTCCGGTGCGGCGACGACTTCGACGACGCGGCCGTCGCGCGCCTGGAGCTTCTGCCCGCCGCGCAGGACGGTGCCGCGCGGCAGGAAGAGGCCGACTTCGTCACCGCTGGCGAGCTTGGCGCGCAGGCGGCTCTTGGTGCGGTAGCCGAAGTCGAGTTCGAGCTGGTCGGTGGCGGCACGCACGCCTTCGTAAAACGATTCGATCAGGAGCATGGGGGTGTCTGCGGCAGCGGAGTCGGAGGGTTCCACGAGCATCATGATCCCCCGCGTCAGAACAGGAAATAGCGCTGCGCCATCGGCAACTCGCTGGCCGGTTCGCACACCAGCAGTTCGCCGTCGGCGCGCACCACATAGGTTTCGGGGTCGACGTCGATCGCCGGGGTGGCGCCGTTGTGCACCATGTCGGCTTTCTGCACGGTGCGGCAGCCCTGCACCGCCACCAGCGGCTTGGACAGCTGCAGCGCGGCCACCGCCGGGTTGGCGAGCGCGGCCTGCGACACGAAGGTCACCGAGGTCTTGAGCGCCTTGCCGTAGCTGCCGAACATCGGCCGGTAGTGCACCGGCTGCGGGGTCGGGATGGAGGCGTTGGCGTCGCCCATCGCCGCGGCGGCGATCATGCCGCCCTTGAGGATGAGGCTGGGCTTGACGCCGAAGAACGCCGGCTTCCACAGCACCAGGTCGGCGAGCTTGCCCTCCTCGATCGAGCCGACCACGTGCGCAATGCCGTGGGTGATCGCCGGGTTGATGGTGTATTTGGCGATGTAGCGCTTGATGCGGAAGTTGTCGTTGCCCTTGCCGGCATCCTCCGCGAGCGCGCCGCGCTGCACCTTCATCTTGTGCGCGGTCTGCCAGGTGCGGATGACGACTTCGCCGACGCGGCCCATTGCCTGCGAGTCGGACGACATCATCGAGAACGCGCCGGTGTCGTGCAGGATGTCCTCGGCGGCGATGGTCTCGCGGCGGATGCGCGATTCCGCGAAGGCGACGTCCTCGGCAATCGCGGGGTCGAGGTGGTGGCACACCATCAGCATGTCGAGATGCTCGTCGATGGTGTTCACCGTGTAGGGCCGGGTCGGGTTGGTGGAGGACGGCAGCACGTTGGCCTGTCCCACCGCCTTGATGATGTCCGGCGCGTGGCCGCCGCCCGCGCCTTCGGTATGGAAGGTGTGGATGGTGCGGCCCTTGAAGGCGGCCAGCGTGGTCTCGACGAAGCCGGATTCGTTGAGCGTGTCGGTGTGGATGGCGACCTGCACGTCCATCTCGTCGGCCACGGTCAGGCAGTTGTCGATGGCTGCCGGGGTGGTGCCCCAGTCTTCGTGCAGCTTGAGGCCGATGACGCCGGCCTCGACCTGCTCCTTGAGCGGCCCCGGCAGGCTGGCGTTGCCCTTGCCGAAGAAGCCCATGTTCATCGGGAAGGCGTCCGCCGCTTCCAGCATGCGGTGGATGTGCCACGGCCCCGGCGTGCAGGTGGTCGCGTAGGTGCCGGTGGCCGGGCCGGTGCCGCCGCCCAGCATGGTGGTGACGCCGCTCATCAGCGCCTCGTCGATCTGCTGCGGGCAGATCCAGTGGATGTGGCTGTCGATGCCGCCGGCGGTGAGGATCATGCCTTCGCCGGCGATGACCTCGGTGCCGGCGCCGACCGGAATGGTGACGCCCGGCTGGATGTCCGGGTTGCCGCCCTTGCCAATCTTCCAGATGCGGCCGTCCTTGAGGCCGACGTCGGCCTTCACGATGCCGGCCACCGCGTCGACGATCAGGGCGTTGGTGATGATCGTGTCGGCGATCTCGGCGGCGAGCTGCTGGCCCTGGCCCATGCCGTCGCGGATGACCTTGCCGCCGCCGAACTTCACTTCCTCACCGTAGATCGTGTAGTCCTTCTCGACCTCGATGATCAGCTCGGTGTCGGCGAGGCGGAGCTTGTCGCCGGTGGTGGGGCCGAACATTTCCGCATAGGCGCGTCGGGTGATTTTGGCCATGTCAGAGCGCTCCCATGACATCGCCGTTGAAGCCATACACCTTGCGCGCGCCGGCGAGCGCGACCAGTTCGACCGTGCGCGCCTGGCCGGGCTCGAAGCGCACCGCGGTGCCGGCGGCGATGTTGAGGCGGAAGCCGCGCGCCGCGGCGCGGTCGAAGGCGAGCGCGGCGTTGGTTTCGGCAAAGTGGTAGTGCGAACCCACCTGGATCGGGCGGTCGCCGGTGTTGGTCACCGACAGCGTCAGCGTGGCGCGGCCGGCATTGAGTTCGATGTCGCCGTCGGCCGGCAGGATTTCACCTGGAATCATCGCGTTTTCCTTGTTGTTCGTTGGCGCGGCGTCAGCCGCCACGGGCGCCAAAGCGGTAGTCGCGCCCGGCGCGCTGCGGCTTGGCGTCGTCGTTGGCGGGCGCCGCGGCCGGTGCCGGCATCTGCAGCGCCCGCAGCCGCTCGCGCAGGCGGATCACCATCAGCAGCAGGTCCTCGTCCTCGGCGCGGTCCTCGACTTCGCGCAGCAGCTTTTCGGCGTAGCTGGCGTCATCGACCAGCGCGGCCAGATCGACCGCCATGTCGATGCTGCGCCGCACCTGCAACTTGAAGCGGGCCAGCAGTCTTGCGGTTTCGAGTTCGATTTCGCTCATGTTCTCCCCTGTCGGATGCGGCAAGTGCGGAAAATCGGTGGTGGCGTCAGACGATCGGGTTATGCACGGTGACCAGCTTGGTGCCGTCCGGGAAGGTGGCCTCGACCTGGATCTCGGGAATCATCTCGGCGATGCCGTCCATTACGTCCTCGCGGCTCAGGAGGGTGGCGCCGTAGCTCATCAGCTCGGCAACGCTGCGGCCATCGCGCGCGCCTTCGAGGATGGCGCAGGTGATGAAGGCGACCGCCTCCGGGTAGTTGAGCTTGAGGCCGCGGGCCTTGCGGCGCTCGGCCAGCAGGCCGGCGGTGAAGATCAGCAGCTTGTCCTTCTCGCGTGGCGTCAGTTCCATTGTTGTTCCTCTTGTGCGCGCGGGCCGGCCGCCCGCGCCGGGTCAGGTGTGCCAGATGCGCGGCAGCGTCGCCGCGCGGCCGGCGAGCGGCGGACGCAGCAGCGTCCACAGCCGGTTGAACCAGTTGCGCCCGGGTTCGCAGGCGGGGCCGCGGTAGCGCGCCACCAGCAGGCCGGGCAGCAGCGTCGCCGCGCCCTCGCCGGCCTCCGCCGGGACCTCACGGCAGGCTTCGAGCAGCGCTGCGTCCACCGTTTTCGCCGCCACCAGCAGGGTGGCCGTTACCGGCCACCCTGCCAGCCCGACCGGCGAATCGAGCAGCACGCCGCCGCCTTCGACGCGGCCGCGCTCCAGCCACAGCGTGCGGCCGTCGCGGCGGATGCGGGTGCGCATCGCGAAATCCCCGCGGGTGTAGCGCTCGCCCGCACCACTGCGGCCGAAGCAGGTCATCTCGCTGCCGATGAAGACGCCGTCGCCGGCAATGTCCACCTCGGTGGCGAGATCGCCGGCAGCGCCGTCGTAGACGATGCTTTCCTGCGGCAGCCATTCGCACACCGCGCCGTCGCCGACCGCGATGCGCTGGACCAGACTGCCGCGCGCGCCGGCGCTGCGATACCACTTGCCGGCACCCGGCGTGGTGAGCAGCGCATGGGCGCCGGCGCCGAGGCCGACGTCGATGCGCAGCGCGTCGCCGCCGACGATGCCCGCCGGCGGATGCACCACGATGGCATGGCAGACGCCGTCGCCCTCCGGGTACAGCGCGCGCTGCACCACCAGCGGACCGACGTGGCGGCGGGTGGCGAGCACGGTGCGCGCGCCGCGGCGTTCGAAACCAAGGGACAGCGCCGCCTGCCAGCCCGGCTGGGCAGCATGCAAGGCGCGCAGATCGCTGACTGCATTCATGTCGAAATCGTTAGCAAGCGCTGTTCCAGAACCGGTGGACGATGCCGCACGGTTGATTCGAAAGCGATATCGCCGCGCTCGGCGGGGCACCTTGGCCCGTCGGCGGGTCGATCGCCCACCCATCGCACCAGGATGGGGCATGCGTACCCGGGCGTTGCCCGCGGCGGGGCAGCCCGCTTACTGGCGGATCTCCATCGCCTCGTCCGCGCGCTGGTCGCGGTCGCTGGCGCGGAAGGGGTTGATGTCCAGCCCGCCGCGCCGCGTGTAGCGCGCCCACACCGCCAGCCGCTGCGGTCGGCAGCGCGCGGTGATGTCGCAGAACACCCGCTCGACGCACTGTTCGTGGAATTCGTTGTGCTCGCGGAAGGAGACGATGTAGCGCAGCAGGCCGGCGCGGTCGATGCGCGGCCCGGTGTAGCGCACCGCCACCATGCCCCAGTCGGGCTGGCCGGTGACCAGGCAGTTGGACTTGAGCAGATGCGAGTACAGCGTTTCGCTGACCACCTCGTCGCCGGCGGAAAGCAGCGTCGGGTCGGGCTGGTAGGTGTCGATCGCGACGTCCAGATCGTCGATGCAGACACCCTCGGGCGCGGCGAACCGGCGTTCAGCCTGACCCCCGAGCGGCCACACGGCGACCCCCACCGCGCCGCCGGCAGCCGCGGAAAGATCGCGCGCGATCGCCGTGCGCACCGCGGCGGCGTCATCGAAACGGCTCTGGTTGAAGCTGTTGAGGTAGAGCTTGAGCGACTTGGATTCCACCAGCCGGGGGGTATCGGCGGGCACGCGGAACTCCGCCAGCGCCACCACCGGCTTGCCGCGCGGATTGAGCCAGGAGAGTTCGTAGGCGTTCCACAGATCTTCGCCGCAGAAGGGCAAGGCGTCGGCGCGCACGCCGATCTCGTCGCGCTTGAGCTGGCGGGCGATCGGGAACAGCAGCTCGGGCGCGTAGGTGTCGCGGTAGGCCACGGGCTTGCCGAGCGGGGAGGCTTCGGCGCCGTGGAGCGGGTTCTGCGTATCGTTCATGGCAGGCATTGGGGGCCGCAGCGCGGGGCGCTCAATCGGCATCGACCTTGTTGCTGTAGAGCATCAGCCGCGCGGTTTCGTGCAGCCCGCGCGCGAGCCGCGAGAGGCGCTCGAATTCGGCCGGATCACGCCCTGCGATATTCTCCAGCGGCGTCTTCGAGGCGATCTCGTGCAGGCTCGCGTCGCTACCGTCGGCATTCATGCGCAGCAGGTGGTGGCGGGTGACGACGCCGATCAGCGGGAAGGTGCCTTCGCGCAGCAGCACCGGCACCGCGCGCTCGCCTTCCGGGGCCGGCGTCTGGATGTCGCGGCCCATCGTGGTGTTGCGGTACTCGACGCCAAGCAGGCCAGCCACCGTGGGCAGCAGGTCGAGCAGGCTGGTCGCCTCCTCGGTTACGCGCTGGCCGACCAGCTTGGGGGCGTGGATGATCGCCGGCACGTGCAGGCTTTCGAGATTCAGCGCCTCGTAGGCCGGCGGCATGAAGGGCAAGGTCGAAATGCGGCCGTTGTGGTCGCCGTACAGCACGAAGAGGGTGTTGTCGTAATAGCCGCCCTGCTTCGCCATCTCGATGAAGCGGCCGACGCTGTAGTCGAGCAGGCGCACCGCGTTGTACTGAGCGTTGCTGCGGAAGCCCGCCTGCCGCAACTGCTCGTCGGGCACCGTCTTCACCTCGAAACCGTCGCTGTTGGGCGGAATCGTGAAGGGCTGGTGGTTGCCGGCGGTCTGCACGATCGCGAAGAACGGGCGGTCCTTCGGCTGCGCGCGCAGCATCGCATCCACTTCCTTGAACAGGTCGAGGTCGGAAACGCCCCACACATCGACGTTGGGCGAGGTCCATTCGCCTTCCTCGTGCAATTGCACCCCTTCGATGCTGCTGCTGATCAGTGCGCTCATGTTGGCCCAGCCCGCGCTGCCGCCGATCGCGTAGTGCTTGTCGTGGCCCTTGAAGGCATTGAGCACGGTGCGCTGCGGCACGATGAAGGGGTTGCGCGTCGCGCTCTCGACCCGCGACACGTCCGGGATGCCGGTGATGCTGGCCCATACCGTCTTCGCGGTGCCGGTGACCGGCACGTAGAAGTTGCGCAGCAGCCAGCCCTCGCGCGCGAGCGCGTCCAGGCTGGGGGTGGGGTCGAGCGGATTGCCGTGGATGCCGGTGACGCTGCCGCCGAAGGACTCCAGCATGATGAAGACGACGTTGGGCTGGCGCTTCAGTGCCAGCCGGTGCGGCTGCACCCCGATCCTGCGCTCGAACTGCGGCATCTCGTCGGTGGCGGCGGGCAGGTCGGCGCCGAGGTAGGCCGCAACGTCGGCCTGGTGACGGCGTACCTGTTCGGCGTCGTAGTGCTCGGTGGGTGTGCGCCAGGTATCCCAGATGAAGACCACGGGGTTGAGGCCGAGCGCACCGATCTGGGTGCTGCCGGAAAAAAACGCGTCGCTCCAGCGCAGCGGCACCGGGTTTTCGAGATTGACGTTATCCACCCGGCCGAGGATGCCGAGGAAGCCGAGCACCACCGTCGCCGCAAGGGCCCCCGCCACGCGGAGGAAGCCGGCGGGCGCGGCAACGCGGTCGAGCGTGCGCCGCTCGAGACGAAGCAGCACGAAGACGAGCGCCGCGCTCAGCACCAGCCACAGCGCGCTGATCGAACCCACCGGGTAGCTCTGGCGCACCATGTCCGCCGAGATCTGCGCGTCGCCGAGGAAGCGCAGGATGCTCGCGTTCACCCGCAGGCCAAGATAGGCGTAGTGGCCGAAATCGACGATGTAGATCAGCGTGACCGCGAGCGTGGCGACGATCAGCCACAGCCGCAGCAGCGCGCGCGCGACACGGCTGCGCAGTGCGTTCCAGCGTGGCAGCACCAGCAGCAGCGCGGCAGGCAGCATCAACAGGATCGCCAGCCGCAGGTCGAAGCGCAGGCCGACGCCGAGGGTCTTCAGTACCGCATGGGGATCGGCTCCCTCCGTGATCGAGACTTCCGACGACCACAGGTAAAAGCCGGCGCGCAACAGCGCGAAGAACGCGAAAAACACACCTACGCCCGCAAGCAGATAGCGCAGGCGCGGGTAGCGGAGACTCGACATCGGGTGTCCTCGGTTCGATCGGCGACGGACCGCGCCCCGAAGGCCGTCGTCGCCCGCGCGAAAGGCGCAAAAGCGGGGCAGTCTAGCGCCGAAGGACGCGCGCTGTCAGCTTGCTTTACGAACCGAAAACCCTGTTGCTGATAGGGTCGCAACCCGATGGCGCCAGACGCCCGACACCGCCGGGATGGGCCGCCGCGGCGGCCCGGCGGGGTCAGAAATGCAATTCCATCTGGAAGGTCGGCGTGGTGGTGTCGATACCGGGCTTGGTGTTGCCGTTGGCGTAGTTGTGGTTGCCGAACTTGTTGCGCCAGTACTCGTAGCCCACGCCCATCAGGAAGGTGTTCTTCTTGCCGGCAACCATCTGGCCCACATCCACCATCAGCGAGGTTCGCATCAGGGTTTCCGGGCGGGTGCTGACGCCGGCGTAGTCCTTGCCCTTCTCGCTGTTGTAGTTGAGGAAGCCCTGGAACTTGAGCGGCACCGGACCGGCCTCGAACGGGATGCCCCAGGCCACGCTCAGCATCAGCTGGGGATCGAACGCGATCTCGCTCTTGGGGCAGGCGGGGGAGCCCAGCCCGCAGTGGTTCCATTCGCGCCCGTACAGCAGGCTGACGTCGAGGAAGCCGGGCACGTCGAACTTCAACGTCGGCCCGACGACGAGCAGGCGCTTGCGCGGTGCGAAGCGGGTGTTCTTGGTGTTGAGGTCGAAGCCGGCGGTGAGCGCCACTTCCTTCACCGGACCGAAGGCAAGGCTCTGGTCGAACAGCTTGCCGAGGTGCACCTGGTGACGATAGGTCAGGTAGAACTCGGTGGCGCCGGTATCGCCGCCGCTCGCCGGGTCCTTGTCGTCGGACTGCAGCACGTCCAGATTGAGGAAGTTCTGCCCCACCGAATAGCCGCTGGCGTGGGTGAACTGCAGCACGTGCTTTTCGACCTCCTCGCGGTTGGTCGGCTCGCGGAATCCGGTGCCGTAGCGGTAGCCGATGAAGGTGTCGCTCCAGGTGGCGGCCTGCGCGGCCGGGGCCAGCGCGAGCGCACAGCATGCAAAGAGCGTCCTGCAACGCGGGGAAAGCTTCATGTCCTGCTCCTGTCGGGATGATGGTTTGAACCGGTCTGCGCGCACGATTTCTGCCCGCCTTTTTCGAACCTAACAGGAGACGACCGCCCTTTGGCGAATACCGGTCATTACACTTTCGATATATTACTTGAAACACCATCCCTTTGTTTATAAAGGCGATGCGTGCTCGCATATATCGAAATGTCATTCACCGTTGTGGCGCATCGCGCGACTCAATGCACCACAACAGGGCAAACATAAACACCGCCGGAACAGTGACTTGGCGGAATGCGCGAAAAGCCGCGCACCAAGGGGCGGCGGCCGCAAGCGGGTGGCGGGCAAAAATCGCCCGAATCACCCCCATATCGCATGGCACGTCGCTTGCCATACCGGGACATCGTCATCGACACCATCCGTTCCGGAGCCTTTCCCAATGACCTGCAAGACCTCGCTGTCCCGCCGTCTCTTCCTCTCTGCCGCCGTCGCGCTGGCCTGCGCCGCGCCGGTCGCGCACGCCGCCGCCCCGGTGAAGATCAAGTTCACGCTCGACTGGCGCTTCGAAGGCCCCGCGGCGCCCTTCCTGCTCGCCAAGGCGAAAAACTATTTCGCCGCCGAAGGGCTGGACGTGGAGATCGACGCCGGCAACGGTTCCGCAGGCGCGGTCACCCGCGTCGCCACTGGCGCCTACGAGATGGGCTTTGCCGACTTCAACGCGCTGGTGGAATACGACGCCAAGACGCCGGGCTCGAAGATCCAGGGCGTCTACATGGTCTACAACTCGACCCCGGCGGCGGTCTTCGTGCTGAAGAAATCCGGCGTGACCAAGCCGGCCGATCTCGCCGGCAAGACGCTGGCCGCGCCGGTGTTCGACGCCGGTCGCAAGGCCTGGCCGGCCTTCGCCAAGGCCAACGGCCTGGGCGCCGAGGCGGTGAAGTGGCAGACGGTGGAGCCGGCGATCCGCGAAACCCTGCTCGCCCGCGGCGACGTGGACGGCATCACCGGCTTCTATTTCACCAGCGTGCTCAACCTGGAGGCACGCGGCGTGAAGCCGGAAGACATCGTCGCACTCAAGTTCCCCGACCACGGCGTCGAGCTGTACGGCAACACCATCATCGCCAGCCCGAAGATGCTGGCCGAGCAGCCCAAGGCGGTGGAAGGCTTCGTGCGCGCCTTCAACAAGGCGCTGAAGGAAACCATCGCCAACCCCGAAGCGGCGGTCGCCTACGTGAAGGAGCGTGATCCGCTGATCAATCTGCCGCTGGAAACCCGCCGCCTCAAGCTCGCGCTCGACAGCGTGGTGGTCACGCCGGAAACGAAGGCGATCGGTCTCGGCGCGGTGGATGCCGCCCGCCTCAAGCGCTCGGTCAGCGAAGTCGCCGCTGCCTTCGCGCTGCCGGCGACCCCGGAGGCCGGCACGCTGTTCTCCACCGCCTTCCTGCCCCCCGCCGCCGACCGCGCCATCAAGTAAGGACGATGCGGCCGTCGCCTGCCGGCAAGGCGGGCGGCGCCGCGAACACGCCATGGATTTCGTACGTTTCGAGAATGTCAGCCTCGCCTACCAGGCCGGCGCCCCGTTCGCGATCGAGGACGTCAGCCTGTCGATCCGCGAGAACGAGTTCGTCGCGCTGGTGGGGCCCTCGGGTTGCGGCAAGTCCACCGTGATGAAGCTGGTCACCGGGCTCAAGCCGCCGTCGCAGGGTTATGTGTATGTCGATGGCCGCGAGGTCGGCGGCCCGCAGAAGTGCGTCGGCATGGCCTTTCAGGCCTCCAACCTGCTGCCCTGGCGCAGCACGCTGCAGAACGTGATGCTGCCGCTGGAGATCGTCGAGCCTTACCGCTCGACGCTGCGGGCCAAGCGCGCCGAATACGAGGAACAGGCGCGCGCACTGCTGAAGCGCGTCGGCCTCGCCGGCTTCGAGGACAAGTTCCCGTGGGAACTCTCCGGCGGCATGCAGCAGCGCGCCTCGATCTGCCGCGCACTGATCCACAAGCCGCGCCTGCTGATGCTGGACGAGCCCTTCGGCGCGCTCGACGCCTTCACCCGCGAGGAGCTGTGGTGCATGGTGCGCGACCTGTGGCAGGAAGAGCCTTTCACCGTGGTGCTGGTGACCCACGACCTGCGCGAGGCGGTCTTCCTCGCCGACACGGTATATGTGATGAGCAAGCGCCCCGGCCGCATCCTGGTCAAGCGCGAAATCGACCTGCCGCGCCCGCGCGACCTCGATGTCACCTACACCGAAGCCTTCGCCGCCCATGTGCACGAATTGCGCGAGCACATCGGCCATGTGCGCGCGTCCTGACCGGGAGTCCGAGCAATGCTGTCGCAGAAAACACTGATCCGGCTCGCGCCCTGGCTGGTCATCCTCTTCCTCGGCGTGCTGTGGGAAGCGATCGTGGTCGGCTTCAAGGTGCCGGAATTCCTCTTCCCCTCGCTGAGCGCGGTGTGGACCGCCACGCTCACGCACTGGGACCCGATCATGATGCACGCCACCCAGACATTCCTTACCACCATGGCCGGCTTCGGCATCGCGGTGGTGTTCGGCCTGGCGCTGGGCGCCGCGGTGGGTTCGTCGCCGGTCGTGTACAAGGCGCTCTACCCGCTGCTGGTGGGCTTCAACTCGATTCCCAAGGTGGCCTTCGTGCCGGTGCTGGTGGTGTGGTTCGGCATCGGCACCATCCCGGCCATCCTCACCGCCTTCCTGATCTCCTTCTTCCCGGTGGTGGTGAATGTGGCCACCGGGCTGGCGACGCTGGAGCCGGAACTGGAAGACGTGCTGCGCTCGCTCGGCGCCTCGCGGCTGGACATCCTGAAGAAGGTCGGCCTGCCGCGCGCGATGCCCTACTTCTTCGCCTCGCTCAAGGTGGCGATCACGCTCGCCTTCGTCGGCTCGGTAATCTCGGAGACGGTGGCCTCCAACCTCGGCATCGGCTACCTGATGATGGCGGCGAGTTCGGCCATGGACATGGCGCTGGTGTTCGCCGGGCTGATCGTGATCGGCGTGATGGGGGTCGTGATGTACGAACTGTTCGCCTTCGTCGAGCGCAGGCTCACGGGGTGGGCGCACCGGAATCCGAATGGGGCGATGTAGGCGGGAGAAGTGGGCGGCGACGCCCGGTCTGAGTCTTTTTTCCCCTCCCCTTCAAGGGGGTGAGGACCGGGTTTCGGCGAGCGTTGCTCGCCGCCGGCCGAACGACAGTGCGTCTTGGCACTGGCTACCGGGTTGGGGTGGGGATGGGGGGCCACCTCCATGCGAGCGCCCACCCCATCCCCCTCCTGGCCAGTAGTCTCAGCTTCGCCTCGCCGCTCCGCAGGCGGCGAGCAGTGCTCACCGAAACCCCTGCTACGCCCCCCTTGAAGGGGGAGGAACCGGAACCACCCCAAGCTCCGCGCCGCTTCAGGAGAGCGGCACTGAAGCCACGCCTTCTCGCGGGCAGGCGCACACCCCCTACGCCGCCTCGCTCACCGCGTCATAGCGGCTCTGCGCCGCCAGCACCTCCCGGATGTGGCTGTGCGCCCAGTCGGCGAGGGGTTCGAAGGCCTCGGCCAGCGTGCGGCCGAGTTCGGTCAGCGAGTACTCCACCGTCACCGGCACCGTCGCAAACACCCGCCGGTCCACCAGGCCGTCACGCTCCAGCCGGCGCAGGGTCTGGCTCAGCGCCTTCTGCGACACCCCCTCGATCTCGCGCCGCAACTGGTTGAAGCGCAGCGGCCCGCCCTTCAGCAGCTTGACGATCAACAGCGCCCATTTGTCCGCCAGCCGGTTCAGCACCATGCGGGCCGGACAGTCCTTGGCGTAAACATCGAAGCCGCCGTCCTCGTCGGCGAGCGGGTCCAGCACAGCGTCTGCGGTCTTCACGGTATCTCCAGGGTAACCAGATGACTTCAAGGTGCCTTCTTGTGGCCTAGGTTTCAAAAATATACCTTGTGCCGCGGAATTACCAGCACCTCCCCCTCATCCTCAAGGAGTCTCGAAATGACCCAGTCCGTCGTTGTGTATTTCTCGGGTTACGGCCACACCAAGCGCGTTGCCGAATGCGTGGCCGAAGGCGCGCGCGCCCAGCTGATCGCCGTCGACGCCGAAGGCAACATCCCGGACGCCGCGTGGGACGCGCTCGACGCCGCCGACGCCATCCTGTTCGGTGCGCCGACCTACATGGGCACCGTGCCCTGGCAGTTCAAGAAGTTCGCCGATGCCACCTCCAAGAAGTGGTTCACCCGCGCCTGGCAGGACAAGGTTTTCGGTGGCTTCACCAACAGTGCCAGCCTCAACGGCGACAAGCAGGTCACGCTGATCACGCTGCAGACGCTGGCCTCGCAGCATGGCGGCATCTGGGTCAGTCTTGGCCAGCTGCCCTCCAACACCAAGGCCGCGAGCCGCACCGACGCCAACAACCTTGGCGGCTCGGTTGGCGTGCTGGTGCAAAGCCCGTCGGACGCGAGCGCGGACGAGATCTCCGCCGGCGACCTCGAAACTGCCCGCCTCTACGGCGTACGCGTCAGCGAGATCGCGCGCCGGCTGCGCGGCTAAGCGGCGTCCGGCCACGCGGCGCCGAACAGCGCCGCCATGTCGACATGCGCCTCGACCGCATCGGCGAGGCGGTCGAGGTCGGCCTCGCGGCGGGCGTTGAGATCGACGCCCGCCGCGCCTTTCAGCCCTGCCCAGTCGAGCAGCGCCGCCACCGCCTGCGGGGTGTCGAACAGACCGTGCAGATAGGTGCCGAGCACCTGGCCGTCGGCCGATAGCGCGCCGTCGGCACGGCCATCTTCCAGCAGCACCGCCGGGCGGTCGAGATCGGCGCCCCGGCTCACCCCCATGTGGATCTCGTAGCCAGCGACCGCCGCCTCGCCGTCGAGGCAGAGCCGGCCGGCCACATTCACCAGCTGCTTCTCGCGCTCCAGCACCGTGTCGATGTCGAGCGCGCCCAGTCCGGCGACGGTGCTCGGCGCGCCTTCGAGGCCATGTGGATCGGCCAGGGTCCTGCCCAGCATCTGGAAGCCACCGCAGATGCCGATCACCTTGCCGCCGTAGCGCAGGTGGCGGCGCAGCGCCGGCTCCCAGCCCTGCGCGCGCAGCCAGGCGAGGTCGGCCTGCACGCTCTTGGAGCCCGGCAGCACTACCAGATCGGCCGGCGGAATCGCCTGCCCCGGCCCCACCCAGCGGAAATCCACCTGCGGATGCAGGCGCAGCGCGTCGAGGTCGGTGTGGTTGGAGATGCGCGGATAGACCGGCGCGATCACCTTCAGCACCGCGCCGTCGCGGTCGGCCGCGACCTGGCCGTTGGCCAGCGCATCCTCGGCGTCGAGGAAGAGGCCATGGAGATAGGGCAGCACGCCGAACACCGGCCGCCCGGTGCGCTCGGTCAGCCAGTCCAGCCCCGGCTGCAGCAGCGCGATGTCGCCGCGGAAGCGGTTGATCACGAAGCCCCTGACCCGCGCCTGCTCGGACGGTGACAGCAGTTCCAGGGTGCCGACCAGGTGGGCAAACACGCCGCCGCGGTCGATGTCGGCGACCAGCACCACCGGCACGTCGGCGGCTTCGGCAAAGCCCATGTTGGCGATGTCGCGGTCGCGCAGGTTGATCTCGGCCGGGCTGCCGGCGCCTTCGATCAGCACGTGCTCGTACTGCGCGGAAAGGCGGTCGAAGGAGGCCATCACCGCCGCCATCGCGGTCGGCTTGTAGGCGTGGTAATCGCGCGCCGACAGGTTGGCCATGACCTTGCCGTGGATGATGACCTGGGCGCCGATGTCGGACGAGGGCTTGAGCAGCACCGGGTTGAAGTCGGTGTGCGGCGCGATGCGTGCGGCCACCGCCTGCAGCGCCTGGGCGCGCCCGATCTCGCCGCCGTCGGCGGTGACCGCCGAATTCAGCGCCATGTTCTGCGGCTTGAAAGGGGCGACGCGCACGCCGCGGCGCACCAGCGCGCGCGCCAGCCCGGCCACCAGGGTGCTCTTGCCGGCATCGGAGGTGGTGCCCTGCACCATCAGGGCGGAAGCCTTGGACATCGCGTAAAATCCGTCGCCTTGTTCGGGGCCGTGATTATCCACCACAGTGCCGGCCGCCCGGCGTCCCGCTGCCGCCCTGTTTCCCGCCCCCACGGTTCCGCCGGGCTTTTCATCGCTGCCATCCATGTCCGCTACCGTCCTGCTCGTCGCCAAACTCGCCGCCGGCATCGCCTGCGACCGCGTCTTCGGTGAGCCGCGGCGCTTTCATCCCCTGGTGGGCTTCGGTCGCTGGGCGCGCGCGGTCGAAAGCCTGGTGCGCGGGACGGGTGCCGTCGGCGCCTCGCGCCCGGGCGGCCTGTTTGCCTGGCTGCTCGCGGTCGGTCCCTGGGTGGCGCTTGCATTCGCGCTACGCAGCGCCCACCCGCAGGCGCACTGGGTGGTCGACATTGCGCTGCTGTACTTCGCGCTCGGCGCCCGCAGCCTGGTTGAACATGGCGAAGCCGTGGCAGCACCGCTGGCCGACGGCCGGCTGGACGAAGCGCGCGAACGCGTCGGCTGGATCGTCAGCCGCGACACCCGCGCGCTGGACAGCACCGGCGTCGCCCGCGCGGGCACGGAATCCGTGCTGGAAAACGGCAACGACGCCGTGTTCGGCACCCTGTTCTGGTTTCTGGTCGGCGGCGGTGCCGGGGCGCTGCTGTTCCGGCTCGCCAACACGCTGGATGCCATGTGGGGCTACCGCAGCCCGCGCTATCTTCGCTTCGGCTGGGCGGCCGCGCGCCTGGACGACGTGCTGAACGCGGCCCCGGCGCGCCTGACCGCGCTCACCTACGCGCTGCTCGGCCGCACCCGGCGCGCGCTGCACTGCTGGCGGCGGCAGGCGCCGGCCTGGGATAGCCCCAATGCCGGCCCGGTCATGGCGGCCGGCGCCGGTGCGCTGGGCGTCGCGCTCGGCGGCAGCGCGATCTATCACGGCCGCGAGGAAAGCCGCCCGGCACTCGGGGAAGGTGGCGCGCCGGATGCCGGCACCATCCGCGCCGCCCTCGCGCTCGTCCGACGCGGCATGCTGCTGTGGCTGGCCGCGGCGGCCTGCGTCGCCGCAGTGCTGGAGCTGGCGGGTGCTTGAGCACGGCGGCCGCCTGCGCCGCGCCGCCGCGCAGTTCCGCATTCCACTGGCCGACTGGGTGGACCTGTCCACCGGCATCAACCCCCACCCCTACCCGGTCCCGCCGCTGCCCACCGCCGCGTGGCACCGCCTGCCCGAGGACGACGATGGCCTCGAAGCCGCGGCCGCCGCGTACTACGGCAGCGCCGAGCTGCTGCCCGTGGCGGGTTCGCAGGCCGCCATCCAGGCCTTGCCGCAGTTGCTGCCCGGCGAACGCGTCGCGCTGCTGCAACCCGGCTATGCCGAACACGCGCACGCCTGGCGCGACCGCCGGCTACGGCACTGCCGCGACGCCGCGGACCTGGAGGCCGCGGTGGACACCAGCGACATCGTGCTGCTGATCCATCCCAACAACCCCACCGGCCTGTGCTTCGAGCGCGACCGCCTGCACGACTGGCACGCGCGCCTGGCGCGCCGCGGCGGCTGGCTGCTGGTGGACGAGGCCTTTCTCGACTGCGCGCCGGACGCCAGCCTGCTCCCGCGCGCTGGCGCTGCCGGCCTCGTGGTGTTGCGCTCGCTCGGCAAGTTCTTCGGACTGGCGGGCGCGCGCGTGGGCTTCGTGTTCGCCCCGCGCGGGCTACGGGACGCCCTGGCCGAACGGCTGGGGCCGTGGGCGCTCAGCGGCCCGGCGCGCTACGCCGCCACGGCTGCGCTTGCCGACACCGCGTGGCAGGCCGCAACCCGCCACCGGCTCGCGCGGGACGGCGAGCGGCTGCAATCACTGCTGGCGGCCCACGGTCTCGCTGGCAGCCGGGGCCCGGCGCTGTTCAAGTGGCTGTGTCACCCCCAGGCCGCTGCCCTGCAGCAGGCGCTCGCCGCGCAAGCCATCCTGGTACGCCATTTCGACGCCCCCGCCAGTCTGCGCTTCGGCCTTCCCGCAACCGAAACCGAGTGGCGCCGGCTCGACACCGCGCTGGGCAGTCTGCACGACCTGATCCGACAAGGATGAACATGCACCGACGACTTGCCGCAACCGCCCTTGCCTGCACCCTTGCAGGACTCCCCGCCGCCGCCGTCGCGGACATCCGCATCACCGACGATGCCGGACGGGAGGTGGTGCTGCCGCGGCCGGCACAACGCATCGTCAGCCTCGCGCCGCACGTCACCGAACTCCTGTTTGCCGCCGGCGCCGGGCCGCGCGTGGTGGGCGTGGTCAGCTACAGCGACTTCCCCGATGCCGCGCGCCAGCTACCGAAGGTGGGCGGCTATGCGAGCGTCGACCTCGAAGCGGTCGTCGCGCTGCGGCCGGACCTGGTGATCGCGTGGAAGAGCGGCAACCGCAACACGCACCTCGACCGCCTGACCGCTCTCGGCATTCCGGTATTCATCAATGAACCGCGCCGCCTGGACGATGTGGCCGGCAGCCTGCGCTCGCTCGGCCGCCTCGCGGGCACCGACGAAGTGGCCGAACGCGCCGCCAGCGCCTTTGCCGCGCGGCGCGACGCACTGCGGAACCGCTACGCCGAGCGGCCGAAGGTGCGGATGCTGTACCAGATCTGGAACCAGCCGCTGATGACGGTCAATGGCGAGCACCTGATTTCGGACGTGATCCGGCTGTGCGGAGGCGACAACGTGTTCGCCGGCTTGCCTCAACTCGCGCCGACGATAGGCGTGGAAGCGGTGCTGGCGGCGAACCCGGAGGTCGTCGTGGCAAGCGGCATGGGCGAAGCCCGGCCGGAATGGCTGGAACAATGGAAGCGTTGGCCGTCACTGACCGCGAACGCCGCAAACAACCTCTACTTCATCCCGCCGGAACTGGTGCAGCGCCACACGCCACGCATCCTGGATGGCGCCCAGCGCTTGTGCGAGCAGCTGGAGGAAGCACGCGCCAAACGCCCGCCGCGCTAAGCCGCATCAGGGCGTGCGCGAACGCCCCTGACTGCGGCGGTGCTGCCGCGCCTCGAGCCACCACACGCGATCGAACACCCGCGCCAGACTGGGCAGCAGCGGCGCGAAGTAATGCCGCGCCGCCGACGGACGGTCGACCTGCGAAGCGCGCAGCGGCACACGCAGCGCCCGCAAGCGTTCGCGCAGCGATGGGTGGAAGGGCGTGGCCTCCGCTTCGTCATCGGCAAACGCGGCGATGTCGAGCGCGGCCATCGACAGGCGCGAGAAACCAGCCTCGACGCCCAGCCCCATTTCGCGGAACGGCCGGATGGACGGACGCGACCGGCCCGAGCTGCGCGCCATGACCTTGGGCCAGTAATCCTGGCGCAGGAAGCGCTCCTTCAGGTTGACCTCGACCAGGGTTTCTCCGAGCAGACCGGCCCCTACCAGCTGCGCGGCGATGTGGTCGGCCTCGAACTCCTCGATGCGCTTCAGCCGCAGCATGTCCAGATAAAAACGGCGCAGACGGCGGTCGATCATCCCGCCGATGGTCGGAAAGGCCTCGCAGGCCCGGTCGAGGATGCGCATCGACCATGCGCGCACGTGGGCGCCGAGGGCGCTGCCTCCGCCGCGCTGCAACACGAGGTGGGCAAATTCGTGCGCGAGCACCGCGGCAAGCTGGCTGCGCGACACGCTGTGCACCAGCGGCAGACCGATCATCAGGTGGGTTTCAATGCGCCCGATCCAGCCCCAGCACGGCCGCTGCATCACCATCGCATTCATGTCGCCGGTGACCCAGACGCCGTGGATGCGGGCCGCCGACAGGCGACGGGCGAGGTCGTCGGTGAGCTGATAGAAGGCAGGCGCCGCCTCGCGCGGCACCCGCACGCCGGCCGGCGAAGGCGAAACGCCGAACAGCGCCACCAGCCGGCCGCAGGTGATGGCACTGGCCACCGCGAGCAGGCTCCAGCCGCCGGCGTTGAGCGGCACACCGTCGGTCAAGGCGTCCCAACTGTGCGAAAAGGCAAATGCGGCAAGCGCGAAGGCCGCCGACACGAGCATCGCCAGCGCCAGCACGCCAAGCACGGCCACCAGGGTGAGGCGCCGGGCAAGACGCGGCCGCAAATGGAACATGCGGGCTAAGGGCGGAGTACGCGGGTGCTTCACGGGCTTTGGCTCCACGACAGCCATGAACCGCAGGACTATAACGTGCGGCACCGCACGATGATATTGACCAAAAGGAATAGACCCTGCAAAGGCTATGGCTTTCGTGGAAGGCTCGCTTTCTCCGCGCGATGCGTCTATAGTCCGCGCCTTGCCGCGCGCCCAGCCAATCGGCCGCGGAATTTTGTCCCACCGACCGTATCGGTCCCTCTTTCCGCACGCCTCGATTGGTGTCACTCGGCTTCGAGCGACAGGCTGTCGCCGGAGCACTGCCGCATGACCACCGAACTCACCTTCGCCAGCCTCGGGCTGGCCGAACCCCTGCTGCGCGCCATTTCGGACACCGGCTACACCACGCCGACTCCGATCCAGGCCAAGGCAATCCCGCTGGTGCTGGCGGGCGGCGACCTGCTCGCCGCCGCGCAGACCGGCACCGGCAAGACCGCCGGTTTCACGCTGCCGGTGCTGCACAAGCTCGCCGCCACCCATGTGCACCCGCACCCCGCGGGCAAGCCGCGCTGCCTGATCCTGACCCCCACCCGCGAACTCGCGGCCCAGGTGGAAGAATCGGTGCAGACCTACGGCAAGCACCTCGCGCTCACCTCGATGGTGATGTTCGGCGGGGTCAACATCAATCCGCAGATCAGCGCGCTGAAGAAGCGGGTCGACATCCTGGTGGCGACCCCCGGCCGCCTGCTCGACCACGTCGGCCAGAAGACCCTGGACCTCTCCGGCGTCGAGATCCTGGTGCTGGACGAAGCCGACCGCATGCTCGACATGGGCTTCATCCGCGACATCCGCAAGGTGCTCGCGCTGCTGCCCAAGCAGCGCCAGAACCTGCTGTTCTCGGCGACCTTCTCCGACGAGATCCGCGACCTCGCCAACGGCCTGCTGCACAACCCGGGTTGCGTCGAGGTGGCGCCGCGCAACACCGCGTCCGAGCGCGTCGAGCAGACGGTTTACATGATCGGCCAGAAGCAGAAGCGCGAATTGCTGGCGTGGCTGATCAAGGAAAAGCAGTGGTTCCAGGCCCTGGTGTTCACCCGCACCAAGCACGGCGCCAACAAGCTCGCCGAATACCTCACCAAGCACGACATCCCGGCCGCCGCGATCCATGGCAACAAGAGCCAGAGCGCCCGCACCCGCGCGCTGTCGCAGTTCAAGGATGGTTCGCTGCCGGTGCTGGTTGCGACCGACATCGCTGCGCGCGGCCTCGACATCGACCAGCTGCCGCAGGTGGTCAATTTCGAGCTGCCCAACGTGCCGGAGGATTACGTGCACCGCATCGGCCGCACCGGCCGTGCCGGCGCTGACGGCAACGCGATCTCGCTGGTCGATGGCGAGGAAGTGAAGCTGCTGACGGCGATCGAACGCCTGATCCGGCGCAAGATCGACCGCGCCACCGCGGAAGGCTTCGTGCCCTCGGCGGTGCCGGACACCAGCGCCGACGACGACCGCGACGAACGCCGCGGCCAGGATCGCGGCCGCGGCCGGCAGGGCCAGGGCCGCGACAGCAACCGCAGCCAGGGACAGCCGCAAGGCCAGGCCCGCCGCGGCGGTGAAGGCGGCAATGGCGGCGGCCGCGGACAGGGAGGACGCCCGGGCGCGCCGGCCCGCCAGGGCAACGGCGGCCAGCGCCGGGACCAGCCGCGCGGCGAGGTGAATGGCAATCGCGCCCAGACGACGCAGCAGCGCGAGGTGGACGGCAACCGCATGCCGGCACCGCGCCCGGATGTGGACGGCAACCGCATGCCGGCGCCGTCGCGCCGCGGCGAGGTCAACGGCAACCGCGCCCAGCCGGCGCCGCGCCAAGGCCAGAACAACCGCGGCGGGCGTCCCGCGCAGCAGCGCGCGGCGCTGTTCTCCGCCAAGCCGGGCGGCAATCGCTGAAGCCTTTCCCGGCACCCGCCGGCAACATCCTGCCCGGAATAACGCTGCGGCCCCTCACGGGGCCGCAGTCACATCAGCGGGTCGCTGCCACCTGCCGGCCGACACCGTCGGCGCGCTCACGCCGCTGCGCCAGCCGGTCGAGCGCCGACACGATGGCGAGCACCGAGGCGGTGACGATGTTGGCGTGGATGCCGACGCCGAAGGTGCTGCCGCCGCCCTCGCCGTCGGCCAGCTCGATGTAGGCGACCGCGCGTGCATCGCCGCCCTGGCCGATCGCGCGCTCCTCATAGCCGAGCAACACCGCACCGGCGTCGAGCGCATGCAGCGCGGCGTCGATGGGGCCGTTGCCGACACCGCGCAACACCCGCCGCACGCCCGCCTCCTCCACCGTCAGGCTGATACCTTGCTGGCCGCCATGCTCGGCGAGGTGATGCTCGACGTAGGCATAGGGCGCAGCCACCGCCAGGTACTCTTCCTCGAACGCACGCCAGATGTCGCCCGCGCTCAGTTCAGTACCGCGTTCGTCGGTGATGCGCTGGATCGCCGCCGAGAACTCCACCTGCAGGCGGCGCGGCATCACCAGGCCGTATTCGGCTTCGAGCAGGTAGGCGATGCCGCCTTTGCCCGACTGGCTGTTCACCCGGATGATGGATTCGTAGCTGCGGCCGAGGTCGGCCGGATCCACTGGCAGATAGGGCACCTCCCACACCGCGTCCGGCTGCTGCACGGCGAAGCCCTTCTTGATCGCATCCTGGTGCGATCCGGAAAACGCGGTGAACACGAGATCGCCGACATAGGGGTGGCGCGGATGGATCGGCAACTGGGTGCAGTGCTCCACCGTGCGCGCCACCTCGTTGATGCGCGAGAAGTCCAGTCCCGGATGCACGCCCTGGCTATAAAGATTGAGCGCCAGGGTGACGAGGTCGACGTTGCCGGTGCGCTCGCCGTTACCGAACAGGCAGCCCTCGACGCGGTCGGCGCCCGCCATCACCGCGAGCTCGGCCGCGGCCACCGCGGTGCCGCGGTCATTGTGCGGATGCACCGAGAGCAGCACGCTGTCGCGCCGGGCGAGGTGGCGGTGCATCCACTCGATCTGGTCGGCATAGACGTTGGGGGTGCTCATCTCCACCGTCGCCGGCAGGTTGATGATGCATTTCTGCTGCGGCGTCGGCTGCCACACCTCGATCACCGCGTTGGCAACCTCGACCGCGAAGTCGAGTTCGGTGCCGGAGAACACTTCCGGGCTGTACTGGAAGGTGAAGTCGGTGCCGGGCTGGCGCGCCGCCATCTCGAGGAAGTAGCGCGCACTGTCGACCGCGATCTGCTTGACGCCGGCGCGGTCGGTGTCGAACACGATGCGGCGGAAGTTGGGGGCCACCGCGTTATAGACGTGCACGATGGCGCGCTTGGCGCCGCGCACCGATTCGAAGGTGCGCTCGATGAGGTGCGGACGCGCCTGGGTGAGCACCTCGATGGTGACGTCGTCGGGAATGTGGCCGCCTTCGATGAGTTCGCGCACGAAGTCGAAGTCGGTCTGCGACGCGGCGGGAAAGGCGACCTCGATTTCCTTGAGGCCGATCTCCACCAGCATCTTGAACATGCGCATCTTGCGCTCGCTGTTCATCGGCTCGAACAGCGCCTGGTTGCCGTCGCGCAGGTCGGTGCTCATCCACACCGGCGGGCGGGTGATCGCGTTGTCAGGCCAGGTGCGGTCGGTAAGGCCGCGGCCGCCGGGCACGACGCCGGCAAAGGGGGTGGCGGGACGGTACTTGGTGTGCGGGTTCTTCAACATGTTCGTTTCCTTCGTGTTCGGGGATCGAAAATCGGAGCGGCGGCGGCCGGCGCGTGATGGGCGCGGAGGCTGCCGGACGGCCGCAAGGTCGTGGTCCGGCAACCGGGTCGCAGTCGTAGCGTGTCGAGAAGGGCGAGGATCATGATGAACTCCAGGGGGCACGGCATCGCCACCGCCGGAACAGGTCGACAAGACGGACCTCGCCCGGAAGGCGGCACAGGAAAACGACAGGAGGGGGGAAGGATTTAGCTGCGCGGGGCGCGCAGCAGCAGGCCCAGCGCGAGCAGCGCCGGTGCGAGCAGGAGAGCGAAGGAGAGGGCCGGAGCGGCCGGGTTCGCGTTCATGGGGTTGAAACGTAACCGGCCAACCCGGGCGGCGTCAAGCGGCCGGCCAGCCGTTCTCGCCAATCAGGCCGGCCAATGGCACGCGCTCGGCCCAGCTTTCGAGTTCCAGCATCGGCTTTGGATAGAAGGCATCGACGTGGCCGAGACACAGAATGGCGACCGGTTTGGCGCCCTCCGGCATCCCGAGCAGCGCGGCCACGCGCGCGGGGTCGAACAGCGACACCCAGCCCATGCCCAATCCTTCGGCGCGCGCCGCCAGCCACATGTTCTGGATGGCGCAGGCCACCGACGCGAGGTCCATTTCGGGCAAGGTGCGGCGGCCGAAGACGTGGCGTTCGCGGCCGTCGGCCAGCGCCACCACCAGCACCTCGCCCGCTTCGCCCATGCCTTCCACCTTGAGCCGCATGAACGCATCCTCGCGCTCGCCGAGCGCGCGCGCGGTGGCGAGCCGCTCTTCCTCCACCAGGGCGCGCAGGGCGCCGCGCAGCGCATCGTCGGTGACCCGCACGAAGCGCCACGGCTGCATGTAGCCCACGCTCGGCGCCTGGTGGGCGGCCCACAACAGGCGTTGCAGCACCGCCGGGTCCACCGCGCCCGGGCGGAAGTGGCGCATGTCGCGGCGCTCGGCGATCGCGCGATAGACGGCTTCGGTTTCGACGGCGGAGAAGGCGTGCGACGGAGCGGTAGACATGCGCGGTGCGGCTCGACAGACGATGCGGCCCTGCAGTTTACCCGGAGGTGCCGGCGCCCGCAGCCGCGCCGCCCGGTGCCCGCCGGCGGGCGACGACGCGCTGGTAGAGGCCGCCGAAGAAGGTCTGCTTCTCCCACTCGAAGCCATCGCCCGCTGCGCCCGCGAGGTCGCGGATTTCCACCGCCAGCAGCGAGGGCGCGTAGGGTTCGAAGGCGCGGAACACCATCGCCATCAGTGGCCGCAGCGGATGCAGCGGCCGCGCCCGGTGGTAATCGACGAACACCGCCGTGCCGCCGGGTTGGACGGCCGCGAGCAGGTTGCCGACGATGCGGCGGCGCACGGCAGGCGGCACCTCGTGCAGCAGGAAAAAGCAGCACACGCCGTCGTAGCGGGCGGCAAGCGGCGTGGACAGATCGGCGCAACGCACCTGCACCTGCGGCAGGTCCGCCAGCTTGCGCGCCGCGTTGGCGACCTGCAGCGGCGCCACGTCCACCACGTCGAGCGCGCCCTGCGGCCCCACCCGCGCGGCCAGCCCGCGCGAGAACCGGCCGTACACGCAGGCGGCCTGCAGCACCCGCCCGCCGGGATGGAATGCGGCGAGTGCGGCCTCCGTCAGCCGCGCCGCATTGCCCCACAGGATTGCATTGACCACCCCCTGCGAATCGAGCCAGCGCAGGTTGCGGCGGTCCAGGTAGGCCCAGGAATAGGTCCGCCGCAGGTACAGCGGCAGCGGTGCGCCGGTGTCATTGGCGGGGGACAGCAACGCGGGATCGTCGGGTATCGGCTCCATGCCCGCGAGCATAACCGAGCCGGCGGCGCCTCGCGCCCGACATGCGTGCATCGCCGCCCTGCGCGGCCCGCCGGCTATTCCGAATGCGATATGCCCGAGTGTCGCGCCGGCACGACGCCTACTGCGTCACACCAGCCTGAAAGCTGCGCGGGCGCTGGCAGTGTGGGGTTTGAAAAAATCCCATTTCCAAGCTAAGGTTTCCCCCCGCGTTGTGACAGCCGTATTACGCCCTTCCGTCTGCCTCCTGGTACGGATGCAAGGCACCCGGTCCGGTGCTGTCGCGTCAAAATCGAATTGGAGAATGTCGGATGCGTAACGTCGAACTTTTCGGCGCGTTGGGCCACAGGTTCATCCTGTTGAATGAAAGCGAGCCGGGCGAAGAAGACGGCATCCGCTCCAACCAGTACCTGATCGTGCGCGACGGCGCCGGCGTGCTGCTCGACCCGGGCGGCTTCGGCGTGATGCCGCAGGTGCTGGCCGAAATGCTGCGCTACGTGAAGCCCGACCGCATCGAGGCGATCGTGCTGTCGCACCAGGACCCGGACATCGTCGGCGGCCTGTCGACCTGGCTGGAACTCACCCCGGCCGAAATCTACGTCTCCAGCATCTGGATGCGCTTCCTGCCGCACTACGGCCTGCGCGACATGAGCCGCTTCCGCGGCGTGCCCGACGAAGGCATGGAGTGCGAACTCGCACCGGGACTCAAGCTGCGCATCCTGCCGGCGCACTTCCTGCACTCCGAGGGCCAGATCAACGTCTACGACCCGGCCTCGCGCATCCTCTTCACCGGCGACATCGGCGCCGCGATGATGCCGATCGACCGCGACGAAGCCTTTGTTGACGACTTCGCCGCCCATCTGCCCTACATCGAGGGTTTCCACCGCCGCTACATGGGCTCCAACCGCGCGATCCGCTGCTGGCTCGACACCATCGCCGGGCTGGACATCGACATGATCGCGCCGCAGCACGGGCCGATCTACCGCGGCAAGGCGGTGGGCGACTTCCTCGCCTGGCTGGGCAAGCTCGAATGCGGCATCGACCTGCTCGAAGCCGGCGGGCGTTTCCGGAAGGCCTAAGCCGCATGCCACCGCTCATTCCGCCGACCTCGCAGGACTCGACGCTCACGCCGCACCGCCTGCGGGTCATCGGCGAACTCGCGCGCCTGCTCGAATCGCAGACCCGCACGCGCTACTTCAGCGAGGCGCTGGTCGGCACCACGCGCGCGATGCACGCCGAAGCGATGGAGCGCCTGACCAGTGCGATCGGCGAGACCAGCAGCCCGCACTTCGTCGAAACCCTGGAACAGGCGCGCGACATCTGCGGGCGGCTGTCCGACAGCTTCGACCTGCTGCTGGCCGAGCGCAACCGCCAGTCGGCCGCCAGCCATGAAGGGCTGCGCGACCTGATCAGCGAGTTCGACGACATGTTCACGCTGTTGTCGAACACCCTGGTCGAGCGCGAACTGCTCGAACGCCAGAGCCAGGTGCTCGAGCAGATCATCCTGTCGCACGAGCGCATCGGGCAGTGGAAGGCCTTCGTCCAGGCCATCCTCAGCGACTTCCACGCGATCTTCCCGTTCGACCTCTTCTTCGTCGCCTTCGCCGAAGAGAACGGGCTGATGCTCAACGTGTATTACTTCGGCGAATGCGACGAGGCTTACCGCCTCGCCACGCGCCAGCAGCTCGCCCGCAGCATGATCGAAAGCCTCGGCCTGCCGGCGGATTCGCCGCTGGACTACGAGGAATTCCAGGTCCAGCGCAACCAGAGCATCCGCCCGGTGCGGCCGGAGCAGATGATCACGGTGCGGGTGCCGGAGCACTCCTCGCAGCTCGCCGGCCTGCTCGGCGTCACCTTCCTGTCGTCGCAGGAGCTGAACGCGCGCGAGGAAAGCGTCATCCGCTCCATCCTCGCGGTGATGGTGATGGTGGTCGGTTCCAGCAAGGTGCTGTCGCGCACGCTGGCCGAGCTGGAGTACTACTCCATGCACGACCCGCTCACCGGCCTGTACAACCGGCGCCACTTCAACAACATGCTGGAGTACGAAATCGGCCGCTCGGAACGCCACGAGCACGAATTCGCGCTGCTGCTGCTCGACCTCGACGACTTCAAGGACGTCAACGACTCCTACGGCCACCCCACTGGCGACAGCGTGCTGGTGCGGGTCGCCGAAATCCTGCGCGGCCACATCCGCAAGGGCGATCTGGCCACCCGCATCGGAGGCGACGAGTTCGCCATCATGCTGATGGAAACCGGCACCGAAGGCGCGGTATCGGTGGCGGAAAAGCTGGGCGCCGCGCTGCGCGCCACCAGCTTCGAAAGCCCCAATGGCAAGCGCTTCCACATCACCACCTCGATCGGCGTGGTGGTCTATCCGCGCGACGCGCGCACCGAGCACGACCTGCTCGCCGGCGTGGACATCGCGATGTACCGCGCCAAGGAGTTGGGCAAGGACAGCGCATGCACGCTGGCCTCGATGCCCGGCCAGCTGAAGGCCACCCGCGTCACCCGCGACTACGCCGAGAAGCTGCGCGAGGCGCTGCGCGAGAACCGCATGGTTCCGTACTTCCAGCCCATCGTCGATTGCCACACCGGCGTGCCCTTCGCCTGCGAGACGGTCGCCCGCCTGAAGGAGAAGACCGGCGAAACCATCGCCGCCGGCGCCTTCATCGACACCATCGAGAAATACGGCCTCGGCCGCGAACTCGACCGCGTCATCATCCGCCAGACGCTCGAAGCCGCGGCCGCGCGCGCCCGCACCGGCGCACCGCCGCTGCGCGTGTTCATCAACCTGTCGGCGCAGGAAATCCAGGGCCGCGGCATCCTCGGCTATGCCGAAGAGCTGTGCAACGAACTCGGCATCCCGCCCAGCCAGGTGGTGTTCGAAATCCTCGAACGCGACGCCATCGGCGACATGACGAACATGCGCAAATTCCTCGCGAACCTGCGCAAGAAGGGCTTCGCGTTCGCACTGGACGACTTCGGCAGCGGCTACAACTCCTTCCACTACCTGCGCGAACTGCACTTCGAATTCGTCAAGATCGACGGCGCCTTCGTGCGCAGCATCGTCGAATCGCCGATCGACCGCGCGCTGGTGCGCAACCTCACCAACCTGTGCAAGGAAATCGGCATCCTCACCGTCGCCGAGTTCGTCGAATCCGAGGAAATCCTCGAGATGCTGCGCGAGATGGGCATCGACTACGTCCAGGGCTACCACATCGGCATGCCGCTGCCGCAGATGCCCGATGTCGCCTGAATGATGCGCGATGGCTGCCGGTTGACGTAACGGCAGCTTGCACGCCGCCGCGGCGCTCGACTATCCTCGCGCTGCATTCGATCCGGGTGCCCTGGAATGCAACCGCATGACAGGGTGAAACGGGAAGTCCGGTGACGTCGGAAGTTCAGCTTCCGACCAGTCCGGCGCAGCCCCCGCTGCTGTAAGCCTGACGACTCCGCCACACGCCACTGAGCCTCGCGCTCGGGAAGGCCGGCGGACGAGGAAGAAGGCGAGCCAGAAGACCGGCCCGATCGAACGAGAGGTGTGAATCCCGGGGTGAGGGTTCGATCCGACTGGTTCAACGGCAGCCGTCCTTTTCCGCTTTCAGCACCACGCGGCCGCTCGTCCAGCCGAATCCGTTTTGCATGACCGCGTTCGCTTTTCATGGCCGCACAGCCATGTTCCGCGCCTGCGCCTGCACGCTCCGCTTCACGCCATGGTCTGGCACTCGAGGGGAGTCATCATGCATATCGAACCCGGTCTGGTTTCCGCCGCCAAGGTCGCCGTCGCCAACGTCGCCGCCGTCGCGCTGGTCGGCGCACACGCGCTGCAATTCGTCCGTCAGCCGCAACTCGTCGTCCGCAGCCTGCTCGCGGCGCTGTTCTTCTCGCTCTTCATGCAGAGCTTCCACCTGCCCGCCGGGCCGTCGGAGCTGCACTTCATCGGCGCGATGCCGATCTACCTCATCCTCGGCTTCGTCCCCACGCTGGTCGGCTTCGCCGCCGGCCTGCTGGCGCAGGGCATCCTGTTCGAGCCCACCGACCTGGTGAACCTCGGCGTGAACACCCTGTCGCTGGCGCTGCCGCTGCTGGTGCTGCATCACACCGCCGGCAGGCGCGTCGATGGACTCAGTGTGCGCAACATCCTCAAGCTCGACGCCATCTACTACGCCGGCGTCGCGCTGATGGTCGGCTTCTGGCTCAGCCTGGGCGACACCGCCACGCCGTTCGCGGCCTGGGCCGGCTTCGCCGCCCACTACCTGCCGGTAGTGCTGATCGAGCCGCTGGTGACGATCGCGCTGGTCGGCCTGCTGCGCCCGCACGCCGCGCACCCGGCGCTGCGTCTGTGCACCACGCTGCGCACTGCCTGAGCGCCATGCCCGGCACCATCTGGTTCGTCGGCGCCGGCCCCGGCGACCCCGACCTGATCACCGTCAAGGGGCGTCGCCTGCTCGAGCAGGCCGGCGCCATCCTGTTCGCCGGCTCACTGGTGGACCAGGCGGCGACGCAGTACGCGCCGCCCGGCTGCGCCATCCGCGATTCCAAGGACATGACGCTGGAAGAGATGACGGCCTGGCTGGTCGAGGCTGCAGGCCGCCATCCGACGGTGGTCCGCCTGCAGACCGGCGACCCCGGCCTGTATGGCGCGCTGGTCGAGATGACGCGCCCGCTCGACGCCGCCGGCATTGCCTGGAAGGTGGTGCCGGGCGTGTCGTCGGCGATGGCCTCGGCCGCCGCCGCCGGCGAAACGCTGACCCTGCCGGAAGTGACGCAGACGGTGATCCTCACCCGCGTCGCCGGCCGCACGCCGATGCCGCCGGGCGAGGAGCTCGAAGCCCTCGCCGCCCACCGCACGACGCTCTGCCTGTTCCTGTCGATCACCCTGCTGCACGAAGTCCTGCGCGCGCTGCGCGCCGCCGGCTGGCCCGAGGACGCGCCCATCGTGGTGGTGCAGAAGGCGAGCTGGCCGGGCGAGGAAAAGGTGGTGCGCGGCACGCTCGCCGACATCAAGAAACGCTGCCAGGCGGAGAAGATCGCCAGCCAGGCCATGATCATCGCCAGCCCGGCGCTCGGCGCCCGCGACTGGCCCGGGATCGCCCGCTCCAAGCTCTACGACCCCGCCTTCACCCACCGCTTCCGCCGCGCCGTCGCGCCTGCGGACGCGGCCCCCGCCAGCGAGGCACCGCAATGAACGACACCACCCTGCTGCTGATCGGCCACGGTTCGCGCAACCGCGAAGGCAACAAGGAGATCCTGCACTTCGCCGCCCAGTGGCGCGAACGCCACCCCGCCTGGCGCATCGAGGTCTGCTTCATCGAGCACGCCGAGGTGCTGCTCGACGAAGGCCTGGACCGCGCTGCCCGCGCCGCCCGCAACGTGGTCGCCATCCCCTTCATCCTCAACGCCGCCGGCCACGTCAAGATGGAGCTGCCGGCCGCGATCGAGCGCGCCCGCGCCCGCCACCCCGGCGTCGGCTTCTCCTGCGTGCGCCACCTCGGCATGGGGCGCGAGATCTTCGCGGTGCTGCAGGGCCAGCTCGAACGCCTGATGAAATCGCTGGCGATGCCCGATCCGCAGACCACCGGCGTGATCCTGCTCGGCCGCGGCTCGTCGGACGCCGGCGCCAACGGCGAACTCGCCAAGATGGCGCGCTGGATCTTCGAAGAGGGCGACCACGAACTGGTCGACCTCGCCTTCACCAGCATCACCTGGCCGCGGCTGGAAACCGTGGTGCAGCGCCAGGTGAAGCTGGGCATGGCGCAGATCTGCATCGTGCCGGTGTACCTCTTCACCGGCGTGCTGATCGAGCGCATCCAGGCCCAGGTGGAGCGCCTGCAGCGCCAGTACCCGCAGATCGCCTTCGCGCTCGGCAGCCACTTCGGCTTCGACAAGGGTGTCTTCGACCTGCTCGACGCCCGCGTCAGCGGCATCGACTGCGCCGAAGGCCCGCTGCTGGAGTGCGACGGCTGCAAGTACCGGCTCGCCGCCGAGGCCGAACACCTGCACGACCACAGCCACACCCATGTGCATGACGACCATGGCGATCACGGTCACGCCCACCAAGGCCATGACCACGGTCACGACGGCCATCACCACCGCGATCACGCCCACGCCTGAAGCATGAGCACCGCCAACACCGTCACCGAACAGCTCACCGCCGCCGGCCGCGCCATCGAGCACGACTCCTTCGCCATCATCGATGCCGAGGTCGGCGCCCATGCCTACAGCGCGGAGCAGTGGCCGATCGTCCGCCGCATGATCCACGCCAATGCCGACTTCGAGTTCAACGGCCTCACCGACTTCCACCCCGCGGCGGTCGAAGCCGGGCTCGCCGCCATCCTCGGCGGCGGCTCGCGGGTGGTGGCCGATGTCGAGATGATCTGCGTCGGCCTGTCGGCCTCGCGCCTGGCGCACTTCGGCATCAGCACCCACCAATTCATTTCCGATACCGACGTCATCGCCCGCGCGAAGGCGGAGGAGACCACGCGCGCGGTGCAGGCGATGCGCAAGGCGCACCGGCTGGGACTGATCAACGGCGCCCTCGTCGGCATCGGCAACGCCCCCACCGCGCTGATCGAGCTGGTACGGCTGATCCGCGAGGAAGGCGCGCGCCCGGCGCTGGTGGTCGGCATGCCGGTGGGCTTCGTCTCGGCGGCGGAATCCAAGGACCTGATGGCCGGACTCGACGACGTGCCGTGGATCGTGATCCGCGGCCGCAAGGGCGGCTCGACGCTGGTGGTCGCGGCGATCCACGCTTTGCTCGGGCTGGCCGAAGCACGCCAGCGCGCGGGGCGCTGAGCCGATGAGCACTGGCCACGCGCTTTCGCCGGCGTCCCAGGAGAAGATCCGCAAGGGCGACCCCAAGCGCGACCGCGGCAACCGCAGCGGCTTTTCCACCGGCGCCAACTCCGCCGCCGCCGCCGCCGCGGCCACGCTCGGCCTGGTGCGCGGCGCGGTGCCGGACACGGTGGAGTGCGTACTGCCCAACACCCAGATCGTGCGCTTCGCCATCGCCGACGGCTGTGTGGACGGCGACCGCGCCCACGCGGTCAGCATCAAGGACGCCGGCGACGACCCGGACGCCACCCACGGCGCCCACCTCACCGCCGACGTGCGCCGCATCCCCGGCGGCGGCGGTGCCATCGTCCTCAAGGGCGGGCCGGGCGTCGGCGTGGTCACCAAACCGGGGCTGGGGCTGGAGGTCGGCGGTCCGGCGATCAACCCGGTGCCACGCAGCAACATCGCCGCCAACGTCGCCGCCGCCGGCAAAGCCATCCTCGCCGCCGGCGACAGCCTGGAAGTGACGATCTCGGTGCCGGGCGGCGAGGAGATGGCGAAGAAGACGCTCAACGCGCGCCTCGGCATCCTCGGCGGCATCTCCATCCTCGGCACCACCGGCATCGTGCGGCCTTACTCCACCGCGGCCTTCCGCGCCAGCGTGATCCAGGCCGTCGACGTCGCCGCCAACCAGGGCCAGACCAGCGTGGTGTTCACCACCGGCGGGCGCACCGAGAAGTGCGCGATGCGCGAATTCCCCGAACTGGACGAAGCCTGCTTCGTGCAGATGGGCGACTTCGTCAAGGCCGCCTTCACCACCGCACTGAAGCAACGCATGCGGCACATCATCGTCGGCGCCATGGTCGGCAAGCTCACCAAGATCGCCCAGGGCCTGTCGGTGACCCACGCCTGGCGCGAAGAGGTGGACCGCGAGCTGATCGCCGGCGCCGCGATCGAGATCGGCGCGCCGCCCTCGCTGGTGGAAGAAATCCGCGCCGCCGAAACCGCCCGCTTCGCGGCCGAAAGACTCGACGAACTCGGGCTCGCGGTCGCCTTCCACCGCGCCCTGGCCGAGCGCGCCATCACCAGCCTGCGCCAGCGCTACCCGGGCCCCCACCGGCTGTCGGTGATGGCCTGCAATTTCGAAGGCAAGCCCGTCGTCACGGTGCATGACGACGCACCGGCCGGCACGGACTACGCCCCGCTCCCCGATACAGACCCCGATGCAGACTGAAATTCTCCACATCGTCGGCATCCTCGACGACGGCTGGACCGGCCTCACCGACGCCGCCCGCCAACGCCTTGCCGGCTGCGGCCTGGTGATCGGCGCCGCGCGCACGCTGGCGCGGGTCGCGCCCTTCCTGCCCGAAACCACCGTGCTGCGCGACATGGACGGCGCGCTATCGAAGGTGCCCGGCTGGGTGCGCGACGCCCAGGCGGACGGCCTCGCCGTCGCGGTGCTCGCCACCGGCGACCCGCTCTGCCACGGCATCGCCGGCTTCCTGATCGGCAAGCTTGGCGCGGCGAACGTCGCAGTACATCCGGCGCCATCGACGATGCAGCTCGCCTGCGCGCGGCTGAAAAAGCCGTGGCAGGACATCGCGATTGCCTCCTGCCACAGCGCCGACGCCGGCGAGTGGACGCCCGGCGCCCCGCCCGATCACGGCCTCTACAAGCTGGTGCGCGCGGTGGCGGAACACCCCCGCGTCGCCGCCTTCACCGGCCCCGACAACAGCCCCGACCGCATCGCCCGCGCGCTGCTCGCCGCCGGTTACGGCGAGGACGTGCGCCTCTCGGTCGCCGCCCGCCTGTGCCTGGCCGACGAGGCGGTGTTCGGCGATCTCCCGCTCGCGGACGCGGCGGCGATGCGCTTTCCCGATCCCAATATCCTCGTCATTGAACGCACGCCGGCCGAGCGCCGCGCGCTGTTCGGTTTCGACGACAGGGACTACGTCCAGCGTCAGCCGGAGAAGGGCCTGATCACCAAGCTGGAAGCGCGCGCGGTGTCGCTCGCCAAGCTCGGGCTTGCCGCCGACAGCATCGTCTGGGACATCGGCGCCGGCTCCGGCTCGGTCGGGCTGGAAGCCAGCCGCATCGCCCGCCACGGCCACGTGTGGGCGATCGAGAAGAACGCCGCCGATGCCGCCAACGCGCTCGAAAACGCCCGCCGCCTGCGCGCCAGCAACTACACCCTAATTCAGGCCAAGGCACCGGACGGGCTAGACGCCTGGCCCGACCCGGATGCCATCTTCATCGGCGGCTCCGGCGGCGAGCTGGCCGAACTCATCCTGCTGGCGCTGGCGCGGCTGCGCCCGGGCGGGCGGCTGGTGATGAACTTCGTCACCCTCGAAAACCTGACCACCGCAACCACGGTGCTGGCAGTGGCGGGCGCCGCCTGGGACGTGACCATGCTGTCGGCCGCGCGCAGCCAGCCCATCCTCGACATGCACCGCCTCGCCGCGCAGAACCCGGTGTGGATCGTCTGCGCGCGCAAGGCTGCACTCCAAGCGGAAATCCCTCGCGATGAAAATTGACCCCGCAACCGGGCAGGCCCCGGACGTGCCGCCCGGCCCGGCGACCTCGGCCGACGCAGCCCACCCAACAGGCAGCGCGAAGGACAGGCGTTCGACACACTCCGCCCCAACCGCGGTGGGCAACGCCGCCCGCGACATTCCGCACAGCCCCCATCGCCCCGGCTCGACCTTCGGCCGCCTGATCGGCGTCTCGCTCGGCCCCGGCGACCCCGACCTCATCACCCGTCGCGGCTGGACCGCGCTGCAGTCGGGCGCGCGCTGGACCTATCCGGTGAAGAAGGCGGAAAGCGGCTCCTACGCGCTCGACATCGTGCGCCGCGGCGGCCTTGCCGTGCCGGGCGACGCCGAAGCGCTGGTGTTTCCGATGACGCGCGATGCGCTCGCGCTCGCCCGCGCCTGGGCGCGCGCCGCCGCCCGCACCGTGGCGCTGCTCGCCGAAGGCCGCGACGTGGTGTTCCTGGTCGAGGGCGACGCCTCCACCTTCTCCACCTTCGGCCACCTCGCCCGCACGGTGCGCGAGCTGGCGCCGACGGTGGACGTGGAAACCATCCCCGGCATCAGCTCCTTCGCCGCCGCTTCCGCGCGGGTGCAGCGCCCGCTCGCGGAAGAAGACGACACCTTCGCTGTCGTCCCCGCCGCCTACGGCATCGACGTCATCGCCCGCCTGCTGCCCGACTTCGACACGCTGATCCTGCTCAAGGTGAAGCCGTTGCTCGACGACCTGATCGACCTGCTCGCCGCGCGCGGTTTGCTTGGGCAGGCCTGCTTTGTCGAGAAGGTGGGGTCGCCGGAAGAGCGGGTGGTGCACGACGTCGCCGGCCTGCGTGGCGAAAAGGTGAATTACCTGTCGCTGCTGCTGGTGCGCAATCCGGGGCGGATTCGGGGGGAGTTGCAGCGGGGGTGTCGGAAGAAGCCGACGGTTGTGGTTGCAGAGGAGGCGCCCGGCTGATTGACGGGGGTGACGTCCCCGGTTCCTCCCCCTTCAAGGGGAGCGAAACAGGGGTTTCGGCGAACACTGCTCGCAGCCTGCGGAGCGGTGAGTCGGACCCGAGACTAGTGGCTGGGAGGGCGCTTGTAGTCCCTCCCCCTTCAAGGGGGAGGTTAGGAGGGGGATGGGGTTGGAACTGGGGCCGCACTAACCCCATCCCCACCCCAGCCCTCCCCTTGAAGGGGAGGGAGCAAAACAACTCCCCCCGCATCACAGATTGTTAACCGCCGCGCCCACAACACGGAAAACCATGCCCCAACACCTGCCCTTCCCCAACGACCGCATCGCGGTGGTTTCCATCACCCGCCACGGCATCGCGCTGGCCGGCAAGGTGGTCGCCGCGTTGCCCGGTGCCGCCCTGTTCGCGCCCAACAAGTTCCGCGCCGAAGCCGCTGCGGCCGCGCCCGGCGCCGCCGCCTGCTACGCCGGCAAAACCGGCGACCAGATTCCGGCGCTGTTCGCCGCCTTCGACGGCATCGTTGCCATCGTCTCGCTCGGCGCGGTGGTGCGGCTGATCGCGCCGCACCTCAAGAACAAGGACGCCGACCCCGGCGTGGTGGTGCTGGACGAAGCGGCGCGCTATGCCATCCCGGTGCTGTCCGGCCACCTCGGCGGCGCCAACGCGCTGGCCGGCGTGCTCGCCGAAACCCTGGGCGCGCAGCCGGTGCTGACCACCGCGTCGGACGCGCGCGAAACCCTGGCGGTGGACCTGCTCGGGCGCGAACTGGGCTGGACCTTCGAAGCCACGCACGACGAGATCGTGCGCGCCAGCGCCGCCGTGGTGAACGACGAGCCTGTGGCGCTAGTGCAGGAGGCCGGCAGCTGCGACTGGTGGCCGCGCCACGCCAACGGCCGCAGCGGCCCGCTCCCGGCCAACATCCGGCTGGATGTCACGCGCATCGAGGACATCGACCCCGCCGCCTGGGGCGCGGTGCTGTGGATCAGCCACCGCCCGCTGCCGGCGGCGCTGGCGCCGCAGCTTGCCGGCAAGACGGTGATCTACCGGCCGCCGCAGGCTGCGCAGTGAGCAAGGCGATGAAGCTCGCCCTCGGCCTCGGCTGCGACCGTGGCACGCCGACCGCCACCGTGCAGCAGGCGCTGGACGAAGCGCTGGCGCAGCTCGGCGCCAGCCTCGCCGACATCGCCGCGGTGGCGAGCATAGACCTCAAGGCCGATGAAGCCGGCTTCGCCGAACTCGCGCGCCGCCACGGCTGGTCCATCCAGTTCTACCCGGCCGTCGAGCTGGCGCGGGTCGCGGTGCCCAACCCGTCGGAGACGGTGCGCAAGTACACCGGCACGCCATCGGTGTCGGAAGCCGCCGCGCTGCTCGCCGCCGGCCAGGCCGCCAACCCCGCCGCCCTCGTCGTCGAAAAGCACAAGCTGCGCGGCGCCGACGGCAAGAACGCCACCCTTTCCCTCGCGAGGATCCCGCAATGAACAAGGGCAAGATCATGCTGGTGGGCCTCGGCCCCGGCAGCCACGACCACCTCACCGCGCGCGCCCGCGCCGCCATCGCCGAAGCCGACACGGTGATCGGCTACGTCACCTACATCCGCCTGGTGGCCGACCTGCTGGAAGGCAAGGAAGTCATCAAGAAGTCGATGACCGAAGAACTCGACCGCGCCATCGAGGCGCTGGACCGCGCCCGCCAGGGCAGGAAGGTGGCACTGGTGTCCTCGGGCGACGCCGGGGTGTACGGCATGGCCGGGCCGACCTTCGAGGTGCTGTTCCAGGCCGGCTGGACGCCCGACTCGGAGATCGAGGTGGAGATCGTTCCCGGCGCTTCGGCCTTGAACACCTGCGCCGCCTTGGTCGGCGCGCCGCTCACCCACGACTTCTGCGCGATCTCGCTGTCCGACCTGCTCACGCCCTGGCCGGTGATCGCGCGCCGGCTCGACGCCGCCGCCGCGTCGGACTTCGTCACCGCGCTCTACAACCCCAAGAGCGGCCGCCGCACGCGCCAGATCGTCGAAGCGCAGCGCCTCTTCCTGCGCCACCGCGACGCAGATACGCCGGTCGCCATCGTCAAGTCCGCCTACCGGCCCAAGCAGCGCATCGAGTTCAGCACGCTGGCGAAAATGACCGAGTGCGACATCGGCATGCTCACCACGGTGCTGATCGGCAACAGCAGCACCTTCGTGCGCGACGGCCTGATGGTCACCCCACGCGGCTACGCCAACAAGTACGACGTCGCCGGCGACGGCGCCGCGCGCAGCGGCGAACAGGCCGGACGTTCGCTCTCCACCGGCCTCAATGGCTGGCTGGAAACCCTCCGCAGCAGCGGCGAAACCCCGGCCCAACTGGCCGCGCGCTACCGCCTGCCGCTGGACTACATCGTCGCCACCCTGGCCGAAGGGCCGGAAGCCGAGGCTGAAGACAGCGTCGAGGAGCCGGCGGCATGAGCACCTCCCCCGCGGCCGACAGCGGCGTGCCGGCCACCGAGATCGTCAAACCCAAACTTGGCCACTACCGCCGCCACCTGCTGGTGTGCACCGGCCCGCGCTGCAGCGCGGACGGCGAGGCGCAGGCGCTGTTCGACAGCCTCGGCCCTACCTTCAAGGCTGCCGGGCTGGACCAGGGCGAACTGCGCGTGAAGCGCACCCGGGTATCCTGCTTCGCCGCCTGCAAGGGCGGGCCCATCCTGTGCGTGCAACCGGACGGCGTGTGGTACTACAACGTCACGCCCGAGAACATGCAGCGCATCGTGGATCGGCATCTGGTGGGGGGTGAGGTGGTGGAGGAACTGGTATTTCACCGGGGGCCGGGGCTGGGGGATGGCGGCGAGGGTTGAGCGGTCGGCTTGTTTACCTGCGGTCGGCGACTGGTGTTTCAGCCAACGCTGGTTTCCGTCAGTCATACCGCAGCGCAGTTTTTCCCCCTCCCCTTCAAGGGGGCGTAGACGGGGTTTCGCGGAGCACCGCTCTTCGCCGCCGGAGCGGCGGAGCGACGCGGAGACTCCATTGGGGTGGGGATGGGTTTAGTAAGCGCCGGAAGCCAAACCCCATCCCCCTCCTAAGTAGTCTCGGCTCCGCCTCACCGCTCCGCAGGCGGCGAGCAGTGCTCGCCGAAACCCCTGCTACGCCCCCCTTGAAGGGGGAGGGACAAAGCCATCTCTCGTTGAGGGGGGAGGACTAGCCCCTCGCCTCCCGACCCCGCGTACCGACCCGGTCACCGCTCGCAAACCCTGCCTGCACATAGCGCACCGCCAGCCGCCCCTTCACCAGATACGCCGCCCGCGCAGGCTCCACCGGCCGGGACGCGCTTACGCCATCCACCGGGCGGCCCCCGCCAACACTCACCGCCGGCATACCCATCACCCAATCACCCACCCTCACCCACCACGGCCGCGGCACCTCCACCAGACACTGCCCGGCCCGGTCCATCGCCCACAGCGCCACCGTGGCTGCTCCCGACAACACATGGCTGTCGCCTTCGGCCAGCACCACCCGGCGCAGCGGCCAGCCGCCGTCCAGCCACACGCCATCCGCATCCCGGTAGGCCACCGTCACGCCACCGCCGACTGCGACGATGCGGGTGCCGGCGCGGCATTCCAGCTCTGTCGCACTATCCCGCGACAGCGCCACCAGCGCGGCGTTGGAAGCGGCGGGACGACGTGCGAAGCGGCGTTCGAAGGCAGACATGGCGGGCTCCTGTTCCGGGCGCGGCCCGGTGTGATCGACGTGCCGCCAGACTAGGTTTCGCCCGCCGGGCGCAACAGGCACAGCCCACTACAATGTGAAGCGCAACAGACACGGAATCACCGCCGCTGTTGCGGCCCGTTTCGCCCCGCTCTGTATCTGTCGCCGCACGCGCCGCGGCGCCATCATGGTGTTCATGGACTTGTCGCCCCCGCCCGCGCCGCCCGCCTCCGCCCAGCCGCTGTACAGACAGCTGGCCGCCGGTTATCGCACCGCGATCGAGGACGGCACGCTGCGCCCCGGCGACCGCATGCCCTCGGTGCGGGCGCTGATGCAGCGCCACGCGGTCAGCCTGTCCACCGCGCTGCAGCTCTGCCGCCACCTGGAGGACGAGGGCTGGCTGGAGGCGCGGCCGCGCTCCGGCTACTTCGTGCGCCGCCGCCTGCGCGCGATAGCGCCCGTCGCCGAACCGGACGCCGCCGGCAGGCCCGACCCCGCCGCCTTTGTCGGCATCCACGCCACGGTGTCGGCGATCGTCGCCGAAGGCCTGCGCTGCCCGGATGCGCTCAACCTCGGCGGCGCCAGCGCCGCGCCCGAGCACTACCCCACCGAGGCGCTGAAGAACGCCGCATTGCGCGCACTGCGGCGCAACCCGGAACTGCTCACCACGCCCGGCTCGCCCAACGGCAACCCGGCCTTCCGCGCGGTGCTCGCGCGCCGCGCGCTGGAAGCCGGCATCCGCGTCACCGCGGACGAGGTCACCGTCACCCACGGCGGCATCGAGGCGGTGAACCTGGCGCTGCGCGCGGTCGCCAATCCCGGCGACACGGTGGCGGTGGAATCGCCCACCTTCTTCGGCCTGCTGCAGGTGCTGGAAAGCCTGGGCATGCGCGCGCTGGAAATCCCCACCAGCCCGAGCAGCGGCATCTCGGTGGAAGCGCTGGAGCTGGCGATCGAGAGCTACGGCGACATCAAGGCGGTGGTGGTCGTGCCCAACCTCCAGAACCCGCTCGGCGCGATCATGCCGGACAGCCGCAAGGCCGCGCTGGTGGCGCTGTGCGAGCGCAACGGCATTGCGCTGATCGAGGACGACCCCTACCGCGAGATGCACAGCCGGGCGACGCCGCCGAAGGCGCTGAAGGCCTGGGACCGCAGCGGCAACGTGATCCACTGCGCCTCGCTCAACAAGGTGCTCGCCCCCGGCATGCGGCTGGGCTGGATGGCGGCGGGGCGCTGGCAGGCGCGGGTGGCGATGCTGAAGTTTGCGCAAAGCCGCCACAACGAGGAATGGTCGCAGCTCGCCGCTGCCGAGTTCATGGCCACCAGCGCCTACGACCGTCATCTGCAGCGCCTGCGCGAACACCTGCGCGAGCAGCGCGAACGCATGGCCGACGCGGTCGCCGCGAGCTTTCCCGCCACCACCCGGCTGAGTGTGCCGGACGGCGGGGCGATGCTGTGGATCGAGCTGCCGGGCCAGCTATCGTCGCGGCGCCTGTTCGAACACGCCCTGGCGGCCGGCATCCGCATCGCGCCGGGCACGATGTTCTCCAACTCGGCGCGTTTCGATCACTTCATCCGCCTGGGTTGCGGTCTGCCCTTCACCCCCGCGCTGGCGGCGGCACTGCAGCGCCTAGGCGGCCTTGCGCATGCGCTGGCGGCCGAAGCGGGCGACAACGCAGCCCGGGCTGCGGCGGCGGGCTGAGCCGGCCCACGGTCGGAACGCCGGCTTCGTTCGGCGATATCGCGAGACTCACGCACGCGCCGCGGAGCGCTGCTCCGCAAGCCTTGCGTGGCTTCACCCCTGCGGGTCAGCGGCCTGCGCCGCGCTGGCGAACGAAATCCGCCACGCCCTGCTGGAACGCCGCTACCAACGCAGCGCGCGGCACGCCCCCGCCCGCGCTTGCATGCGCCATGACGAGCGCGGGATACACGCTGCGCTCCCCCTGCGCGACAAAGGGCAGCCAATCCAGCGAGCGCACCGCGACCGCATCGAAATCCAGCTTGTCGAGCAGGCTTTCGAAACGCGCCAGGCTGCCGATCGCCGGCACGCACAGCAACTGCCCGTCCGGCCGCAGCCAGCCGAAGAGCTGGCGCAGCAGCGCCGGATCGACATCCGGCTCGATCAGCCCCTGCGTATCCACGATGGTGTCGAAAGGCGGATCGGCGACGTAGCGCCGGGCATCGGTGGCGGCGTAGCGCAGATTGCCCAGCCCCAGCCGGGTGGCAAAACGCCGTGCCTGTTCGATGCTGGACGGCGAGACGTCGATACCCCATACCTCGGCCCCGGGCCGGCAGCGCGCATACCAGCTGGTGAGGTAGCCGATGTTGCAGCCCAGGTCGAGGATGCGCTCCCCGCCCAGCCGGGCGGCGACGAACTCGCCGGTGACGCGGATCGCGTCCGCCTTGCCGGCATGGATCAAGGGGGCGAGGTCCGGCCGCGCGATGAACTCGTAGAAGGCGAGCACGTCCGCAGGCCGGGGCCGCGCGCGGTCGACCGCCTTGCCGAGTTGCGCGAGACGTTTGGCATCCCGTGGCGCGAGCGCCGCCATCGGTGCCGGACGGATGCCGAAAACGGCCAGATGATCGGAAAGCGTGGGCAGGGCGGAGGTGTCGGTCATGGCGAGGAGAGGTGACGCGGGCGCAGCCCGGTGCCCGTCGCGGGCGGCCGCATTGTAAACGGCCTCCGCCGGCATTCAGCCCCGGGAGGCGTCCAGCTTGTCCTGCGTGCGCAGGTCGAAATCGCTGGCGGCGTGGCGTTCGTGCAACTGCCCCGCGGGATCGCCCCAGGTGCGGTTCACCATGCGGCCGCGCGCCACCGCAGGCCGCAGCGCCACTTCGTCCGCCCAGCGCAGCAGGTTGCGGTAGTGCTGTGCATCCAGGAACTCGGCGGCACCGTACACCTCGTTGCGCACCAGCGCGCCATACCAGGGCCAGATGGCGATGTCGGCAATGGTGTAGGCGTCGCCCGCGACGTAGCGGTGTCGCGCAAGCTGGCGGTCGAGCACGTCGAGCTGGCGCTTGGTCTCCATCGCGTAGCGGTTGATCGGGTATTCGTACTTCTCCGGCGCATACACGTAGAAGTGGCCGAAACCGCCGCCGACGAAGGGCGCGCTGCCCATCTGCCAGAACAGCCACGACAGGCACTCGGTGCGCTGGGCGAGGTCGCGCGGCAGGAAGGCGCCGAACTTTTCCGCGAGGTGGAGCAGGATGGCGCCGGATTCGAACACGCGCAGCGGCGGATCGAGGCTGCGATCGACCAGCGCCGGAATCTTGGAATTGGGATTGACCGCGACGAAGCCGCTGCCGAACTGGTCGCCGTCGTTGATCCGGATCGGCCAGGCGTCGTACTCGGCGCCCGCATAGCCGGCGGCCAGCAGCTCCTCCAGCAGGATGGTGACCTTGGCGCCGTTGGGGGTGGCGAGCGAGTAGAGCTGCAGCGGATGCTGCCCCACCGGCAAGGCGCGCTCGTGGGTGGAGCCGGCCACCGGACGGTTGATCGACGCAAAGCTGCCGCCGCTGGGCGCCTCCCAGGTCCACACCTTGGGGGGCGTATAGCTTGGATTGCTCATCGTTGGCTCCTCGTCAGGGGTCGGCAGCGGTCGTCTGCCGCCGCTTCGTCCCGCAAGTATCGCCCAGCCAAAAGAAAAACGGCCTCCGCAGGGAGGCCGTTTTGCAGCGATGCCGGAAACGCGATCAGGCGCGCTTGCGACGGGCGAAAGCGAGGCCGAGCGTGGCAAGGCCGAGCAGGCCGAGCGCACCGGGTTCCGGCACCGTGGTGATGCCGAAGGACGGGTCGCGCGCCCACAGGCTGACGTGCGACAGCCCCTTGCCCAGCGTCTTCGAGATGTCGAAGGTGCCGCCGAAGTGCAGCGGGGTCATGTCGGCGGTCGGGTGCTCGATGCCGAACTGGGCCGCGGTGAAGTCGTAGGCGGCGAACGCGGTGGATTGCTTGAAGATCAGGGCGAACTGGTCGAAGTAGTTCTTGCCCAGGATGTCGAAAGCACGCTTCGCGACGTCCGGATCCGGGGTGAACGCCCAGGTGCCGGTGCCGTCGCCATTGCTCTTCACGGTGAAGAAGCTGGCCCAGACGATGCTGTCGTCACCGCCGATCAGCATCGGCTTGAAGGTGCCGGAGCCATCCTTCGCGAAGTCGATGCGGCCGAGCATGATCCAGCCCGGGTCGTCCACCTCGCCGTCCTTGTCGAGATCCGACAGCGGGTAGGTGTCGCTGATGAAGGCGCCGCCCGGGAACAGGACGCCGCCACCCTGGCCGCCCTGCTGAGGTGCGCCGTTGAGCAGGCCGTCGCCCGCGTAGCCGAGATTTCCGTCGGCCTCCTGGGACGGCTTCGGCATGTCGTTGCCCGCAAAACCGCCCGCGCAATCGAACGAGTTGATCGGCGAAGGCAGGTTGGGCTTGGTGATGTCCGAGGTGGTGTCGGTCGACAGCAGCACCGTGGTCACCTTCACGTCGCTGGTGCTACACGTGGTGAAGCCCGCATGCGCCGCGGAATACGGGAGGGCACCGAGCAGGGCGACGGTGGAGGCCATCGCGAGGAGCTTGTTTTTCATCTGACTATTTCCTGTGGTCCGTGACGTAGTTCTTCGTTTGCAGACTGGACTTTGTGGTTATGCCGAAAGATATATGTCGAAGCTAAATCCGGGGTCACATAAAGCATCAACCGTGCCTGAATTTTTTTCTGCTTTGTAAGCAGACGCTTGCAAATTTTGCTTACAAGTTGAGGCTCTCAACTGTAAAAAATGCCGACACAGGACGGCCGCGCTGCGCAGTCCATACGCGTTCGTATGGAAGCTACGTATAATCCTTATCCGGAGATACACAACATCTATAAGCAAGGAGAGGAAGAGGATGAGCCCGCAAGATCTTTACGCCAGCAAACGCATGACCGCGGCCGACGCAGCCGGCCTGATCCGCGACGGCGACACGGTGGTGGTGCCCACTGGCGTCGGCGAGCCGCCCGCGCTGCTGCATGCGCTGTCGGAACGCCGTCAGTCGCTCAACGGTGTGGTGGTCAGCCAGATCCTGCCGCTGCGCAAGTACGCGTACTACGACGCCGGCACGGTGGCCAACGTCCGCCACAGCGCCTACTTCTACGGCGGCGCCTCGCGCCCGGGCGGCCAGGAAGGCTGGGTGGATTTCGTCCCCAACTACTTCTCCGAACTGCCGCTGCTGATCGACCGCGGCCTGACCCCGGCCGACGTCGTCGTGTCGATGGCCTCGCCGATGGACGATCACGGTTATTTCTCGCTGTCGCTGGCGCCGGACTACACCATGGCGGCGGTGAAGAAGGCGCGGGTGATCCTGCTGGAAGTGAATCCCAACGTGCCCTTCGCCTTCGGCGACTGCCATGTGCACATCTCGCAGGTCTCCGGCCTGGTGGAGAGCGATGAAGCGCTGTTCGAAGTCGGCCTGCCCAAGATCGGTCCGGTGCAGGAAGCGATCGGCAAGTACGTCGCCGACCTCATCGACGACGGCGCCACGCTGCAGATCGGCTACGGCGGCATTCCCGACGCGGTGGTGATGCAGTTGCAGCACAAGCACGACCTCGGCATCCACACCGAGATGATCGGCGACGGCATCCTGTCGCTGATCGAATCCGGCGCGGTGAACAACAGCCGCAAGAACTTCATGCCCGGCAAGATGGTGGCGACCTTCGCGCTCGGCTCGCGCAAGCTCTACCGCCACCTGCACCGCAATCCGGCGCTGGAGATGCACCCGGTCGATTTCACCAACGATCCCTACATCGCCGCGCGCAACGACAACCTGTGCGCGATCAACGCCACGCTGCAGATCGACCTGCTGGGCCAGTGCGGTTCGGAAAGCCTCGGCTCCACGCCCTACTCCGGCACCGGCGGCCAGGTGGATTTCGTGCGCGCGGCCAACCGCTCCAAGGGCGGCAAGGCCTTCATCGTGCTGCCGTCCACCGCCAAAGACGACACCATCTCGCGCATCGTGCCGACGCTCACCGCCGGCACCCACGTCACCACCGGCAAGAACGACATCAACTACGTCGTCACCGAGTACGGCGTGGCGCAGCTGCGCGGCAAGAGCGCCAAGCAGCGCGCCGAGGCGTTGATCGCGATCGCCCACCCCGACTTCCGCGCCGAGCTGCGCGAGCAGGCGCGCCGCATCAAGCTGCTGTAAGCGGCACCGACACCCGCAGTAGACTGTCGCCTTCGCTGGCCACCCTACTGCGGGCGTCTCCATGTCCTACGGCATCACCGATCCGCTCACCTTCCTGCTCGGCACCATCTTCATCGTGCTGCTGCCGGGGCCGAACTCGCTCTACGTGATGTCGGTCGCCTCGCGCCACGGCATTGCCGCCGGCTACCGCGGCGCGTTCGGCATCTTCGTCGGCGATACGGTGCTGATGCTGCTGTCGGCCACCGGCATGGCCTCGCTGCTGCACACCACGCCGGCGCTGTTCATGGTGGTGAAGTACGCCGGCGCGGGCTATCTCGCCTGGCTCGGCATCGGCCTGCTGCGCGCCGCCATTGCCGGCTGGCGGCAACGGGCGGCGCAGTCCGGCAGCACGGCGGCCACGCCGGTGCCCGACGCCGCCCGCCCCTTCCGCACCGCGCTGCTGATCAGCCTGTTGAATCCGAAGGCGATCCTGTTCTTCGTGTCCTTCTTCGTGCAGTTCGTCGATCCGGGCTACGCTTGGCCCGCGCTCACCTTCCTGATCCTCGGCGTGATCGTGCAGGTCTGCAGCATCGCCTACCTGTCTGCGCTGATTTTCGGCGGCGCCCGCCTGGCCGAGTTGTTCCGCCGTCGCCAACGGCTGGCGGCCGCGGCAACCGGCAGCGTGGGCGGCCTCTTCATCGGCTTCAGCGCCAAGCTCGCCAACGCAACGCTGGGCTGAGATTCAGTCCCCGCCGAGATAGCGCGCCTCGAGGTGGGCGCGGAAATGCGCCGGATTGAGCGCTTCGCCGCTCGCGCGCCGTACCAGTTCCGGGGTTTCCCAGCGGCTCGCCTGCGACCAGATGTTGTCGTTCAGCCAGCCGAACACCGGGGCGAAATCGCCCTGCGCGATCCGTCCATCGACATCCGGCTGAACCCGGCGCAGCGTGGCAAACCACTGCGCGGCGTACATCGCACCCAAGGTGTAGCTCGGGAAGTAGCCGAAGGCACCGTCGGTCCAGTGCACGTCCTGCAGGCAGCCGTCGGCGTAGTTGCCGCGGGTGTCGAGGCCGAGCAGGGCCTGCATCTTCTCGTCCCACAGCGCCGGAATGTCCTCCGCCTCGATCTCGCCTTCGATCAGCGCGCGCTCGATCTCGAAGCGCAGGATGACATGCGCCGGATAGGTCACCTCGTCCGCCGCGATGCGGATGTAGCCCGGCTTCACACGGGTGAACAGCCGGTACAGGTTGTCCGCGTCGAAGGCGGGCTGGTCGCCGAAATGCTCGCGCAGCAAGGGCGCCAGCAGGCCGACGAAGCCACGGCTGCGCGCCAGCTGCATCTCGAACGACAGGCTCTGGCTCTCGTGGATGCCGTAGGAGCGCGCCAGCCCGAGCGGCTGCCCGCACCAGGCGCGCGGCAGGTTCTGCTCGTAGCGGGCGTGGCCGGTTTCGTGGATGGTGCCGAGCAGCGCGCGGGTGAAATCGTCCTCGTGATAACGGGTGGTGAGGCGCACGTCCTCGGGTACGCCGCCAGAAAAGGGATGGGCACTCTCGTCCAGCCGGCCGCCGTCGAAGTCGAAACCCAGCATCCGCATCACCGCGACGCTCAGCGCGCGCTGTGCCGCCACCGGAAAAGGCCCGACCGGGGCGATCACCGGCTCGGCGCGCTGCTTCTCGCCCACCCGCGCGATCAGCCCGGGCAGCCAGCTGCGCACCTCACCGAAAATGCGCTCGATCTCCGCCGCACGCATGCCGGGTTCGAAGCGGTCCATCAGCGCGTCATAGGGCGACAAGCCGGTGTGCCCGGACAGCAGCCGCGCCTCCTCGCGCGACAGGCGCACCACCTCGCGGAAGTTCACCAGAAAGCCCGTCCAGTCGTTGGCCGGGCGCTGGCTGCGCCAGGCGTGCTCGCAGCGCGCGCCGGCCAGCGACCTGGCTTCCACCAGCGCTTCCGGCAACGCGTTGGCGTCCTGCCAGTTGCGCCGAATCTCGCGCAGGTTGGCGCGCTCGACGTCGTCCAATGGCTCCGCTTCCGCGGCGGCGATCAGCTCGGCCAGGCGCGGATCGGTGCGGCCGCGGTGGATCAGCGCCTGCAGCTCGGCCTCGGCCGCGGCGCGGGCTTCATTGCCCTTGGGCGGCATCATCGCGTTGCGGTCCCAGCCCACGATGGAAGCGAGGTGGTCGTAGCGGTAGAGGCGGAGGTAGTGGCGCGTGAGTTCGGCGTAAGCGGTGTGCATGTCTGAAGTCCGGGCTCGATTGAAGTTGTCTGAGTAATGGTAGGCCGATGCAGCCACGGAATACGACTCCTGGCCGGGCTGGCAAACCTGTCGCCCCGTTTTTCATCCGAGAGTACAATGCCGAGTTATTCATTTGACATACACCAAGGAGCATTGGATGAATACTCACATGGCCACCGTAGCGCGCATCCTTGCGGCGGCGATTGCCTTGCAGGCACTACCTGCCGCCGCCTTCTTCATGACGGGGCTCAGGGGGCCCGACTCGCCTTCCGAAGCGCCCTCCTACTATTCCGGGGTGTCGCTGCTTTTCACGATCCTTCTTTCGGCCGAACTCTCCGACCAAGGCTGGTGCGGACTCTCGGACGCACTGGTCGACTTGGTCAGGACGGAGCAGAGCAGAACCACGGTCCATTTAAGAAACAAGGCCAACGATGCGATGCTCGCGCTGGAGATCCCCAACGAGGCGCTGGAGGGCAAGGAAATCCGGGTCGGCGACGCCGCCGAGGTGGTGCCACAGCCAGCCGGACTGATCGTCAAAATGACAGAGGCGAAGTTGGCGTTTTTCGTCGCGCTCCCCGACTCCTCCGACCTCCTCCACAGCCAACGTATTGGCGTTGTCCAATGAAGGGCCTTCGATCCGCGCTGCTGATCGCCGCGGTCGCGCTGAGTGCCGCCGCTGACGCGGGCCAACGCTGCGTCCCCCTGACCAACGTGGAGGTGCTATCGAAAGCCTTCACCCTCGCCCAGCTTGCCCGCACCGAACTCGACAAGACCGACGCCCGCGTGGTGCTGCTTGCCCGCATCGGCCAGGATCTGTCCGATTACGGCCTCACCTGGTCGCACGCCGGCTTCGCGGTGCGCGACCATCCGCGCGGGCGCTGGTCGGTGGTGCATGAACTCAACCTGTGCGGCACCGCGACCTCGGCCGTCCATGTGCAGGGGCTGGCGAACTTCTACGGCGACGACCTGTTTGCCTATCGCAGCGTGGCCTACCGGCTGCCGGCAGAACTGGAAACGCGGCTGCTGCCGGTGCTGACCACCGAAGCGGCGCTGATGACCCATGGCGCGGAATACCGGCTGACGGCATATCCGTTCTCGTCGAAATACCAGAACAGCAACGGCTGGATCATCGAAACCCTGGCGGTGGCGATGGCGCCGGAGGGCGCGGTGGTGTCGCGCGACACCGCGCAAAGCTGGCTGCGCAGCGCCGGCTACAGGCCGACCACGCTCGATATCGGCTGGCTGAAGCGACTGGGCGGCCGGGTGCTGAAGGACATCGTCTCGTTCGACGACCATCCACCCGCGCAGCGCTGGCGCGGGCAGATCGAGGTGGCGACGGTGGATTCGATCTTCGGCTTCCTGCAGGCGCGGCTGGACCCGGCGCGCAGCGGGCCGGACCCGCTGCTGCACTTCGGCCTGCCGGACGCCGAAGCGACAGCTGCGCCTTAGACGGCCTGCGGGGTGCAGGAGAAAAGATCGCCCATCTTCTCGCCCAACCGGATCGCCTTTTCCGGCGCCCACTCCGCATTGAAGCGGAGGCAATCCTGCGGGAACAGCATCACCACGGTGGAGCCGAGCAGGAAACGGCCCATCTCCTCGCCCTGCCCCAGCACCACCTGGCCTTCCGGGTAGCGCCAGTCGCGGATCATGCCCGGGCGGGGGGAATTGACCACGCCGTGCCACACCGTGGCCATGCTGCCGACGATGGTGGCGCCGACCAGCACCATCACGAAGGGACCGTGTTCGCCGTCGAACACGCACACCACCCGCTCGTTGCGGGCGAAGAGGCCGGGCACGCCGCGCGCGGTGGTGGGATTAACCGAGAACAGCTCGCCCGGCACATGGATCATCCGCGTCAGCCGCCCCGCGCAAGGCATGTGGATACGGTGGTAGTCGCGCGGGCTGAGGTAGAGGGTGGCGAAGTGGCCATGGTCGAAATGCGTCGCCAGCTCGCGGTCGCCGCCCAGCAGCGCCGTGGTGGTGTAGCGGTGGCCCTTGGCCTGGAAGATCTGGTCGCGCTCGATCGCACCGAACTGGCTGATCGCGCCGTCCACCGGGCAGATGAAATCCGCCTGCGCCAGCGGACGCGCACCGGCGCGCAGCGGGCGGGTGAAGAACTCGTTGAAGCTCGCGTAAGCGGCCGGGTCCGGATTCTCGGCCTCGCTCATGTCCACCCCGTAACGGGCGATGAACCAGCGGATCACCGCGGTGGTGAGCGAGCCGGCGCGGGCGCCGGCAAGTCTGCCCATGAACAGGGTCAGGCGCTGCTTGGGCAGCAGGTACTGCGGCAGGACGGCGAGTCGGTCGGACACCTTGCGGGCTCTCGGGCTGGACGAAGCGGCGGATTATAGCGGCGATGCGGCCCGCATCCGGGCGCATCCGCAGGTGGGAGCGCGCCGCACCCCGCGCGGTTCCCCGCCCCCCGCCTCAGCCGGCGCCGAACAGGCGCGCCACCGCGACCGGATTGGACGGGAAGTAGAAATGCACGTACGAGGCGGTGACCGCAGCGCGGCGGTAGATCGCTTCACCCTCGCCGCCATCGGGGCGCCGCGCTCGCAGCAGCGGCGCAAGCGGCGTCTCGCTCTTCGAATAATGGAAGGTGTGGCCGCTGAGCCGCCCTTCCGGCAGCTCGGCTTCCTGCATGCCGAGCGCGGCGAGCCGCTTCTGCATCACCGCGCGTCCCGGCAGCAGTCCGCCGAAGCGGTGCTCGGCGCCGGCCTTGTCCACCACCGCCTCGAACAGGCTCATCATGCCGCCGCATTCGGCCAGCAGCGGCCGGCCAGCGTCGGCGTGCGCGCGCAGGACGGACCAGAAGCCGGTGTTGGCGGCGAGCGCCGCGCCATGCAGTTCGGGATAGCCGCCCGGCAGCCAGACCGCGTCGCAGGCCGGCAGCGGATCGCCGGCAAGCGGCGAGAAGAAGGCCAGCTCGGCGCCCAGCCCGCGCAGCGTGTCGACATTGGCCGGGTAGATGAAGCCGTAGGCGGCGTCGCGCGCAATGGCGATGCGGCGCCCCGCGAGCAGCGGCGGAAGCGCTTCCGCCGGGACGGACGGAAACTCGACCGCGGCCGGCAGCTCGGCGGCGCCGGTGCGCGCCAGGCTGTCGGCCATGCGATCGAGCCGGGTTCCGAGGTCGTCGATCTCGGCTGCCTGCATCAGGCCGAGATGGCGTTCGGGCAGCGCCGCCTCCGCATCGCGCAGCACCGCGCCGAACCAGCGCATGCCGTCCGGCAAGGCCGCGCGCAGGATGTCGGCGTGGCGCTCGCTGCCTACGTGATTGGCAAGCACGCCGGCAAACGGCAGGCCGGCGCGGAAGGTGGCCAGCCCGTGTGCGATCGCGCCGAAGGTCTGCGCCATCGCGCGCGCGTCGATCACCGCCATCACCGGAATGCCGAAGCGGCAGGCGATGTCCGCGCCAGAGGGTGCGCCGTCGTAGAGGCCCATGACACCTTCGACCAGGATCAGGTCGGCCTCGCCCGCCGCGGCGTAGAGCCGCGCCGCGATGTCGGCCTCGCCGCACATGCCGAGATCGACGTTGTACACCGGCGCCCCGCTCGCCACCGCGTGGATCTGCGGGTCGAGGAAGTCCGGCCCGCACTTGAACACCCGCACGCGGCGCCCGAGCCGGGTGTGCAGCCGGGCAAGCGCCGCGGTGACCGTGGTCTTGCCCTGGCCCGAGGCCGGCGCGGCGACCAACAGCGCGGGGCAGCGGCGTGCGGCGCTCAACACGCGTCCCCGCGCCCGGCCGCGGCGTCGCCGTCGAGGCCCTCCGCGACCTGCCCGGCATGCACCGCGCTGCAGCCGGCATGCGCCAGATGCGGTTCGCCTTCGGGCGGCGCGGCGGAAAACCACGCGAGGCGCGGGTACAGCCCGACAACGTCACCGACGATGGTCAGCGCGGGCGGACGGATGCCGGCCTCGGTCACGCGCGCGGGCAGGGTCATCAGGTCCGCGGTCACCACGCGCTGCGCCGCGGTGGTACCGCGCTCGATGACGCCGGCCGGCGTGGTGGCCGGCAGGCCATGGGCGACGAGTTGCGCGCAGATCTCGGCCAGCCGCGAAATGCCCATGTAGATCACCAGCGTCTGCCCGCGCCGCGCCAGCATCGGCCAGTCGAGATCGAGCGCACCGTCCTTCAGGAAGCCGGTGGTGAACACGACGGACTGCGCATGTTCGCGGTGCGTCAGCGGTATGCCGGCGTAGGCGGCGATGCCGGCCGCCGCGGTGACGCCCGGCACCACCTCCACGGTCACGCCAGCGGCCACCAGCACCTCCATCTCCTCGCCGCCACGGCCGAAGATGAAGGGGTCGCCGCCCTTCAGCCGCACCACCCGCTTGCCCTCGCCGGCAAGCTTCACCAGCAGCTGGTTGATCTCGTCCTGCGGCAGGGTGTGGTCGGCCGCCTTCTTGCCCACGTAGATGCGTTCCGCGCGGGCCGGCGCGAGGTCGATGATCGCCGGGCTGACGAGGTTGTCATAAACCACGACGTCGGCGCCCTCGACCAGGCGCGCACCGCGCAGCGTCAGCAGTTCCGGATCGCCGGGGCCGGCGCCGACCAGGTAGACATGACCCGGCAACGGGCCGGGGCGCGGATTGCGCAGGCGGGAATGCGTCATCGCGTCACCACTCCATGCCGGGCATCGCCTTCACCCCGGCGGCAAAGGCATGCTTGACCGGCGTCATGTCGGTCACGGTGTCGGCCGCGGCCACCAGTTCGGGCGGCGCGGCGCGACCGGTAACGACCACGTGCTGCATCGTCGGCCGCGCCAGCAGGTCGGCGAGCACGGTGTCGATTTCAAGATAGCGGTACTTCAGCGCGATGTTCAGCTCGTCCAGCACGACCAACGCGATTTCGGGGTCGCGCAGGAAGCCGCGCGCCCGCTCCCACGCGGCGGCGGCGGCGGCGACATCGCGCGCGCGGTCCTGCGTTTCCCAGGTGAAACCCTCGCCCATCACGTGCCAGCTCACGCCCGGCAGGCCGCCGAGCACCTTTTCCTCGCCGGTGTCGCCGCGGCTCTTGATGAACTGCACCACGCCCACCTTCATGCCATGACCCAGCGCGCGCACCACCAGGCCGAACGCGGCCGAGCTCTTGCCCTTGCCGTTGCCGGTATTGACCAGCAGCACGCCGCGCTCGGCCTGGGCGGCGGCGATCTTCTCGTCCACCACGGTTTTCTTGCGTTGCATGCGTTCGTTGTGGCGCGTATCGCGATCGGATGTCGTCATGGTCTGGGCGGACAAGAAATGGGGCCGGCGCTGCTGCCGCGGCTTACTCGGGGATGAAATGGGGGCGGCCGCCGCCGGCGTCGATGCAGCGCAGCGGATGGCCGAAGGCGTGGCTGAGCAGATCCGCGCGCAGCACGCTGTCGCGGTCGCCGGCATGCACGCCGCCGCGGCCGTCGAGCAGGATCACGTGGTCGGCGAAGCGCGCGGCGAGGTTGATGTCATGCAGCACCATCACCACCCCGCGCCCGCTGTCGGCCAGCGCGCGAAAACGTTCGAGCACGGCGATCTGGTAGCGCAGGTCGAGATGGTTGAGCGGCTCGTCGAGCAGGAAAAGCTGCGGCGCCTGCGCCAGCAGGGTGGCCAGCGCCACCCGCTGCCGCTCGCCGCCGGACAGCGTCAGGATGTCGCGCGCGGCCATGTCCGCCATGCCGAACTCCGTCAGCGCGGCGCGTGCGATCGCCTCGTCCTCGGCGCTCTCCCAGCCCCAGCGGCCCAGATGCGGGTGACGGCCGATCAGCACCGTTTCCAGCACGCTGGCGGCGAAGTGGTCCGGCTGCTGCTGCACCAGCAGGCCGCGAAAGCGCGCCGCCTCCGCGGGCGACCAGGCGGCGTAGGGCAGGCCGCCCAGCATCACCGCGCCCACCGTGGGGGGGCGCAGCCCCGCGAGCGTATGCAGCAGCGTGGTCTTGCCGGCGCCGTTGGGGCCGAGCAGCGCAAGGCATTCGCCGGCCTGCAGGCTCAGGCTGAACTCGCAGCACAGCCAGCGCTCGCCGATCCGCAGCGCCAGCCCGTCGGCCTCCAGCAGCGGTGCGGCGGCGGGCGCGGGTGTCGTCGCGGCCATCAACGCGGATGCCTCGCCAGCAGGAACAGGAACACCGGCACCCCGATCAGCGCGGTGAGCACGCCCACCGGCAGCTGCTGCGGCGCCATCACCGTGCGCGCCGCGGTATCGGCCACGGTCAGCAGGACGCCGCCGGCGAACACCGCGGCCGGCAGCAGCAGGCGCTGGTCGTTACCCAGTGCGAGGCGCACCAGGTGGGGCACGATCAGACCGACGAAAGCGACCGAACCCACCAGCGTGACCGCCACCGCGGTGAAGCTGGACGCGAACAGATAGAGCAGCCGGCGCAGGCGATCGACGCGCACGCCGAGCGCGCGCGCATTGAGTTCGCCGCGCGTCAGCACATTGAGGTCGCGCGCCTGCGGCAGCACCAGCAGCAGCCCGACCACCAGCACCACCAGTGCCGGCCACGGCCGCGCTGCGCCGCTGGCGTCACCCATCAGCCAGAACAGCATGGACTGCACACGGGTGTCCGGCGCCAGGGCCAGCATCAGCGTCACCGCGGCGCCGCAGCCGGCGGCAACGATCACGCCGGTGAGCAGCAGCCGCGTCTGGGTCCAGCTGCCGTCACCGTGGGCCAGGCCGAACACCAGCAGCATCGCCGCGAAGGCGCCGACGAAGGCGGCGCCGTCTATCCACAGCGCGGCCGCGCCGAAGCTGATCGCAGCCAGCGCGCCCACCGCGGCGCCGCCCGAGATGCCGAGGATGTAGGGATCGGCGAGCGGGTTGCGCAGCAGCACCTGCATCAGCGCCCCGGCCAGGGCCAGCAGCCCGCCACAGGCGAAGGTGGCCACGGCACGCGGCAGCCGCAGTTCGCGCACCACCTGCGCCGGCATGCCCTCGGCACCGCCGAGCGCGGCCCAGACCTCGGCCGCGGTCACCGGCAGGTCGCCGGCGATGAGCGCCCAGCAGAACGCCGCCAGCGTCGCCGCGAGCAGTCCGCCGGCGCAGATCCATGCGCGCCGCCGCACGCTGCTCATGCGCGGGCCCGCACCAGTCGCGGCAAGGGGCAATCCGACGGCCATGCAGGCTCAGCGCGGCGCGTAGCGGACGGCAATGAAGGCACTGGCACCCGGCGTGCGATATCCCCGTGCAAGCTCGTAGTCCTTGTCGAGGAGGTTGTTGGCGCGCAGCTCCACCTTCCAGTCCGGCGCGACGCGGTAATGGGCATAGGCATTGACCGTGCCGTAGCCGTGCAGCACCGTGGTGTTGGCCGCGTCGTCGTAGCGGCGGCCGGCGCCGTCGATGTCGACGCCCCATTCGAAGCGCTCCAGCGTCTGCGACAGGCGCAGGTAGCCGGTGCGCTGCGCGCGCCGGGGCAGCCGCAGGCCGGTGTCTTCGTCCTTGGCGCTGAGGAAATCGACCCCGGCGCCGAGCTTGAAGTCGCCGAGCGCGAGCAGGTAGCCGAGTTCGACCCCCTTCAGCCGGGCCTCGCCGATATTGATCTGCTGGCCGCGCAGCGCGGGCGTTGGATTGCTGGCGATCAGGTTCTTCACCTTGTTGTCGAAATAGGTCAGCTCGACCATATGGCTGCCCTGGCTCCAACGCAAGCCCAGCTCGCGGTTGAGCGCTTCCTCCGGCTTGAGGTCGGGGTTGCCGTGGTAGCTGGTGAGCGAGGTCATCGGCCAGTAGAGCTGGTTGAAGGTCGGCGCGTTGAACGCGGTGGCGATACTGCCGCGCAGGCGCAGCCCGGCGGCGAGGTCGTAGCCGTAGGCCAGCATCCCGGTGGTCTTGCCGCCGAATTGCGAATTGTCATCGTGACGGGCGTTGAGCTGCAAATGGTGGGCGTCGAGATCGGCGGTCCAGCCGAGCAGCGCGGAATTCACCCGCCGGCTGTCCTCGCGGTAGGCGGTCGAGCTGTCGAGCCTGGTTTCGACGTATTCATAGGCGAGCAGCAGGCGGCCGAGCGGCAGGTCGACGTCGTGCTGCCACATCAGCTGGTCCTGCAGGGTGTTGAAGAAGCTGGGCGCGGCGCTGCTCGCCTTGTTCAGCGACTTGTCCTGGCTCTGGCCGAGGCGCAGCGTGCTGGTCCAGCCACTGGCGAGCTGGTTGCGCATGTACACGCCGACGCTGCGAGCCTTCTTGTCGAGGTAGGAATCGAAGTAGCGCAGCGCCGAGGCGTCGTAGCGGTTGCGTGCATCCGACTGGGTGAAGCTCAGCCCGACCTCGTCGCGCTCGCGGAAACCCAGCGACAGCGCGCCGCTCAACATGTCGTTGCGATAGCCGTCGTCGTCCGCCCAGTACGAGGTGCGGGCGCCGCTGCGCCAGTAGGCCGGATCGCGCTTGGAATTGAAGCCGTCGGTGCGCTCCTTACCGGCGGTGAGGCTGTAGCGCAGGCGGTCGACGCCACCGGCGAGGGTCACCGAACCCTTGAAGGTGTCGTCGGTGCCGTAGCCCACGTAGACCTCGGGATGGAAGCCGGCCTCGCCGCGGCGGGTGAACACCTGGATCACACCGCCGATCGCCTCCGAGCCGTAGAGCGCGCTCGCCGGCCCGCGCAGCACTTCGATGCGCTCGATCATCGCCAGCGGGATGGTTTCGAAGGTAGCGGCGCCGGAGGTCGCCGAGCCGACGCGCACGCCGTCGATCAACAGCAGCGTGTGGCGCGCCTCGGCGCCGCGGATATAGACGTTGGCGTTGGCGCCGGCGCCGCCGTTGGCGGTGACCTGCACGCCGGGCATGGCCCGCAACACCTCGATCAGCGAGGAATGGCCGGCGCGCTCGATGTCGGCGCGTTCGAGCACCTCGACGCTGGCGAGGCTGTCCTCGGCGCGGCGCTGCTGGCGGGTGGCGGTCACGACGACCTCGTCGAGCGCGGCATTGTCAGCGGCAAAAGTGGGCAGGGGAAACAGCGGCGCGGTCGCGGCAAGGGCGAGCGCAAGGGTGGTCAGGCGAAGCGTCATGATCGGTAGGGAACAGGTCGTGGGCGCCCGGCGGCGAAGCACGCCGGGCGTAAAAACGAATGCGGCGACGGCGCGCGCTCAGAACGAGAAGCGGGCGCCCAGCTTCCAGGTGCGTTCGAAACTGACCGGATAGATGCGGTCGTCGCCCACCCACACGCCGTTCTCGTGCTCGAAGAGGTTGCTCACCGCACCGTACAGTTCCACGCCCTTGCCGATGCGATGGCGGTAGGTGAGGTCGGTGGACTGGTATGCGCGCTGCTTCTGCGCGTTGTCGTTGTCGAAGTCGTCGGCCGCCCACGCCTTGCTGCGCCAGGTGTGCGAGAGGTACAGGCTCCCGCCCTCGACCACGTCCACCGCCAGCCCCAGCACCAGGCTGTGGCGCGGCACGCCGGGCAGTTCCTTGCCGTCATAAGCGCCGCCGCCGGCATCGTCGCGGTCGACGATCGAACGCGTCCAGCTGTAGTTCACATGGCCGCTGACAGCAGGCGTGATCTGCCAGCTGTCCTGCAGTTCGAGCCCGTACTTGTGGGAGCGGTCGATGTTGGTGTTGGCGTAGGAAAACGGCTCAAGGAAGATTTCGTTCTTGAGCCGGACATGGAACAGCGACAGCTTGAGCCGGTTGGCCGCGGTGACATGGTTGAGGCCGACGGTCAGCGTCCGGGCGCACGCCGGCTCGATGAAGCCATTGAAGCTGGTGGTGCCGGTCCACCAGTCGAAGCTGAAGAAGCGGTCGATGTCGGGGGCCTGGTAGCCGCTGTTGTAGTTGCCGAACACCGACAGCGCGTCGTCGACGCGGTAGTTGAGGCCGAGGTCCCACGACGCCAGGCGCTCGGTTGCATCCAGGCGGGCGCCGCTGTCGGGCCGGTACTGGTAGCGCACGCGCTCGCCGCGCGCGCCGGCCGACAGCGTCAGCTGTTCGAACACGTACTGGGTCTGCACGAAGAGCGCGGTGTTGCGCTTGGACGTGTCGTCGCTCATGCCCTTGCGCACGCCGTCGAAACGCTGCGCGCCGCCGGTGACCGAGAACTGGTCGCCGCGGTACTGCAGCGAGAACTCGTCGGTCAGATAACGGTAGTCGGACACCCAGCTCGACTGCACGAATTCCGACATGCGCGCTTCGTCGCGATGGTCCACCGAGATCCGCCAGCGCGCGTCGAGGTCGTAGTCCGCTCCCACACCCCAGTCACGGGTGTTGAACTTCTGGTAGGTATAGAGGCTGCCGTTGTTCTGCGCCGGATCGTCCTTGAACTGCGCCAGCGTCAGCGGCCCCATGTAGCGCGAGTCGATGCGCGCCTCGCCGGCGTCCAGCCGCAGGCGGAGTTCGTCCACCGGCTTGGCGCTGCCGCTGACGCGCCAGAGGTCGGCCTGCGAGGCGTCACGATGGCCGGAGGCGTCCTTGTCGGCGGCGCCGTCGTCGGCGCTGCGCTCGGCGCTGGCCGAAATGCTGAAACGCTCGCGCACCAGCCCGGCGCTGAGCACGCCGCCGCGACCGCCGTGGCTGCCGCCGTACAGCTCCACGCTGCCGCCGTCGCGCGGACGGGTGTGGATCTGGATGGTGCCGGCGGTGGCGCCATCGCCGTACATCACCGAGCCGCTGCCCTTGGTGATCTCGATGCGGTCGACGTCCGCGAGCGAAACCGCGCCGAGCAGCTGCGGCACCATGTCGACATTGTTGAGGCGGCGGCCGTCCACGGTGACCACCACGTTCTGGTAGCCGTCGGCGAGGCCATAGCCGCGCATGTTGAGCGACGGCGCAAACCGGTTGCCGAAGTTGGGCAGGACCTGCACCGAGGAATGGCGGGCAAGGTAATCCACCAGATTGCTCGCGCCGGAGCGTTCGATGTCCTCGCGGCGGTGGACCTCGGAGGCGTAGGGCGCCTCGGTATCCTTCAGTTCGACACGGGTGGCGGTCACGATGACCGGGGCGGCAATGCCGGTTTCAGCGGCCTGCTGGGCAAGCGCGGGATGCGGACAGACGAGCGCGCACAGCGGCGCGACGGCGACAAGACGGAACTTCATCGGGGACTCCCGGCGGCCACGGCATGCGTCCCCGCAATCCGTGGTCGATACGCACAAGGACATGCCGGGAGAAGCCGCACGAAGCACTGCACCCATCGCCGCCACCCCGCGGCACATCCGCCAGTTCGCGCTCGGGCCGGTATCCGGGCTCGCGGGCTGGAGCGGCTGTGGCCGGCTCCGACGCATCGCCTTCCCGGGGACGACCCAGTGGCTGTTGATGCGCCTTGCACTCGCTTACCGTTGCGGGGGCAGCACAGGCATTGCGCCGGAGGCGCGCACCTGTTTCCCGTTTAACCCTGGGGCGAGGACCGCCTTCGGGCACCTGAAACGCGCCGCACCTTTCGGCGCGGAGGGCCCGGATGATACCGTGTCCGGCTCTTTCCGTAACGAGAAACATCGACCCCGCCATGAGTTGCGAACTGATCCTGGGCGGCGCCCGCTCGGGCAAGAGCCGCCACGCCGAAGCGCTCGCCGGCGCCAGCGGCCTCGCCGTCACCGTGATCGCCACCGCCGAGGGCGGCGACGCCGAGATGAGCGCGCGCATCCGCCGCCACCAGGCGGACCGCCCCGCGCACTGGCGCACCGTGGAAGAACCGCTGGCGCTCGCCGCGGCGCTGCGGCGCGAGGCCGACGCGGGGCGCTGCGTGATCGTCGATTGCCTGACGCTGTGGCTGACCAACCTGCTGGCGGGCGCCGAAACCCTGCCGCCCGAAGCGGGCGCGGACGCCCTGCCGCACTTTCGCGCCGAGCGCGACGCCCTGCTCGACGTGCTGCCCGCGCTGCCGGGCGAGATCCTGCTGGTGGCCAACGAGGTGGGGCTGGGCCTGGTGCCGGAAACGCCGCTCGGCCGCCTGTTCCGCGACGAGGCAGGGCGGCTCAATCAGGCGATCGCGGCGGGCGTGCCGCGGGTCAGTTTCGTCGCCGCGGGCCTGCCGCTGCGGCTGAAAGGCTGATCAGCGCAGCCCGAGCGCGCGCAGCCGCTCTTCGGTGGCGGGGTGGGTGGAGAGGTAGTCCTGCCAGCCGGATTCCGACGCGGCGCAGTCGGCCTCGGGCTTGCAGTCCGGATCGCGGTCGAGGCGGGACAGCATCGCGCCGAAGTGGGCGGCCGCTATGCCCTGCGTGGCGAGCGTGCGCACCGCGTAGCGGTCGGCCTCGAACTCGAAGCTGCGCGAATAGCCGAGCTGGGTCAGCAGCACCGGAATCGCGGTGACCAGCGAGGACACCGACGACACGTCGCCGGTCACCGCGGTCACCACCAGGCCGAGCGCCGAGGCCTGCAGCACCTGGCGCAGCGCGTGGCGGCCCTCCACATGGCCGATCTCGTGCGCCAGCACCGCCAGCAATTCCTCGTCGCGCGCCGCCAGGCGCACCAGCTGGTCGGTGAACACGATGGTGCCCGAAGGGAGCGCGAGCGCATTCGCGCCCAGCCCGTGGCGGCCCGCGCGGAACACCACGGTGACCGGCCGCGCCGGCGTCGACACCGGCGCCAGCAGCGGGGCGAACACCGCCTGCAGGCGCGCCTGCTCCGCCGCATCCAGCGTGGAAGGGCCAAGCAGTTGCGCATCGAGCAGTTCCAGCGCGCCATCGCCGATCTGGCGATCCACCGCCGGTGGCAGCGCGTAGGCCACGGTCTGCGCGAGCGCGGGAATGCCGTAGCGGACCCCGCCCCACACCACGGCCACCGTCACCAGCAGGCCGAGGGCGACGTAGCGCAGTCTGGACTCCAGCCGGTGCGCCAGGTCGTGCGCCGGCCGCAGCGGCGTCAGCAGGCGGTCGATGGTGTCGTTGTCGGCGGTCTCGAAGCAGCCGCCATCCGGAAAGCGCAGGAAGCGCGGGGTGCGGCCGAGGCGCGAGCTGACCGTCACCTGCGCCTGCGGCAGCGGGCCGGCGAGTACGCCCGCGTCGCCCTGCACGGTGAACGCGCCCTCAGCCAGGGTCAGCGTGGCGGGCAGGCGGCGCGAGCCGGCGCCGCTGAAGAAGACGCCGGCGACCGCGTGCCCGCCCGCCTCGCTCACAGGCCCAGATCCACGTCGAACAGGTCCGCCACCTCGCCACCGGCGGCCGCCACCTCTTCCTGGCGCGCGGCGACGAAGCTATCCAGATCGTCCTCCGCGACCAGCGCGATGTGCTCCGCCGCATAGCGCGCGTTGCGCACCTTGGCCCAGGGGTAGAACAGCCCCAGCGTCAGCACCGTCAGCAGCGTGTTCACCGCCATCAGGCGGGCGTAGCCGGGCAGCTCGTAAGTCGCCTCGAAGCGGTTGCCGGCGAGCGCGGTGTTGCCATAGACGAGGTTGGTGAAGCGCACCTTGAAGTAGGCGAAGGCCGCGACATAGGTGGCGATCATGACCAGCGGCGACAGGAAGGGGATCAGCCAGCCCACCAGCATCGCCGCCGCCATGCCGCCGATGAAGATGCCGATCAGCACCAGCACCATCATGTAGAAGCTGCGCACGCCCAGTTCGAGGCCGAAGCGGCAGGTGCCGTAGCGGCTGTTGCCGACCATGAAATGCTGCTGCTTGTGCAGGGCCATCGGTGCCAGGATGCCGAACGTGATCGCCGCCAGCAGGGGCCACAACACGAAGGCCTTCCCCGCCTCGGCGAGCTTGCCGTCGAAGCCGAAACGCACGCCGCGCCACGCGCTGTTGTGGTTACGGAAGGCGAGCCCGCGCACGATCATCCACGGCATCGCGGCAAGGAACAGCAGCAGCGCCAGCAGGCCGAGGATGGGCGAGATTTCCCCCGCCATCGAATACAGCACGAACAGCACGAAGGCGATCGCGCGGCCCTTGAGGATCTTGATCGGGTCGCCGAGGTAGTCGAAGCTGCTGCCGTCGAGCTGGGTGTTGCCGTAGAAATAGCGCTGGGTGCGCACCTTGGCCCACGCGGAATAGATACCGAGCGTGACGATCGTCAGCAGCACGTTGACGATCCAGATGCGGAAGAACTCGCCGCCCTCGCCGAAGAACTGGAACGGCAGCACGCGCGGCTCCGCGTGCGGCGTGGCCGCCGCGCGCGCCACCCCGCCAGCCGGCGGAGCACCCGCGCCGGCGGCCGGCTCCAGCGTCGGCCGCGACGGCGGAATGATCATGGTCTGCGCGCCGTGGTCGAAGGCCGGCGCCGCGCTGGCCGCAAGCGCCGCCGGGCGCTGGACCATCACGGTCTCGTCGGCGGCCTGCGGGCGCGAAGCCGGGGTCACGACCATCGTCGGCGCCATCGGATCGACCTGCGCAGCCGCAGGCGCGGGGGCGTGCGCCACCACTTGGGTGACCGCGGTGGATGCCGCGACCGCGGGGTCCGGCTGCGCGGCGGGAGACGGCGCGCTGGTGACGAACTGCTGGGCCGCGGGCGCCTCGACGCTGACCACCGCGCCGATGCTGCCGAGCGTGATGCGATAGCGGTCGGCCTCGTCGCGGCTCAGGCCCTTCTTCAGCACCACCTTGGGATGCGAGAACAGCTGCTCGAGCTTGTCCGCCCCGAGCCCGAACAGGCGGCCGAAGCCTTCCTGCACCTGTTCCCGGCTGAATCCGTCGAGGATCTCGCCCCTGAACACCACCGCATATACCGCTTCCGACATCGACGCCTCCCTTCGGCCCCGTTTATGGTTTGAGTGCGGCGCGCGCCAGCATGCTGCCCGGAAAGGACAGGCGCGCGACGTCCGCGGGCATGATAGATGCAAGGTCGGCGCCGACCAACGCAAGCGCGCCGCCGCCTCGCGGACTCCGTGACGCGGGTCACGGAGCGGCGCCCGCCGCGGCGGCGGATGCAGGCGCGGATTCGATCTGCTACCGTTCGCCCCCTGCCGGCGCGCCGCGCGCGCCCTCCTTTCCAGCCCGACCCGCCGATGAAGACCACCCTCGCCGCCCCCGACGAGCGCCTGCGCGCCGCCCTGCAACACTGCATCGACCGCAAGACCAAGCCGCTCGGCGCGCTCGGCCGGCTGGAGGCGCTGGCGCTGCAGGTGGGCCTGGTGCAGCAGACCGAAACGCCGCAACTGCGCCAGCCGCACATCCTGGTCTTTGCCGGCGACCACGGCGCCGCCCGCGCAGGCGTTTCCGCTTACCCGCAGGACGTGACCTGGCAGATGGTGGAGAACTTCCTCGCCGGCGGCGCCGCGATCAACGTCTTCTGCCGCCAGATGGACCTCGGCCTCAGCGTGGTCGATGCCGGCGTCAACCACGACTTCGGCAAACGGCCCGGGCTGGTGGATGCAAAGATCGGCCCCGGCACCGCCAACTACCTGGAAGCGCCGGCGATGACGGCCGCCCAACGCGACGCCGCGCTGGAACGCGGGCGCGGCCTCGCCCACGCCCTTGCGGCCAACGGCTGCAACGCGGTCGGCTTCGGCGAAATGGGCATCGGCAACACCGCCTCGGCGTCGCTGATCACCCATTGCCTTGTCGGCGAGGCGCGTGGCGCCGACCTTGCCACCATCACCGGCCGCGGCACCGGGCTCGACGACGCCGGGCTGGAACGCAAACGCGCGCTGCTGGCGCGCGCGCTGGCCCGCGGCGGCCGCCCCGCGGACCCGCTGGCGGTGCTGGCCGAGTACGGCGGCTTCGAGATCGCGATGATGGCGGGCGCCATGCTGGGCGCGGCCGAGAAGGGCATGCTGGTGCTGGTGGATGGCTTCATCGTCACCTCGGCGCTGCTCGTCGCGCACGCGCTCGCGCCGCAGATCCTGCCCTACTGCGTGTTCGCCCACCGCTCGCGCGAGCCGGGCCACCGCGTGCAGCTGGACGCCCTCGGCGCCGAGCCGCTGATGGATCTCGACCTGCGCCTGGGCGAAGGCACCGGCGCCGCGCTGGCGTGGCCGCTGGTGCAGGCCGCGGTGAACTTCCTCGCCGAGATGGCGAGCTTCGAATCGGCCGGCGTCAGCGACAAGACCTGACCGCGGCGCCGATGCGGTCCCAGCTCGAACTCTTCTTCACCGCACTCGGTTACTTCAGCCGTCTGCCGGTGCCGGCCTGGGTGGCGTGGTCGCCGCAGCGCGCCGCCGCGGCCGCGCGCTATTTCCCGCTGGTGGGCTGGATCGTCGGCGCCGCCGCGGCCGCAGCCTACGCCCTGGCCGCGCTGGTACTGCCGCCCGCGCCCGCGGTGGTGATCGCGCTCGCAGCCGCGGTGCTGCTGACCGGCGCGCTGCACGAGGACGGCTGGGCGGACGCCTGCGACGGTCTGGGCGGCGGCTGGGCGCGCGAACAGGTGCTGGCGATCATGAAGGACTCGCGCATCGGCAGCTACGGTGCGCTCGGCCTGATGCTGATGCTGCTCGCCAAAGCCGCCACGCTGGTCGAACTCGCCGCCGCCGGCAGCGCCGCCTTCGCCAGCGCGCTGCTCGCCGCGCACGCGCTGTCGCGCCTTGCCGCCACCGCGCTGATGCAGCGCCTGCCCTATGCGCGCAGCGACGACAGCAGCAAGAGCCGGCCGCTCGCGCAGCCGCTCGACCACGGCGGCGTCGCAATCGCCAGCGCGTGCGGCGTGTTGCCGCTGTTGCTGGTGCCCGGCGCCGCCGCCCTCGCGGCGCTGGCGACGACCGCGCTGCTGACCTTTGCCGCGGCGCGCTACTTCCTCCGCCGCCTCGGCGGCTACACCGGCGATCTGCTCGGCGCCACCCAGCAGCTCACCGAACTCGGTTGCTACCTCGCCTTTCTCGCGACATGGAACTTCACCTGATCCGCCACCCGCGCCCCGACGTGCCGGCCGGCGTGTGCTACGGCCAGCGCGACGTAGGCCTCGCCGAACCTGCCGCGACCGTGGCCGCGCGCCTGCGGCCGCTGCTGCCGCCGCAGTTCGAGCTGCATGCCAGCCCGCTTGCACGCGCCCGCCTGCTCGCCGAGGCGCTGGGCGAACCGCGGCTGGATGCGCGGCTGAAGGAAATCCACTTCGGCGAGTGGGAAGGCCAGCTGTTCGCCGAACTCGGCGGTGCGCTCGACGAATGGGCCACCGACCCGCTCGGCTTTCGCGCGCCGGGCGGCGAATCGGCGCGCGAGATGTCCATCCGCGTGCTGCACTGGCTGGATGCGCTGCTCGCCAGCGCCCCGCCGCGGCCGGTGGTGGTGGTGGCGCACGGCGGGCCGCTGCGTGCGATCGCCGGCCACCTGCTCGGGCTGCCCGCCGAGCGCTGGCTGGGGCTGGATTTCGAGTGCGGCCACGTCACCCGGCTCGACGTCGAGAACTGGGGCGTGGTGCTGAAGTGGTTCAACCGCTGACGCCCGCCGCCATGCGCCTTCCCCGCGCCGGCACCGCCGCCGCCGGCACCGCAGGCCCCGGGCGACCGCGTTCGCCGCGCCGCCGGAGCGGCCTTCGTGGGATAATTGCGGACTTTTCAACACGCTAGCGCGCCTTGCCGATGTCCCAACCGCTGCCTTCCTCCCTGCCCGACTTCACCCGCGGCCGCGTTCTCGTCGTCGGCGACGTGATGCTCGACCGCTACTGGCATGGCTCCACCACGCGCATCTCGCCCGAGGCCCCGGTGCCGGTGGTGAAGGTGGAAGGCGACGAATTCCGCGCCGGCGGCGCCGGCAACGTCGCGCTCAACGCGGCCTCGCTGGGCGCCGGCGCCGAGCTGGTCGGGCTGGTCGGGCGTGACGAAGCCGCCCGCCTGCTGCGCGAACGGCTGCAAGCCGGCGGCGTGGTGTGTCGCCTGGAAGAAGCGCCGCAACACCCCACGATCACCAAGCTGCGCATCATCAGCCGCCACCAGCAGCTGATCCGGCTCGACTTCGAGGACAACTTCGCGGTGCTGGAATCGGCCGGCATCGAAGCCGCGTTCGAGGCGGCGCTGCCGGGCAGCGGCGCGGTCGTGCTCTCCGACTACGGCAAGGGCACGCTGGCCGGCGTCGGCACGCTGGTCCGGGTCGCACGCGAACGCGGGCTGCCGGTGGTGGTCGACCCCAAGGGCACCGATTTCGCGCGCTACCGAGGCGCCACCGTGATCACCCCCAATCTCGCCGAGTTCGAGGCGGTGGTGGGCCACTGCGCCGACGAAGCCACGCTGGTCTCGCGCGGCGAGGCGCTGCGCGACACGCTGGACCTCGACGCGCTGCTGGTCACCCGCTCCGAGCGCGGCATGACGCTGCTCGAACGCGGCCACGCCCCGCTCAACCTGCCGACGCGCGCGCGCGACGTGTTCGACGTGACCGGCGCGGGCGACACCGTGGTCGCAGTGCTCGGCGCCGGCCTCGCCTGCGGGCTGACGCTGGCCGAAGCCACCGCGCTCGCCAACCTCGCGGCCGGCGTCGTGGTCGGCAAGCTGGGCACCGCCACGGTCAGCGCCGTCGAACTCGCCGATGCCCTGCGCGCCGCCTGAGGCGCCCGCGGCCCCCAGACGTACTGAAAGAGGAAAACCGAGATGATCATCGTTACCGGCGGCGCCGGCTTCATCGGCAGCAACATCGTGCAGGGCCTCAACGACCGTGGCATCACCGACATCCTGGTGGTGGACGACCTGCGCGACGGGCGCAAGTGCCTCAACCTGGCCGATGCCGACATCCGCGACTACATGGACATGGACGACTTCCTCGCCCGCATCCAGACCGGGGAGGACCTCGGCCGCGTCGAGGCGGTGTTCCACGAGGGCGCGTGCTCGTCCACCACCGAATGGGACGGCCGCTTCGTGATGCGGGTGAACTACGAGTACACCAAGGCCCTGCTGGCCTGGTGCACCCAGCGCAAGATCCCGCTGATCTACGCCTCGTCGGCCTCGGTCTACGGCATGGGCCCCACCTTCCGCGAGGCGCGCGAGTTCGAGCAGCCGCTCAACATGTACGCCTACTCCAAGTTCCTGTTCGACTGCCATCTGCGCGCGCAGCAAGGCATCGAAAGCCAGGTCGTCGGGCTGCGCTATTTCAACGTCTATGGCCCGCGCGAACAGCACAAGGGCTCGATGGCGAGCGTCGCCTACCACTTCAACAACCAGTTGAACGAATCCGGCCGGGTGCGCCTGTTCGAAGGCTCCGACGGCTATGGCCCGGGCGAGCAGCGGCGCGACTTCATCCATGTGGACGACGTGGTCGCGGTCAACCTGTGGCTGTTCGACAACCCGCAGGTGTCCGGCATCTACAACCTCGGCACCGGGCGCGCGCAAAGCTTCAACGACGTCGCGCGCGCGGCGATCAAGTGGTTCCGCGCGCAGGGCGAGGACGGCGGCCGCGAGCGCGGCGGCATCGACTACATCCCCTTCCCCGACCACCTCAAGGGCCGCTACCAGAGCTTCACCGAAGCCGACATGGGCGCGCTGCGCGCCGCCGGCTACGACCGTCCCTTCATGGACGTCGAAACCGGCGTGCCGGCCTACCTGAGCTGGCTGGCGAGCCAGGACAAGCGTTGAGCCGCTCCCGCAAGATTCTCGTCGTCGGCCCCTCGTGGGTGGGCGACATGGTGATGGCGCAGAGCCTGTTCGCGCTGCTGCAGCGCGGCGGGCCGAACGCGCCCGCCACGACGATCGACGTGCTCGCGCCGGCGTGGTCGCTGCCCATCCTCGCGCGCATGCCGGAAGTGCGGCGCGGCATCGTGATGCCGATCGGCCACGGCGAATTCGGCCTGAAAGTGCGCTGGAAGCTCGGCCGCGAACTCGCCGCCGAAGGCTACGACCAGGCGATCGTGCTGCCCAATTCGCTGAAGTCGGCGCTGGTGCCTTTCTTCGCCGGCATTCCGCTGCGCACCGGCTTCGTCGGCGAGCTGCGCTACGGTCTGCTCAACGACGCCCGCCGGCTCGACGAGGCCGCGCTGCCGATGACGGTGCAGCGCTTCGTCGCGCTCGGCCGCCCGGCCGGCTCGCCGCTGCCGGAACCCTTTCCGCTGCCCCGGCTCACCGCGGATGCCGCCAACCAGGCGGGGCTGCGCGAGCGCCTCGGACTCGCCACCGACCGCCCGGCGGTGGTCTTCATGCCGGGCGCCGAGTACGGCCCCGCCAAGCAGTGGCCGCTGCCCCACTTCGCCGCGCTCGGGCGCGAGCTGGTGGCGCGCGGCTACCAGGTGTGGGTGTCGGGCTCGGCCAAGGACAAACCCGCCGCGGCCGCCATCTGCGCCGATAACCCGGGCGTGATCGACCTCGCCGGTCGTACCGAGCTGGGCGACGCGGTCGACCTGCTGGCGCTGGCCGAAGCCGCAGTCACCAACGACTCCGGCCTGATGCACGTGGCTGCGGCGCTCGACGTGCCGCTGGTGGCCATCTACGGCTCGTCCAGCCCGGAGCACACCCCGCCGCTGGCGCAGAAGGTGGCGATCCGCAGCCTGCGGCTGGACTGCTCGCCCTGCTTCCAGCGCACCTGTCCGCTCGGCCACACCCGCTGCCTCACCGACATCACGCCCCAAAGCGTGCTCGCCGCGCTCGAAGGGCTGGGCGCCGGCGCGCGCCGCATCGCGGTGCCGGAAGCCTGAGCGCCGGATGCGCGTCCTCGTCATCAAGACCTCGTCGCTCGGCGATGTCATCCACACCCTGCCGGCGCTGACCGACGCCGCGCGCGTCTATCCGGACATCCGCTTCGACTGGGTGGTGGAAGAACCCTTCGCCGAGATCCCCGCCTGGCACCCCAATGTCGAGCGGGTGATTCCGGTCGCGGTGCGGCGCTGGCGCAAGCATCCGCTGCAGGCCCGGCGCAGCGGCGAATGGCGCGCGTTCCGCCACGCGATGGGCGACACCGACTACGACGCCGTGATCGACGCGCAGGGCCTGCTGAAGAGCGCCTGGCTCAGCCGCTACGCCCGCTCGCCGGTGCACGGGCTGGACCGCCATTCCGCGCGCGAGCCGGTTGCCACGCTGTTCTATCGTCACCGCCATCCGGTGCCCTGGGGGCGCCACGCGGTGCGCCGGGTGCGCGAACTGTTCGCGCACGCGCTCGGCTACACCCTGGGCGAGGATGCCGACGCCACCGGCAGCTACGGCATCGACCGCGCGCGCCTGCTGGCCAGCACGCCCTACCAGCCCGACCGCAGCCATCCCTACCTCGTCTTCCTGCACGCCACCACCTGGCCCACCAAGCACTGGCCCGAAAGCTACTGGCGCACGCTCGCGGAACTCGCCAGCGGCCACGGCTGGTACGTGCATCTGCCCTGGGGCAACGCGGCTGAGGGCGAACGTGCGCAGCGGCTCGCCGCCGGTCTGCAGGGCGTGACCGTGCTGCCGCGGCTGACGCTGACCGACATCGCCGCGGAGATCGCCGGGGCCGCCGCCGCGGTGGCGGTCGATACCGGGCTCGGCCACCTCGCCGCGGCGCTGGAGGTGCCGACGGTGTCGCTGTTCGGGCCGACCAACAACGGCTACACAGGCGCCTGGGGCCGCCGCCAGCTGCACCTCGCGGCGGATTTCCCGTGCTCGCCCTGCCTGAAAAAACACTGCGAGTTCAAGCCGACCGCGGACGACATCCGCCGCTTCCAGCTCGACCTCCATCCCGAACAGCCGCCCTGCTTCACCCGCCTGCCGCCGGAGCGGGTGTGGTCGGTGCTCGAAACCCTGCTCGTCCAAGCCGGAACCGCCTGATGCAGCTCGCCTTCTGCCTCTACAAGTACTTCCCCTACGGCGGCCTGCAGCGCGACTTCCTGCGCATCGCCCTCACCTGCCAGCAGCGCGGCCACGCGATCCGCGTCTATGCGCTGGAGTGGCACGGTGAAGTGCCGCCCGGCTTCGAGCTGGTCAAGGTGCCGGTCAGCGCCTTCGCCAACCACCGCCGCTACGCCAAGTTCACCCGCTGGGTGGAGGCCGACATCGCGCGCCGACCGGTGGATCGCCTGGTCGGCTTCAACAAGATGCCGGGACTCGACGTCTATTACGCCGCTGACCCCTGCTTCGAGCACAAGGCGCGCACGCTGCGCAAACCCCTGTACCGCTATGGCCCGCGCTACCGCCACTTCGCCGCCTACGAGCGCGCGGTGTTCGCGCCCGAGGGCAAGACCGAGATCCTGATGATCTCGACCACCCAGCAGCCGCTGTTCGCCCAGTATTACGGCACGCCGGCGCGCCGCTTCCACCTGCTGCCGCCGGGCATCGCGCCGGACCGCCGCGCGCCGCCCGACGCCGCCGAACGCCGCACCGCCGCGCGCGCGCGTTTTGGCAGCGAGTTCGGCCTGCATGCGGACGATCTCCTGCTGGTGCAGATCGGTTCCGACTTCCCGCGCAAGGGGCTGGACCGCAGCATCGCCGCGCTGGCGGCGCTGCCCGAACCGCTGAAGCGCCGCGCGCGGCTGGTAGCGCTCGGCGCCGACGACGCCCGGCCCTTCCTCGAACAGGCCCACCGGCTCGGCATCGGCGACCGCGTCCACATTCCCGGCGGACGCGACGACGTGCCGGATTTCCTGCTCGCGGCCGACGCGCTGCTGCACCCGGCGCGCCACGAGAACACCGGCACCGTGCTGCTCGAAGCCCTGGTTGCCGGGCTGCCGGTCATCGCCAGCGCGGCCTGCGGCTACGCGCACTACATCGAAGACGCCGACGCCGGCCTGGTGGTCCCCGAGCCCTTCGCGCAGACCGCGCTCGACCGCGCGCTCGCCACACTGCTGGGCGACGACGAAGGCCGCGCGCGCTGCCAGCGCAACGCGCTCGCCTTTGCCGACCGCGCCGACCTCTACAGCCTGCCCGAGCGGGCGGCCGACATCATCCTGGGCCGGCGCGGATGAACCGGCTGGTGCTCACCCCGCCGCTGTCCACGTTGTGGGCAGAACGCGACGCCTTTGCCGCGGCAGCGGAGCTGGCGGCCGCTGCGGCCCCGGGCACCGTGGTGCGCGACCTCGAAGGCCGCCGCACGCTGCGCTTCGAGATCGACGGCCGCGGCTACTACCTGAAACACCAGAACGGTATCGGCTGGGGCCGCATCGCCGAGGAACTCGTGCATCTGCGCCGCCCGGTGCTGGGCGCGGGCAACGAGTGGCTGGCGATCCAGACCTGCCACGCGCTGGGCGTGCCGACCATGACCGCGGTGGCTTATGGCGAGCGCGGGCGCGGACCGGCGCGGCGCGAGTCCTTCCTCGTCACCGAGGCGATCGAGCCGGCGGTGGACCTCGACGTGCATACCCGCGACTGGCGCAGCACGCCGCCGCCGGTGGCGCACAAGCGCGCCCTCATCACGGCGGTGGCCGAGATCGCGCGCCGCATGCACGAAGGCGGCATGAACCACCGCGACTTCTACCTCTGCCACTTCCTGCTGCGCACCGGGGCATCCGCCGACGAGGCGCCGCGCCTGGCGCTGATCGACCTGCACCGCGCGCAGATGCGCCCCGCCACGCCACGGCGCTGGCGCGACAAGGACCTGTCGGCGCTGTACTTTTCGGCGCTCGACATCGGCCTCACCCGGCGCGACAAGCTGCGCTTCCTGCGCGCCTACTTTCCAGGCCCGCTGCGCGCGACGCTGCAGCGCGAGGCCGCCCTGCTGCGCCATCTGGAACACGAAGCCGCGCGCCTCAAGCGCCGTTTCGAACGCAAGTTCGCCAACCGCCCGGCCTTGCAGCGATGACCGGCTGGACACTGGACCGCACTGGACTGGCGCCCGCTGCCGCCGAGGCTTTTGCGTCGCTCGACGCAGTGTTCGCGCTCGCCGGCGAAGCGGTTGCGCGCGACCCGCTGAGCCAGGTGCTGCGGGTCACGGTCGGCGCGCGCCGCTACTACGTCAAGCGCTACCACGGTGCGGGCAAAAACCCGCTGCGGCGCTGGCTGGGCCGTCCGCGCGTGCAGGCCGAGTGGGAGAACCTGCAACACTTCGCGGCCTGGGGCATCCCCACCGCCCGGCTGGTGGGCTGGGGGCTGGAACGACACAGCGGCGCGTTCGCGCGCGGCGCGCTGATCACCGCCGAACTCGAGCGCACCACCGATCTCAACCACATGGCCCGCTTCGGCGATCCGCGCCTCGCCGACCGTCGCTGGGTTGCCGCGGTGTCGCGCCAGCTCGCCGACATCACGCGCCGCATGCACGCGCGCCGCTTCACCCACAACGACCTCAAGTGGCGCAACCTGCTGGTCGATGACAGCGCTGAACCGCGCCTCTACCTGATCGACTGCCCGGCCGGCGAGTTCTGGTGGGGCCCCTTCCTGCAGTACCGCATCGTCAAGGACCTCGCCTGCCTCGACAAGGTCGCCAAGTACCACCTGAGCCGGCCCCAGCGCCTGCGCTTCTACCTCGACTACGTCGGGCGGCCCCGCCTGACCGCCGCCGACAAGCGCCGCCTGCGCCGCGTGCTGGACTTCTTCGAGGGGCGCGAATGATGCGGGGCCGCGGATGAAGGACTTCCTCGCCCCCGACCTGCGCGCGCTGTTCGCGCGCCACCACCTCACCGACTTCCTGGCGCTGTGGGCGCTCGACCTGCCCGGCGTTGACGCGCCCAACACCGGCCGCGGCGGCTGGAGCAGCGTGAGCCGGCTGGAGCTGGCCGACGAACATGGCCACATCCACGCGTTCTACCTCAAGCGCCAGATCGACCATCTCAGCCGCAGCCTGCGGCGGCCCTTCGGCGAAGCGACCTTCGCGCGCGAGTTCCGCAACATCCTGCGCTACGCCGAGGACGGCGTGCCCGCGCTGCAAGCGGCCTTCTTCGGCCAACGCCGCATCGGCGGCAAGGCCTGCGCGATCCTCGTCACCCGCGCGCTGGACGACTACCGCCCGCTCGACGCCTGGCTGCGCGACTGGCCAACGCTGGCGCGCGGCGAACGCCGCCATCTGCTCGGCGCCACCGCGGCGCTGGTCAAGCAATTGCACGCCGCCGGCCACCTGCACAACTGCCTCTACCCCAAACACATCTTCGTACGCAGCGCGTCCGCCCCCGGTGCAGCCCCGGCCGCGTGCCTGATCGACCTGGAAAAGACGCGCCGGCCGCTGCGCCGCGCACCGCTGCTGCGCGACCTCGACACCCTGAACCGCCACGGCAAGGGCCCCAGCGCGGCCGACCGCCTGCGCTTCCTGCTGCGTTATCTCGACCTGCCCGCGCTGGACGGGCCGAGCCGCGCGCTCGTGCGCCAGTTGCTCGGACGCCGCCGGCACAAGACCCACGCATGAATCCTTCGACGATTGCCGCGACTGCGCACGACGCGCCGCTGCTGGACGCCGCGGCGCTGGCGCATGCCGGGCGCACGCCGGCGACGCCATTCCGCATCCGCCTCGCCGACGGCAGCGAACTGCGGGTGCTGCGGCTGCTGCGCGTGCTGCCCGGGCGGCGCGTGGTGGGCGAAGCCTTGACCGCGGCCGGCGAGCACCGCCTCGCCAAGCTTTTCATCGATCACCGCGCCGCGCGCAACTGGCAGCGCGAACGCGATGGCATCGCCGCGTTGGCCGCCGCGGGCATCCCGACCCCGGCGTTGGCCGCCGCCACCACGCTCGAACACGGCGGACAGGTGCTGCTGACCGAGTTCCTGAGCGGGGCCGACACCGTGCTGGACCACTGGCGCCCGCTCGCGGCGCGTCCGCCGGGCGACGCGGAGGCGGTGGCGCTGCTGCGCCCGCTGTTCGCGCTGCTGGGCCGCCTCCATGCCGCCGGCCTCAGCCACGACGACCTGCACTTCGGCAACTTCCTGTGCCACGCGGACCGCCTGCTGCTGATCGACGGCGACGCGGTCAGCGCCCACGGCCACGGCCCGCTGGCGGAACCACGCGCGGCACGCGACCTTGCGATGCTGCTGGCGCAACTGCCCCGCACCTGGGACGGCCACGTCGCCCCGCTGCTGGCGGCTTATGCGGAAACCCAGCCGCAACCGCCGGGGCCTTCCGCACTGGCCGAAGCGCTGGAGCGCGAACGCGCCTGGCGCCTGCGCGACTACCTCTCCAAATGCGGCCGCGACTGCACCTTGTTCAAGGTGGCGAAGCGTTTCGACCGCTTCAGCGCGGTGCTGCGCAGCGAGGCGGCAGCGCTCGCGCCGCTGCTCGCCGCGCCCGACCGCCATATCGACACCGGCATCGCGCTGAAGCGCGGCAACACCTGCACGGTGGCGAAAGTGGAGATCGACGGCCGTCCGCTGGTGGTCAAGCGCTACAACCGCAAGAGCCTGCGCCATGCGCTGTCGCGCCTGTGGCGGCCGAGCCGCGGCTGGCATTCGTGGCGCGAGGGCCACCGCCTGCGCCTGTTCGGCATCCCCACGCCGGCGCCGCTGGCGCTGGTGGAAGAGCGCTGGGGCCCATTGCGCGGCCGCGCCTGGCTGGTGAATGAGTTCTGCGCCGGCACCGACCTGCTGGCCCTGCTTGACCCCGCGAGCGAACCGCCGCCGCCCATCGCCGCCTCACTGCGCACGGTGTTCGACACCCTGCACCGCGAGCGCATCAGCCATGGCGACCTGAAGGCCACCAACCTGCTGTGGGACGGCGCGTCGCTACAGGTGATCGACCTCGATGCGATGCAGCAGCATCGCAGCGCCGCCAGCCACGCGCGGGCATGGCAGCGCGACCGCCGTCGCCTGCTGCGCAACTGGCCGGCAGACAGCGCGCTGTACCGCTGGCTGGACGCCGAGCTTCCGCGCTGAACGGCCGCAGGGGCAGCGCGCCACCGTCTTCCGGCGGGCGCGCGCCGCGCGCGGAGCTTAGCTTTCGGCGGCCTCCGCCTCGTCGCGGAACTGCATCGCATGAAGCCGCGCATACGCGCCGCCGGCCGCCAGCAGTTCAGCATGGCTGCCGCGCTCCACGATGCGGCCCTGCTCCATCACCATGATCACGTCGGCCTTCTCGATGGTCGACAGCCGGTGCGCGATCACCAGCGTGGTACGGCCGCGCATCGCGCTGTCGAGCGCGGCCTGGATATGGCGTTCGGACTCGGTGTCGAGTGCCGAGGTGGCTTCGTCGAGAATCAGAATGGGCGCGTCCTTCAGCAGCGCGCGCGCGATCGCGAGGCGCTGGCGCTGCCCCCCTGACAGCATCACGCCGTTCTCGCCCACCAGGGTGTCGAAGCCCTGCGGCAGGCGGTCGATGAACTCGCGCGCGTAGGCGGCTTCCGCGGCGGCCTCGACCTGCGCGCGCGGCGCTTCGGCGAGATCACCGTAGGCGATGTTGTTGGCGACGGTATCGTTGAACAGCGTCACCTGCTGGGTCACCAACGCGATGTGGCGGCGCAGGTTGCGCAACGTGTAATCCTCGACCTCGACGCCATCGAGCAGGATCTGGCCCTGCTCATGGTGGTAGAAGCGCGGCACCAGGCTCGCCAGCGTCGATTTGCCGCTGCCGGAACGCCCCACCAGCGCCACCATCTGGCCCGGTTCGACGACGAAGCTGATGTCGTCCAGCACCACCCGCTCGGTGCCCGGATAGCGGAAGCTCAGGCCGCGCACTTCCAGCCTGCCGGCGATGCGCTCGCGCTCCACCGTGCCGCGGTCCAGCTCGGCCGGCTCGTCGAGCTGCTCGAAGATGCTCTCCGCACCGGCGACGCCCTTCTGTACCGTGGAACTGACTTCGGACAACTGGCGGATCGGCTTGGGCAACAGGCCGGCGGCGGTGATGTAGGCGACGAGGTCGCCGGGCGAAGCGTCGCCACGCAGCAACAGCACCAGGAACAGCAACGCCGCCATCGCCACATAGGTAACCAGTTGCAGCATCGGCGTGTAGGTGGCGCCGGTCTTCACCATGCGCAACTGCTTGGCGGTGTTGTCTTCGCTGGCGGCCTGGAAACGGCGCGACTCGTAAGCCTCGCCGCCGAAGCTGCGCACGACGCGGTAGCCCTGGATGGTCTCCGAGGCGATGTGCGTGACATCGCCCATCGCCACCTGGATCTTCTTGCTCTGCTTGCGGAACTTGCGGCTCGCGCTGGTCACCATCAGCCCGATCACCGGCAGGATGGCCACCATCACCAGGGTCAGCTTCCAGTTCATCCACAACAGGTAGCCGAACAGGAACACCACGGTCAGCCCTTCGCGGATCACCACCTTGATCGCATCGGTGGCGGCGCCGGTGACCATCGTGACGTTGAAGGTGATGCGCGATACCAGATGGCCGGAGTTGTGGTTGTCGAAATAGCGGTTGGGCAGCCGCAGCAGGCTGTCGAACAGCGCCATCCGCAAGTCGTGCACCAGCCCCAGCGAAACCTTGGCGAGAAAGTAGTTGCCCAGGTAGGAGCCGATGCCCTGCCACACCACGATCAGGATGATCAGCACCGGCACCGCCGACATCAGCGGCAGGCTGGCGAGCAGCGGCACGCCGGTGAACGGCGTCGCGCCCGGGTCGTTGAGCCCGTCGACGAAATACTTGATCACCCCGGCGAGCATCGGCTGGGATGAAGCGAAGATCAGAAAGCCGACAATGCTCAGGACGAATTGTCCGACATAGGGGCGGACGTAACCGAGCAGGCGAAAGTAGATTCTGAGACTGGATGGAGCCGGCGCATCGGCGCGAGACATGAGGACTACCCGGACAGCAAGATGCGCGATGCTACCACGCACCCCCGGTGCTCACTGTGGCGCCGCCGCCCGCGCCGCGCGGGAACCGGGGTCGATGCAGGAATAGGTCGTCAAGCGGGGGCGCTGGACGCCGCGGCGTGCGCCGCCATGCTCGCACACGCTAGAATCGCGCCCCATGAGAACCAAGGCGGCGCTGCGCGCACTCGGACACGAGGACTACCTGAAGCTGCGCGAAGGCGCCCGCATCATCGAGGCCGATGGCCACGGCGACAAGGTGCTGCTGCTGCCGGACGGCAACTACATCAAGCTCTTCCGCCGCAAACGGCTGCTAAGCTCGTCCTCGCTCTATCCGTATGCACTCCGTTTCGCCGACAACCTGGATGCCTTGCGCAGCCGCGGGATTCCCTGCCCGGAACTGATCGCGCTGTACCGCGTGGCGGCAATCGAACGCGACGCGGTGCACTACCGTCCGCTGGCGGGCACCACCGTACGGCACCTGCTCAAGAACGGGATTCCGGCCGCGGAAGCGCCGGCGCTGCGAAAGGCCCTGGGCGAGTTCGTGGCCCATCTGCACGGGCTCGGGGTGTATTTCCGCTCCCTCCACCTCGGCAATGTGGTGCTCACGCCGGAGCGCCGCTTCGGCCTGATCGACGTGTCCGACATGAGCGTGTTTCGCGCGCCGCTCGGCGGGCTGCGGCGCGCCCGCAACATGAAGCACCTGCTGCGCTACCGCGCCGAAGCGGCGTGGCTGGGCGAGGACGACGGCTTTTTTTCCGCCTACAACCAGGCCTCGGGGCGCCGGCTCGGCCCGACCTGAAGATGGATCATCCGTCGCGGGCACGCAGGTAGGCGGCGAGCGCGGGACGGCCGACATCGATCAAGGCCATCAACGTCGGCACCCAGAAGAACACCCACAAGGGACGCGGGGACGACACCAGGCCGCTGGTGGCCGTCGCCACGCCGCCCCACCCCACCAGCGCAACCAGCAACCAGCGCGAGCGCACCCGCCACCCCTGCACGAACAGCAGCCCCAGCAGCGCCAGCAGCAAGCCGGCCGCCACGGCCCCGCCGTGATAGAACATCGACACGTAGGCGCTGTGCGGATGGAAGAACTCCCCGGCAAAGCGGTAGTCGTCGCGCCCGCAGCCCAGCACGGCATTACAGTCCGCCAGCACCCGGCGCAACGCGTCCGCCCAGATGTCGAGCCGGTAGCTCAGGCCGCGTTCGCTCAACGTCTGGCCCAGGCCTGACCACGCCAGCACCAGCACCACCGTCCCGGCCGCCACCACGCCGGCGCCCACCAGGCGCCGCTGCACGATGTAAGCCGCGATGAACAGCCCGAACCCGAGCAGGGCCGAACGTGCCTGGAAGATCATCGCGCACAGTACGCACGCGGCCGTCAGCACCAGCAGGCCCACTGCGTGCGCCCAGCGCGAGGCAGCCGCAAGCCGCGCCTCCAGGACGAACATCCAGCCGAACACGAGCGCACTGGTAATCAGCAAAGCGGCATAGACCGGGTTGGCGCTCTGCCCCCACAGCTCCACCCGCACCCAGATGCCATCGGCGTGGTAGGCCTGCAACCACAGCACCGTGGCGCAGGCCAGCATGGCGACGGCGACAAGGGCAAACCCGGCGAAAGCCTGCTCCACGCCGGGACGCGTCCGCTCCAGCATCACGCAGGCGAGGTACAGCGCCAGCAGGTACAGCCCCTCGCGCAGGAAGGACAGGTCGCGTGCAGCGAGCCACAGCACCAGCCCGGCGGCGAGCGCGAACACCGCCGGTGCGACCGCGAATACACGCGTTGCCACGCGCGGCCGGCACAGCCACCACAGCAGCGCCGGCAGGCCGACACCCGCGTAGAAGATGTTGTTGGTGCCCTTGGCGGACAAAGGCGCGAAGAACGACACCAGGAAAAGAAACAGGACCGCCGCCGCGACCGCGGGCCAGCGGCTGGATGACGTCATGCCGATCGCCGACGTCATGCCTCAGAGCGACGGGAACGCCGCCAGCAGGCCGGCCTTGACGGTCTCCAGCCGGGGCCGGCAGTAGTTGCCCACCAGTCGCTCCGCATCGGCCGCGGTGGCGGCGGCGAGATCGGCCGCGCCCAGGCTGGCCGGTTCGTCCAGGCCGAATGCCGAGTAGTAATCAACGAACTTGAAGTCGGAGATCTTGCCCTGCGACAGGGTGACGCGCCGGTTGGGCACGCCGAACGCGTCGGCGACGATCAGGCCGTGCATGCTGGAGGACAGGATGAAATGGCAGGACTGGATCGCACGCAACACTTCTTCCACCGGCCAGTAGACGTCGATGATGCAGACGCCGGGCTGGCTGGCGACCTGCCGGACCGCGTCCGCATCCCGATCGACGTAATGGGGGATCACGCCCAGCGTGTAGCGCTTGTCCGGGCGCGGCCGGCCCTCCCACCATTCGCGCGCGAGCAGGCCCGGATCGCCGAGCGCGACGTTGCCCGGGTCGCCCTCGATCTGCGCCCGGGTTTGCGCGCCGCGCACCGCGTGGTAGTGGTGACGGCCCGAGAACACCCGCCCCGGCGCATCGGTGCCGCTGCCCCAGACGTGCAGCCGGCGCGGCAGCAGGAAGCGCTTGGCCTTGGATTCGCGATTCATGATCGAGCCGATCGCCATCATGTCGGCCTTGTGGATCGGCGCGTACTCGACCGGGCGGCGCGAGGCCATCTCGACGATCAGCGGCGACAGGTAGTCGCCGAAGTTGCGCTGGGCGGGATCGTCGCGGCCCTTGCCGCGGCACCAATAGAGTTTGATCGTCATGTTCGCGAAGCTCGTGGTTCGGGCGCCAGCGATGGCGTGCGCCCGGCTGTATTCAGAGGCCCACCCGCAGTCGCAGGCGGTCGAGCCAGCCCAGCGGCGGGTGCGCGCGCAAGGGCGGCGCCAGCGCCTCGGCGATGCGGCGGCCGAGCACGTCGAAACGGAAGTCGCGCTCGACCAGGGCCTGGCCGGCCGCGGCGATTCGCTCGGTCAGCGCCGCGTCGGCGCGCAGCACGGCGAGCTTGGTGCTCAGTTCCTCGGCGCTGCGGTAGAGCACCACGGTTTCCATGTCACGGAAACCCAGCGCGGCGTTCTCCGCCTCGCCCTGGTCGTAGGCGCACAGCACGCAGCCGCAGGCCATGGCCTCGAAGTTCTTGATCATGTACTCGCCGATTCCGACATCCGGGCTGACGAAGAAGCGGATGCGGTTGAGCGTGCGCAGGTAGTCCTCGCCCGATGCGGTACGCGTGACCAGCAACTGCTCGCGCGCGGCAATCTCGTCCAGCATCGCGCGCCGCCCGGTATAGACGGCGCTCTTGGTGCTGCCGACGAAAGCGAGTTCGATGTCGCGCGCGAGGCCGAGGTTGCGCAGCACGGCCGGGTCGTAGCCCTTGGGCACGAACACCGCGTCGTAGCCCTCGGCACGCAGGCGTTCGCTGACCGTGTAGCCGGAGCTGATGACCCGCGCCCACGGCAGTTTTGCGTAATGGCGGCTGAACTTGCCCTGGTACTTGCCCGGGAAGTAGTTCTGGCAGGCGTCGTGTTCGAGGATGACCAGGTTGGGCACGGTGCGGATGAAGGGCACCTGGCGGATCTCCTGCTTGAAGCGCAGGAAGAACACGATGCGCTCGTAGGCGTTGACGTCCACCTCGCGGCGGAAATAGCGCCGCAGGTTGGCCTGGTCCGCCTTGCCGACCCAGCGCAGATCACAATCGGTGTGCGCGGCGATGCCCTCGTAGAGGCGGTCGAGGATGACGCGCTGCTCCTTCTGCACCAGCAGCAGGATCTTCATGCGCCAGCCCCTGCGTCCGCTGCATGGAATCCCTGCGCGTCGATCACCCAACGCCCGGTGGCCGCGAGCGCGCGTACCGCATCCGCGGGCGGCGGCACCAGGCCGCGCCAGGCGTGCTTCTTCCACACGACAAAGTGGAAATAGGGGAAACGGCGCTCGCCGTCGCGGTCGTTGGTCAGGCGGCCATGATCCCAGGACCAGCGCGACGGGAATTCGAAGCCGCCATCCACCCAGGGCACCTTGGCGTCCGGCGTGGAGAAGGCCTCGATGAACTCCGCGCGCCGGCGCCAGCGATTGAAGCGGCCGGCGAACTCGGCGAGCGGCTGCGGCCAGTTCTTGCGGCGGATGAAGATGCGGCTGAAGGCACCTTCGTCGAGCGCGTGATGGACGTTGTCCACCAGGCGCTGCTGCCAGTTGGGCATGCGGCGGAACAGTTCGCGCATGTCGGCGGTATTGCGCAGCAGGCAGCAATGGCCGGACACCCGCCGCGCGTGAGTGGCGTAGAGGTCCTTGCCGGCCAGCCGCTCGGCGGTGAAGTAGGCGCGCAGATCGCCCCAGACGAGGTCGATGTCGCCAAAGCCCCAGAAGTCGTAGCCCGCGAGTTCAGCCTCGTGGATGTAACCGAGCGCCGGCTTGAGGTCGCACAGCTTGTAGGGGTTGGCGGGGTGGAAATCGATGCCGAGGCGCGCCGACACGCGATTGCAGTAATCGGCGTAGGACGTGGCGATCACCCGCACGTTGGGCGGGCAGTCCGGCAGTTCGCCGCAATCGGAAAACAGCAGCCAGTCGACGCTCGGGTTGGCGCGGCAGCTGGCGAGGAAGAACGGCATCCAGAACGGCCACTGGCCGAAATACGGGATGACGAAGCACAGGCTGGGCGTACGGCCTGCGACGCTCATCGGATGCTCTCCCGCCCGAGCGCGTCCTGCACCATGGGCAGGGCGAAGAAGCGCTGGCGCGCCGCCTCGTCGGAGAAATACGCGCGCAGCCGCGCCAGCGCCGCCTCGGCGCCCGCAGTGCGCTGCGCGTCGGACCAGCCGGCATGCGCCACGATCAGCCGCGCGAGCGCCGCATCGTCGCCGAGCGGGAACAGCGCCCCCGCATCGCCCACCACCTCCGGCGCGCCGCCGCAGTCGGTGGCGACCACCGGCACGCCGGCGGCCATCGCCTCCAGCAGCACCATGCCGAAGGGCTCATGGTCCGAGCTGAGCGCGAAGAGGTCGAAGGCGGAGAACGCCGTCCTGGCGTTGGGCACCTGGCCGAGGAAGCGCACCGCGTCGGCAATACCGAGTTCGGCGGCCTGCGCCTTCAGCTTGGCTTCCAGCCGTCCCTTGCCGAGGATGGCCACCAGCGCGCCGGTCGGCAGCGCAGCGCGCGCACGGGCGAAGGCACGCAGCAGCGTGGCCTGATCCTTGTCCGGATGCAGGCGGCCGACGTTGCCGATCACGTAGGCATCCTGCGGCAGGCCGAGGCGCTCACGCGCGGCAGCGCGCGGCAGCACGTCGGCGCGCACCGCGTCGACGTCAATACGGTTGTGCAGGGTTTCGATGCGGTCGGCCGGCCACGACGGCACGCCGCGGCGGATGTCGTCGCGAATCGCGTCCGACACGCCGAGCAGGCCGAGACGCTTGCCGAACCAGCGCGCGAAGAGCTGGTGCGACCGCCGCTCGTAGTCGCCGAAGGCGTGATGCACGCCGATCACCGGCAATTTCGTCGCCCAGCACGAGATGAAGATCGGCTTGAAGCGGTGCGCCAGGATCATGCGCACGTCGCGCGCGGCGACGATCTCGCGCAGCCGGCGCATCGCGTCGAGCTTGAGGCCGCGCACGTCCTTGCCGTCGTAGTCGAGGTAGATCACCTCGTCGGAGGCGGACAGCGCGGTCACCTCGTCGCTGGGCGGGTCGGTCAGGTAGACCGTGGTGACCTTGTAGGGCGTGTCGCGGAACAGCACCGCGTACTGCCGCGCCACATCGGCGAAGGGGCCGTAGTGGCAGTGGCAGAACTGCAGGATGCGGGGCTCAGCCAAGGCTGGCCTCCGCGGCGCCGGCCTCCAGCTGCACGCCCGGCTTGACCACCAGGATGTCTTCCATGATCAGGTACTCGAGGTCCGAGCCGTAGAACATGTTGAGCGCGTCGGTGGGCGAGCAGATCATCGGTTCGCCGCGGCGGTTGAGCGAGGTGTTGAGCGCCACGCCGTTGCCGGTGAGCTTTTCGAGTTCGACCATGAGGTCGTAGTAGCGCGGGTTGTATTCGCGCTTCAACACCTGGGCGCGGGCGGTGCCGTCTTCATGCACCACTTCGGGCACACGCGTCTTCCATTCCTCGGCAACCTCGAAGGTGAAGGTCATGAAGGGCGCGGGGTGGTCGGTCTGCAGCATCTGCGGGCCGACGCGGTCGAGCATGCTCGGGCAGAAGGGCCGCCAGCGCTCGCGGAACTTGATCTGCTCGTTGATGCGGTCGGCCACGCCGGGGGCGCTCGGGCAGCCGAGGATGGAGCGCCCGCCAAGCGCGCGCGGGCCGAACTCCATGCGGCCCTGGAACCAGGCCACCGGGTTGCCGTCGGCGAGAATCTTCGCGATGCGCTGCGGCACTGCGGTGACGCCATTCTCGAGCTTGCGCCACTGCGGCTGCGCCGGGTGCCGGGCGCAGGCGGCGATGACGTCCTCGTTGGTATAGCTGGGGCCGAGGTAGACGTGCTCCATCTTCTCGACCGGCACGCCGCGCGCTTCGGACACGTAGGAAGCAGCGCCGACCGCAGTGCCGGAGTCGCCGGAAGCCGGCTGCACGAACAGTTCCTTCACCTCTGGCCGGGCGATGATCTTCTGGTTGAGCTTGACGTTGAGCGCACCGCCGCCGGCGAAGGCGAGCTTGCCGGTTTCGCGCAGGATGTCGCCGAGGTAGTAGTCCATCATCTGCAGCGCGAGATCCTCGAACAGCTTCTGCATGCTCGCGGCGTAATGGATGTAGGGGTCGTCAGCGATGTCGCCCTCGCGCTTGGGGCCGAGCCAGTCGATCAGCTTGGGCGAGAAGTAGTAGCCCTTGCCCTTTTCCTTGTAGCGGCGGAAGCCGATCACATTGGCGTAGTCGGTGTTGATCACCAGCTCGCCGTTCTCGAACTTCGCCAAACGTGAGAAATCGTATTTCTCGGCATCACCGTAGGGCGCCATGCCCATCACCTTGTACTCGCCGTCGAGCATCTCGAAGCCGAGGTATTCGGTGAGCGCGCCGTAGAGGCCGCCGAGCGAATCCGGGTCGTAGAACTCCTTGATCTTGTGGATCTTGCCGTTCTCGCCCCAACCGAAAAAGGTGGTGGCGTATTCGCCCTTGCCGTCGATGCCCATGATCGCGGTCTTCTCGGTGAAGCCGGAGCAGTGATAGGCGCTGGAGGCGTGGGCGAGGTGGTGCTCGACCGGGACGATCTCGACCTTCTTCAGGTCGAAGCCGAGCTGCTGCAGGCACCATTCGATGCGGCGCTTGTAGCGGTAGTAGCGGCGGTTGCCGGCGAAAATGGCGTCCAGCCCGCGGTCGGGCGCGTACCAATAGCGCTTGGCGTAGTGCCAGCGCGCCTTCTCGGCGATGCTGATGGGCGCGAACGGGATCGCGACCACGTCCACGTCCTTGGGCTTGATGCCGGCGAAATCGAGACAGAAGCGGGCCGCCTCGTAGGGCATGCGGTTCTTGGCGTGCTTGTCGCGCACGAAGCGTTCTTCTTCCGCCGCGGCGACGAGCTTGCCGTCGATGTAGAGCGCGGCGGAGGGGTCGTGGGTGAGCGCGCCGGAAAGGCCGAGTATGGTCAATGCCACAGGAAAACCTCAGGGTCGGGAGGCGCCCGGCGCGATGGCGGCGCGGGCGGCACAAGCGCGCGATTATAACCCGCGGGCCACCTCGCCCACGTCGCCGCCCCTGCCCGCACGCCCGAGAAGCGCCGGCAACTGCGCCTCCATCCGTCGCGCCAGCCAGTAAGAGCCCTCCAGCGACAGGTGGTCGTCGTCGCGGTACAGCAGCAGGCCGTCGCGCTTGCCGTAGCATGCCGCGGCGTCGCACATCAGCGGCACCGGGTCGAACTGCGCGACTTGCGGGAACCGGGCCAGCACATGGCCGAGCAGCGGGCGCACCTCCGCCATGCGGGCTTCGGCCAGTGCGCGCGCCGTTGCGCACGAGGGGCGCGGCGTGCGGCTGATGAAGCGATTGGGGTGCCAGGCAATGCATTCGCGCGCGTGAAAGTCGAGTTCGGGCACGCCGTGCAAGAAGACCACGCGCTTGCCCGCGGCAGTGAGCGTGCGCAAGGTGTCATCCAGCGCATGCTCGAAAACTTCCGCGCGGCCCCAGTCCTTGGACTCCGGGCGTTCCGGCAGCACCAGCATTTCACTTGAGACCTGATCTGCCGCGTCCTTCAGTTCGCGCCCGGACGCGTGGTACACCCAGCGTCCGCCCAGGAATACGGTTTCGATCCCGGGCGTGCGCAGCGCGTAGTCGATCGCCGCATCGATCACCTGCCGGCAGCCGTTGAGGCTGCCGTCCTTCAGGATGGACGCCCCCTTCAACGGCGGACAACCGGCCCCCTGCAGCTGCATCAGGATTACGCCCTGCTTGCGCAGGCTCTCGCTCAGCCCCCAGTAGTAGTGGTTGGCATGGCTGTCGCCGATGATGAGCGCGGTGGCCTGACGCGCGGGGTCCGCCTGCAGGCATTTGCCCGTCGTGCCCGCCGGCAGCGCGGGCTCGCAGTCGGTTTCCCCACGCAAGGCATCCGTCCAGTCCAGCGCCCGGGCATCCCGTTCGGCCTGCGCGTCCTTCAGGCGGAAATCCAGCCCGCCCCGGACCACGATGTTGGTCGCCACACCGACAACGAGCAGCGAGGTCAGGACAAGCCCCGCGACCGGCTGCCACCCGCCACGGCGCCGCAAGGGGATTTCGAGCAGACGATAGGTCAGGGTCGCGGCAATCAGCGCGGCGACAACAGCGCCCGCCAGCGCGAATGCGCCCGCCCCTTCGCCCAGCACGATGCGGACGAACGCAAGCAGCGGCCAATGCCACAGGTAGAGGGGAAAGCTGATCAGGCCGATCGCCACCATGACGCGGTTGGCGAGCAGCACGCGGTTCAGCCACGCGCGCTCGCCCGCGGCAATCATCAGCACGGCACCCGACACGGGAAGCAAGGCCCACCAGCCCGGGAAGGCGCGTGTCTTGTCGATCACCACGATGGCCGCGAGACAGAGCGTGAAGCCGAGGCCGGCAGCGACATCGGCCAGCCGCCCGCCGCGCGGGAACAGCGGCCCTCGGCGCTGCACTCGCAATGCGAGCAAGGCCCCGGCAAGCAGTTCCCAGGCCCGTGCCGGCAGCAGGAAATACCCCGCGACCGGGGCCTGCACGGTCAGCACGAGGCCGACGGCAAACGACACCCCGGCAAGCAGCGCGACCGCCATCCAGAAGCGCTGCTTCAGGCGCCACGCCACCACCGCCACCGCGGGCCACAGGATGTAGAACTGCTCCTCGACACCGAGCGACCACAGGTGGAGCAGCGGCTTCAGCTCTGCCGCGGTATCGAAGTACCCCGCTTCGCGCCAATACACGAGGTTGGCGACGAATCCGAGCCCCGCCGCGGCATGCTTGCCCAGCTCGCGGTATTCAAACGGCAACAGGACGTTCCACCCCAGGGCCAGCGAGGCGAGGATCACCAGCAGCAGCGCCGGGAAGATGCGCCGTACCCGGCGCAGATAAAAATCGGCAAAGCTGAAATCACCCCCGGCGAGGGCTTTGAAGATGATCGACGAGATCAGGTAGCCGGAGATGACAAAGAAGACATCCACACCGACAAAGCCCCCCGGCAGCCACGCGGGAAAGGCATGGAACAGCACGACCGCCAGCACGGCGATGGCGCGCAGGCCGTCGATGTCCGCCCGGTAGGCGAGATGGGGATTTGCGTGAGTCATCAAGGAACCGGCCGGCCCAGCGGACGCTGAAAAGGTGGGCGATTCTATCGACTCTGTAACAGTCCAGAAACAATATGCTGCAACGCGACACCGACGCCGTCACGCTGCCGGCCAGAAAGCCGGGCGTTTCTCCCGCGGCTTGGGCGTCCGGCGGCGCCCCTGCCCGCCTAATGCAGGATGGAGCCGCGCGCGGCGATGGCCGGTGAAAGCGTGCCGTCCAGCAGTGCGCCGCGGCTACCGAGTTGCAGCGCGGCAGAGGCTTCTCCAGCCAGACGTGCCGGCACATATTCCGGCACCCAGTGGTGCAGCGCCGTCCTCACCTCGTCATCGGCGACAGGGCCGGGCTGCGACAACCAGTCGTGCAGACCCGCGATCGTGCCGGGCGCCACCGCGGGCGAGCGCGCGATACGCAGCTTGGGGTGCGGCGTCTGACAGGTACTCTCCGAGTCCGCGAGCAATTCCTCGTAGAGTTTTTCGCCGGGCCGCAACCCGGTGAACTCGATGCGGATCTCATCCTCGTCGTAACCCGACAACCGGATCATGTTGCGCGCGAGATCGACAATCTTGACCGGCTCGCCCATGTCGAGCACGAAAACCTCCCCGCCCTGCCCCATCGCCGCCGCCTGCAACACCAGTTCGGCGGCCTCGGGAATCGACATGAAGTAGCGGTTGATCTCGGGGTGGGTGACGGTTACCGGCCCCCCGCGCGCGATCTGCTCCGCAAACTTCGGAATCACGCTGCCGGTGCTGCCCAGCACGTTGCCGAAGCGCACCATCCCCAGCCGGGTTGCAGCACCGCTGGCGGCGTTTTCGGCCTGCAGGGCCTGGCACACCATTTCGGCAAGCCGCTTGCTGGCGCCCATCACATTGGTGGGATTGACCGCCTTGTCGGTGGAGATCAGCACGAAGCGTTCGGCCCCGTAGCGGCAGGCGTGCTCCGCCACCAGCAGGGTTCCCAGCACGTTGTTGCGCACCGCCTGCCAGGCGTTGTCGATTTCCATCAGCGGCACATGCTTGTAGGCCGCCGCATGAAAGACCAGCTGGGGCCGGTAACAAGCGAATACCTCGTCCAGCCGCGCCGCGTCGCGCACGTCGCCCACCAGCGGCACGATGCTGACCCCGGGCTGGTAAACCGAGAACCACTGTTCGATGGAGTACAGCGCGAACTCGCTGACATCGAACAGCACCAGCCGGTTGGGGCGGAAACGGGCCACCTGGCGGCACAGTTCGCTGCCGATGGAGCCCCCCGCGCCGGTAATCAGCACGGTACGGCCGGCGATCATGCGCTGCACGTTCGCGTCGTCGATCTGCACCGGCTCGCGCCCCAGCAGATCCTCGATTTCCACCCGGCGCATCGCGCTGACGGCCACCTTGCCGCCCATCAGGTCGTCGAGCCCCGGCACCTTGAAGACATGGGCCCCGGCCCGCACCGCAGTATCGGCAGCACGCTGGATGGCCTTGTTGGCCGCGGACGGCATCGCCAGGATCACATGCTGGGCCCGGTAGTCCGCCAGCACCTGCGGCAGATCGGCCACGCCGCCAACGACCGGATAGCCGTACAGTTCGCGCCCCCACTTGCTCGCATCATCATCCACCAGCGCGACCACCCGCCAGTCCGGGCTACGCTGCAGCTCGCGCACCAGCATTGCCCCGCCGGTTCCCGCGCCAACCACCACGACCGGCTTGCCCGCACCGATGAGGCCGCCGTACAGCCGGTGTTCCTTCCACATCCGCCACGCCGCCCGGCCCCCGCCCATCACCAACAGCAAGAGCATCGGGTAGAGCAGCAGCATCGAGCGCGGCGTGTTCGGCGCCCCCCTGTCGAGTGCCACGAGTGCGGTGACGGCCACCGTGGAGACGGCAATCGCTTTCAATACGCGTTTGAGGTCGGGCAGGCTGGCGAAGACCCACATGCCGCGGTAAAGACCGGCCCAGCGACATGCAGCGCCCTGGACGCACAGCAGGAACACGACAGAGGCAAGCGCCTTGCCGGTGTACTCGGAAGGCCATTCGAAGTTGAAACGCAGCAGCATGCCCACGCCCCACGCAACCACGACGGCGGCGAGATCGAAGAGGAGCACGAGGATGGAGCGCGATGGGGTCGTAATCATTATTTGCGCGGGGGAAAGCTCTGGCTGGAAGCTCTGTCCCTGCAGGGGATTTTAGCGTCGCACCGGCAACCGATGTTGTACCGCAGCAACGCAGCCTGAATAGGCGGCGAGGCCGACAGGCCACATTGCCCAGCCGGCTGTCGGCACTTGTATGTGGCCGCCTACCGCCCAATGACGCGCGCCGTAAGGGAAGCCAGCGTAAGAGGCAGTTGCCGACGTACTACAACTCACAACGGCGTCGGCGGGCCGTCACAGCGGCAGAATGGCGTCAGACAAACATATTGCGACAAATTCCCCGATGGCAGCCGACACCCTGGTCGACACGCGGGGGAGAGTCAGAGTGAGGGACCGACCGTCGGCTCCCGCCGCCCCGCACCCAGCAGAAGCGCACCAACGAGCAGCGGTGCATAAGCCACAGCAAGGCCATGAAGCGGCGGCATCCAGTCCAGAATCACCAGGGCTGCAATTGGCAGCAGCCAGAACACATCGATCATCACAACGGCCAGGGTGACCGGGCGGTGGGCCTTCCAACGCCGAGCCGCCTGCTGGTAGCCGTGGCTCCGATGCGCCTGATAGACGCGCTCGCCCCGCAGCAAGCGGCGCAGCAGCGTGAACGTGGCGTCCACCACGAACACCCCGAGCAGGATCAGCCAGGACCAGAACAGCACTTCGTCGTGGCGCCCCGCTTGCAGCGAAAACGCGGCCAGCATCGCCCCTACGAAACCGCTACCGACATCGCCCATGAATATCCGCGCTGGAGGGAAATTCCACGCAAGGAACCCTCCCAGCGCCGCGGCCAGCATCAGCGGCGGCACGATCACCTCGACCGGATGGCCGGCCGCCACCGCCAGGACTGCTCCGCCCGTTGCGACCGCGATTCCTTCGACGGCAGCAATACCGTCGATACCGTCCATGAAGTTGTACAGATTGAGAACCCAGACGACATAAAGCGCTGCGACGACGGCGAGCATCTGGATCGGCACCGCAGAAAGCCCGAACGACGAGAACGCGGGAATACCGGCGCACCCCAGTAGCCAGGCAGCTGCAACAAAGTGGGTCAGTAGGCGCCAACGCGCGGCGACATGGCCATGATCATCCAGGAAGCCGACGGCCGCTACCAAGGTGGCAGCCCCCAGCAGGGCGGCCACTTCAGCCGCTGGCAGCAGCCCCACCCACCCCAGCAGCAGTATCGCCACCAGGAACGGCAGGACGACCGCCAGGCCCCCGCCCCGCGGAGTAGGTGTGGAATGAGAGCTACGGGCATTTGGAACGTCGACCAAGCTGCGCGCAAGGGCGTAGCGCCGCAACCATCCCGTACCCAGCCACGCCGCGAGCGAGACCCCAAGAGCGAGCCCGAGCAGCGCGGCCGTCACCGTCCTTCTCCTGCCACGGCCCGACGCAATCCCTCGTCGACGCCGACGGGGGGAATCCAACCCAAGGTTTCGCGCGCGGAAGATATGTCCACTTGCAGCGATCCGCACAAACGCTGCAGCACGTCATGGTGTCCCGTGCCGGCCGCGGCGAGTCGCAACATCCACAAGGGCACCGGCCACAACCGTGCCGGACGCCCCGTCGCCCTCGCCAGACGACGCACAAGCGCGGCAGTCGACAGGTCCTCCCCATCCGCCGCGAAGAAACACCCTCCTGCAGCCCCCGGGTGGTCAAGACAGGTGATGATCAGATCGACGAGGTTGTCCAACGCGACGAGCGAACGGCGGTTTGCGTTGCAGCCCCCAAGGGGCAACGGCATCCCGCTAGCCACCCAGCGCACGATACTGCGGAAATTCGCTTTCACCCCTGGGCCATAAACAAGCGGCGGCCGGATCACGACCAGTTCCATCCCGGAACGCGCGCACAGGTTCCGCAATCCCTCTTCGGCTTCGGCCTTGGAACGAGCGTAGGGATCGACGGGCGCGAGTGCGTCGGTTTCACGCAGCGGCCTTCCCGCAGGCGAGTTCTCGCCGTGTACCTTCACCGTGCTGACGAAAACGAAGCGCTTCACCTTTGCTTCGGCCGCCTGCCGCGCCAGTTCAAGGGTTCCCGTGACATTGACAGCCCGAAATGCCGCGAGCGGATCGATCTCCTCGTCCTTCATCACGTGCACGCGGGCGGCGAGATGGACCACCTGACCGGCACCTTCGAGGAACGGTGTCCAGCATGCCGAGTCCCCCAACGCCGGCGCCGCGCGGAAGCCGCGCCCTACGTCTTCTCGGCGTGCGAGCGGTATGACATCACGACCGCGTGCACGCAGTGCGGTGACGAGGGCCTGACCAACGAATCCGCTTGCGCCTGTCACAACACAGCGCTGCGCCTCCGCGGAACCCACCACCGCGCCGTTGGTGGGTCCGTTCAAGTGCCACCCGTACGGGCAACGCGCTCGAACAGCGCGGCATACGAGCGGCCAAGTGCGCCGCCGGAGAATCGCTGCTCGTAGCGCACGCGGGCTGCCGCGCCCATCCCTGCTCGCAGCTCCGGGTCTGCCAGCAAGCGGCGCATCGCCGCCGCGAGAGCAGCTGGCTGCTCGGGGGGCACGACAAAGCCCGTGTCACCCTCCAGGTTGACAAAAGACGTTCCGGTGCCCAGTTCGCAGCTGATCATTGGCTTTCCGTGCATCGCCGCCTCAACCAGCACCATGCCAAAGGCTTCAGAACGGAGGTGCGATGGCAGTACCAGCGCGCTGCAATGCGCCAGCAAAGCCATCTTCTCGGTTTCCGACACCAGTCCGGCAAGCCGCACGTTGGCCAGGCCTTCCGTTGCAATCTGCGCACGCAACCATTTGTCCTGGGGCCCACAGCCGGCGATCACGATCGGCGCATCCACCTCGGCCGCGGCGGACAACAGTGTGTGCAATCCCTTGTAGTACCGCAGAACGCCAATGAACAGGAAGAAGGGTTGCCCCACCACCAACCCCAGCCGCGCCAGCACGCTTTCGTCGCGGTTCGTGGGATAGGAGTTCTCGTCGATACCGAGCGGGATGACCTCCACTTTGTCCCGAATGCCGGCGACCTGGAGGACCGGACTGGTTAGCGCATAGGCGGGAGACGTGGCAACCACGGCCGCTGCCCGGCGCAGCGTCCTCATCATCAACGGACGGTACAGTTTCCCCAGCAGGCGCTGCCGAACGATATCGGAGTGGTAGGTGACCACCAGTGGACGCCGCCCGCCGCTCAGGGCGCAGAGTACATCCGCGTATGGCCACGGGAAGTGCACATGGACGACGTCCGCCCACTCGACACAGTCACGGAACGCGGCCAGCGCCGACGGACCACCAAGATCGCAGGAAGCGGGTGCCGCCCATGACCGGGCACGCACGACCTCGCCCTCGGGGCGCGCGAGCCGCGCCGGGTCGGGGCGCGGCGACAATGTGAAGATGCGGTTCTCGGCCCCCGCGTTACCGACCGCGATACAAATCTGCCGGACAGCCTCCTGAAGGCCGCCCGGGGGATCGGGGAAATAAGTCCGGTAAACGTGTACGACCCGCATGCAAGCCCGGCTTCGCCTACCTGACAATGGACTTGTACCAAACGGCATAAGGCTGGGCGAACCACCACTTCAGTGGCACCCGGCCATGGTGGCGGCGGACAAGCGCAATTGCCTCGCGGTAATGCCGCCTGCGCTGCGTCTTGGTCTTGGTTTCGTCGTGCTCACGATTGACTGCCACGAACTCGTCGACGAACCGGAGCGGGCCGAAACGGCGGAACAAGCGCCACCACAGGTCATAATCCATCGCCATGTGCATCGAGGGATCGACCCCGCCCACCGCCTCCCAGGCCGAACGACGCATCAGCGTTGCCGGCTGCGAAATGATGCAACGCACGGCCAGGCGTCGTTCGGAAAACCGCTCGACCCACACCGGACGTCGCCGTCCCGTAGCGTCATCGAGGTTCCAGGCACGGCCGTACACCGCCGGCGCATCCGGCGCCCTATCAAGGTGGTCGCACAGGTGCCGCAAACCACCCGGCAGAAACAGATCATCACTATTGAGCCAGCACACATAGGGCGCTGTGCCGCTCGCGACGCCTTCGTTGATGGCGGCCGCCTGACCACCGTCGGGTCCACTACGCCACCCCGCGAGGCGGCTCTCCCACTTGCGGATCACGTCCACGGATCCGTCGGTCGAACCACCGTCCATAACGAAGACCTCCAGTGGGAGGTCCTGCGCGAAAATCGAGGCCAGGGCGGCATCGAGAAAGCGCCCTTGGTTGTAGGACGGAACGGCGATGGTCACCAACGGTGCCGTCATCGCGGAGACCCGAAACGCTGGAGATAGTCCTGGTAGGCCTTCGCGATTCCCTCGCGCAGGCCTGTCTTCGCCTGCCAACCCATTTCAGTCATCCGGTCGACGTTGAGCAACTTGCGCGGCGTTCCGTCCGGCTTTGCGCTGTCGAAGCGGATCGCACCCTCGAACCCCACCACGTCCATCACCATTTCCGCGAGTTCGCGAATGGTGAGATCAGCGCCAGTGCCGACATTCACGAGGCCGTCGCCCAGACCGCGCTCCATCAGGAATACACATGCATCCGCCATGTCGTCTACGTAGAGAAACTCACGCCGTGGCGCCCCGGAGCCCCACACCACGAGTTCATGGCTTCCCGTGACCTTGGCGTCGTGCGCCTTGCGGATCAGCGAAGGTAGCACGTGGCTGTTGTCGGGGTCGTAGTTGTCGTTAGGACCGTAGAGATTGGTCGCCATCACCGAGAAGTACGAAGTGCCGTACTGCGCGTTGTAGCTCTCGCACAGCTTCACACCCGCGATCTTCGCCAGCGCGTACGGCTCGTTGGTCTTCTCGAGCGGCCCGCTCAGGAGATAGTCTTCGTGGATGGGTTGCGGGCACTGACGCGGGTAGATACAGCTCGAACCGATGAAGAGCAAGCGTCTGACCCCGGCGAGCCAGGCACCGTGGATGACGTTGGCCTCGATCATCAGGTTGCGATAGATGAAATCCGCGCGATAGGTATTGTTGGCGTGAATACCTCCCACTCGGCCCGCGGCGAGGAAAATGAAATCCGGCCGCTCCTCACGGAGGAACGCGAAGACATCGGCCTGGTTGGTCAGGTCGAGCTCGTCATGGCTACGCGCAAGCACATTGGAATAACCGGCAGCCACCAGATGCCGCTCGATGGCGGAGCCGACCATGCCGCGGTGCCCCGCGACATAGATCCGGGCATCCTTGTCCAAGGGCAGATTATTCGTGGTAGTCATAGGCCGAATAGCCATGCGTCTTGACGAGTTCATCACGCTCCGCCGCCTTCATGTCTTCGCGCATCATCTCCGACACAAGTTCGCTAAACGAAATCCGTGGTGTCCAACCAAGCAGGCGCCGGGCCTTGGAGGCATCGCCCAGCAGCGTCTCGACCTCGGTAGGCCTGAAGTAGCGCTCATCGACTGCGACGATGCAGCGGCCGCTTTCGTCATACCCCTTCTCGTCCACCCCTTCGCCCTTCCAGGTGATGCGGATGCCGATCTCGCGCGCAGCCGCGTCGACGAACTCCCTCACGCTGTATTGCACACCCGTGGCGATGACGAAATCCTCCGGCTTGTCCTGCTGCAGCATCATCCACTGCATCTCCACGTAGTCCTTGGCGTGGCCCCAATCGCGCTTCGCGTTCAGGTTGCCGAGGAAAAGGCAGTCTTGCAGCCCGAGTTTGATGCGCGCGAGCGCGCGGGTGATTTTGCGGGTAACAAAGGTTTCACCCCGCACCGGGCTCTCGTGGTTGAACAAGATGCCGTTGCAGGCATAGATCCCATAGGCCTCGCGGTAATTCACCGTGATCCAGTAGGCATACATCTTGGCAACGGCATAGGGCGACCGCGGGTAGAACGGCGTCGTCTCCTTCTGCGGGATCTCCTGGACCAAGCCGTACAACTCGGAGGTCGACGCCTGATAGAAGCGAGACTTCTTCTCCAGGCCGAGGATGCGGATCGCCTCAAGGATGCGCAAGGCGCCAAGCGCGTCCGAGTTGGCGGTGTACTCAGGTTCTTCGAACGAGACCGCGACATGGGACTGCGCCGCGAGGTTGTAGATTTCGTCCGGCTGCACCTGCTGGATGATGCGGATCAGGCTGGATGAGTCCGTCATGTCGCCGTAGTGAAGAATGAAGCGGCGCCCTTCTTCGTGCGGGTCCTGATACAGATGGTCGATCCGGTCGGTGTTGAAGAGCGACGTGCGGCGCTTGATGCCGTGGACCTCATAGCCCTTGGCCAACAGCAACTCGGCGAGATAGGAGCCGTCCTGGCCGGTTACACCCGTGATCAACGCGACTTTTTTCATGTTTCTCTGCTTACTTGATAGAAATCTTGTGCTTCATTCGCCGACCGCGCGCCCTTGCCGGGCAGCTATCAGTTCAATACCGCAACCTTATGCGGAAAACCGACCGAGCCCCCGTCCAGGATCGCGCCCGTGACGAATACATTGAGATAACCGTTGGCGACCTCTTGCCGCTGGACGACACGTAGCTGCCCGTCGGCGAATCGCAAGATCGTGCCCGGAACGAACAGGGCCCGCGCTTCCGGCACATCCGCAACGAAGAAGCCGGGCCAATTGCGTGCAACCCCTTGGATCCAGGTTGCATCGGTAAGGTCGAAAGGAGCGATGCCTTCGTCGCCCTCGGCAGCAGCAACCCATCCCGTCTGCGCCTGGGTGAGGTAAAGCCCCGCGGGCCCGGCACGTTGCGCGTCGGCACACAGCACGTAGCCCTTGAGCGGGCGATGATCGCCTTCCGCACTCGCACGCGTCAATACAGCATAGCCGATGACCTCGTTACCATAATTTACGACGGGAGCCAGAACGCTTCGCGGCACCCCTCCGGAATCCACGCCCTCTAAGCGCCCCTCCAGATGGCATGTAGCCCGACGTCTGTCAGTTTCCACCGGCCGCACTGCTGCTGCAGCCACCGGCAAGCGCTCTACGGTGCCGCCGTTCGTGGCGTGCAGTGCCGGGAGATGCGACCAGGGGCCCTTGTGATCAATCCGAAGAAATGCAGCGGTCATCGGCAGTGCATCTATCCAGTACCAATCGTCTTTTACCCCCGGCCACACGGCCTCCCCTTCGGGGTGTGTCGGCGAAAATCCCATCGACAATGCCGCTGCCGCGATGTTGAGGTGGTCGTCGAAGGTGTAGAAACGGGCCAGGGTGGCGGCCGGCCACACTGCGGCCAGCGTAACCAGGAGGGTGACGCCTAGCTGGGCATGACGCGCAGCGCGAAAACGTGCCAACCCGAGAACCGCGACCCCCATGAAGATGCTCCAGGCCAGGCTTGCGTATGCTCCGTATCGCGCGCTCGCGAGCACCGAACGATAGGCCTCCCCGGCGTTCCCCGCGCCGACACGCACGATCCAGAATGCCGCTGCCGCTGCCCCGGACAAGGCCAGAATCACAGCGATGACCCAAGCCATCGCCACCTCGTCGCTTACGTTCCACTGCCGCCCATTTCCCAGTGGCAGGCGCGCCGCGAACGCCAGGACAGTGCCATACGCGGCAAAGGCCGTGGTCACGGCGAAAACGATGAATCCCATGGACAGCAGCGTCCGCTCGCCGACGACGGGCCACAGATAGTTGATCGGGGTAGCAAAGTATGCGCACACCGCCTTCAGGAAGGCTCCCGCCATGTCAGGCGACGACAGCAGGATGCCGAGCGCCCCCAGTTCGCCGCCGCCTGGCGAGTAGTGCTTCTGAACGGCGATTCCGACGATAAGCGGCAGCGGGGCTCCCAGCGTCATGAGCGGGCGGCGCGAAAAGACAACGTGCAACAGTGCGAACGCGGCGGCAAAGAGGTGGCCTGCACCGTGAAAGGTTACGGCAAGGCAACTCGCCGCGACGACAGCCAGGTAAGCCCCCACGCTACCGCGCCGCAACACCTTGATGAGGTACCACAACAACAACAGGTAGGTCAGGCGCGACACACTCATGACGACCTGGAAAGGTTGCATCAGCGTTTCGTAGTCCGCGAGGTTGGTCACCAGTGCCGCCACAGCCACTGCGCCGCTCAACCGGACGATGAGTGAAATCCCTTCCCGCTCCATCCACGCCAGCACGCGTCCTGCGACGAACAAAGCACAACCGGCAGTGGCGAGATAGGACACCACCGTCATTAGCAGCTGCCGCCCATTGGCCCAGTGGTAATCGGCCCAGGCAACGAGGTAAACAACCGAATGCAGATGCGCACCGTGCGGCAGAAACAGATACTGATCCCAGGTCACCTCGCCTGCCAGCAGACGCATCACGCGATTCCATACGGCCCAGCCGTCGACCTTCGGCAGGTCCACCAGGGCATGGGCGGCGACGAATATCTGGGCAACGACGACGACCGCGACAAGCGCATAGGCCAGTCCGCGCTTGTGGCCCTCAGTCTCCGCCCTCACCGCGCGTACTCCTTTTCGTCCGGATTGAACTGCCCGAGACATGACGCCACCAGTACTTTGAGCACCGAAAGGTTGCCACGCACGCTGGAAATCTTGGTCGGGACTTCGCCCTTGGGATAGCGGCGGGCCGACGGCAATTCAACGCAGCGGAAACCGAGACGCGGTGCGCGATACGACATGTAGGCCAGCAGTTCGTAGGTAACGAACACGTCCCGGAACGGGGCAACCCTGGGATCGAGAAGCATGGCACGGCTGTACGCCCGGAAACCCTGTGTCGTATCGGTCCAGCGGAAGCCGGAGGCGAGGCTCAACACGGGCGCGTGGATGAAACGAATGGCCCAGTCGCGCGAGCGCGGCGTGTTCTCGGCGATACCCCCAGCAACGAAACGCGACCCCTGGACAAAGTCGTAGCCTGCCTCCAGCGCCTGGATGAAGCGCGGAATGCCTTCAGGATCATCCTTGTCATTGCCATCGATCGTCACGATACCGTCGTAGCCCTCATTGAGCGCAAACGCGTATGCACAACGTAGTTGCGCACCGAGCTTACCCGGCCCGGTCTTCACGAGCAGCCCCCGAACGCTCTCCGCCTGCAACGCCTCCAGCGCCAGCGATCCATCCTTGCTTCCGCCATCCACGATGATGATGTCGGCCTGCGAGGAGATGGACAGCGCGGTCATCCGCCGCAGCAGGTTGCGGATGCGCTCGCCTTCGTTGATGACGGGGATAACCACGCAATGGCGGTGGGTACGGCCGAGCCACAGGGGCGTATCGAAAGCGGGGACCTCCCACTGGGCGGCCTCGGGCAAGTTCGGCTTGAAGGATGATGTCATCGTCTTGGAGTATTCAGGCGACGCGAAAAGTGATCAGGAAGACGCCGGCAATCACCAGCACCACGCCAGCGGCCGTCGTCCAATGGAATGGCTCGCTGAACAACACGACCGAGAACAGCGCGACGGTGGCGACCGCTCCAGAGGTGAGCACCGGATGTGCAACATTGAGCGGCAGCCGCGCCAGTGCGGCGGCGTACAGCAGGAACGCCCCCCCATACAGCGCAAGACCAAGCCAGAACGGCCAGTTGGAAAGCGCCGCCATCGGGTCAGCGAGCGAGGGAAACCGTCGCGGCGGCAGCATGGCGTACTTCACCAGCACGCTGGCGGAAGCGTTGCTGAGGATGCCCAGAACGAGAATCAACCACTTCATGCACCGCGCTCCGCCACCCGATAGGTCGCGTCGGCAGCGAGCAGCGCACGCTCGATCGCAGCGAGGTGCGGCTCGTCGTTCGCGGCCAGCATCTCGATGCATACCAGCTTGCCCACGCGCCCGTCCGCCAGGACGGCCGCCGCCCGAGCATGGTCGCTCCCGCCGTCACCCAGGGTTTTCAGCCCGGGCTCGCTCGCATGGATGTGGGCGATCAGGTCGCCATGGGCGGCCGCGACCTCACCGATGTCCTCGCCGTTCATAGCGAGGGCGCCGATGTCGAGCTGCATCCTTATTGCGGGATGGCCCACCGCCCGCACAACCGCAGCCGTCTCCGCGCTGGTCGTCATGAAATTCGCACCGTAGGCCACCGGGTTCGGCTCAAGGCATACCACCACGCCGTGGCGCGCAGCAACATCACCCAGACGGGAGAAAAACCCGCATGCCACGTCCAGGACGCGACTGTCGTCGAGCGCCGCCCGGTCCCGGTTCTTCGGCGAACCAAACACCAGGCACTTCGCCCCCAGGCCGCCGCCGATGCGGCATACGGCGTCGAGGTGCGCAAGCATGGCCCGCTGCACGTCGGCGGGACCGAAGACGTTGAGACCGGTGGTACCGAACAGCAAGGCCTGCATCCCCGTGATTTCGATGCCCCGACTTGCCCACCACCGGCGCACCTCCGCCACCTCCGCGTCCGTCGCCTGCTGCGGGCGCGGGAAATACTTGCCCGGCGCAACGTCCACCGCATCCACTGCATGGCGCGCGAGCAGTGCCGCCACCGCCGCATCCTCCTCCGCATCCCAGGCGATGTTCGAGATCGACAGTCTCACTTTGCGGCCTCCACCTTCACCGCGCGCGGCTCGGACTGAGCATAGGCCCGCACGGCCGACAGCGTTTCACGCACGCTGTACTGATAGGCGCCCTGCCCGCCGAACAGTTCGGCGTGGCGGCTGCGCATGTCATATGTGGCGGCCGGTGTCGCGAGCGGCTGATCAAAACGCCGCCCGAAGCCACTCGCCGCCACCTCCGCCACACTGACCGGTGCCGCGGTCAGGTGGACCAGCGACAACCCGGCCTGCAGCGCCCGCTCGACGTCGTACCAGAGATTGACCATCGGGTAGAACTGGAAAACGCCGCGACTATCGATCGCGTGCAGGTTGTTGTCGTTTAGAAGGTCGAAGATGACGTTCTTGCGCAACCCAGGACCGACGAGGCCGGGCAGGCGCACCACAAGGTGGCGGTCGAAGCGGCGCTCCACGAACTTCTCCAGCAGGCGACGGTGAAGCCCGTAGGCGTGCAGCCCGCTTTCGTCGACCGGCGACGACTCGTCGACCGCGAGCGGCTGCTTGAACACGTCGACCGTGCTGATCAGCACGAAGGTCTTGCACTCGACCCGGTCGAGATGACCGATGAGGCCGTTGATCTTCGCCAGGTCCGACTCCGGGTCACGGTTCGCGATCCATTTCTGTGCCGGCGCGCCGGCGCACACCACCAGATCGAAACGACGACCTTCGATTTCGTGAATGTCGGTGGAGCGAAATAGCGCGTCGAAGGCGGTCTGGCGGAGCAGCGTGCTGCCGACGAATCCGGTGTAGCCAATCAATGCTTTCATGTCGAAGACTCCTCCGTGCCCGATGACGGAAGCAGGGTTTCGCTCTCGAGCTTCTCGAGAACGTCGTAGATGTTGTCGATCTTCCCGCCGAGGATGGAATAACAGCCCGGCAGCTCCGCATGGCGCTCGAACAGAATGGGGCGGCCGTCGTCGCCCTCGTTCTTCTGCAGCACCGTCTTCACCTCGAACAGCGAATCGACGTGGCGCGCCTGCTCAACCAACGGCAGGTATCGCGCCACGTCGCGCACCATCCTGTCCACCCGGGTGGGGCGTCCGTAGTCGTGCATACGCTGATACGGGTCCACCCCGACGGCGTCCTCCCACTGGAGGTGTGGCGTGTAGCGCACGTGGGACAGCGTGTGCAACGCCCGCGCCGGAAACGGCATCAGGGAAAAGAAGGGCCCGTCCATCACGGTGACGCCCAGTTCCTTGAAAGGGGCGGGCACCTCCACCAGCGCCATCTCGGTCAACTCATGCTTGAGCCCGGTCCTTGTCGTACCGAAACGGCCACCGAGTTGGTTGAGTCCGCTGTAGGTGCAGTTGAAGACATGGGCGGCGCGAACCGGGTACTCACCTCGCTCGGCGGCACCCAGGGTCACGACGAGCCCGCCTTCCGTTGCCGGCACCACCGCAATGGCACGGGTTGCGAGCCGGACCTCGACACCGCTCTCCCGCAGTTCGCTCTCCGCCCAGGTGCGCAAGACGGTAGCGTCGAACGCATGCTCCTCGACGACGTAGACGTTCTCGATGAAGTGGGGGTCGAAGTAGCGTGCCAGGCTGACAGGGGCTGGTTCGATGAAGGCCCCGATGTCACGGCAAAAACGTTCGAACTGGCGGCTCGTCACCTTGGAATTGCGGCGCGCAATCGCGTACAGCTTGACGAAGTCCTTCTTAACCGCCGCCGGCCAGTCACGCACGAAACGCGGTAGATTCACGCGGCTGCGATAGGCGGTCGTGAAGCTCCGCGGATAGTGATACCCGTTGTGGACTCGGGCCTGGTTGTGATACGACGCGCGCACCAGCAATTCCCGCTCGCGCTCGACGAGCAGAACACGGCCGAAACGACGCTGCTGGGCGAGGTAGATGGCAATCGCCGAGCCGTAAAATCCGCCCCCGACGACAATTGCGTCGAACATGGGCATCCCGGCAGCCGTCACGCGACGCGTTCCACGCCAGCCAAGACCGACACTGCGCGAACCGACGATACATCCTCGATATTCAGCTTTTCGCGCCGCGTTAGCCGCGCGCTGGTGAATTCCTGCGCGACATGGTAGGGCGGGCCCTCGGTCGACAGACTCGCCATGTGCAGGATGTACTCGCCCAGCACCAGCAGGACCAGCGAGATCAGGAAGAACATCCCCGATTGCTGCAGCGACAGGCTCGCCCAGCCCGGGGCGACGTCCGGACTCAGCAGCGCGACCGCTAGCACATAGATGGAATAGAGCACATTGGCGACCGCACCGAAGAGCGACAACGCGGTGACCAGACGCATGGGCGCGCGAGTGGTCGACACGAGCAGCCGTGTGCCACGGCCGATGCTTTCGCCAAGACGTTTGGTGGCGCGCGCGCGCGGCGGTGCGCTGTATTCCAGATTAACGCGGGCAAACCCACCTGTGGCGGGCAGATGGCGGTAGGTGATCGACGGCTGCGGGTGTTGCAGGATGAAGTTGATGACCCGTTTGCTCAGCAATCGGTACTGCGGCGCCTCTTTGGCAAGGTGAATGCCGTTGAAGAACTTGTAGAGGCGGTTGAACGCCAAGTACGCAAGATTGTATGCCAGCGACTGCGGCGGCCTTTGCTGGTTAGTCGCGAAGACGACATCGGCTCCCGAAACCGCCTTGTCGAGCATCTGCGGCAGAAAGGCGATGTCATCGGCAAGAGGGTCGATCACCGCGACGAAATCACCGAGTGCATTTTCCAGCCCCACCCATGAGGCCGTATCCGTATCGACCTCCTTGGTCAGGGCATAAACCTGCAGGTTGGGCAGCCCATCCTCGCCGGTCAGGCGCTTCAGCCTCGTCACGCTGTCATCAGAGGATGCGTTATCGACCACGACGATTTCGTAATCGCTCACGAGCGGCGAAACGCTGCCTACCGCAGACGCCAGGATGTCTTCAAGCCGCGCGGACTCGTTACGCACAACAAGCACGACCGACAGGAACACCGGAAAAAACGTCATGACCCCCTCCCTCCGCACGTCCGCGGCCGTTGCTTCTTGTCCGCATATTCTACCGCAGTGCGACATGCGACCTTTCACCACGGCTCGGATTGTCCAGCCTGACGCGCCCACCCGACCGGAACCCGACTTCATCATCCTCATGCATCGCCGCTGGTGTGGCGCGCAAAATTACTGACAGCGCGTACCCGCTCTGCTTGGCCGCTACACTTATCCGGAAAACGCCTGTTTCAAGACCTAGCTCCGTGGCTGGGGCGCAGCCCCGCCAGTTCTGCCTTCAGGGATGCGATCTCTCCCAACGCCGCCTCTAGCATCGATGTCCGCTCGGTGAGCGCGGCACGCGCTCCAACCAGATCGTCGGTGCGTTCGACCAAGTCCCGCCGGGTAGCCACAAGCTCGTCCGTCCGCGCAACAAGTTCCCGCCGAGTGCCTACCAGACTTTCCGTACGCTCCACGAGATCCGACCGCGTACGCACCAACTCGTCAGTACGCTCCACGAGCGTCTGGCGAGTGGCGACAAGATCGGCGATCTCACGCTTGAGCGCCTCGGCATGGGCTTCAAGCATATTGGTCCGCTCCACCAGCAGCGCACGTGTATCGGACAGTTCGGGCATGAGACGGAGCAGCGCCTCGCGCGAACCCTGGGCATCACGGCTGACAATGGCGTATTCGCCCTGGAAACTCGTTTCCAGTTGCTCGATGTCGAAACGGCCACCGCGTGCCAGTTGGTGCAAACCGTTGGCACAACGTGCAATGTTGTCCCACGCGAGCGCGTACTCGCGCACGCCATCGCCGTGATTGAAGAGATTGGGATAGGCGCGGTTCATGAGGATGTCGTCCAGACTGGCCGACTGCAGGAACTCCCCACAACGGACGCCGCTCCTCCAGCACGTTCCCGCCTGCTCCAGGCGCCCGAGCGTATACGCCAGTTTGCCTGCGAGAAACCACGCTTCGGTCGTCTTGGTGGCCAGATGGACCCCAAAGCGCCGCACGTCGTTCTGCGCACACTCGATGAAGGCGTCAAGCGAGTCGTCCAGTCTGCCCACCATCAGCAGCAGTCGGGCCCGCACGAACTGCAGCGAGACTCTCCAGCGAAACCCCATCGCATCGCGCGGTTCGCGCTGGATGACTTCCGCGACGAGGGTCAGCGTTGCTTCAACCTCCGCAGCCTCGGCAAGCGGACGGCCCAGCAGCTGATAGGCGGCCACGCACAGCGCGGCGGCCCGGTCGTTCGAGTCCGGATTTGCAGTCGCCAAAACTTCAGCAGCGAGGCGATCAAGGGCGTCGGGCTCACTGAGCCGGTAACCCACGTTGACGAGGCTGTGCATCAGCCACGGGTTGTCGTACGCCTCTGCATAACGAACCGAGGGATGACCGGTGGCAGCGACATTGGCGAACGCCCGTTCGCGATAGGGGAGCGCAGGCTGAAGCGGCGACTTCATCCCGACGATCAACCACCATTCGGCGCGGGTCCGCGGTGCTTCTGCCGGGGAGACAGGGGTCAGGCTGCGTCCGCAGCGCTCCCATTCCAACCGTTGTCCAGGAATTTTGCAGCGAGTCGCCGTCTGCGCGGCCGTCGCTTCGACGATGAATCCGGCCGACACTTCCCGCTGCAGGCGCTCCCACGTGTAGACGTGGAGATGGTGCGGATTGGGATCGCTGCCGGTTTCATCGCTCCAATCGTTCGGGACGCTGGCAATCAGGCGGCCACCGGGTGCAAGCACGCGGCGAAACTCCTCCAGCAGCGCTACGGGGTCGTCCACATGCTCCAGCGTTTCGAAGGAGATGACGACGTCGAAAGCGCCGTCCTCATAGCTGGCAAGCGCCTGGGGCAGCAGCCCGCAGCGATAACGCACGCGACCGTCGTCGGCGGCGTAGCTCCGCGTCGCGTAGTCGATGGCGTAGTCGCTACCGTCGATGCCCACGACTTCAGCGGCGTCGGTAAGGTTGCGGACGACATGCGTGCCGTACCCCAGCCCGCAGGCCGCATCCAGGACACGGTCTCCAGACTTCACGTACGCACTGGCCCACTGGTAGCGGATCACATGGGCGTCCGAGCGCTCGCCACTGTCGCGCAGCATGTCCATGTGCAGGTTGCGCTCTTCCATCAGCGCCGTAAGCGGATAGGCGACAAGCGCCTCTGCCGGCACCTTTTCGAGGAGGATGAAGACCTGCCAGCCGTCCTGGTTCAGAGCCGCGTAGTCATTGACCCGGTAGTAGAGCGGGTGCTTGCGGAAACCGGCTTCGAAACAGCGCGTCTCCCACCATGCCCGCCCCTCGACCGTGAGATGCCAGTGGCCGTCGCGGTCTTCCGTGGTCGCAATCTGAAGCACGACATGCCGCCGTGCGACGCGGTAGATCTCGCCAAGTGCCGCCGGCACGTCCTCCGGCGCGAGGTGTTCCAGACAGTCCGTGGAGACAACCGCATCGACCGAGGCATCGGGAAAGGGCAAGGCAAGGACGGACGCCTCCGAAATCCGCCCCGGGATACGGCGGTTAACTCGGTCCACCACTACGGACGATACATCGATCCCCCTCGCATCCATTCCGCGCGCGAGCAACGCCCTGACGAGGGCGCCCTCCCCGGACCCGATGTCAAGTACGCTCCCCAGCCCGCAAACGCGGGCAATCACCCCGGCGATATGTTCCGGACTGGCACTGACCTCACCGACCCGATCCTCTCGCGACCAGTAGTCGTCGTATTCGGCGGAATAGTTCATGTCTTCATCCCGTTGATTGCTCCAGTTGCCGCCAGCGCGCGTGCATCCTGAGGTCGACGACACCTCCGAAGAAGTACTCGTCGTTACGCATCAGGACCTGGAAGAATGCCGCTTCATCAACCCAGTGCAACTGGCGTTGGGAGAGGTAATCCGGCGTTTCCTCGTAGGTCACGGAGGTCTGTATCTCGTAGAGATTCACGCCGAGGTGACAATCGCATTCGAGTTCGACTTCGAAACGCTCCCCCGCCGAGACGGCTCGCTCCCAGAACAGCGGCTCCTCGCTGGCGGCAAAACGCCGGCTGATGTCCTGGTTGAGTGTTCCCCACGAGTAGATCTTGACCCCCTCCTTGTTGCGCAGCCTCACCGCCACGCACAGCCGGTCAATGCTGATTGCCGATTCGCACATCACCCGTATGACGAGCCGCTGACCGGGGTAGAACACGGTGCAGGGATTGCCTTCGCCGTCGTGCGTGGAAACCGCCACCACGTGGACGCCACCATCACCAAAGGACAGGCGGTCCGATCGGGGCCCTTCGTCGGACGGGGGGGGCACAAGTGCCGCCGGGGCCTCGGCCTTGACGTCCTCCGCGCCCGCCGAGCGGGCTCGCGCCGCTTGGGTCACCGCGGTGAAGTAGGCGGCCTCGTCCGCATGCAGCAACCGCCGGTACTCCAGCACCACGCTGGATGAATTTCCCCACGCGACACCGCGGCCGTGGTTGAGCAGCAGGCAGCGGTTGGTCAGCGTGCGGATGCTCTCCTGATCGTGGGAAACGAAAAGCAATGACGTGCCGTCGGACACCAGCTTCTCGATGCGCTGGAAGCAACGCTTCTGGAATAGTGCGTCACCGACCGCGAGCGCTTCGTCAACGATCAGGATATCGGGCGAGACCTGCACCTGCACCGCAAACGCGAGCCGGACCAGCATGCCACTCGAGTACGTTTTGACCGGTTGATCAAGATGCTCGCCGATGTCGGCAAAAGCCGCGATGGCATCGAACCGCGCGTCGATCTCTTCCCGGCTCAGCCCTAGCAGCGCGCCGTTCAGGTAGACATTCTCGCGCCCGCTGAAATCGGGATTGAAACCTGATCCCAGTTCGAGCAGCGCCGCAATGCGCCCTCGGGTCACCACGCTACCTGTGGTCGGCGCAAGCGTGCCGGTAATGATCTGCAACAGCGTGCTCTTGCCGCTGCCGTTACGGCCAAGAATGCCAATCGATTCGCCACGGCCGACTTCAAAGCTGATGTCCCGTAGCGCCCAGAATTCATCGTAGTAATTACGCGGGGCGAGCCCCAAGCTGCGCCGCAGTCGGGGCAACAGGAACTGTTTGAGACGGTCGCGCGGGGTGGCGTACATCTCGTACCGCTTCGACACCCCACGCACCTCGATGGCAGGCGCCTCACATGACATCGGCAAACCCCCGACGGGTGCGCTGAAACCATACGAAACCGCTCCAGGCTATCAGCAGTCCGACCGTCATCGCCGCGAGCCAGGCCTCGCCCTGGGGCAGGTGGCCGAAGATCAGCACAGCACGGCTTTCTTCGATGAAATAGGTGAGCGGATTGACTCCGAGCCAGAAGCGGAACTGCTCCGGCAGGGCATCGGCCGGATAGAACACGGGCGACATGAACAGCAGCAGACTCGAGGCAACGCCGGTGACATGGCTGATGTCGCGCAGGTAAACCCCCGCGGCCGACAGGAACCAGGACAAGCCGATACACGCCAACACCAGCGGCAACAGCACGACTGGAAAAAGAACCACCGTCCACGGCACCGACGCGAACAACGCTTGCGCCACCAGCAGGATGAGCAGGCTGACCGCCCCATGGAACAAGGCCGATCCGACCAGCACCCAAGCGAGGATGTCCAGCGGAAAGACCACCTTCTTCACGTAGTTGGCGTTGGCGACGATCAGCCCTGGCGCCTTGGTCAGGCATTCGGCAAACACTCCGTGGACCACCAGGCCCACGAAGACGAGTGCCGCGAAGCTACCTTTGCCCACGCTGCTGCCACCGCCCCACTTGGCATTGAACACGACGGTAAACACGAAGGTGTACACCGAGAGCATCAGCAAGGGATAGAACAATGACCACGCCATGCCCATCATCGAGCCGCGGTAACGGCCGACAACCTCGCGCCTGACCATCTGCGCGGTGAGTTGGCGGTGCCGCCGCAGGCCTTCGAACATCCAGCGCGGCGCAACCGGCGGGCGCCGATGGGGATCAACGACTTCGTAGTCTTGCAAATCGGGAGGCTCTCTTCTTTCAGGGAAATTAGCCGAGGCGGGAAAGCCCTAGCTGGCAAGACGCGTTTTGAGCAGTTGCAAGCGGCTTCGCAGGCCGCTGCTACGGATCAGACGCCATTGCATCGCCAGCCAGCGCGGGTTGAGGGCGCGGCGCGCCAACTGCGACAGGCTGCTGACAGGCAATGCGGCAGGTTGCGGAGCCGGCTCGCCGGCCACCGTTGCGACTGCGGGATGCGGACGCGGCCCGAAGCCGCAACGCAGTCGGAACACCTCGGGTGAGTAGTCGCGGATGATCTCGTTCTCGGCCGCCTCGTCCCAGGTGCGGGCCGGGAACTCCTGCTTCACGTCTATCACGATCGTTGCCGCAAGCTGCTGCTCGATCTCGTGATCGGCAACGAGCACGGCCAGAGGCCGGCCATCAAGGTAAGGCAATGCGAGTGCAATATCCTCACGGATCGCGGCCGTGCGGAACATGAAGCGACCGTACCCGGAAGGGCACAACCGGTCCACGTGCCCGAAATCCACCAGTTCGTGCACCTGATGGATGGGCGCCTCGCCGTTTTTCAGAATCGCCGCGGTTGCCGCACACCCGGCCCCCGGGTTGCGGCGGAGCGCGGCGGCCAGCGTGCTCACGTGGTTGGAGAACAGATGCTCGTTCGGGGCCACGAATACGAACGCCTCTGCATCGAGATCGCTGATCAACTCAAGCATGACCTCGCCCAACCGCCGCCGCCGACCGACACCGGAGCCGGGCTCGATCTCGGTAAACGCCACACGCCGCACGGCGAAGGGCACCGGTGACAGCGCCACGTGCGCAGCGATGTCCTCGGCGAACAACTCGGCCACTCGGGGCTCGACCACCAGCACAGGGTCCAGCGCCGCGTAATCCTGTACGCGCACGCTGTCGACATGCATGCGCAGTTGCGCCTCGGAATACTCCGGCATGAGCATGAAGAGCTTCACGCGTGCGCGTGCCGCGACATCCAGGCCGGCCCGCTCCGCCAACGCCTGCTTGCGCTCGAGCAAACCCTCATACAAGGCGCGCAGGTTGCCGATCAACGTGAACTTCTCACGGAAGATAGCTTGCGCACGCGCGATCATGCCCACCGCCTCATCGGGGTGACTGCGCGCCCACTCGAGATGACGCGTGACATCGGCCAGAATCTGCTCTGCCGAGACGCGGCTGTCGATGTAGAGCAGCGAATCTCCGAAGAACCGCCGCGCGAAGGGGTTTTCGTCGCAGATCACCAAAGCCCCCGCCGCGATGCTCTCGAACAGGCGGTTCGACATCAGGGCCGACTCCTTATGGGCCGCGGAGGACAGCACCAGTGCAATGCCGGCACGGGAGATTTCGTCGAGCATCGACACCCCGTCGAAGGGGACCTCCCGCACATAGCTCTGATAGCCCTCCCAGACCTTTACGCCCTGGAACACACGCGGCCCATAGATCCGCAGCAGGCCCGAGTCATCCAGGCGCTTCAGCACTTCCTGATGGCGCGACTTGCCTCCATTGATCGCCTCCCAGTTGATGCCTGCGTAGAAGAGCTTGCCGTCGCCCAGCGACGGTTCATGCACGATATCGGGGGTGGAGTGATAGAGACGGAAATGGGGGGGCAGGTGGGTGCCGGCCGAACGGATCATGCGCGACACATGATCGTCCGCCGCCTGCGAACTGCAACTGAGAAAATCGTCGTGCGTGGTGAGGTTGCGCGAGCACCGCTGGTAACCCCACTCGTGATAGAACTTCAGTGGGTTCCAAAGCGCAACGAAGGAAAACGCGTCATATAGCTTGGGCGTGTCGTAGTGCAGGTGAATGACGAAATCGACGTTGCTGCGGGACACCCGCCCGCCTCCGCCCGACAGCACAGTACCGTCGGCCAGCACTTCGATGCATTCGACCCCCAGGGCCGCAGCGGCGAGTTTCAGCCGTGCGATGCATTCGTCTTCGGCTGTCTTAATCTCGGGCCACAGTTTGACAACGGCAAAACGGCCGACAAGGCCAGTTGGAATAGCATACTCAGAGGACATCTTGGACGTTCCGGGGGGTCGGAAAAAAGGCGCGCGGTATCCTCCGCGCGGCGGCACGAACGAAGAGGGCAGCCGCCTCAGTCGCCGATGCGGGCGCGGCGCGCCGGATCTTCAAGAATCTGCATGAAATCCTGGTAGGCGCTGCGCAGGCCCAGTCGCTCGTCTACCTTCGGGACCCAGCCAAGCGCGCGGATGCGGCTGCTGTCGAGCAACTTGCGCATGGTGCCGTTCGGTTTGCTTGCGTCGTAGACGATGCGCCCCTTGAAGCCAACGACGTCAGCGATGATGGACGCCAGTTCCGAGATAGCAAGGTCGTGGCCACAGCCGACGTTGTAGAGATCGTGGGTGGTCGGCGCACGCATCACATACTTCATCGCATCCGCGAGGTCATCGACGTGCAGGAGTTCGCGACGCGGGGTTCCGTCGCCCCACACGACGAACTCGTCAGCCCCTTGCATCTTTGCCTCGTGCGCCCGCCGCAGGATGCCCGCCACTACATGGCTGTGCTGCGGGTGGTAGTTGTCCCCCGGCCCGTACAGGTTGGGCGGAATGACCGCAACGAAATTGCAGCCGTACTGGCGGCGATAGGCCGAACACATTTCGATTCCGGCAATCTTGCTAACGGCGTACGAACGGATGTTGGCATCGAGCGGCCCGGTCAGCAGGGCGTCTTCGGCGATGGGTTGCGGCGCCAGGGACGGATAGGTGCAGTTGGACGCCACGAAGACGAGCTTCTGTACGCCGCTTCGATAAGCGCCGTCGATGACGTTGCACTGAATCAGCAGGTTCTCGCGAACAAAGTCCGCGGGCAACGTCGCATTGGCATGGATTCCGCCTACCTTGGCGCCGATATGGAAGACAAGCTCGGGACGATTCGCTTCCATCCATGCGTAGACAGCAGCCTGGTTGCAGAGATCGACTTCTGCGCGTGTGGTGAGCAGTAGCTCGGCACCTTCGCCGGCAAGACTGCGAACCATTGCGGAACCGAGCATCCCTCGGTGCCCGGTCACCCAGATCCGCTTGCCCTCGAAGGAGGCAATCGTTCCATCCTGCTGGTTTTGAGTTGAAGCCATCGCTGAATTCCGTCAGTCAAATTTCTTTTGTTCGAAGCAGCCCGCATACCGGCCACAGCATGGACGACACCAGGGGTAAAGGGCGGGCCGGCCCTCCCCGGTCCCGCGCACTTGGCCTCACACGAGGCGCGCCGGCTTTCGTCACAAAGCGCATTATCTCACCTGCAACCTCCGCAGATGCTACCGCGCCGCACAAGCCTAGCAGCTAAGCGTTGCCATCCGGAATACGGCAAAAGGCTGAAACAAACATCGGCTCCGTCTGCGGACAGCCTGCAGACGGAGCCTTCAATGCGCCTCATCCCAGTTGTTTCCAACCCCCACTTCCACCAGCAGCGGGACCGAAAGTGCGGCGACGCCGCCCATGAGGCCCGGAAGCGCTGCGCGCAATGTCTCGACTTCCGCTACCGGCACCTCCAGTACCAACTCATCGTGCACCTGCAGCACCAGCCGCGACTTCAGTCCCGATGCCCTTAGCCAGCCGCTGACCGCGATCATCGCCTTCTTGATCAGATCCGCCGCGGTGCCCTGCATCGGCGCGTTGATTGCGGCCCGCTCCGCGGCCTGGCGGCGGCCGGCTTGTTGGGCGCGGATGTCGGGCAGGTGCAGGCGGCGGCCGAACACGGTTTCGACATAGCCCTTGTCCTTCGCTTCGGCCTTGATCCGTTCCATGTAGTCGGCCACGCCGGGATAGCGCGCGAAATAGCGGTCGATCCAGGCCTGCGCGGCGCCGCGTTCGATGCCGAGGTTCTTCGCGAGGCCGTGCGCACTCATGCCGTAGATCAGGCCGAAGTTGATGACCTTGGCGTAACGGCGCTGCTCGCTGCTGACCTCCGACGGGGCGACGCCGAACACTTCGGCGGCGGTAGCACGATGCACATCTTCGCCCTCCGCGAAGGCCTCGAGCAGGCGGGCGTCGCCCGACAGGTGGGCCATGATGCGCAGTTCGATCTGCGAGTAGTCGGCCGAGACGATGACATGGTCGCGCGGGGCGATGAAGGCGGCGCGAATGCGGCGCCCTTCCGCGGTGCGGATCGGGATGTTCTGCAGGTTGGGGTCGGTACTGGCCAGGCGGCCGGTGACCGCGGTGGCCTGCGAGAAGCAGGTGTGCACCCGGCCGGTCTTGGGGTTGACCATGCGCGGCAGTTTGTCGGCATAGGTGCTCTTCAACTTGGCGAGGCTGCGATGCTCCAGCAGCAGCTTGGGCAGCGGGTAGTCCTCGGCAAGCTGGGTGAGCACGTCCTCGTCGGTGGAGGGCTGGCCGGTGGCGGTCTTCTTGAGCACCGGCAGGGCGAGCTTGCCGAACAGGATCTCGCCGAGCTGCTTGGGCGAACCGAGATTGAACGGCTGCCCGGCAAGCACGTGGGCCTCCGCTTCCAGGCCGAGCAGGCGGCGGCCGAGTTCCTCGCCGTGCTGGGCGAGCAGGAAGGGGTCGATGAGGACGCCGGTGCGCTCCATCTCGAACAACACCTGCAGCGTGGGGAGTTCCACGTCGCGATACAGCGCCGCCAGCCGCGGCAGCGCTTCCACCTGGGGCCACAGCGTCTCGTGCAGGCGCAGGGTCACGTCGGCGTCCTCGGCGGCATAGGCGGCGGCGCAGTCCAGCGCCACTTCATCGAAGCCGATCTGCTTGGCGCCCTTGCCGCACACCTCGGTGTAGGGAATCGTGGTCAGGCCGAGGTGACGCTTGGCGAGCGAGTCCATGTCATGCGGCTTGTCGCTCTCGAGCACGTAGGATTCGAGCAGGGTGTCGTGGGTGATGCCGCCGAGGCGGATGCCGTGATTGAGCAGCACATGGGCGTCGTACTTCAGGTTCTGCCCAAGCTTTGCGTGGCGATCGGATTCCAGCCACGGCTTCAGCCGCGCCAGCACCTCGTCGAGCGGCAGCTGCTGCGGTACGTCGGTGCCGCGGTGGGCCAGCGGCAGATAGGCGGCTTCGCCCTGCGCCAGTGCGAAGGACATGCCAACCAGGCGCGCGCTCATCGGGTCCAGGCTGGTGGTCTCGGTATCGAATGCCACCAGCGGGGTGGCCTCCAGCCGCGCCACCCAGGTATCGAACTGCGCCCAGTCGAGCAGGGTGAGGTACCCCACGCGATGCGCGCCAGGCTCCGTTTGCGGCGGGTCCACCGGCTCGGTTTCAACCGCGGCGAAGTTGCGGCGCAGGCCGTTGCCCGCCGGCGCAGACCGCCCCGGCCGGTTGCCGTCGGCGATGTCCTGCAGCCAGCTGCGGAACTCGAAGCGTTCGTAGAGCGCCTTCAGGGCCTCGCGGTCGTCGTCGCGCGCCGGCAGTTCGTCCAGCGTCACCGGCAGCGGAATGTCCGTCGCCACCGTCACCAGCCGGCGCCCCAGCGGCAGGAACTCGAGGTGCTTGCGCAGGTTCTCGCCCACCTTGCCGCCGACCTTGTCGGCGCTGGCGACGAGCGCATCCAGCGTGCCGTACTCGGTCAGCCACTTCACCGCGGTCTTGGGGCCGCACTTCTCCACACCCGGCACGTTGTCCACCGTGTCGCCAACCAGGGCCAGGTAGTCCACGATGCGTTCCGGCGGCACGCCGAACTTGGCCGTCACCCCGGCTTCGTCCAGCACCTCCTCGCTCATCGTGTTCACCCAGCGCACACCGGGCCGCACCAGCTGGGTGAGGTCTTTGTCGCCGGTGGAGATCACGACCTCCCAGCCGCGCTCGACGGCCTGCCGGGTAAGCGTGCCGATGACATCGTCGGCCTCCACGCCATCCACCGATAGCAGCGGCCAGCCTTCGGCCTGGACCGCGGCATGCAGCGGCTCCACCTGCACGCGCAGGTCGTCCGGCATCGACGGCCGGTTGGCCTTGTAGTCCGGGTACCAGTCGTCGCGGAAGGTCTTGCCCTTGGCATCGAACACACAGGCGCGATACTCCGCCTTGTAGTCACTCTCCAGCCGACGTAGCATCGACAGCACCCCGCGGATGGCGCCAGTCGGCTCGCCGCGCGAATTACGCAGGTCGGGCAGCGCATGGAAGGCTCGATAAAGATAGCTGGAGCCGTCGACGAGCAGCAGGGTGGGCATCGTGGATTCCTGGCGGCGGGCCGGGACGACGGACGCACGCGAGCGTCATCCCGGCCGAGAACAAAGACAGTAGAGAAACGAATGACCGCGAAAGACAAGCTCTCCCACAGCCTGCAAGGCACCGCGCCGCGCTTCAACGCGCGCGAGTCCTGGCGAATCTTCGGAATTATGGCAGAGTTCGTCGAGGCGACCGAACGCCTCAATGCCATTCGCCCGGCGGTATCCATCTTCGGCAGTGCGCGCATTCCGCCCGACCACATGTACTACATGCTCACCGAGCAGATCGCCCGGCAGCTGTCGGATGCGGGCTTCTCGGTGATCTCCGGCGGCGGCCCGGGCATCATGGAGGCCGCCAACAAGGGCGCCTTCTTCGGCAAGAGCCCCTCGGTCGGCCTCAACATCCAGCTGCCGATGGAGCAGCAGGCCAACCCCTACCAGGACATCTCGCAGACCTTCCAGCACTTCTTCGCGCGCAAGTTCATGTTCGTGAAGTTCGCCGCCGCCTATGTGGTGATGCCGGGCGGTTTCGGCACGCTGGACGAGTTGCTGGAAGCGATGACCCTGATCCAGACCGGCAAGAGCCGGCGGATTCCGGTGATCCTGGTGCATGGCCCGTTCTGGCAGGGCCTGCTCGACTGGTTCCGCGACCGCCTGGTGGCCGAGCGCATGATCCATCCGGACGATCTCGATCTGGTCCAGGTGATCGACAAGCCGGAGGACGTGGTCGAAGCCATCTTCAAGCACTACGAAACCCGCGGCTTCCTGCCGCTGCCTGAAGAACATGAACTGATGCTCAACCTTTGAACCCGTTTCGGCCGCGGAACACCCCTGCGCGCGGTTGCACGGCGCCCGGCCGGGCCGGCGTCGGAAAGCGGCGCCCCTTGCCCACTGCTAGAATCCGCGCCCACTCAAGGAGAACCACCATGCGTCGCATCCTCGCCGCCGCGCTGTTCGCCGCAGCCCTGCCCGCCTTCGCCCAGCAGCCGCCCAAGCTCGAACCGATCCCCGAACCGCCGCCCCCGCCGCCGGGCATGACCGACACCGAAGAGCCGCAGGTCACCATCCGCAAGCGCGGCGAGGACGAAGTCACCGAGTACCGCGTACGCGGCAAGCTTTACATGGTGAAGGTGACCCCGCCGCACGGCGTGCCTTACTACCTCGTCGACAAGGAAGGCAACGGCCAGATGGTGCGCGACGACACCGCACCCACGCTCGCGGTGCCGATGTGGGTGATCAAGAGCTGGTAAGCAGCGCACCCGAGGTCCGCAGTTTTGCGCCGGTGTGGCGCAGCGATGCGCGCGTGCTCGTGCTTGGCAGCATGCCGGGCGTGGCCTCGCTGACGGCGGCGCAGTACTACGCCCATCCGCGCAATGCGTTCTGGACCATCATGGGCGCGCTGTTCGGCGCCGGGCCGGCGCTGCCCTACGCCGAACGCCTGCAGCGCCTCCTCGACGCCGGCGTCGCGCTCTGGGATGTCATTGCATCCTGCCGACGTCCTGGCAGCCTCGACAGCGCGATCGCACCCGACAGCGTCACCCCCAACGACCTGCCGGGACTGATTACCGCCTGCCCGGCACTGGAGCACCTGTTCTTCAACGGCACCGCGGCGGAAACCGCCTTCCGCCGCCACTTCGCGCGCGGCGACCGGCTGCGCGTGCTGCGACCTACACTGAAACTGCAGCGCCTGCCCTCCACCAGCCCCGCTCACGCCGCCCGCCCGCTCACCGAAAAACTGTCGGCCTGGGAAGCGGTCAGAGCAGCAGCGTCGGCCCACCCATCCGCCTGAACCCGCGCCCGGAAAACACCATGTCCGTATTCACCTCCGTGTCCGACGCCGAACTCGCCCGCTGGCTGCAGAACTACGCCATCGGTCGCCCGGTGGAGCTGCGCGGCATCTCGGCCGGCGTGCAGAACAGCAACTTCTTCGTCACCACCACGCTGGGCCGCTACGTGCTGACGCTGTTCGAAAGCATTCCGCGCGCCGAACTGCCGTACTACCTTCACCTGATGGCCCACCTCGCGCGCCATGGTCTGCCGGTGCCGGCACCGATCGCCAACCGCGACAACGAATACCTCGACACCCTCAGCGAGCGCCCCGCGGTGCTGGTGATGCGCCTGCCGGGCGTCTCGGTGATGGCGCCCGCGCTGCAGCACTGCGCCAAGGTCGGCGCGATGCTTGCCGGACTGCATCTTGCCGGCCAGTCCTACGGACGCCGCCAGGACAACCCGCGCGGCCCGGCCTGGCGAACTGCCACGGCCGAAGCGGTGAAGCGCTTCCTGCCCGCCGCGGAGCAGCGCCTGCTCGACGACGAACTCGCGTTCCAGCGCGGCGTGGACCTCGCGGCGCTGCCGGCGGGCGCCATCCATGCCGACCTCTTCCGCGACAACGTGCTGTGGGATGGCGAACACATCGGCGGCGTGATCGACTTCTACTTCGCGGGTTACGACGCCCTGCTGTTCGACGTCGCGGTCACCGTCAACGACTGGTGCACCGAGGCTGACGGCCAACTCGACCCGGCGCGCTGCGCGGCGCTGCTCGCGGCCTACCACGCCGAACGCCCGTTCACCCCCGCCGAACACGCCGCCTGGCCCGGCGTGCTGCGCGCCGCGGCGCTGCGTTTCTGGCTGTCGCGCGCGGCCGATTTCCATCTGCCGCGCGCCGGCGAGATGGTGCTGGTCAAGAACCCGGATGAGTACCGAGACATCCTGCGCCTGCGCATCGCCGGCGTGCCCGCACTCGATTGCGGCGCGGGGCTTTGAGCTTGCGATGCCCATCGGCTAGCATCCGGCCTCCGTACCCGTCCGCCCCCGCGGCCGGACTGCTCGCCCGCCCCGTTTCCAGGCCCTGCCGCCGATGACCCAACCCAATCACCACCGCCACCACCCGCTGCCCACTCCGGCGTCGGTCACCCCCGCGCAGGCCTTGCGCTGGCTGGCCACCGGCTGGCGCATCTTCACCGCCAACCCCGGCGTCTGGGTCGTCCAGGCGCTCATCCTGTTCGTCATCCTCGCCGCGCTCGGCTTCCTGCCCTTCCTCGGCTGGGCCGCGGCGCCGGTGGCTTTCCCGCTGCTGGTGGGCGGCCTGCTGGCCGGTGCGCACGCGGTCGAACAGGGCCAGACCCTGCGCATCGACCATCTCTTCGAGGGACTGCGCCGTCACCCGGGGAACCTGCTGATGGTGGGCGGCTTCCACCTGCTCGGCACGCTGATCGCGGCGGCGGTTGGCGGCAGCGCGCTCTTTGCGGGCGGCGCTGCGGCGGGCCTGGGCGGTGTCGGCTTTGCCGCGGGCGGACTGATGCTGGGCGTACTGGTCTTCTCGCTGCTTTCCGCGCTGCTGGTGATGGCGCTGAGCTTTGCGCCGGCGCTGGTCATGCTGCAGAACGTCGCCCCGCTGGACGCGATGAAGCTGTCCGCGCTGGCCTGTCTGCGCAACCTGCTCACCTTCGGCCTGCTCGCGGTGATGCTCTACGTGCTGGTATGGCTCGCACTCATTCCCGCCGGGCTGGGCATGCTGGTGCTGGTGCCGGTTCTCGCCGGCGCCCTGCTCGCGGCCTGGCGCGACACCTTCGCACAGGCGCCGGCGCTCGCCGCGCCCCTCCCCGGCGATCCTCCGCCGCACGCATAATCCGCCCATGCAAGCACGACAACTTCCCACCCCGCGCGGCTGGGCCTGGCTGCAGGAAGGCTTCAGGCTGTGGTGGCGCAATCCGGCGCTGCTCAGCTTCCTCGCCTTCGCCTACCTGCTGGTGCTGATCATCGTCAGCCTGTTCCCCTTCATCGGCCAGCCGATCGCCTCGCTGCTGATGCCGGTGCTGTCGCTCGGCGTACTGAACGGGTGCCGGGCCGTCGACCAGGGCCGCAAGGTCGGTCCGGACGTGCTGTTCTCCGGCTTCAAGAGCAACGTCCAGAGTCTGGTGACGGTGGGCGGCATCTACCTCGTCGCCAGCCTGCTGGTGCTGGTCCTCACCTCGCTGGTCGATCGTGGTGCGCTGCTGGAGGCGATGACCAGCGGGCGGATGGACGAACAGACCGCATCCAGCCCCAACGTCCTGTTCTCGCTGCTGGTCGCGCTGGCGCTGTCCACCCCGGTGATGATGGCCTACTGGTTTGCGCCGCTGCTGGCCGGCTGGTGGGGGCTGACCGCGCCCAAGGCGATGTTCTTCAGCTTTCACGCCTGCCTGCGCAACTGGCGGCCCTTTCTTGCCTACGCCCTGGCACTGATGCTGTTCGGCGCGCTGATTCCCGGCCTCATCGTCGGCGTGCTCGGCCTCATCTCGCCGACGCTGGCGACGCTGGTTTCGGTGCCGCTGCCGCTGATCCTGATCCCCGTGGTGTTCGCCAGCTTCTACTGCAACGCGCGCGACGTGTTCGACGTTCCGGCCAATGACGTCCCCAAGGGCTGAAGCCGGCTGCGGGCCACTGGGATTGCTCGGTGGTACCTTCGACCCGATCCACCTCGGCCACCTGCGGCTCGCCGAAGAGGCGCGCGAAGCGCTGACGCTGGACGGCGTGCGCCTGATCCCGGCGGGAGAACCGCCCCATCGCGCGGCGCCCAGCTCCACCGCGGCCGACCGCCTGGCGATGGCGCGCCTGGCGATCGCCGGCAACCCGCGGTTCGAGGTGGACGACGGCGAGGTCCGCGCCAGCCGCAAGAGCTACACCGTGCTCACGCTCGAACGTCTGCGCGCCGAACTCGGCGCCGACCGCCCGCTGGTGTTGATCCTCGGTGCCGATGCGTTCGAGGGCCTGCCGGGCTGGCACCGCTGGCAGGCGCTGTTCGACCTCGCCCACATCGCTGTGGCCAACCGGCCGGGCTACGCGCCTCATGGGCGCCGCTGGCCCGCGGTGCTGTCGGCCGAACTCGACGCCGCCTGCCGCGACCGCCACAGCACCGACCCGGCCGATCTGCGTGCAGCGCCCGCCGGACGCGTGATCGCCTTCGACATGACGCCGCTGGCGATCTCGGCGTCCCACATCCGCGACCTGATCGGCGCCGGCACCAGCCCGCGTTACCTGTTGCCGGATTCCGTTCTCGACTATATTGATTTACATCACCTCTACCGCTGAAAAGGCCACCAACCACCCGATGAAAACGCCCACGCTGCAGGAAACCGTCGTAGCCGCCCTGGAAGACATCAAGGCGCGCGACATCGAAGTCATCGACACCACCAAGCGCACCGCACTGTTCGATCGCATCATCGTTGCCAGCGCCGATTCCGGCCGGCAAACCCGCGCGTTGTCGCGCAACGTGCAAGACAAGGTCAAGGAAGCAGGCGGCCAGGTTGTCAGCGTGGAAGGCGAGGACACCGGCGAGTGGGTGTTGGTGGACCTGGGCGATATCGTGGTGCACATCATGCAGCCGGCCGTCCGCAGCTATTACAACCTCGAGGAACTCTGGGTCGCGCATCCCGCCAGCCGGCACAAGGCGGCGGAGGCCCGACAGGGCGAATGAAGCTGCTCGTGGTGGCGGTCGGCCACCGCATGCCGGCGTGGGTCGATGCCGGTTTCGATGAATTCGCGCGCCGCATGCCGCGCGAACTGCCGCTGCAACTGATCGAAGTGAAGGCTGAGCCGCGCACCAGCGGCAAGCCGGTGGAGGCGATGATGGCGGCGGAAGCTGCCCGCATCGAGGCCGTGCTGCCGCCCCGTTGCCGCCGCGTGGTGCTCGACGAGCGCGGCGGCGACCTCACGACGGTTGCCCTGGCGCGCCGGCTGGAGGCCTGGCAGGGCGAGGGCGAGGACGTCGCCTTCATCGTCGGCGGCCCCGACGGCCTGGCGCCCTCCCTCAAGGCCAGCGCGGCCGAATCCCTGCGCCTGTCCAGCCTCACGCTGCCGCATGCGCTGGTCCGCCCCCTGCTGGCAGAAGCGCTCTATCGCGCCTGGACCGTCACCCGCAATCACCCCTACCACCGCGAATAGCCATGATCCTCGACATCCTCCGCATGGGCGATCCCCGGCTGATGCGCGCCGCGCGCCCGGTCTGCGCGTTCGGTACCGACGAACTGCGCCGCATCGTCGCCGACATGGTCGAAACCATGCATGCAGCGGGCGGGGTCGGTCTTGCGGCGCCGCAGGTAGGCATCGACCTGCGGCTGGTGATCTTCGGCTTCGAACGCAGCGAACGCTACCCGGACGCGCCCCCGGTGCCCTTCACCGTGCTGGCCAACCCGGTGCTCACGCCCTTGTCCGACGAACTGGAAGAAGGCTGGGAAGGCTGCCTGTCGGTGCCGGGCCTGCGCGGCTGGGTGCCGCGCTTCCGCCACCTGCTTTACCGCGGCGCGGACATCGACGGCAAGCCGCTGGAGCGGCGGGTGGAGGGGTTTCATGCACGGGTGGTGCAACACGAGTGCGACCACCTTGACGGCATCCTGTATCCGGCCCGGATCAGCGACTTCAGCCGCTTCGGCTTCATCGACGCGCTGCCGGCGAACGATTCGGCGGCGGAAGAAGTCTGAACAGACGGTAACGACGAGCCCGCCCGGCCGGCTACAATTGCGCGTCATTCCCCGAATGCCTTTCACATGGCTGCCAGTACTCCCCGCATCTACCTCGCCTCGAAGAGCCCCCGCCGGCGCGAACTGCTGCGCCAGATCGGCGTGTCCTTCGACGTGCTGACCTTCCGCACCGGCGAACGCGGCGACGACGCCGACGTGGACGAAACCCCGTTCGACGGCGAAAGCGTCGAACACTACGTGGAACGGCTGGCCCTCACCAAGGCCGAAGCCGGTCTGCGACGCACGCTATGGCGCAAGCTGCCGCGCCAGCCGGTGCTGGCGGCGGACACCACGCTGGAGGTCGACGGCGACATCATCGGCAAGCCCGCCGACGCCGCCCACGCGCGCGCCATCCTGCAGCGCCTGTCGGGCCGCAGCCACCGTGTACTCACCGCGATCGCGGTCAGCGACGGGGCGCGCATCCGCAGCCTCACCTCGGTGAGCGAGGTGCGCTTTCGCCCCCTCGGCGACGACGACATCCGCCACTACATCGCCTCCGGCGAACCGATGGACAAGGCCGGCGCGTACGGCATCCAGGGCCGCGCGGCGATGTTCGTCGAGGAAATCCGCGGCAGCTATTCGGGCATCATGGGTTTGCCGCTGTTCGAAACCGCCCAGCTGCTGGAAGCCTTCGGCTATCCTCTCTAGCTGCGCCGCGGCCCGCGGGCGGCGGACGGGTAACGACGAGGCGTGGCGATGAGCCATGCGCAATGACAGCACCACGGCTGCCATTGCGCATTTCCCATTACCGCCTCGAACCATGAGCATCGAGTTCCTCATCAACTTCACCCCGCAGGAGACGCGGGTCGCCATCGTCGAACAGGGCGTCGTGCAGGAACTGCACGTCGAACGCACGGCCAGCCGGGGCATCGTCGGCAACATCTACCTCGGCAAGGTCGTACGGGTGCTGCCCGGCATGCAGTCCGCCTTCATCGAGATCGGCCTCGAGCGCACCGCCTTCCTGCATGTGGCGGACATCTGGAGCGACCGCCAGAACGGCGAAGCGGCAAAGCCGATCGAGCGCATCCTCGCCGAAGGCCAGAGCCTGGTCGTCCAGGTGCTCAAGGACCCGATCGGCACCAAGGGCGCCCGGCTCTCCACCCAGATCAGCATCGCCGGCCGGCTGCTCGTCTATCTGCCCCAGGAAAAACACATCGGCATCTCGCAGCGGATCGAGAACGAGACCGAGCGCGAGGCGCTCCGCGAGCGCCTGACCCGCCTCGTGCCCGCCGACGAACCCGGCGGCTTCATCGTGCGCACCATGGCCGAGTCCGCCTCGGACGACGAACTCGCCGCCGACATCGCCTACCTGCGCAAGCTCTGGAACGAGATTCGCAACAACAGCACCGGCGCCTTCCCGCCCAAGCTGCTGCATGAAGACCTTGGCTTGGGCCAGCGCGTGCTGCGCGACCTGGTCAACGAGGAAACCACGCGCATCCGCGTCGATTCGCGGGAAAACTTCCAGAAGCTCGCCGCCTTCGCGGCCGAATACAGCCCCAAGGTGCTGCCCTTGCTCGAGCACTACACCGGCGAGCGGCCGCTGTTCGACATCTTCAACATCGAAGAGGAAATCCAGAAGGCGCTCGCGCGCCGGGTGGATCTCAAGTCGGGGGGCTACCTGATCATCGACCAGACCGAGGCGATGACCACGGTCGACGTCAACACCGGCGGCTTCGTCGGCGCACGCAACTTCGACGACACCATCTTCAAGACCAATCTCGAGGCCACCCAGGCGATCGCCCGCCAGCTGCGCCTGCGCAACCTCGGCGGCATCATCATCATCGACTTCATCGACATGGAAAACGTCGAGCATCGCGAGATGGTGCTGGAGGAATTCCGCAAGGCGCTCGCGCGCGACCACACCAAGATGAGCATCAACGGCTTCACCGCGCTCGGGCTGGTGGAGATGACGCGCAAGCGCACCCGCGAGTCGCTGGCCCATCTGCTGTGCGAAGCCTGCCCCACCTGTGGCGGGCGGGGCGAGGTCAAGACCGCCCGCACCGTGGCTTACGAGGTCCTGCGCGAACTGCTGCGCGAAGCCCGCCAGTTCAATGCACGCGAATTCCGCGTGCTCGCGGCGCCCAACGTCATCGACCTGTTCCTCGACGAGGAAAGCCAGTCGCTGGCGATGCTGTCGGACTTCATCGACAAGAAGATCTCGCTGCACCCCGAGGCGAGCTACACCCAGGAACAGTTCGACATCGTGCTGCTGTAAGGCGTCTTGTGCGTACTCCCGCCGAACCCCGCGCCGACAGCGGCCAGCCACGCGCGCTCGTCCTCCTCGCCGCTACCCGCCCGGCCTTTCTGTCGATCACGCTGGTCGGCTGCCTGATCGGGCTGGCGAGCGCCGCCGGCAGCGGCGTGGCGGTCGACGCCTGGAGCGCGGCGCTGACGGTCCTGGCCGCGCTGCTTGCGCACGCCGGCGCCAATGTCGTCAACGACTATCACGACGCGCGCAGCGGTGCCGACGAGGCCAACCGGAACCGGCTTTTTCCGTACACCGGCGGCAGCCGCTTCATCCAGAACGGCGTGCTCGGCGTGCGTGAAACCGGCCGGTTCGGCCACGCCCTGCTCGCGCTCGTCGTGCCTGCCGGGCTGTGGCTGGCGTGGCATGCGGGGGCGGGTCTGCTGGCGATCGGCGCCGCGGGTCTGCTGCTCGGCTGGGCGTATTCCGCGCCGCCGCTGGCCCTGATGAGTCGGGGGCTGGGCGAACTCGCGATCGCCGCGGCGTGGCTGCTGGTGGTGGTGGGGGCGGATTATGTGCAGCGGCGCGCGTTCAGCCCGCTGCCCGCAATGGCCGGGCTGTCATACGCGCTGCTGGTCGCCAGCCTGCTGTTCATCAACCAGTTTCCCGACCACGACGGCGACGCTGCCGCGGGCAAGCGCACGCTGGTCGTCCGGCTGGGGCCCGACACCGCCAAATGGGCCTACCTGCTGATCGCCATCGTGGCCTACGGCTGGCTGGTAGCAATGGTGGCGGTGGAACGGCTGCCGCAGAAAGCGGGGGCTGCGGCGCTGACGCTGGTGTTCTCGTTTTCGGCCGCACGGGAACTGCTGGCCCATGCCCGGCAGCCGGACGAACTGGAAGGGGCGATCAAACGGACCATCCTCGCGGCCAACCTGCACGGTCTGGCGCTTGCCGCGGCGCTGGCCTTTGCGGCCTGGCCCCGCCGCGGCTGACCTGGAGCTGCCGCCTAGTTGCTGCTGCCGCCGCAGGCGTGAAGGCTGGTGTCGCGCCCGCACTGGTGGAAGTTGCCGAGCGGACGATAGAAGGTGTACTCCAGCGGATCGACCACCCAGTCACGCCCGGTTTCGCCCACGGTGCCGGTGGGAATCGTGAACGGCAGCGCGATCACGAAGCCTGCGGCGCCGAGGACCGATGCGATGAGGCTGAAGGGGCGCACGATGAACAGGTCGGCCGCCTTGTCGCCACCGCGATCGCCGGTAATTGTCTCGTCGACCTGCGCAAATGCCGGCGCGGCCGGCGCCAGCAGGGACGCCGCCAGGGCGAGGGCAAGGGCGCGGTTGCGCAGAGGCTGCTTCGAACGCTGGCTCTTCATGTTCTTCTCCCGTATGGATGTCGTCCGGCGCGTCCGCTCCCGCTTGCCATGACAGGCGCGGCCTGATGTATCCGGATCACTACAAAGCAGACAAGCAGGATACAAGACGATCGCCGACAATTCACCGTCTTTCGCTTGCCGCCTGTCATGAGCCACCAGATTCTCATTGTCGATGACGACCCGCAGATCCGCAGCCTGCTGGCCGACTACCTCGACAATTTCGGCTTCGCCTGCCGCGCGGTCGGCGACGCCACCGCAATGCGCGCCGCGCTGGCGGCCCGTCCGGCGGACCTCGTCATCCTCGACCTGATGCTGCCCGGCGAGGACGGCCTCAGCCTGTGCCGCACGCTGCGCACCCATGGCGACATCCCGATCATCATGCTCACCGCGCGGGCAGAGGCGGCCGACCGCATCGTGGGCCTCGAACTCGGCGCCGACGATTACGTGGTCAAGCCCTTCGACCCGCGCGAACTGGTCGCCCGCATCCACACCATCCTGCGCCGCGCCGCCGCGGCGCGGCAGGCACCGGCTGCCGAGGCGAACGGCGCGGGCGAAATCGCCTTCGCCGGCTGGCAACTCAATCCGCTCACGCGCGTGCTGACCTCGCCCGAACGCCTCGCCATTCCGCTCTCCAATGCGGAATTCCGCCTGCTGTGGGTCTTCATCGAGCGGCCGCGCTGCGTGCTCAACCGCGACCAGCTGCTCGATGCCGCGCGCGGTCGCGCCGCCGAAGCCTTCGACCGCAGCATCGACCTGCTGGTATCCCGGCTGCGGCAAAAGCTGCAGGAAGACCCCCGTCTGCCCAAGCTGCTGAAGACGATCCGCGGCGAGGGCTACCTGTTCGATACCGAGGTGGTGCGCTGATGCGGGTACTCCGCCGGCTGCGCCCGCTGCTGCCGGATTCGCTGTTCGGCCGCCTGTTCGGCATGGTGGTGGTGGCGGTGCTCGCCAGCCACCTGGTCACCACGCTGCTGTTCCTGCTGGTGATCGACGATCGCCACTTCGCCCCCCCGCCGCCGCCGCGCATGGCCCCGCTGGCGCCGACACCGGACGGCACGCTGCCGCTCCCGCGGCCACGCCACGATGGGCCGCGGCTGCCGCCGCCGTTCGGGCTGTGGCTGGGGCTTGCAACCCAGATCGCGGCGCTGACGCTCGCCGCGTGGTATGGCGCCCGCCTGCTCGCGCGCCCCATCCAGCAACTGGCCGACGCCGCCGAGCGCCTCGGCGACAACCTCAACAGCCCGCCGATCGACGAGCGCGGCCCGCGCGAGGCGCGGCTCGCCGCGCGCGTGTTCAACCGCATGCAGGACCGCATCCGCGCCCAGCTGGAAGAACGCGATCGCTTCCTGGCCGCGGTATCGCACGACCTGCGCACCCCGCTGACACGCATGAAGCTGCGCGTGGAAACCCTCGCCGCGAGCGGCGAGGGCGAAGCCCACCGGCGCCTGCGCGAGGACATCGGCGAGATGGCGAGCATGCTCGACGCGACACTGAACTACCTGCGCGGCGAGGCGCACAGCGAAGCCTGGCAACGGCTGGACATCCAGGCGCTGGTCGACTCGGTGGCGGAGGATGCACGCGAAAAGGGCGGTGAAGTCGCGGTGAGCGGCAGCGCGCAAGCGATCGAAGGGCTGCCGCATGCCCTGCGCCGCTGCCTCGACAATCTGGTGGACAACGCCGTGCGCTACGGCGAGCGGGCGACGATCACGCTGTGCGACAGCCCGACCGCGCTGCTCATCGAAATCCGCGACGCCGGACCCGGCATTCCGGAAAACCGCCTCGCCCAGGTGATGGAGCCCTTCGTGCGGCTGGAGCCTTCGCGCAATCGCGATTCGGGCGGCGTCGGCCTCGGGCTGTCGATCGCGCGCGATACGGCACGGCGCAACGGCGGCGAACTCAGCCTGCGCAATGCGCCCAGCGGCGGGCTCGTGGCCCGCCTGACGCTGCCGCGGCGCGAGGCCTGAAGCCCTGTATCGGAACCGTTACCAAGCGGACAAACCGCGGCGACATGCACGGCCTAGATTGACGCCACTGCCGCCCCGCCCGGGCGGGAATCCGTCGCAAACGACCAGGAGCCTCTCATGACCAGCGCCATTGGCAGCAGCACCTCGAGCTACACCGCGTGGGCCACCACCAGCGCCCCCCGCCGCCCCGACCCCGCCGCGATGGCGGAAAACCTGTTCTCGGCGCTCGACACCTCGGGCCAGGGCTACCTGCAGCAGACCGACTTCGAAAGCGCGTTCAGCCAGCTCGGCATCGACGACAGCGACGCTGCGAGCGCCGAGGAACTGTTCAGCGCGCTGGATGCCGACGCGGACGGCAAGCTCACGCAGGACGAGTTGTCGTCGAGCATGCAGAAGCTGGCCGACCAGCTCGACAGCCAGTTTCACCAGATGCGGATGAGCGCGGGCGGCATGCCGCCGCCCCCGCCACCGGGCGCTGGCGAAGACCAGGGCTTCACCCAGGATGAACTCGAAAGCATGGCGAGCGAAATCGGCTCGACCGACAGCAAACGCTCCAGCCTGATGAACAGCATCGCCAGCAACTTCGAGGCTGCCGATGCCGATGGCGATGGCCGCGTCACCGCGAGCGAGGCCCGCGCCTACGAGGAGAGCACTCACACCACTGGCACCGCCACCGCCTCCACCGGCAGCGAGAACCTCCTGATGAAACGCATCATGCAGTTGGCCGCCGCATATGGCGATAACGCAAGCGGTACGCTCAGCGCACAGGTGTCCGTCACCGCCTGAGCCCTGCCGGGGCGGGGCGCAGCCACCCGCGCTAACCGGGTTCGGCCACCGCCCCCGCGTCGGTGCCCGCTTCCTGCAGCAACCAGTCGCGAAACGCCGCCACCGCCGGAGTTTCGGCCAACGCCGGCGGCATGACCAGATAGTAGGCGAGGCGCGCCACCAGCCCCTGCTCGAACGGCGCCGCGAGGCGGCCGTCGGCCAACTCCGCCGTGACCATCGGCTTGGGCACCAGCGCCACCCCGAGGCCGTCCGCGGCGGCGGCGATCGCCAGCCCGGGGTCGGCGAAATGCAGGCCCGGAATCCGGTCAGCGTCGGGCACGCCCGCCGCGGCCAGCCAGTCGGCCCAGGTGGCGCGCTGATGGCCTTCGCCGATCGTGTCGTCGTGAATCAGATGGTGATAGCGCAGGTCCGCGGGCTGGCGCAGCGGTAGCTTGGCCTGGAGCAGGCGCGGGCTGCACACCGGGGTGTATACAGGGCGCAGCAGCAGTTCGCTGCGAAAACCGGGATAGCGCCCCGCTCCGAACCGTATCCACAGTTGCTGGCGGCGGCCGCGCATCTCCTGCCCCCCGCCTTCGCGCTCGCTCGCGCCGTCGATCGCCCCGAGCGCACTCGCCAGATGCAACTCCACACCGGGCCACGCCGCGTAAAAGCGATGCAGGCGCGGGACCAGCCAGCGCGAGGCGAAGGACGGCGGCGCCACCACGTCCACCCGTCCCGCCGCATGGCGGCCCACCTCGCGCACGCGCTCCACCGCGGCGACGAAGCAGTCCAGCCCTTCGGCGATCTTGGGGCGCATCGCCTCACCGGCCGCGGTCAGTTCGAGCGCGCGCGGCAGGCGGCGGAACAGGGCGACGCCGAGCACTTCTTCCAGCCCGCGGATCTGGTGGCTGATCGCCGTCGGCGTGACCGCCAGTTCCTCGGCCGCGCGCTTGAAACTGAGATGGCGTGCCGCGGCTTCGAAAGCGCGCAGGGCGGTCAGGGGCGGAAGTCGGGCGGGCATATAGATGAGTTTTTCTCTTCTGTCGGGTGACGAAAGATCGTTTGTTGCAGCGCAGCACCCTCACTATAGTTCAAACCGTCCACACGGCGGACGCCTTACCAGGAGCATCAAAAAATGCGCAACGACTCCCTCGACTACAGCGCGCTCATCAGCGGCGCTTATCGGCAGCGCAACCAGGTCGTCGGCGACATGATCGCCGCGGCTTGCCACCGCATCGCCGCGCTCTTCGCCCAGGCTGGCAAACAACGCTCCGCGGCGCCCCAACCGCGACATGGCGTTGCCGCCTGATCGCAGCGCGACAGGACGCACCCCAACCCCTCCCCATCCCGGAATCAAATACGGCCACGCGCCCCTCTCCCCGCGCGGCCGATAAACGGGAAAAGCAGCAAGCAGGCCCGCCTCGTGCGGGCCTTGTCATGTGTAGCGGTGAAACAGCGTCGCGGCAGGTAGGCCGGTTCAGGCCTCGTCGATGACCTGGAAAGTGAGCGTAGGCGCGGTGAAATCGTCCGGCGTGGCGCCGAGTCCGATCTCGCCCTGGCCGTGCAGCATGCAGCTGTCGCGCTTGAGCATGACCGGCGCCGGCGAACCGGCGAAACGCACCCAGGTGCCGTTGCTGCTGAAGTCGGTGAGCAGGCACTGCCCGCTCGCCCACTCGATGCGCGCGTGGCGGCGCGACACCCGCGGATCGTTGATGACGAAGCGCGCGCCCTCGCCGCGGCCCAGCACCAGCGGACCATCCGTGGGGCTCAGCTCCAGATGCTGGTCGAGACGGTCGAGGTCCAGGCGGCGGACGCCACGGCTTTGCGCCTCCAGCATCGCGATCGGCACGGTCAGCGTGCTTTCGGCGGTGCGCGTCCAGTCGATGCGCCACACCCGCAGCGGCTCGGTCTTGCCCTTGATGATGATGCGGTCGAGGCTGCTGCAGGCCATCTGCAGCGCCGGCGGCAACGAGACGAAGACGCTTTCGGCGACGAGGATCTCGTTGGTCTGCGCGCGGTCGGCAAGGCGGGAAGCGACATTGACCGCGTCGCCATAGCAATCGCCGTCGTGTTCGACGATGGCCCCCGCTGCCAGCCCGATCTTGACGCCGAGCGGTGTCACCCGGTTCTGGCCGACGTTGAGGTCATGCAGGATGTCCTGCGCGCGCGAACAGGATTCCACCGCGCCGATCGCGTCGTCGAACAAGGCGAGCACACCGTCGCCGAGGAACTTGACGACCCTTCCGCCCGAACGGCCGAGGTGGGAACCCAGCGCCTGCGTGCAGCGCGTGACGACATGCGTAGCCGCGACATTGCCGGCCGATTCGAACAAACCGGTGCTGCCTGTGAGATCGGCAAAGACGACGGTCCTGACCGACTGGTCCACGCAAGTCCTCGTTCGGGAAACAATTAATGGGATACCGCGACTTCGGCACTTGACCCCGGCCGCCAGTCGGGTACTGGATGCTAACACTCCGGTCCGCCGCCGTCATCGTTGGCGCCGCGGCTGCCGCCGGCGCGGTGAGGATCAGTCCGGTCCGCCGAGCGCGCGATAGCGGTGGCAGCCGGCGACGTGGTCGTTCACCATCCCCACCGCCTGCATGAAGGCATAGCAGATCGTAGACCCGACGAACTTGAAGCCGCGCGCCTTCAGCGCCTTGCTCATGGCGTCCGACTCCGGGGTCGAGGCCGGCACCTCGGCCAGGCTCTGGCGTCGGTTCTGCAGCGGCTGACCGCCGACGAAACCCCACAGCCAGTCGACCGGATCAAGGCCCGCCGCCTGCAGCGCGAGCCAGGCACGGGCGTTGATTACCGCGGCATCCACCTTGGCGCGGTTGCGGATGATGCCGGGATCGGCCAGCAGCGCCGCCTTCTTCGCGTCGTCGTAGGCCGCGATGGCGCGCGGGTCGAAACCGTCGAACACCTCGCGGTAGCGTGCGCGCTTTTTCAGCACGGTGATCCACGACAGCCCCGCCTGCGCGCCTTCGAGCAGCAGGAATTCGAACAGCACGCGCGGATCGCGCACAGGCACGCCCCACTCCTCGTCGTGATAGGCGACATACAAGGGCTCCTGCCCGACCCAGCCACAGCGTTCCACCATCTGCACACTCCTGTTTATGCGGGCGTCAAGCGTACTCCGGGCGCCGGGCCAGCGCCACGCGCAGGTGTTCGACCATCATCCGCACCTTGGGCGACAGGTAGCGCTGCTGCGGAAACAGCGCCCACACCGCGGTATGAGGCGGCTGGTAGGCGGTGAGGAGCGCGCGCAGGCGACCCTCGCGCAGATGTTCGAGCACGTAATAATCCGGCAGCTGGGCGAGGCCGAATCCGCGCAGCGCGGCATCGAGCACCGCCTCGCCGCTGTTGCAGCGCCAGTTGCCCTGCACACGCAAAAAGTGCTCGCGGCCCTGGTCCTGGAACACCCAGGTATCCGCGCTGCCAAGCAGGCAGTCGTGCCCGGCAAGCTCGGCCAGCGTCTGCGGCGTGCCGCGGCGGGCGAGGTAGGACGGTGCCGCGCACAGATACATCACGCGCGGCGCAATGCGGGTTGCGACCAGGCTGGAGTCGGTGAGGCGGCCGAGGCGGATCGCAAGGTCGTAGCCCTCGCGCACGATGTCCAGCATCGCGTTGGTGAGTTCGATCTCGACCCGCAGCTCGGGATAGCGTTCGATGAAGTCGTTTACCAGCGGCACGATGAAGCGTTCGCCGTAGGTCACCGCACAGGTCATGCGCAGCAGCCCCTTGGGCGCGCCCCCGAGATCCTGCACCGCGTGCAGCGCCTCGTCGAAGCCGTCCTGCAGGCGCCGGCAGTGCTGCAGGAAGACCTGCCCGGTTTCGGTCAGGCTGACGCGCCGCGTGCTGCGGTAGAACAGCCGTGCCTGCAGGCGTTCCTCCAGCCGCGCCACCTGACGGCTGACGTGCGAGGTGGACACGCCAAGTCGCTCGGCCGCGCCGCCAAAGCTGCCGCAGTCGGCCACCGCAACAAAGGCCTCCAGCCCGTCCCAGCGATTGGCCGGGGAATCAATATTGCTCATCAGCAAGAATGTTTTGCCAAAGCACGCATTATCCCCATGCAGCCGTTTTCTAGAATAGTTGCCCTGCGCATCCAACCGAGAACATCGACATGATCAAATCCCGCGCCGCCGTCGCCTGGGGCCCCAACCAGCCGCTCGAAATCACCGAGGTGGACGTCGCCCCGCCCAAGGCCGGCGAGGTGCTGGTGCGCATCGTCGCTACCGGCGTCTGTCACACCGACGCCTTCACGCTGTCCGGCGCCGATCCGGAAGGCATCTTCCCGTCCATCCTTGGCCACGAGGGTGGCGGCATCGTCGAGGCGATCGGCGAAGGCGTGACCTCGGTCGCGGTCGGCGACCACGTGATCCCGCTGTACACGCCGGAATGCGGCAAGTGCAAATTCTGCCTGTCGGGCAAGACCAACCTCTGCCAGGCGATCCGCGCAACCCAGGGCAAGGGCCTGATGCCGGACGGCACCAGCCGCTTCTCCAAGGACGGCAAGCCCATCTTCCACTACATGGGCACCTCCACCTTCTCCGAATACACCGTGCTGCCGGAAATCTCGGTCGCCAAGATCCAGAAGGAAGCGCCGCTCGACAAGGTCTGCCTGCTCGGTTGCGGCGTCACCACCGGCATCGGCGCGGTGCTCAACACCGCCAAGGTCGAACCCGGTGCCACCGTGGCGGTGTTCGGGCTGGGCGGCATCGGCCTGTCGGCGATCATCGGCGCGGTGATGGCCAAGGCCTCGCGCATCGTCGCGGTCGACATCAACCCGGACAAGTTCGAGATCGCCAGACAGCTCGGCGCCACCGATTTCATCAACCCCAAGGACTACGACCGGCCGATCCAGGAGGTCATCGTCGAACTCACCGACGGCGGCGTGGATTACTCCTTCGAGTGCATCGGCAACACCAACGTGATGCGCTCGGCGCTGGAGTGCTGCCACAAGGGCTGGGGCGAATCCATCATCATCGGCGTCGCCGGCGCCGGCCAGGAAATCTCCACCCGCCCCTTCCAGCTCGTCACCGGCAGGGTGTGGCGCGGCTCGGCCTTCGGCGGCGTGCGCGGCCGCACCGAGTTGCCCAGCTACGTGGCGAAGGCGCAGACGGGCGAGATTCCGCTCGACACCTTCATCACCCACCGCATGGGGCTGGAAGACATCAACAAGGCCTTCGACCTGATGCACGAAGGCAAGAGCATCCGCTCGGTCATCATCTACTGATACAGGTAAACGGGCGTCCGCGCCCGGCACCGCCATCCTCATGAACACACTCGAACAGATCGCTGCCAACCGCAGCTTCGGCGGCTGGCACAAGCGCTTCCGCCACCGCTCGGCCGTGCTCGGCTGCGACATGGTGTTCGCCGTCTACCTGCCGCCGCAGGCGGAAGACGGCCCGGTGCCGGTGCTGTACTGGCTGTCGGGGCTGACCTGCACCGACGAGAACTTCATGCAGAAGGCGGGGGCCCAGCGCGTAGCCGCCGAACTCGGCATTGCCATCGTCGCGCCGGACACCAGCCCGCGCGGCGCCGATGTGCCGGGCGACCCCGACGGCGGGTGGGACTTCGGCCACGGCGCCGGCTTCTATGTGAATGCCAACCAGGCGCCGTGGGACCGCCACTACCGCATGTACGACTACGTGGTGGACGAACTGCCGGCGCTGGTCGAAGCACGCTTTCCGGTGACGACCCGGCGTGCGATCAGCGGCCATTCGATGGGGGGCCACGGCGCGCTGATCTGTGCGCTGAAGAACCCGGGGCGCTACGCCTCGGTTTCCGCCTTCGCACCGATCACCCACCCGGCCGACTGCCCGTGGGGCGAGAAAGCCTTCTCGCGCTATCTCGGCGACGACCGCGAGACCTGGAAGGCGTGGGACGCCTGCGAACTGATCGCGGCCAGGCCCCCGGACGGCGAACGCCTGCCGCTGATGGTCGACCAGGGCGATGCCGACAGCTTCCTTGCCACCCAGCTGCGCCCGGAACAGCTGCGCACCGCGTGCACGCTCGCCGGCCAGCCGCTGACGCTGCGCCTGCAGCCGGGCTACGACCACAGCTATTACTTCATCGCCAGCTTCATCGACGACCACCTGCGCCACCACGCCGCCGCGCTGCGCCGCTGACCGCAGTCAGGGCCCGACGGCGCGCGGTAAAGCTGACCGGCGGCATTTCGTCGTAGCCGCCGCGGGTTTCCAGCGTCAGGCGCAGGCCGCCCGCGTACGGCAGTTCGCCGCGGTAGCGATGGCGTAGCCTGCGGGCGGGTTCGTCACCGCGCACCTCGCGGGTTTCGGTGAAAAACTCGATCTGCCGGCCGTCCACCCGGCCGCCCAGGATATTGCGCGGCAAGCCCAGAAAGCTCGCCCGTCCGTGCACCTCGGCACCGCGCAGCACCAGTTCGAAGCGCTCATCGTGGCTGTCGCCCCACGGATAGATCACGCGCGCCTCCCACTCGCCCGCAAACGCGGCGACCGCTTCCGGCGGAGGCGGACGCGAACGGCGCCGCCACCACCATAGCCCCAGTGCCGCCATTCCCAGCGCCACCCCGGCCAGCAGCACCACGCGCCGCGCCTCGGGCGGTTCGCCGGCACCGAGCAGCGGCGCCAGCGCGTCGCGCAGGCGGTCGAAATCGCGTTTCCAGTCGAGGTCGCCGAGCGCAATCGCCTGGCGCTCGGCGAGCCCGCGGATCGAACTCGGCAGGGCCGCCGCCGCCGGCATCCGCGCGCCGCTCACCAGCACCGGCAACAGCGGCTTGTCGGCCGCCAGCGCCAGTTCGATCTCGTGCCGCACGAAGTCGTCGGGCGCCGCCAGGCGCGGCACCCCGTCCGGCCCCGGCGCCAGCCAGTTCGGCCCGATCACCACGACCACCGCCACCGTGCCGGCCAGCGCACGATCGATCACCGCGGCGAAGTCCGCGCCCGGCGCGATGTCATCCACATCGCGGAACACGTTCTCGGCGCCAAATGCCTGCTCGAGGCCGTCTGCGACCCGCCCGGCGTGTCCGGGGGCGTCCTCGCGCCGGTAGGAAACGAACAGACGTGCCATCCCTTGCACCCCGCGTCGCCACGCCGCCGTCCGGCGCGGCTTCCATCGCATTCAAGCATGCGAAATGCGTGCCCGCCACACCCCACCCGGACGGATACAGGGACCGCTGCTGGAAGCGGGTATCGAGACGCTGGCCCGTGGACGGGCTCTCGCGTAGCATCCCGCACCTTCCCCCTCGCCCCGCCCCGCATGAACGCCCACCCCGCCCGCGCCTGCGGAATCGACTTCGGCACATCGAACTCCACCGTCGGCTGGTTGTGTCCCGGCCAGCCCGCGCTGCTGACGCTGGAAGACGGCAAGCCGACGCTGCCCTCGGCGGTGTTCTTCAACGCCGACGAAGACAGCACCTGCTACGGCCGCGCCGCGCTCGGCGAATACCTCGAAGGCTACGAAGGCCGGTTGATGCGCGCGCTCAAGAGCCTGCTCGGCAGCAGCCTGATCGACGGCCACACCGAGGTGCACGGCCGCGCGCTGGCCTTCCGCGAACTGCTCGCCCAGTTCATCGGCGAACTCAAGAAGCGCGCCGAAGCCCAGGCCGGCCGCAGCTTCGAGCAGGCGGTGTTCGGCCGCCCGGTGCATTTCGTCGACGACGATGAGGCCGCCGACCGCCGCGCCCAGGACACGCTGGAAGACATCGCCCGCCGCATCGGCTTCAAGGAAGTGAGCTTCCAGTTCGAGCCGATCGGCGCCGCGCTGCACTACGAACTGGGGCTGGACCGCGAAGAACTGGTGCTGATCGCCGACATCGGCGGCGGCACCGCCGACTTCTCGCTGGTACGGCTGTCGCCGGAACGCGCGCGCAACACCGAACGCCACGAAGACCTGCTCGGCAACGCCGGCGTGCATATCGGCGGTACCGACTTCGACCGCGCACTGAGCCTGGAATGCGTGATGCCGCTGCTCGGCTACCGCGGCAAGATGAAGAACGGCGCCGACATTCCGTCCAGCCTGTTCTTCCAGCTCGCCACCTGGCACACCATCAACAGCGCCTACACCCGCCAGGCCTGGAGCGACCTGCAGAACATCTACCGCGACGCCACCGCGCGCACCGAACTCGACCGCCTCTCGAGGCTGGTGAACAACCGCGAAGGCCACTGGCTGGCGCTGCAGGTGGAACAGGCGAAGATCGACCTCTCCGCCGCGCCGGTCGCCCACATGGTGCTCGACCGCCTGGAGCAAGGCCTGCGCCACGACATCGGCGCCGAGGACTTCACCCTCGCCACCCGCAACCTGGTCGAACGCGTGGCCGCCACGGTGGATGGCCTGCTGCGCGACGCCGGCGTCGCGCGCGACCAGGTGGACAGCATCTATTTCACCGGCGGCGCCAGCGGCGTGCCGCAACTGCGCGCCCGCATCGCGGCCGAACTGCCGCAGGCGCGCGCGGTGGAGGGCGATCTCTACGGCAGCATCGGCGCCGGGCTGGCGGTGGAAGCGGCGCGCCGCTACGGCTAAGGCAGCGAAGGCGGGCGCCCCAACCGGACGCGCAGCGGCCGCGCGCCCGACGGTGGATCAGCCGCGGGCAGGAGCCGGCACCGCCGCCAGCCCGCCGTCCGGCGCGTGGTGGCGGCTGGAACGGTAAAACGCCAGCACGCGGCGTACATACTCCTCGGTTTCCGCATACGGCGGCACGCCGCCGTGGCGCGCCACCGCGCCTTCCCCCGCGTTGTAGGCCGCGGCCGCCAGCGCGACGTCGCCTTCGAACTGCTTGAGCAGCCAGCGCAGGTAGGCGAGCCCGCCACGCAGGTTCTGCTCGGGATCGAGCGCATTGCGCACGCCAAAGCGCTCGGCGGTTTCCGGGATCAGCTGCATCAAGCCCTGCGCGTTCTTCGGCGATACCGCCGCGGCGTCGAAATTGGATTCGGTGCGGACGATCGCGAGCGCAAGGCGCGGATCCACCGCGAAGCGCGGCGCCAGCCGCTGCACCAGCAGGGCATGGCGACGCTTGTCGCCCGGCAGCGCCTGCACGAAGCGGTCGACCACCTCGTAGGGCACCACCTCGTCGCGCTCGTCGGTGCTGATGCTGGCGGTGTCGTAGAGGCAATCCGGCAGCGCATCCGCCGGCGCCAGGGGGCTCGCCGCCAGCAGCGCCTGCGCGCCTTCATGCCCGCCGCGCGCGGCAGCACCCAGCAGCGTGGCCGCCACCGCGGTCTGACGCGCAACACCACGGCCTGCCAGATACAGCCGCCCGAGCCGGTACTGCCCTTCGACGCTGCCGGCGCGCGCCGCCGCGCAATACCGCGCCGCCGCCAGCTCGGGCACGCTGCGCTCGGCGCGGTAGCCGGCTTCGATCAGGCGCGCCACCACCGGCGGCTCGTCCGACCACGCCGGAACCCCATCCGCCACGAGCGGCGCCCCTGCGTAGGCCAGAACAGCCCCGCAGCCGAGCGCGGCGGCAACACACAAGCGGATCGAGGAGGACAGGCGCATGGCAGCGATAAAGCCTTGAATACCTTGGATGATCGCCACCTTACCGGCGCCCGCCCAGGACGACCGTGACAGCTGCCCGCCCCGGCCGCGCACCGCGGCGCCGATTGCAGCCGAGCGTGACCGAATCCGCACGGAGCGGGCGGGATGCTCGTGATGCCGGGTCAGTCCTTACCGCGCCCTGCGACCTTGCAGAGCGGGCGTGAAGGGCGAGAGCGAAGCCTTTCCGGCGCCGCGCCCCGACCGCCGGCCCCCGGCTGCAGCAGGCCGCCGTGGCATGTTCGCCTGGCATACGCCACGACGGGAACTATGCTGAATTCATTCCGGCAATCCTTAACCCACCGCCTTTTCAGGAGCGCTCCGATGGCCGACCAGTCCGACTCCTTCACTTCGCTGCTTGCCGACTGGCCCATCCGCATGGGCGACACGGTATCGAAGTACGCAAGCCTGTTCTCGCCAACCAACCTCTCCCAACCGATCCTGCCCGGCTGGAACTTCGGCAACACCTACATCGTGTCGGAGTTCAATTCGAAGGCCCCCGGCACCGAACGCCGCATCCTCGCCGAACACAGCTACGGCCGCCAGATCGGGCGGATCATGGAAGCACTGTGCGTCCTGGTAAAGGAGCGCTCCGACGCGGGGCAAGACGGCCCGCTGAAGAACTTCCTCGAGCTTGCGGAGGAGATCGACAAGATCAAGAAAAGCACTGCCGAAAACCGGATGGCACGCATCGAAGCCGATCTCGCCGTCCTCAAGAAGGAAAGCCCGGATGACTACGCGCAACTGATCAAGGCGCTGGCAACCGGACTCGCAGCCAGCGCGCAGGATTCCCCCCGCTAGACTTCCGGCCCTCCCCGGGGCTTCAGCGGCAATTGGCGGCAATGGCGGGCCAGGAATGAACAGAAGAAGCACAGCAGCGCCAGCACACTGAATCCGCATACAGCGACCCGGCGAAGAGACGTCAGCGTGGCGTCCAACGCGCGGACGTCGCCTCCAATCCGCAACACGCTACTCATGACCGCCTCTCGCTTGTCCTGCGGGACGCTTGCAGCGAACTCACGCTCAAGCACGCGAAGCTGCACCTCGGTGGGGATCTTGATGAATGGTTGATGCAGCAAAGCCGCAATCGCCAACACGAGCGAGAGAAAGCCAGTGAAGGCGAGGATGACGGGAACAGCCCGGACACGACGCATGGCATTGACCAAAGTAAGCACTCCCGAACGCAAGAGGCACCCCTCTCAGTGGCGGACAGCAGGATGACTCTCGGACCTGCACGGCAATGAACACTGACCGTCACCCAATCCGGAACCGCATCTAAAGCGTCCTGTTCTCCTGAACCTGGCCGCAATCGGCGCAGCGAAGGATTAGCCTCTTCGTGTATCCGATCATCGAATGGAGTCCGTACGCGATAACACCCGCGATCAGGACAAGAAAATACGCGCCTCGATGCCCCGCCCCGGAGAAGATCAAGGCGATGAAGCCGAGCACCAGCACGCCGACAATCACGGCACCGAGCACATCGGTGGTGTTCGCCTCGCCCTTGATGCCTTCACGCAAAGCGCCGCCACACTTGCTGCATGTAGCCGTCGCCGATTGCTTCTGAGTTTCCACCAGCAACTCCCGATATCGCCAGATAGCCTGAATCCAAGCTCGCCAAGCTCGAACTGAAAGAGCACTGCATGTGATCCAGGTCCCCAAAAATGGACACGTTCAGACCGCCACGCCGTTCATTGGCGCCCTTCGGGCCCCAATCGCGACGCCGTTTCCGAGACACGTAATCACCAGACCATCAGCCAGCGACGCACCGGCTGCTCGTCAATATATGAACGTGAGGCAAACAGCACTGGCGATCACCGCGAGGAAAAGCGCACCGGAGAACGCGCGAAAGATGCGCACCGAGCGATGTTTCTTTGCAGCTCTCTCGGCTTCAACATCGATTGCGACAGCAGCCGCGAATTCAGCAAGCTCATCAATCACGTGAATCACCAAGCGGCTTGTGTTGCGGATGCGGCGTAACCATCTCCCTCTCCACGACTGGGCTGGATGCACCACGTGGCTGATTGCGACCGGATCGGCGAACAGCCTAATTCGAATGGCATTGACCTGCCGATCAAAATGTCACACGCCGATCGGCACCAGAGCCCCCTACACCCGCATCCGCTCCCCCACATAATCCAGAAAGCACCCGATCCGCGACGCCAGCGCGGTGTTGCGGTAATACACCGCATGCACCGGCTGTCTCACCTCCACGGTGTGCGCTTCCAGCACCGGCAGCAGCCGGCCTTCGGCGCGGTCCTGCGCGGTCATGAAATCCGCCAGGCAGACGATGCCGCCGCCTTCCAGCGCGAGCTGGCGCAGGGTTTCGCCGCTGGAGGCGCGCAGGCTGGGGGTGATGGTCCAGCTGTCGCCGTCGGCGGTGCGCAGCGGCCACTGGTTGAGGCTGTCCGGCTGGGTGAAGCCGAGCAGTTCGTGGCCGGCAAGGTCGTCCACGCTCTGCGGGGTGCCGCGGCGGGCGAGGTAGGCCGGACTGGCGAGCACGCGCAGGCGGTTGGCGCCAAGCGGGCGGGCGTGCAGGGTGGAGTCGCGCAGCGCGCCGATGCGGATGGCGACGTCGGTGCGCTGTTCCAGCAGGTCGATGATCTGGTCGCTGGTGTTGAGCTCCAGCTCGATCTGCGGGTAGCGCTCGCGGAAGCCGGCAACCAGCGGCACCACGACGTGCAGCATGAAGGGCGAGGCGGCGTTCACCCGCAGCCGGCCGGCGGGTTGCTGGCGGCGCAGCGCCATCTGTTCTTCGGCTTCCTCGACGCTGGCGAGGATGCGGCGCGCCTGGGCGAGAAAGGTGGCGCCTTCCTCGGTGAGTTCCAGCCGGCGGGTGGTCCGCCGCAGCAGGGTGACTTCCAGCTTTTCCTCCAGCCGGCTGAGCGCGCGGCTGACGCCCGAGGTGGTCTGGCCGAGTTGCTCGGCGGCGGCGGTGATGGAGCCGGTGTCGACCACGCGGGTCAGCGCGAGCAGTTCGTCGAGGGTGGTTTTCATTGTTGACGCTTCGGCAAGTATCTTTGGCTTGAGACCCGGTTTTTCTGCATGAGTCTGGCGCGGAAACTGCGCTCCTGCAAACCCCAACCGGAGTCTTCCCATGCCACTCGCCTTGCTGGCGCTCACCTTGAGCGCCTTCGCCATCGGCACGACGGAGTTCGTCATCGTCGGCCTCATTCCCACCATCGCCGCCGACCTCGGCGTCAGCCTGCCGTCGGCGGGCCTGCTGGTCAGCCTCTACGCGCTCGGCGTCGCCGTCGGCGCGCCGCTGCTCACCGCGCTCACCGGCCGCTTGCCGCGCAAACAGTTGCTGCTCGGGCTGATGGCGCTGTTCACCGTCGGCAACCTGCTCGCCTGGCAGGCGCCGGGCTACGAATCGCTGGTCGCGGCGCGCATCGTCACCGGGCTGGCGCACGGGGTGTTCTTCTCGATCGGCTCGACCATCGCCACCGGCCTGGTGGCCAAGGAGAAGGCGGCGAGCGCGATCGCGACGATGTTCTCGGGCCTTACCGTGGCACTGGTCACCGGTGTGCCGCTGGGCACCTTCATCGGCCAGCACTTCGGCTGGCGCGAGACCTTCCTGGCGGTGTCGCTGCTCGGCGTGCTCGCCTTCATCGGCAGCCTGATCTTCGTGCCGCGCGGCATCCGCCACACGCCGCCGGCCTCGCTGCTGCGCCAGCTGGCGGTGCTGAAGGCGCCGCGCCTGCTGCTGGTGTATGCGATGACGGCGGTGGGCTATGGCGGCTCCTTCGTCGCCTTCACCTTCCTCGCGCCCATCCTGCAGCAGATCAGCGGCTTCCCGGCCGGCAGCGTCAGCCTGGTGCTGCTGGTGTATGGCGTGTCGGTGGCGGTGGGCAACATCTGGGGCGGCAAGCTGGCCGACCGCCGTGGCCCGATCGGCGCGCTCAAGCTGATCTTCCTGCTGCTGGCGGCGGTGCTGCTGGTGCTGAGCGTGACCGCCGCCAACCCCTGGCTGGCAGTGGCCACCGTGCTGCTGTGGGGCGCGGTCGCCTTCGGCAACGTGCCCGGTCTGCAGGTGTATGTGGTGCAGCAGGCCGAACGCCACACCCCGCATGCGGTGGACGTGGCCTCGGGCCTCAACATCGCCGCCTTCAACCTCGGCATCGCCGGCGGCGCCTGGGGCGGCGGACTGATCGTCGCCCATGTCGGCCTCATCCACACTGCCTGGATAGGCGCGCTGGTGGTGCTGATCGCCTACGCACTCACCGCCTGGAGCGGCCGGCTGGACCGCCGCGACCCGGACTTCGACGAACTCGCCCCGGCCACTGCTGCCGCGGCCGCCCACTGATCACCACAAACAGGAGCACCCCATGTCCATCCCCATGCCCGCCATCGGCCTCGGCACCTTCCGCCTGCAGGGCCAGACCGTGATCGACTCGGTACGCACCGGCCTCGAACTCGGCTACCGCCACATCGACACCGCGCAGATCTACGCCAACGAGGCCGACGTCGGCCAGGCGATCGCAGAAAGCGGCGTCGCCCGCGACCAGCTCTTCATCACCACCAAGATCTGGACCGAGAACCTCGCCGCCGAAAAGCTGATCCCCAGCCTGGAAGACAGCCTCGCCAGGCTGCGCGTGGAGCACGTCGACCTGACGCTGATCCACTGGCCTTCGCCGGGCGAAGCGGTGCCGCTCGCCGAAAGCCTGATGGCGCTGCAGGAAGCCAAGCGCCGCGGGCTGACCCGGCAGATCGGCGTCTCCAACTTCACCATCGCCCACCTGCAGCAGGCCATCGCGCTGCTCGGCGCCGACGAGATCGCCACCAACCAGGTGGAGCTCCACCCGCTGCTGCAGAACCGCAAGCTCGCCGGATTCGCCCGCGAACACGGCATCCACCTCACCGCCTACATGCCGCTCGCCTACGGCAAGGTGCTGGCGGAGCCGGTGGTGCAGCGTATCGCCGCTGCGCACGACGCCACCCCCGCGCAGGTCGCACTCGCGTGGTTGCTGCAGCAGGGCCATGCGGTGATTCCGTCCTCCACCCGGCGCGAGAACCTCGCCAGCAACCTCGCCGCCGCCCGCTTGCACCTGAGCGCTGCGGAGCGCGCCGAAATCGCCGCATGCGACCGTTGCGAGCGGATGGCCAATCCGGACTTTGCGCCGCGCTGGGACTGACACGCCCGCACACCCCGGCGGACATGGCGGCAAATGAAGGACAATCCGCCCCATGTCCTCCGACCTCACGCCACTCGCCGCCTCGCCCCGCCGCCTGTCCGCGCTCTCCGGGCTGTGGCCTTTCCTGCGGCCCTACCGCGCGCGCATCGCGCTTGCCTTTGCGCTGCTCACGCTCGGCTCCGCGACCATCCTGCTGGTGCCGCTGGCCTTTCGCGACCTGGTCGATTTCGGCTTTGGTACGGCGACAGCGCCCGGCGCCAGCGGCGGACTGCTCGGCACACTCAGCCTGGACGGCCACTTCATTGCGCTGTTCGGGCTGGCCAGCCTGTGGGCGGTAACCGTCGCGGCGCGCTACTACACCGTGTCGTGGATCGGCGAGCGCGCCACCGCCGACCTGCGCAATGCGGTCTATGCGCGCGTGCTGGCGCAGTCGCCGCAGTTCTTCGAGACGCTGCAGACCGGCGAGGTGCTGTCGCGGCTGACCGGCGACACCACGCTGATCCAGACCGTGGTCGGCAGCTCGGTGTCGATGGGGCTGCGCAGCCTGTTCCAGTTTGCCGGCGGCATGGTGATGCTGGCGGTGACCAGCCTGCACCTGTTCTCGCTCAACCTCGGCCTGATGGCGCTGCTGACCCTGCCCATCCTCGCCATCGGCCGCAAGGTGAAGCGGCTGTCGCGCGAATCGCAGGACCGCATCGCCGACGCCTCGGCGCTGGCCGGCGAAATCCTCAACGCGATGCCGACGGTGCAGGCCTACACCCAGGAACCGCAGGAGGTCCGCCGCTTCTCCGCGCGCACCGAGGCGGGCTTCGCCACCGCCATCCGCCGCACCCGGGTGCGCGCGGCGCTCACCGCGCTGATCATCACCGCGGTGATGGGCACCATCATCTTCGTGCTGTGGGTGGGCGCGCGCCAGGTGCATGAAGGCGTGCTCACGACCGGCGAACTGGCGGCTTTCGTGCTGTACGCGACGCTGGTGGCGGGCGGCGTCGGCACGCTGGCCGAGGTGTGGGGCGACGTGATGCGCGCGGCCGGCGCCGCCGAACGCCTGCTCGGCCTGTTGCACGCCGAACCCGCCATCCGCGACACGCCCACGGCCGAGGCGCCGCTGCCGGCCGCGCAGGCGGCGATCCGCTTCGAGCATGTGCGCTTCGCCTACCCGGCACGGCCGCAGACACCGGCGCTGGACGACATCAGCCTGGACATCGCACCCGGCGAATGCGTCGCCCTGGTGGGCCCCTCCGGCGCCGGCAAGACCACGCTGTTCCAGCTGCTGCTGCGCTACTACGAGCTTGCCGACGGGGCCATCCGCATCAACGGCCAGGACATCCGCCAGTTGCGCCTGCACGACCTGCGCGGCGACATCGCCATCGTGCCGCAGGACCCGGTGATCTTCTCGACAAGCGCGCTGGAGAACATCCGCTACGGCCGGCCGGAGGCGAGCGACGAGGAGGTGGTCGCCGCCGCCCGCGCCGCGGTGGCCGACGAGTTCATCGCCCGCCTGCCCGAGGGCTACCACACCTTTCTCGGCGAGCGCGGCACGCGGCTGTCCGGCGGCCAGCGCCAGCGCATCGCGATCGCCCGCGCGGTGCTGAAAGGCGCCCGGGTACTGCTGCTCGACGAAGCCACCAGCGCGCTCGACGCCGAATCGGAAATCCTGGTGCAGCAGGGCCTCGCCGCCGCGATGCGCGGCCGCACCACGCTGATCATCGCCCACCGCCTGGCCACGGTGCAGAAGGCCGACCGCATCGTGGTGATGGAGCACGGCCGCATCGTCGAAACCGGCACCCCGGACGACCTGCGCAGCCAGGGCGGGCTGTACGCGCGGCTGGCGGCGTTGCAGCTGGATCTTTGAGGGCGGGGACGTTTCGTTTAGCGCCAGCCTCCCTGCCAAACAAGGAAGCGGAGGCGCCGGCGCTGGCCGGCTATTTACTCCCTCCCCTACAAGGGGGTGAAACCGGGGTTTCGGCGAGCACTGCTCGCCGCCGGGCGAACGACGGTGCCTCCGGGCACCGGCTACCGGGCGGGGGTGGGGTTGAGTCCGGGGCCAGTAATTAACCCCATCCCCGCAGCCAGCACTACTCCACCCCGGCCCGCGTTCTTTTCCGCAAAGCCCGCCCCCCATCCGCTGCTAGACTTCAAGCACGTCCCGCCCTTTCATGGAGCCCGCCATGAACATCGACCTCGCCGCCTTCCGCCTGCAGGCGCTGTCCACCCTTACCAGCGGCGCCACCGGCACCGCCACCCGCAGCAGCAACGGCGACTTCCTCAGCGCGCTCCTCAACGCGCAAACCGCACTCTCCGGCACCACGGCGAGCACCAGCGGCAGCGGCCTCGACGCGCTGCTCGGCAACGAATCCAGCCGCGTCACCAACGTGCTCGCGCAACTGGAAGCCAGCAACGCCGCCTTCCTGCGCCGCTACAACGCCCGCGTCGAGGAGATCGGCGACGAAGCGGAGGTGCTGACGCAGCTGCGCAATCGCATGGCCGAACTCGGCACCGCCAGCCAGGGCCTGGAAGGCATCGGCACCACCAGCAGCGATGGCGAGATCAAGGCGGCGCTGCAGGACTTCATCACCCGCTACAACCAGTGGGATGCAGAGTTCGATCCGTATTTCGAACAGGGCGCGCTGCTGGACGACAACCAGGCGGGTGAAGTGGCGCGTTTCTCGCTGCGGCGCGAGGTCGGCTCGATCTTCCATGGCGCCGGCAACGGCGGCTTCGAACTCGGCCTGACCGACATGGGGGTCAGTTTCACCCCCGACGGCCAATTGAAGCTCGACGAGGCCGCCTTCAACGCCGCGCTCACCAGCGACCGCAAGGCCGCGGTACAAACCCTGAACAACGTCGCCACCGCTTTCGGCAACGCCGCCGCGCTGCTCACCGCCGACGGCCACCTGCTCGACCGCCGCATCGACAACGCCGAACGGGCCGTGGCCTGGGCCGCCGACAAGCAGGACGAAGTCGATGCGGAGTTCGGTCCGGGCGCGATCAGCAACCGGGTGCGCGGTTCGATCTGATCCCGCAGCCGCTCCTGCAGACGAAAACGCCCGACCTGCCGTCGGGCGTTTTCATGTCGGGCGCAGAATGGCGCCCCGCGGACGCCGGCCCTCAGCCCGCGTCGATCAATCCGGCACCACCACTTCCCCGCGCCGCACCGTGATCAGATCGGCCGCGGCCGGCTTCATCCTGATCGGCGGGACGTTGGCCGCAGTGATCGCGACCGCCGCGCCCGGCGTTCCCGCCCGCGGAGTGGTCCGCACCAGTTGCGAGGGCGGCAGCGGCGTGCGCGCGGTCAGGTGGCTGTACATGAGGTCGAGCGCCTGACGGAAATACACATGCAGCGGCACGAAACGGGTGTCGTAGCCGGGCAGCGTGGCAGTGCCGATGAAGGCGTCGAAGTGCTGGGCGTTGGTCACCTCCACATAGCGCAGCCGGCTCCGGCCATGCTCGGCCAGACTGTTCAGGCCCAGATAGGGCCGCGAAGTGAAGCCGACGGGCACCAGCGCATCGGCACGCCCATGCACGATGATCGCCGGCCGGCCCTGCAACTGCGCCGACACCTGCACCTCGTCCACGCTCTCATGCACCTCGCGCGCACTGGCGCCGCCGCCGGTCCATAGCTGGCGCAGGCACAGCGCGCCATCCACGTTGAAATCCAGCTTGCCGGTGGAGGGCGAGATCGACGCCCCGTCGCGGCGGGGACCGCCGAGCGAGGCATCGTTGATGATCTGCAGCCCGGCAGCCGGCGGAATGCCGTTGCCGGTGCCGAAGCTGGTGGCCGCGCTCGCCGCCGGCCACGCGATCGGCGTTCCGGCCGCATCGGTCGCGGCAAAGCTGTAGTTGCAGACCCGCTCCTCGACGCCGAAGCGGCCGTAGGCGTTGGCGTAGGTCAGCGCGATCGGCGGCACCGCAAACGCGTAATGCGATGCGGTCAGCGGGGTGGATTCCGGCTCCCAGCCATAGGCAACCAGCGCGTCGAGCGCACTGTCGCCGCGCTCCGCCGGGGTGTTGCCCGTGATGAACTCGTGCGCCGCGAGCGCCTCGCACCGGTTGGCGGCCAGCGCCGCGGGGATGAAGGCCTCGCCGGGCGAGCCGGCCGCGCGCGGCGACAGCACCGCGCAGGGCTGCAGCAGGTTGGCGAAGGTGGTGTAGTCGTAGAGCGGACGCCCGGTCCCGGTCCGTACCTGGCTGCCGCGCACCACGCGGACCGCGTCGTTCTCGCGCAGCTGGATCTGCGGTTCGCCGACGGCGACGCCATCGATCAGGCGTTCATCGTCCTGCTCGGCCGCTGCCAGCGCCGCGCCGCCGCCGTTGGACACACTGGAAGCGATCACCACGGTGTTCGGCGGCAGGATGGTGCGGACGATGCCGCGCGGTGTCCTGCGGCCATAGGTTTCGTTGAGCACGAAGAACGCGAAGCGCACCGCGTCGAGCGTGTCCTGTCCCCAGTGCGCCTCGGGGTTGGCGCGCGAATGGGCGTGCTTGACCGCGACGCGGTGCGGCCAGCTGGCGAGAAACTGCGTGCGCTCGGCGTCGGTCAGGTCGGCGGTGAAATGCGAGGCCACACCGGCCGCGACGGCTTCGGCCCGAGTGCCGTCGATCAATCCCACAGTGTTGGTGTCCAGATCGTGCATGCCGTTGCCCGTGCCCTTGTCGGCATAGGCCACCGCACACCCCTTCTGCAGCCCCCATTCACCGGAAGTGCCGATCGCGCCATAGATGCCGCGCGAGCCGCTCGAGGTGCCGGTGACGATGCAGGGTGCTTTCGGGTTGAAGTGCGCCGGCACCTGGACCATCAGCGTCACCTTGCTGTCGTCGCCGCGGTCGATGGCATAGGCCAGATACTCCGTACCGGCGATCTTGCCGTCGCCCGGCGCGCTGACCCTGCCGCCGGCATCCACCGCGATCAGCGGGCCGAAAAGCGAACCGAAGCCGCCGCCACTGGTGGTATCCACGAGCGCCCGGTAGTTGTTGTAGATCGCCAGCCGGCGCAGCTCGGTGGCGGTAGGCGATGCAGATACCAGCGGTGGCGTCGCCGACTGGATGCCGTCGCGGCCGAGCCCCGCGGTCAGCAGATCGTCGGACACGCCGTCCACGCTGCGCTGGACGATCTCGCCCAGGAAGGATGGCTTCTCGTTGAAACCGACACCGGGCGCGCCCGAGGCGGCCAGGGCAGATAAAGGACATGCAAACGCCACGGCAATGCACAAGCTGGGATTCATCGGAAGTCTCCCTCGTCGATTCGCTGGCCACACCCGCGACACCTTTTTCAATGGATGTCGTTCGGGTACTCCCGTACGTTAAAGACCCTGCCCTTGCGGATTGATATGAAGGTTTACCCTTGTCATTTCCGGCCGTAATAGAACGGTAATAAAAATGACATTTTCAAACACATCAAGCGCAGCCAAAGCCTTGTCGTGAAGCGGATTTTGCGCTAATTGCGACACCCTTTCCGTCGAACACAGGACGGGGTACAGCCGTGTCTCATCAACGCCGATGGCATCGTCAGAAAATTCCTTTGCAATATTTTTAACTCGCCACGCAGATGGAAATCAGCAGGCGACCGGCGGGACGGACTTCTGGTCCACGCGCCTTCGCTGGCATATCGTTCACCCGCTGTGGCCTCACGCCCCCGACACAGGTTTCGACCCGCCCGACTTCCCGACTCCGCCCATGACTCCTGAAATTTTCATCGCCGACACCGACAGCGAAATCGAAGCCTGCTTTCCGGCCTTCAGCGCGCTTCGCCCACACCTCGAACAGGCGGGCTTTCTGGCCCAGGTACGCCGCCAGCAGGCCCAGTCCTACCGCATCCTCGCGCTCCGCGAGGCCGGTACGATCAAAAGCGCAGCGGGCTTCCGGACCGGCGAGTTCCTGGCGTGGGGAAAGGTGCTGTATATCGACGACCTGACCACGCTGCCGGAAGCGCGCGCGCAGGGCTACGCCGGCGCCCTGCTCGACTGGCTGATCGAGCACGCGCGCGCCAAGGACTGCAAGGCCGTCCACCTCGACAGCGGCTATGCCCGCCACGCGGCGCATCGGCTGTACCTGAACAAGGGCTTTCGGCTGAGCAGCCATCACTTTGCGCTGGAGTTCGCGCGCAACGAGTCCTAGGGGCCGGAATGAAAAACGCCCGACACTCGGGTCGGGCGTTCTGGCATTTGCCGTGACAGGCTGGGCTTATTCCACCGTGACGCTCTTGGCCAGGTTGCGCGGCTTGTCGACGTCGGTGCCCTTTACCAGCGCGGCGTGGTACGAGAGCAGTTGCAGCGGGATCACGTGCAGCACCGGCGACAGCATGCCGTAGTGCTCGGGCAGTTGCAGGATGTGCACCCCTTCCGATTCCGCGATTTCGCTGCCGGCGTCGGCGAACACATAGAGTTCGCCACCGCGTGCGCGCACTTCCTGCAGGTTGGACTTGAGCTTTTCAAGCAGTTCGTCCGCCGGGGCGATGGCGATGACCGGCATCTCCTTGTCTACCAGCGCGAGCGGGCCGTGCTTGAGTTCCCCCGCGGCGTACGCCTCGGCGTGGATGTAGGAGATTTCCTTCAGCTTGAGCGCGCCTTCCATCGCGATGGGCCAGTGACGGCCGCGGCCCAGGAAGAGCGCGTGTTGCTTGCCGGCGAAACGCTGCGCCCACTTCGCAATCGCGTCTTCCAGTTCCAGCACCTTCTGCACCGCCACCGGCAGATGGCGCAAGGCGGTGAGATGGCGGTTTTCCTCCGCTTCGGGCAGGCGGCCGTTGAGCTTGGCGAGTGCGAGCGTGAGCAGCGCGAGCGCGGCGAGCTGGGTGGTGAAGGCCTTGGTGGAGGCCACGCCGATTTCGGGGCCGGCGCGGGTAATGAAGCGCAGCGCGGTCTCGCGCACGATGGCCGATTCCGGCACGTTGCAGATTGCCAGCGTGCGCGCCATGCCGAGGCCCTTGGCGTGCTTGAGCGCCGCCAGCGTGTCGGCGGTTTCGCCCGACTGGGAAATCACCACCACCAGCGTGTCGGCGTCGGGCACCGACTCGCGATAGCGGTATTCGCTGGCGATCTCCACGGTACAGGAAATCTTCGCGACCGACTCCAGCCAGTAACGCGCCACCAGCCCCGCGTGGTAACTGGTGCCGCACGCCAGCACCAGCACGCGTCGGGCACCGCCCAGCACCTCGGGCGCCGCCGCGCCAAACACCTGCGGCGCGATGGCGCCGCCGCCGGCGATCATCTCCAGCGTGTTGCCCAGCGCCTGCGGCTGCTCGAAGATTTCCTTCTGCATGTAGTGGCGGAACTGCCCCAGTTCCACCGCGTCGGCCGACAGGCTGGAGATATGGATCTCGCGCTCCACCGGCGTGCCGTCCGGCCGCACGACGCGGTAGCCATCGAGCCGCAGTTCGGCGAGATCGCCGTCTTCCAGGTAGATCACCTTGCGGGTCACCTGCAGCAGCGCCGCCGTGTCGGACGCGGCGTAGGTACCGTGTTCGCCCACGCCGAGCAGCAGCGGCGAACCGCGGCGGGCAACGATGATGCGGAACGGGTCCGCTTCCGCCACCACGCCGATCGCGTAGGCGCCGACGAGTTCGTTGGTGGCGAGCCGCACTGCCTCGAACAGGTCGGGCGTCTCGCGCAGCTTGGCGTGGACGAGGTGGGCGATCGCCTCGGTATCGGTGTCGGACTCGAACACGTAGCCGCGCCCTTGCAGCTCGGACTTGATCGCCTCGAAGTTCTCGATGATGCCGTTATGCACCACCGCGAGCCCTTCCGAGATGTGCGGGTGGGCATTGCGTTCGCACGGCACGCCGTGGGTGGCCCAGCGGGTATGCGCGATGCCGATGTTGGCGGTGAGCTGGCGGGCATCGGCCAGCGAGGCAAGCTCGGCAACCCGGCCGGTGGATCGCAGCCGGAGCAGCCCTTGCTGTCCGAGCACGGCGATGCCGGCCGAGTCGTAGCCGCGATACTCCAGCTTGCGCAGGCCTTCGAGCAGTACGGGGACGACGTTGTTGCTAGCGATGGCGGTGACGATGCCACACATGACGGCGGTTCCTAGGTTGGGCCGGTGATCCGGACGGGAAGGTCAGCGCTGCTTGACCGGGCGCTTCCACCCGGCGATGGAGAGTTGCTTGGCGCGCGACACCGTAAGCTGCTCCGGCGGCGCATCCTTGGTGAGCGTGGTGCCGGCGCCCAGCGTGGCCCCGCGGCCCACGCGCACCGGCGCAACCAGCTGGGTGTCGGAGCCGATGAAGACGTCGTCCTCGATGACGGTGCGGAACTTGTTGGCGCCGTCGTAATTGCAGGTGATGGTGCCGGCGCCGATATTCACGCGCTGGCCGACGTCGGCGTCGCCCACATAGGCCAGGTGGTTGGCCTTGGAATGGGCCGCGATCACGCTGTTCTTGACCTCGACGAAGTTGCCGAGATGCACGTCCTCGCCCAGCTCGGTGCCCGGCCGGGTGCGGGCGTAGGGGCCGATCACGCAGGCCGGCCCCATGACCGTCTGCTCGATGTGCGAGAACGGCGCCACCCGCGTGCCGGAGCCGATGCGCGCGTCGCGGACGACGCAGTTGGCGCCGATCCGTACGCCGTCGCCGAGTTCGACGCGGCCTTCGAACACGCAATTGACGTCGATCTCGACGTCGCGCCCGCAGACCAGTTTGCCACGCACGTCGATGCGCGCCGGGTCGATCAGGGTGACGCCGTCTTCCATCAGGCGTTGCGCAATGTTGCGCTGGTGAATGCGCTCCAGCTCGGCGAGCTGGGGCTTGCTGTTGACGCCCAGCGTTTCGCTGACGGCGTCGGGCTGCACCGTGACGACTTCGATGTCTTCGGCCACCGCCATGCCGATGATGTCGGTCAGGTAGTACTCGCCCTGCGCGTTGTCGTTGCGCAAGCGGCCCAGCCAGGCCCGCAGCCGCGCGACAGGTGCCACCAGGATGCCCGTGTTCACCTCGCGCACCGTACGCTCGGCGTCGCTGGCGTCCTTTTCCTCGACGATGCGGACCACGCGCCCCGCCGCGTCGCGCAGGATGCGGCCGTAGCCGGTGGGGTTGTCCAGCTCCACGGTCAGCAAGGCGAGTCGGGTATCGCCCGCCGCGGCCGCCAGCCGTTGCAGCGTGGGCACGCCGATCAGGGGCACGTCGCCGTAGAGCACGAGCGCGAGGTCGCCATCGGTGAGATGGGGCAGCGCCTGCTGCACCGCATGACCTGTACCCAGTTGCGGTTCCTGCCGCGCCCACGCGAGATCGGCCGCGTCGAGCCGTTCGCGCACCACTTCGCCGCCATGCCCGTACACCACGCAGATACGGCGCGCGGCCAGCGTGCGTGCGGCATCGAGCACGTGGCTGAGCATCGGCTTGCCGGCGAGTGGCTGCAGCACCTTGGGCAACACCGAGCGCATGCGCTTGCCCTGGCCGGCAGCGAGGATGACGACTTCCATTGGGGCTCCGCGTGGAATCAGAACGGGCCGAAATTCTAGCACGCGCCTGTTACGCCTCCGCGCTCACGCGCATGGCATTGGCGTGCCCGGACAGCATGCTGCGGCGCAAAATCCGCGGCGTGTGACACACAAGATTTCACCTATCTGCCGCTAGAATCCCCTTATCACGACGCAAAGGAGCAAACATGGAGCATGCGGCACAGCAGTTGATCCAGAACCGGACGTTCGACGAAATCCAGATCGGCGACTTCGCCCAGCTGTTGCGCACCCTGCGCCCGGAAGACATCCACCTGTTTGCCGTGATGTCCGGCGACGTCAATCCCACCCACGTCGACCCCGAATTCGCGCACTCCAGCCAGTTTCGCGAGGTCGTGGGCCACAGCATGTGGGGCAGCACGCTGATCTCCACCGTACTGGGCACCGAGTTTCCCGGCCCGGGCACGGTGTATGTGTCGCAAAGCCTCAATTTCTGGCGTCCGGTCACCATCGGCGACACGCTGACCATCACCGTGACCTGCCGTGAGAAGTACCAGCACAACCACCACATCGTGTTCGACTGCGTGGCACTGAACCAGGACGGCCTGAAAGTCATCGACGGTACCGCCGAAGTCGCCGCGCCGACCGAAAAGGTGATGCGCAACCGCGTGGTGCTGCCCGAGGTGACCATTTCCGATCGCGAACTGCGCTATCGCCACCTGCTCTCCATCACCGCCGGCCTTGCGCCGATTCCGATCGCGGTCGCGCACCCCTGCGACAAGGAGTCGCTCGGCGGGCCGATCCAGGCCGCACAGGCCGGGCTGGTCGCCCCCATCCTGGTCGGGCCGGAAGCCAAGATTCGCGCGGTGGCGGAAGAGTTCGGCTACGACCTGAAGGGCCTGCGCATCGTCGACGTGGAGCACAGCCACGCATCGGCCGAGACCGCCGTGGCGCTGTGCCGTGACGGCGTCGCCGAGGCGCTGATGAAGGGCTCGCTGCATACCGACGAGCTGATGAGCGAAGTGGTCTCGAAGGCCAACGGGCTGCGCACCTCGCGCCGTATCAGCCACGTCTTCCTCGCCGACGTGCCGACCTACCCGCACCCGCTGATGATCACCGACGCCGCGATCAACATCGAGCCGACGCTGGAGGACAAGGTGCACATCATCCAGAACGCGATCGACCTCGCCCAGGTGCTCGGCCTGCCGGAGCCCAAGGTCGCGATCCTGGCGGCGGTGGAAACCGTGAACCCCAAGATGCGCTCCACGCTGGAAGCCGCCGCGCTGTGCAAGATGGCTGACCGCGGCCAGATCAAGGGCGGCCTGCTCGACGGTCCGCTCGCCTTCGACAACGCGGTGTCGCTGGTCGCCGCCAAGACCAAGGGCATCCGCTCCGCGGTCGCCGGCAACGCCGACATCCTCGTGGTGCCCGACCTCGAATCCGGCAACATGGTGGCCAAGCAGCTCGAATACCTGGCCGATGCGCTGATGGCCGGCGTGGTGCTCGGCGCCCGCGTGCCCATCGTGCTGACCAGCCGCGCCGACACCGCCGAAACCCGCGCCGCTTCGTGCGCGATCGCCCAGCTGATGGCGCACAAGAAGCGTGAGGCCAACAAATGAAGGCCGTCCTCGTCCTCAATGCGGGCTCCAGCAGCCTGAAGTTCGCGCTGTTTCCGATCGAGCCGGCGCTCGCCGACCACGCCGCGCTGTCCGGCCAGGTCGAAGGCATCGGCGCGACGCCGGAATTCAGCGCCAAGACCGCCGCCGGCGAACGCTTCCACGAAACAGTGCCGAGCAACTCGGACAGCCAGCGCGAACAGCACCGCGAAGCGCTCACCTTCCTGCTCGACTGGCTGCAGGCCCACAACCCCGCGCTGGAGATCGCTGCGGCCGGCCACCGCATCGTGCATGGCGGTGACAAGTACAGCGAACCGGTGCAACTCTACGGCCACATCCTGCGCCAGTTGCAAAAGCTGGTGCCGCTGGCGCCGCTGCACCAGCCGCACAACCTCAACGCGGTGCAGGCGATCGCCGCGCTCGCGCCGGACATTCCCCAGGTCGGCTGCTTCGACACCGCCTTCCACACCACCCAGGCGCCGGTCGCGCAGGCCTTCGCGCTGCCGCGCGCGATCAGCGCCGAAGGCGTCAAGCGCTACGGCTTCCACGGCCTGTCCTACGACTACGTCGCCCGCCAGCTGCCGGCGGTGATCGGCGACAAGGCGAGCGGCGCGGTGGTGATCTGCCACCTCGGCAATGGTTCGTCGATGTGCGCGCTGCGCGACGGCAAGAGCGTCGCCTCGACCATGGGCTTTACCGCGCTCGAAGGCTTGGTGATGGGCACCCGCACCGGCAGCCTGGACCCCGGCGTGCTGCTCTACCTGATGGACGAGAAAGGCATGGACGCCAAGGCGCTGACCCGGCTGCTCTACAAGGAATCCGGCCTGCTCGGCGTCTCCGGCATCAGCCAGGACATGCGCACCCTGCTCGCGTCCGACGCGCCGGAGGCGGCGGAAGCGGTGGATCTGTACTGCTACCGCATCGCCCGCGAGCTTGGATCGCTGGCGGCGGCGGCCGGCGGGCTCGATGCGCTGGTGTTTACCGGCGGCATCGGCGAGCACGCCGCGCCGGTGCGCGAAAAGGTGGCACGACTGTCGGCCTGGCTCGGTATCGACATCGACAGCGACGCCAACGCCCGCGACGCCAGCCGGCTCGACCGCGCCGGCAGCAAGGTGGCGGTCGCGGTGGTGCCGACCAATGAGGAAGGCATGATCGCGCGCTACACGGTGGACGTGCTCGGCCTGTAAGACCTGCGGCCGGCGCCTCAGCCGGCGACCGCATCCCACAGCAGCTTGAGGCCGGACAGGCCCAGCATTGCCGTGGAGAACAGGTAGAAGGGCCGTTCGGGGATGCGCTTGAGCAGGCGCATCCCCAACCACACGCCGACCGGCACCAGCGGCAGCAGGATCGCCGACATCATCAGCGTGTCAGGGTTGAAAAGCTGCAGTGACAGGTAGAACGGCAGCTTGGCGATGTTGATCGCGGCGAAGAAGAACACCGAGGTGGCGACGAACCGCTCGCGCGGCAAACCGCGGCCGAGCAGGTAGATCAGCAGCGGCGGCCCACCGGCGTGCGACAGCGTGCTGGTGAAGCCCGAGGTGGCGCCGCAGGCGGCCGCCCAGGCCCGCCGCAGCGGCCGGGCCTCGCCAGCGGCTGCCGCAGCTGCGGGCTTCGTCCGCCGCAGCAACCGGTCGGCGGCGAACACCACCGAAATCGCCCCGAGTGCGCCGACCACCATGCGGTCGGACATCACGCCGAAGGCCAGCGCCCCAAGGCCGATGCCCGCCAGCGCTGCAGGTATCAGCACCCGCAGTTCGCGCCATTCGGCCTTCCCCCGCCAGGCACGGATGCCAGCCATGTCCATCGCGATCAGGATCGGCAGCACGACCGCCACCGCATCGCGTGGCGATATCCACATCGACATGAAGGGCACGGCCAGCCCACCCAGGGCCCCGCCGAGGCCGGACTTGGAAATGCCGGTCAGCAGGATCGCAATCGCGGTGACGATCCAGCCGGTGACATCCATTTCCATCGTCCGCTCCAAAAAACAAGGGCGACCCGCAGGTCGCCCTTAGATTGCCGCCGCCTCGATCAGCGCGGCAGAACGCTTTCGCCCATCAGGAACTCGTCAACCGCGCGGGCGCATTGACGGCCCTCGCGGATCGCCCACACCACCAGCGACTGACCACGGCGCATGTCGCCGGCGGCGAAGACCTTCTCGACATTGGTGGCGTAGCAGCCCTCGCCGTCCGTGGTGGCCTTGGCGTTGCCGCGGGCATCCTTGTCGACGCCGAAGGCTTCGAGCACTCCACCCACCGGGTTGGTGAAGCCCATCGCCAGGAACACGCGCTGCGCCGGGAACAGCTTCTCGGTGCCGGGCACCTCGGCCATGCGACCGTCCTTCCATTCAAGGCGCACGGTGCGCACACCCGTGAGCTTGCCGTTTTCGCCGACGAACTCCTTGGTGCCGATGGCGTACTCGCGCTGGGTGTCGCCTTCCACGTGGGAGGACGAGGTGCGCAGCTTGATCGGCCAGTACGGCCAGGTCAGCGGCTTGTGCTCCTGCTCGGGCGGCTGCGGCATCACCTCGAACTGGGTGACCGAGGTGGCGCCATGACGGTAGCTGGTGCCCACGCAGTCGGAACCGGTGTCGCCACCGCCGATGACCACCACGTCCTTGCCGGCCGCGGAGATCGGGTTGGGCGCATCGCCCGCCACCTGCTTGTTCTGCGGGATGAGGAATTCGAGCGCGAAATGCACGCCCTCGAGTTCGCGCCCGGGCACCGGCAGATCGCGCGGCACTTCGGAGCCGCCAGCCAGCACGACCGCGTCGAAATCCTTCCGCAGCTGTTCCGCGCTGACGACTTCCGTGGCGTCGCTGACGATGCCCTTGGGCAGATCCTTCGCCCCGACCACCACGCCGGTGCGGAACACCACGCCTTCGGCCTGCATCTGCTCGACACGGCGGTCGATCAGACCCTTCTCCATCTTGAAGTCGGGGATGCCGTAACGCAGCAGACCGCCGATGCGGTCGTTCTTCTCGAACACGGTGACGTCATGGCCGGCACGCGCGAGCTGCTGCGCAGCCGCCAGGCCGGCGGGGCCGGAGCCGACCACCGCAACCTTCTTGCCGGTCTTGACCGCGGCGGGCTGCGGCTGCACCCAGCCCTGCGCCCAGGCCTTGTCGATGATCGCGTGCTCGATCGACTTGATGCCGACCGCGTCCGAATTGATGTTCAGCGTACACGCGGCTTCACAGGGCGCCGGACAGATGCGGCCGGTGAACTCCGGGAAGTTGTTGGTCGAGTGCAGCACCTCGATCGCTTCGCGCCAGTTGCCGCGATAGACCAGGTCGTTCCAGTCCGGAATGATGTTGTTGACCGGGCAGCCGTTATTGCAGAACGGGATGCCGCAGTCCATGCAGCGCGCGCCCTGGATGGCGGCCTGCTCGTCGGACAGCGCAGCGACGAACTCCTTGTAGTTCTTCAGCCGCGCCGTCACCGGCTGGTAGGCCTCCGACAGACGCTGGTACTCGAGAAAACCTGTGGGCTTGCCCATATTCTTACGCGGCCTCCAGTTGCTGCTGGCGCTGCTCGGCCATTTCGGCCAGCGCGCGACGGTATTCGTGCGGCATCACCTTGACGAACTTCGTCCGCCAGGTGCTCCAGTTGTCGATGATCTCGCGGGCGCGGGCGCTGCCGGTGAAGCGGGCATGGCGCTCGATCAGACCCTTGAGGATGAGTTCGTCGCCCATGGTGAGGTGGTCGATATCCACCCGGCCGTGCGATTCGAGTTCGTCGCCGGACTCGGAACCCTTGCGGGCTTCGACCTCTTCCGGCAGCGGCTCGAGCGCGACCTGGGCCATGTTGCAGCGGCCGCCGAAGCTGCCGTCCTCATCCAGCACGTAGGCCACACCACCCGACATGCCGGCGGCAAAGTTGCGGCCGGTCTGGCCGAGCACGACCACGGTACCGCCGGTCATGTACTCGCAGCCGTGATCGCCCACGCCTTCCACCACCGCGGTGGCGCCGGAGTTGCGCACCGCGAAGCGCTCGCCGCCGACGCCGGCGAAGTAGACCTCGCCTTCGGTCGCGCCGTAGAGCACGGTGTTGCCGACGATGATGTTCTCGCCAGTGTTGCCACGGAACTCGCTCTGCGGACGGACGATGATGCGGCCGCCCGACAGGCCCTTGCCGACGTAGTCGTTGCCTTCACCGACCAGCTCCAGCGTCACGCCGCGGGCCAGGAAGGCGCCGAAAGCCTGGCCGGCGGTGCCGGTGAGCTTGACGTGGATGGTGTCGGTCGGCAGACCGGCGTGGCCGTAGCGGCGCGCCACTTCACCAGCCAGCATGGTGCCGACGGTACGGTTGATGTTGCGCACCGGCAGGTCGATCTCGACCTTCTCGCCCTTCTCCAACGCGGGTTTGGCCAGCCCGATGAGCTGGTTGTCGAGCGCTTTCTCGAGGCCGTGATCCTGGAACTCGGTGTGCAGGCGCGGCACGCTGGCCGGCACGTTCGGGCGGTAGAACACGCGCGAGTAGTCCAGCCCCTTGGCCTTCCAGTGCTCGATGCCCTTCTTCATGTCGAGCAGGTCGGCGCGGCCGATAAGGTCGTCGAACTTGCGGATGCCGAGCTGGGCCATCAGTTCGCGCACTTCTTCGGCGATGAAGAAGAAGAAGTTGACCACGTGCTCCGGCTGGCCGGAGAAGCGCTTGCGCAGCTCGGGATCCTGCGTGGCCACGCCCACCGGGCAGGTGTTGAGGTGGCACTTGCGCATCATGATGCAGCCTTCGACGACCAGCGGCGCGGTAGCGAAGCCGAACTCGTCGGCGCCGAGCAGCGCGCCGACGACGACGTCGCGGCCGGTCTTGATCTGGCCATCGACCTGCAGGCGGATGCGCGAACGCAGGCGGTTGAGCACCAGGGTCTGCTGGGTTTCGGCCAGGCCGAGTTCCCACGGCGAACCGGCGTGCTTGATCGACGACCACGGCGAAGCGCCGGTGCCGCCGTCATGGCCGGCAACCACGATGTGGTCGGCCTTGGCCTTGGCCACACCCGCTGCCACGGTGCCGATGCCGATTTCCGACACCAGCTTGACCGAGATGTCCGCGTTGCGGTTGGCGTTCTTCAGGTCGTGGATCAGCTGGGCCAGATCCTCGATCGAGTAGATGTCGTGGTGCGGCGGCGGCGAGATCAGGCCGACGCCCGGCACCGAGTGACGCAGGTAGCCGATGTACTCGGACACCTTGTGACCCGGCAGCTGGCCGCCTTCGCCCGGCTTGGCGCCCTGCGCCATCTTGATCTGGATCTGGTCGGCATTGACCAGGTACTCGGTGGTGACGCCGAAACGGCCCGAGGCGACCTGCTTGATCGAGGAGCGCAGCGAATCGCCGGCGGCGAGCTCGATGTCGCGCTCGACACGGCTCTCGCCGATGATCTGCGACAGCTTCATCGCCTGGGTGATCGGCTTGAAGCGCATCGGATCTTCGCCGCCCTCGCCGGTGTTCGACTTGCCGCCGATGCGGTTCATCGCGATCGCGAGCGTGGTGTGGGCTTCGGTGGAGATCGAGCCGAGCGACATCGCGCCGGTGGCGAAGCGCTTGACGATCTCCTTGGCCGACTCGACTTCGTCGAGGGCCACCGGGGGACCCGCCGGCTTGATCTCGAACAGGCCGCGCAGCGTCATGTGGCGCTTGGACTGGTCGTTGATGATGCGGGCGTATTCCTTGTAGGTGTCGAACTTGCCGGAGCGGGTCGAGTGCTGCAGCTTGGCGATCGCATCCGGGGTCCACATGTGCTCTTCACCGCGGACACGGAAGGCGTACTCGCCGCCGGCGTCGAGCATGGTGGCCAGCACCGGATCGGGGCTGAAGGCCTTCTTGTGCAGGCGGATGGTCTCTTCCATCACGTCGAACACGCCGATGCCTTCCACCTGGCTGGTGGTGCCGGTGAAGTAGCGGTCGCACAGCGCCTGCTGCAGGCCGACGGCTTCGAAGATCTGCGCGCCGGTGTAGGACATGTAGGTCGAGATGCCCATCTTGGACATGACCTTCATCAGGCCCTTGCCCACGCCCTTGACGAAGTGCTTGATGTACTTCTCGCCCGCTTCGCCGCCACCCGCCATGGTTTGCAGGGTTTCCAGCGCGAGGTAGGGATGGACCGCCTCGGCGCCATAGCCGGCGAGCACCGCGAAGTGGTGGGTTTCACGCGCGGAGCCGGTTTCCACCACCAGGCCGGCGCGGGTGCGCAGGCCCTTGGTGACCAGGTGCTGGTGGATGGCGGACAGTGCCAGCAGCGCCGGGATGGCGACGTTGTCGGCGTCGACCTTGCGGTCGGAGACGATGAGGATGCTGTAGCCGCCGAGCACCGCGCTTTCAGCGTCGGCACACAGCGAGGCCAGGCGCGCCTCGACGCCTTCCTTGCCCCAGGCCACCGGATAGCAGATGTCCAGTTCGGCCGAGCGGAACTTGTTCTTGGTGTACTGGGCGATGTTGCGGATCTTCGCCATGTCGCCGAAGTCCAGCACCGGCTGGGTGACTTCGAGGCGGAACGGCGGGTTGATCTCGTTGATCTCGAGCAGGTTGGGCTTGGGACCGATGAAGGACACCAGCGACATCACCAGTTGCTCGCGGATCGGGTCGATCGGCGGGTTGGTGACCTGCGCGAAGAGCTGGCGGAAGTAGTTGTAGAGCGGCTTTTCCTTGGACGACAGCACCGCCAGCGGCGAATCGTTGCCCATCGAGCCGGTGCCTTCCTCGCCCGACTTGCCCATCGGCTCGAGGATGAACTTGATGTCTTCCTGGGTGTAGCCGAAGGCCTGCTGGCGATCGAGCATGGGCGCGGCGCATTCGGGCGCGGCGGCATCCGCCGGCGCTTCGAGGCCGTCCAGCTTGATGTTGATGCGGGCCAGCCAGTCGGTATAGGGCTTGACCGCCGCCAGGCTGTCCTTGATTTCCTTGTCGTCGATGATGCGGCCCTGTTCCATGTCGATCAGGAACATCTTGCCGGGCTGCAGGCGCCACTTCTTGACGATCTTGCTGTCGGGGATCGGCAGCACGCCGGATTCGGACGCCATCACCACGTAGTCGTCGTCGGTGACGAGATAGCGCGCCGGGCGCAGGCCGTTGCGGTCCAGCGTGGCGCCGATCTGGCGGCCGTCGGTGAACGCGACCGCGGCCGGGCCGTCCCACGGCTCCATCATGGCGGCGTGGTATTCGTAGAAGGCGCGGCGCTTCTCGTCCATCTGGGTGTGCGATTCCCAGGCTTCCGGGATCATCATCATCACCGCGTGGGCCATGGAATAACCGCTCATCACCAGCAGTTCGAGCGCGTTGTCGAATGCAGCGGAGTCGGACTGGCCCGGATAGATCAGCGGCCAGATCTTCTGCAGATCATCGCCGAGCAGCGGCGAATGCACGCCCTTTTCGCGCGCGCGCATCCAGTTGTAGTTGCCGCGGACGGTGTTGATCTCGCCGTTGTGCGCGATGTAGCGGAACGGGTGCGCCAGGTTCCACTTCGGGAAGGTGTTGGTCGAGAAGCGCTGGTGCACCAGTGCGAGCGCCGACACGGTGCGCGGGTCGACAAGGTCGAGGTAGTACTCGCCGACCTGGGTGGCGAGCAGCAGGCCCTTGTAGTTGACGGTGCGCGCCGACATCGACACGACGTAGAACTCCTGGCCGTGCTTGAGGTTGAGCGCGTTGATGGCATTGGCGGCACGACGGCGGGCGACGTAGAGCTTACGTTCGAGCGCTTCGGTGACCATGATGTCGGGACCGCGGCCGACGAAGAACTGGCGGATCACCGGCTCCTTGGCCTTGACCGTCGGCGACATCGGCATGTCGGGATTGACCGGCACGTCGCGCCAGCCGAGCACGGCCAGGCCTTCGGCGCGCGCGGCGCGTTCCATTTCCTCTTCACAGGCGATGCGCGAAGCCTGCTCCTTGGGCATGAAGACCATGCCCACGCCGTAGTTGCCCGGCGACGGCAGGGTGACGCCCTGCTTGGCCATTTCTTCGCGATAGAGCGCGTCGGGAAGCTGGATGAGGATGCCCGCACCGTCGCCCTGCAGCGGATCGGCACCCACCGCACCCCGGTGGTCCAGGTTTTTCAGGATCTCGAGGCCCTGCAGGACGATATCGTGATTCTTCTGGCCCTTGATGTGGGCGATGAAGCCCACACCACAGGCATCGTGTTCGTTGGCCGGGTCGTACAAACCCTGCTTCTGGGGGAGATCCATCTCGTTCTTCCTCGAAACAACTCGCGCGCCGGCTAGGGTTCCGGCGCAGGTTGGCGACGCAAGTGGTTGAATACTCGTCGCTTGCCAAAGCCGCACGCAGGACGTGCGGACACAAAAAAGCCGGGCGCAAAGGCACGCCGGCTCTGCACGATCGACTTACGGTTGCGCGATCGCTACGAACACAACAAACGGATCATCGAATATACCCCCCCGAATCTTTCGATTCAAGAGGTTTTTGCACTGCGGTAACACTATGATGATTCAATGGATTTCGCCCACCGCGAAGAGCCTGCGATGCTCTTTCATGGCGTAGCGGTCGGTCATGCCGGCGATGTAGTCAGCGATGGCGCGCGGCTTGTCCGTCCGCGCCTTTTCCTGGTACTGCGGCGGCAGCAGGCGCGGATCGGCCATGAAGGCGCCAAAGAGGTCACCGATGATCCGGCGCGCCTTGTCCGTCATGCGCAGCACCTGATAGTGCCAGTAGAGGTTTTCGCGCAGAAAACCCTTCAGCGCGCGCAGGCGCGGCTGCAAACTGGACGAATACGCCACCAGCCTGGGGCCGGCCCGCACATCGTCCACCGTGCGGACGCCCGCATCGGCAATGTTCGCCCGCGTCTGCGCGATCAGGTCGAGCGCCATCGCATTCACCATGCTGCGCACGGTTTCGCTGATCAGCTTGCGCCCCGCAAGCCCCGGCCAGCGGAACTGGACCGCGCGCCGGTGCTCGGCGAAAACGTCGATGCTGTCCAGTTGCTCCAGCGTGATCAAGCCGGAGCGGAGCCCGTCATCTACATCGTGATTGCTGTAGGCGATCTCGTCGGCGAGATTGGCCAGTTGCGCCTCGAGCGACGGTTGGGTGCCATTGAGGAAGCGCGCGCCGAGTTCGCCGAGCTTTTCCGCATTGGGCCGGGAACAGTGCTTGAGGATCCCTTCCCGGGTTTCGAACAGCAGGTTGAGTCCGTCGAACGCGGCGTAGCGGTCTTCCAGCAATTCCACCGTCCGCAGCGACTGCAGGTTGTGCTCGAAGCCGCCGTAGTCCTTCATGCAGGCGTGCAACGCATCCTGGCCGGCATGACCGAAAGGCGTATGCCCGAGATCGTGGGCGAGCGCGATCGCCTCCGCGAGGTCTTCGTTGAGCCCAAGCGCACGCGCGAGGCTGCGAGTGAGCTGGGCGACCTCGATCGTGTGGGTCAGCCGGGTGCGGAACAGGTCGCCTTCATGATTGACGAAGACCTGGGTCTTGTACTCGAGGCGGCGAAACGCCGTGGAATGCACGATACGGTCACGGTCGCGCTGGAACTCGCCACGTTCGCGGGGAGCCGCCTCGGGATGCACCCGCCCGCGAGAAACCGCCTCGCTGACCGCATAGCTAGCCAGTTCCACGGCGTCCTTCACTCGCAGCGGCGGGAAATCGCCGCACCGATTTCGCCGGCATTGGCATCCCCGAACATCAGCGCCTTGCCGATGGACGCCAGCAGAACCAGCCGCAGCCGGCCGGACTCGACCTTCTTGTCGTGAGCCATCAGTTCCAGATAGCGTTCGATGCCCAGCGCCGGCGCACGCACCGGAAGACCGGCACGCACGAACAGCGCTTCGATGCGATTCACGTCGTCGTCCGTCAGCCAGCCAAGCGCCCGGGACAGCTCCGCGGCCATCATGGTGCCGGCCGCAACCGCCTCCCCGTGCAGCCATTCACCGTAACCCATGCCCGTTTCGATGGCGTGGCCGAACGTGTGGCCGAGGTTGAGCAAGGCACGCTCCCCTTGCTCCGTCTCGTCCGCGGCCACGACCTCCGCCTTGTTGCGGCATGAGCGCTCGATCGCATAGGCAAGCGCCTCAGGGTCGCGCGCCCGCAGGCGCTCGATGTTCTCCTCAAGCCACGCGTAGAACGCGGGGTCGCGAATCAGGCCGTACTTGATAACCTCGGCCAGACCCGCGGAAAGCTCGCGATCGGGCAAGGTATTCAATACCTCGATGTCGGCCAGGACCAGACGGGGCTGGTAGAACGCGCCGATCATGTTCTTGCCGAGCGGATGATTGATCGCGGTCTTCCCCCCGACTGAAGAATCGACCTGCGACAGCAGGGTAGTCGGAATCTGCATGAAGGGCATGCCGCGCTGATAGGTGGCAGCCGCAAAGCCGCCCATATCCCCAACGACACCACCGCCGAGCGCGAGCAGCGTGGTCGAACGCTCGCAGCGTGACTCCAGCAGCATGTCGAAGATGCGGTTGAGCGTGGTCCAGTCCTTGTGCGCCTCTCCGTCCGGAAGCACTACGGTGGACACGGCAATACCGTGGGATTCCAGTCCGGCGGTGAGGCGCTCGAGATACAGCGGTCCTACGACGGTGTTCGTGACGATGGCAACCCGCGGCGTGCGCAGCAGCGGCACGATCAGTTCGGGTCGCGCCAGCAGGCCTGCACCGATGTGAATCGGATAACTACGGTCGCCAAGCGCAACGTTCAGTGTTCGCATATGGGCTTCTTCACCGACGACAGGGCTTTTTCAATCTGCCGGACCATGGCGCCAGGGTTCCCCCTGCCCCCATCCACAATGATGTCCGCAACTTCGCGGTAGAGCGGATCGCGCTCCTTGTGCAATTGCTCGATTCGCTGCCGCGGATTCTCGACCTGCAGCAAGGGGCGGTTCCGGTCGTGGCGGGTGCGTTCCCACAGGATGTGGGGCGGCACGTTGAGATAGACAACGATTCCGCGCTGAGCGAGAAGCGCACGATTGGCCGGGTCGAGCACGACGCCCCCACCGGTCGCGAGGATCAACTCGCCTTCACGCGTCAGCTCGTCAATGGTCTGCGCCTCGCGCCTGCGGAAGCCGGCCTCGCCCTCGATCTCGAAGATGGTCGGGATGCTGACGCCAGTGCGGGCAACGATTTCGTGATCGCAGTCGACGAAGCGCATGCCGCGGCGTTTCGCGAGTTCCCGTCCGACCGTGGTCTTTCCGGCGCCCATCATGCCGATCAGTATCAAGCAGCTCACATGCACTCGCCGGGAGTTCCTAAAAGCACGGGGCGGCCCCTCTTCAGGCGGCCGCCCCCGGATTGTAGCAGCAGCGTGTCGCTTACCGCAGCGTCAGGCTGTCCGACACGATCTTCGGCGTAATGAACACGAGAAGTTCCTTGCGGTTCGAAATCTTGCTGCGGGTGCGGAACAGGAAGCCGACCACGGGTAGTTCGCCCAGGATAGGCACCCGGTCTTCGTTATTGGTTTCTTCCTCTTCATAGATCCCACCGATCACCACCGTGCCGCCGTTGTCGATCAGAACCTCGCTCTTGACGTTCTTGGTTTCGATCGGAGGGACGTTGAGCACAGCCGACTCGAACAGCGGGCGATCCTTGTTGACCTCGATCGACAACTGCAGCCGGCCGTCGGGCGTGATCTGCGGCTTGACCTTGAGCGACAACACGGCCTTCTTGAACGCCACGTTGGTCGCACCCGAACTCGACGCCTGCAGGTAAGGCACTTCCGTACCCTGCTCGATCGACGCCTCCACCTGGTTGGCCGTCAGCACGCGGGGGCTGGAGACCACACGACCGCGACCGTCGGATTCGAGCGCCGCCAATTCGAGGTTCAGGAAGCGGGTCAGGCTGCTGTTGAACAGCGTAAGGTTGAGACTGCCGAAACCGGTGGGAAGGAAGCCGGAGCCGCTGGTGGCCGACTCGCCCACATTGCGCTGGAAATCCACCGTTCCAGCCGTGGTCGTGGAGCTGACGAACTCGGATGAGCCGAACCCCAGCTTTGCACCGCCACCCAGGCTCTTGTCCTTGGCATCGCCATAGCCAAGGCGGACGCCGAGGTCGCGGGCGAATTCCTTGCTCGCCTCGACGATCCGCGCCTCGATCAACACCTGCCGCGGCGCGACATCGATTTCATTGATCAAGCGACGCAGCGAACCCAGACGGGCCGCAACGTCGGTCACGAACAGCTTGTTGCTGCGCTCGTCCACCACCACCGAGCCGCGTTTGGAGAGAATCGACTGGTCCTTGTTCTTGAGGAAGTCGAAAATCTCTTTGGCCTTGTGATAGTTCACCTGGAAGCTCTCGGTCTGCAGGGGCTCCAGATCACCGATCTGGGCCTTGGCTTCGAGTTGCAGCTTCTCACGGGTGGCCAACTCCTCACCCGGCGCAATCCAGATCACGTTGCCGTTCTTGCGCATGTCCAGACCCTTGGCCTGAAGGATGATATCCAGCGCCTGATCCCACGGCACATCCTTCAGACGCAGCGTCAGGTTGCCCTGTACCGTGTCGGACGTAATGATGTTGAAGTTGGTGAAGTCCGCAATGACCTGCAGCACCGAGCGCACGTCGATGTTCTGGAAGTTCAGCGAGAGCTTTTCGCCCTGATACTGGCCGCGCTGCACCAGCTTGGTCGGATCGTCGACCACGCGTTTGACCTCGACCACAAACTGGTTGTCGCTCTGGTAGGCGTTATGCTCCCACTGCCCGGTCGGCGTGATCACCAGCCGGACCTTGTCGCCCTGCTGCTGGGACTCCACCGAGGTCACCGGCGTCGCAAAGTCGGTCACGTCGGCGCGGCGACGCAGATGCTCGGGCAGCGACGTCTTGAGGAGGTCGACGATCAGCTTCCCACCTTGCTGGCGGATGTCGATGCCGGTATCGGGATGGGAGAGCTGGACGATGACGCGCCCCTCGCCGTCCTTTCCACGGCGGAAATTCACGTCGCGGATGCTGTTTCCGTCTCCCACGCTTGCCCGGGAATCCGAGAAATTCGCGAAGGACTGCGCCGACGAAGTCATCGACACGGCGGATTCGCTGATCGGGTTGAGCTGAATGATGACGTTCCGGCCATCAACCCGTGCCTGGTAAGGCGTCATCTTGACCAGGTTGAGGACCAGTCGAGTGCGATCCCCCGCCTGCACGATGTTGGCGGAACGCAATTCCCCCTGTCCGATCTCCTGGACGCTGCGTCCCAGCGCGTTTGCGGTACCCGGGAAGTCGAAGGCGATCCTCGCCGGGTTGGCGACGCTGAAGCTCGCGGGCGGCGCGCTCAGCGCCTCCTTCATTTCCACCCGGACGTAAAGGCTGCCACCCTGCTCCGCAACTTCCAAAGCCTTGATCTGATTGGCGACGGCCGACTGCACCTCGCCCTGCGCCACGGCCGACGTGACCGGGACGACGAGGCTCAATATCGCCGCGGACAGCAGCGCACGGATTCCGTTCTTCATTTTCTGCCCTCCGGGCGCTCCTGCAACTGCAGCGTACTGGTACGCTCAACCCAATCGCCGTTCATGTCTTCAACCAGTTCCCTAAGCGTCACCTCGGCTTCGGTAATGGAAGTGACCACTCCGAAGTCCTGCCCCATGTAATTGCCGACCTTGACCTGATACAAGCTCTTGTCGGCCTGGATCAGAGCATGGACCACCTTGCCCTGCATCAGCAGGCCGACCATCTTGAGCGACTCGAGGGGGAAGGCCTCGAGGGGCTCGCGTCGGCGATCCATATCCGGGCGTACCCCGCCGCCACCCTTCTTTTCCGGCTCGATGCGCGCCGCCAGGAAAGGCTCGACCAAGGCTGCCGCGGAATAATCCACGCCCGGGAACGGCTTGATCTCGGGGAGAGGCTTTACGGACGGCTGCATGTCCTTGGCCTCGTGTTCCATCCACGCCTGAATATTCTCCTGGTCGCTGGAACAGCCGGCCAGGCAGGCGCAGCACAGTGCCAACCAGACGGCTCTCATCGCTTCTTCCCCTTCGCGTTCTTCGCCGATTCGGCCTGACGCCTGCGCGCCAGTTCTTCCTCGTCCAGGTAGCGGTAGGTGATCGCCTTGGCGTTCAGCTTGAGACGGCCGTCCTTGGCCGACTCGAGCGCGACGTTGTTCAGGGTGACAATACGCGGCATCCGCGCCACGTCGGCGGCGAATTCACCAAGATCGTGATAACCACCGGTCACGATCAGGTCGATCGGCATTTCCGCATAAAAGTCCTTCACCTGATCCGCGCCCGGCTTGAACAGTTCGAACTGAAGTCCGCGCCCCAGCCCCGCCTGGTTGATGTCGGACAGAAGCGAGTCCATTTCAGCCCGATTCGGAAGCTGCTTGAGCAAAGCGCCAAACTGCCGGTCGATCTCGGCCAGCTGCCGCTTGTGCTCGTCGAGACTGATGGCCTGCTTCTTCTTGGAAACCCAGTCCTGCCGCAGCTGAACCTCTTCAGCCTCGCGCTGCGTGAGCGTCTGCGCCTGGTCACGCCAGTCGAACCACCATGCCGCCGCCAGCGTGACGGCCAGGAGACCCACGAACACGGCGACCCGCGGCGCGAGCGGCCAAGTTCCGGGGTCGTTGGCGTTAAGACCCTTGAAGTCTTGTGCCAGACGCTCGAAGTCGAAGCTGCCCAACTTGTTCGGGCCCTTCATGACCGTCCTCCCTTGCGCTTCGCGGCCGGCTTCGCCGCCTGAGGCTCTTCGGTCTTGGGCCGCTCGATACTGATCCCCAAGGTAAACTCACTGACCCGGCGATTGTTGACGGTGGCGGCTTTCACTTCCACCAGACCAGGCTGTTCGAGGAAAGGCGACTCATCAAGATTGCGCATCAGACTGGACACGCGTGCGTTCGACTGCGCATAGCCCACGAGCGTGATACGTCCGCCCACCTGCTTGACCGACTTGAGATAGACGCCGTCCGGCGTCGCCTTAGCCAATTCGTTGAAGAGATGGACAGCTTCCGCTCGACGCCCCTGCAGGGATTCGATCACCTGCTTGCGGGCAAGCAGGGCGTCGATCTGCTCGCGCAGACGCTTGATCTCCGCAATCTCCTGGTCGAGCTTGGCGATCTCCGCCTTCAGGAAGGCATTCTTGCGCTCCTGCCGCTCGATGTAGCCTGCATAAACGAGATGCACGACGAGCGCGACGACCAGGCCGCCAATGACCATGGCGCCGGAAATGGCGTAGAACTGCTGCCTGCGCTCACGCCGCTTCGCTTCGCGATGCGGCAGCAGATTGATCCGTATCATGCGTCGAATCTCCGCAGGGCGAGGCCGCAAGCCACCATCAGCGAGGGAGCGTCGGCCAGCAGGTTCTTGGAGCGCACCTTCGATGAAAGCGTCATGCCTGCAAAGGGGTTGGCTATGATGGTTTCGACCTGGGTACGACCAGCGACGACCTCCGCGAGGCCGGGCATGACAGCACATCCGCCGGCAAGCACGAGGTAATCCACCTGATTGAACTGGGTCGACGTGAAGAAGAACTGCAGCGCGCGGGACACTTCGAGCGCCAGGCTGTCCATGAACGGTCGCATCAGGTCGCGCGCGTAGTCGTCGGGCAGCGCACCCGAGCGTTTGGCCGTTTCGGCCTCTTCGAAACTCATCCCGTACTGGCGGGCGATATCCTGGGTGAGCTGGAAGCCGCCAAAGGCCTGCTCGCGGGAATAGACCTGCTGACCGCCGCGCAGCACCGTGACGTTCATGACGCTGGCGCCGATGTCGATCAGCGCGACGACCTTGTCGTCAGCCCCCTTCGCGAACTGCCGGCTTACCAGCTCGAATGCCGATTCGATCGCGAGCGACTCGACATCGACCACGACGGCCTTGAGCCCGGCAGCCTGCGCCGCCGCCACGCGATCCTCGACCTTGTCCTTGCGGGAAGCGGCGATGAGGACTTCGACCTCGCCCGCTCCGGAGGGGGCAGGGCCGATCACCTGGAAATCCAGGTTGACCTCGTCCAGCGCAAACGGAATGTACTGATTCGCTTCCGACTCGACCTGCAGTTCCATTTCCTGCTCGCGCAGGCCGTCCGGAAGGATGATCTTCTTGGTGATGACCGACGACGCAGGGAGCGCCATCGCGACGTTCTTTACACCTGCCCCGAAGCGACGCAAAGCGCGGCGCACGGCTTCGCTGACGACATCGAGGTTTGCAATGTTGCCGTCCACCACAGCATCGCGCGGGAGCGGTTCGATCGCGTAGCGCTCGATTTTGTAACCTTCCTTGTCCCCGCCCGACAACTCGACCAGCTTGACGGATGAAGATGAAATATCGAGACCTGCGAGCTGGCGCGCCTTGGAACCGAACAGGGAGAAATCAATCACAAAGAAAATCCTTAAATTTCTTTATGTTAGGCGCTGATGCTGAATAAGGCTCTCAAATCCTAGCAACAACGATGAGGGCTGTAAAGCAAAACGGGAGCCTGCACTATCGTCATATGAGGTCACAGCCGCCTTGAAGATGCCTCGCGGGCGCCCCGTATAATGCCGACCCCACACAACTTTCGGGAAATCCCATGCGCTGGGTTCTCTACCCCCTGGCAGCCCTGACCGCACTGGTGATTCTCGGCGTTGCAACCCTGGCCGCCATCTCGCTGCTGGCCTGGCCCAACCTGCCGTCGCTCGAGACCCTTACCGATTACCGCCCCCGCATCCCGTTGCGGATCTACACCGCGGACGGCCACCTGCTGGGCGAGTTCGGCGAGGAGCGGCGCTCGGTGGTCCGAATCGAGTCGGTTCCTCCGGCGCTCAAGCAAGCCATCCTCGCGGCGGAGGACGAGCGCTTCTACGAGCATCCCGGCATCGACCTGATCGGCATCATGCGAGCGGCGCTCGCCAATATTACTTCCGGCGGACGTGGGCAGGGAGCTTCGACCATCACCATGCAGGTCGCGCGGAACTTTTTCCTGTCGCGGGAGAAAACCTTCAACCGAAAGTTCTACGAGATCCTCCTTGCGCTCAAGATCGAGCGCAGCCTGACCAAGGATCAGATCCTCGAGCTGTACGTCAATCAGATCTACCTCGGCCAGCGCGCCTACGGCTTTTCCGCCGCTGCGCGGGCGTACTACGGCAAGGATCTGGGGCAGATCACGCTCGCGGAGGCGGCCATGCTTGCCGGTTTGCCGAAGGCGCCGTCCGCCTACAACCCGATCGCCAACCCGGCGCGGGCAGCGCTGCGCCAGCAGTACGTGTTGCGGCGGATGCTCGAGGCGGGTTTCATCGACGAAGCGGCCTATCGCGTCGCCGCAAACGCACCGAAAACGGCACCGGCCGCCAGCACGGCCAAGAACACCTCGGTGCTGCACGGGGATTACGTGGCGGAAATGGCGCGCCAGCTCGCCGTGGAGCAGTTCGGTGAGGACGCGTATCACCTCGGCATCCGGATTGTGACCACGGTGACCCGCGCCGATCAGGAGGCTGCCTACGCGGCCTTGCGCAAGGGGGTCATGGACTACGACCGCCGCCACGGCTACCGCGGTCCGGAAGCCTTCGTCGAGCTGCCGGCCGGCCGCGACCCCGAGACCCTGGACGACCTCCTCGCCGACTTCAGCGATCATGACGACTTGCTGGTCGGTCTCGTGGTGGAAGCGGCACCCAAGAAGGTGCGGGTGTACCGCCACGGCGAGACTCTCACGATCACCGGCGACGGCCTCAAGTTCGTTCAACCGATGCTGTACGAAAAGGCTCCGCAGTCGCGCCGGCTGCGCCCCGGCGCCGTCGTCCGCCTGCGTGAAGTCGACGACAAGGGCTGGGAGATCGTGCAGCTGCCGGACGTGCAGGCGGCGCTCGTTTCGGTCGACTCGCATACCGGCGCCGTCCGCGCACTCATCGGCGGCTTCGACTTCAACCGCAACAAGTTCAACCACGTCACCCAGGCGCAGCGCCAGCCGGGATCCAGCTTCAAGCCCTTCATCTACTCGGCGGCGCTCGAACGCGGCTATGCGCCCGGCAGCCTGGTGGACGACTCGCCGCTCTATTTCCCTGCGGGCGTCACCGGCAGCCAGGCCTGGGAACCCAAGAACTACGACGGCAAGTTCGATGGCCTGATGACCCTGCGCGACGCACTGGCGCGCTCGAAGAACATGGTGTCGATCCGACTGCTGCAGAACATCACGCCGACCTATGCGCAGGACTACGTGGGCCGGTTCGGCTTCGACCCCGCGCGTCACCCCCCCTACCTGACGATGGCGCTCGGCGCGGGCTCGGTGACCCCGTGGGAAATGGCGACCGCCTACTCCGTGTTCGCCAATGGGGGCTACCGCATCGAACCCTATGTGGTGAAGGAAATGTACGACGGCAACGGCCGTCTGGTGGCGCGGACCGACCCTCCAGTGGCCGGCGAGAGCGCCCCCCGCGTGATCGACCCACGCAACGCCTGGTTGATGGATTCGATGATGCAGGACGTCGTCAGGCGCGGCACCGCCACTCGCGCGCGCACGCTCAACCGTTCCGATCTGGCGGGCAAGACCGGCACCACCAACGACTACCTCGACGCCTGGTTCTGCGGCTACAACCCGGACCTGGTAGCCGTGGCCTGGGTCGGCTTCAGCCAGCCTCGCAACATGGGCCGGGGCGAAACCGGCGGCGCAGCGGCGCTCCCGATCTGGATCAACTACATGAAGACCGCGCTGCAGGGCCGCCCCGAGACCTCGCAACCACGGCCGGACGGGCTGCTGGCGGTGCCTGCCGGCGACGGAAGCCGCGAAGACTACATCTACGAAGAGAACAAGCCGGTCGCGCCGCCCCCGCGCGAAGACCTGCCCTCCAGTCTGTTCTCGGACCGCTCGCCGGCGCTGGAAGCCCCCGAGGAAGCCATCCCGCCCGCGCCCCCGGTCCACCAGGCGCCGGCCCCGGTCGTCGAACGGGTGCCGGTTCCGGTCAATCGCTAGACGGCGCCAGCGCGACGGGGTGGCCGCCCTGCTCGCTCACCACGCGGGAGATCACGGCGTAAAGATCTTCCGCGGCGTCGCGGGTCGATACCCATCGCCCGCCTTCCGGCCGGAAATGAAATCCGCCGCTGCGCGCCGCCACCCAGATTTCGCGGGCGATCGCGTGGCGGTTGATGATCATCTTGGTGCCGTCCTCGAACTCGATCTCGAGCACGCCACCCGGCTTGCGCTCGATGTCGAGTTCAGCGCCGCAGTCCTCCAGCGCGGCCTCGATGCGCTCCAGTTCCCGCTCGGCCAGGGCCTCGAATACCGACTCATCCATGCCGACTCCTTCTGTTAGCATTTCGTTTTTTTGACCGACCGCCATGCGTGCCATCCTGCCCGCGGCCGCCCTCGCGGGTGTGCTGCTGCTCACCGGTTGCGGCATCAAGGGCCCGCTCTACCACCCGGACCCCGCCAAGACCCGCCCCGCGCCCGCCACCCAGACCCAAGGGGGCGCCGATAATATCAAACCGACTCCGCCCACGACCCAATGAGTTCCACCGCGTCCGCCGCCTATCCGCTGCCTTCCCTGTCCGACGGCCCTGCCGGCCTGATGCTGGAAGAGGTTCCGCTCGCCACCCTGGCCGAACGCTTCGGAACGCCCACCTACGTCTACTCGCGGGCGGCGCTGACCGCAGCCTTTCGCGACTGGCAGGCTGCCCTTGCGGGGCGCCGCAGCCTGGTGTGCTATGCGGTAAAGGCGAATTCCAACCTTGGCGTGCTATCGGTGTTTGCGCAACTCGGCGCCGGGTTTGACATCGTCTCGGGCGGCGAGTTGGCGCGCGTGATCGCAGCAGGTGGTCGCGCCGACCGCGTCGTGTTCTCCGGCGTCGGCAAGAGCCGCGCCGAAATGCGCCAGGCCCTTGCCGCCGGAATCCGCTGCTTCAACGTCGAATCGGCCCCCGAGCTGGAGCGGCTGAACGAGGTGGCCGGCGAACTGGGACAGCGCGCCCCGATCGCACTGCGGGTCAATCCCGATGTGGATCCGAAGACCCACCCGTACATCTCCACCGGGCTGAAGAGCAACAAGTTCGGCGTCGCGTTCGGCGAAGCGCTCGAACTCTACCGTCGCGCCGCAACCCTGCCCCACCTCCGGATCAGCGGCATCGCCTGCCATATCGGCTCGCAGCTGCTCGATCCCGCGCCCGTCGCGGAAGCTACGGCCAAGGTCCTCGGGCTCGTCGACCAGTTGTCGGCCGAGGGCATCGTGCTCGATCACATCGACCTCGGCGGCGGCCTCGGCATCCGCTACCGCGACGAAACGCCGCCCAGCGTGGCCGCGTACCTCGCACCGCTGCTGGCCGCCTTCGGCGACCGCCGCGAAGAGATCTGCTTCGAGCCGGGTCGCTCCCTGGTCGGCAACGCCGGTCTGCTGCTTACCCGGGTGGAGTACCTCAAGCACGGCGAGGAAAAGAACTTCGCAATCGTCGACGCGGCGATGAACGATCTCGCGCGCCCCGCGCTGTACGACGCCTACCACGAGGCGGTGGCCGTCTGCCGCAGTGACGCTCCGCGGCAACGCTACGAAATCGTCGGCCCCATTTGTGAAAGCGGCGACTTCCTCGCCCATGACCGCGAGCTTGCGCTGCGCGACGGCGACCTCGTCGCACTGCTGTCGGCCGGCGCCTATGGCATGACGATGAGTTCGAACTACAACACACGCCCGCGCGCCGCCGAAGTGATGGTCGACGGCGGGCAGGTGCATCTCGTGCGCGAACGTGAAACGGTCGAGGCGCTCTACGCGGGCGAACACCTGCTTCCCTGACCCGGGCCGGCCCGCTGCGCCCTCAAGCCGGGGGCGGGCGCGGGCCGAGCCGCTCCGCCTCCTCGATCAGCGCCCTGCCGAAGGCCTTCCAGGCCGGCCCTCCGTGGGTGTGGACGCCAATCTCGGCGCTCTGCCGCATCACCTCGAGCATCAGCGAGGCCAACGCATACAACTCGGCGCGGGCCCGCCGCTTCGGATCCGGGTCGCGCAGCATCTGCAAGTTGCACTCCGGCGTGCAGGTCAGCGCTTCATGGGCCATCGTGCGCAGCGCGGCGTGGTCCTCCCAATCGACGTCGAGCAGAATGCCGCGCTTGACGATTTCCCGCTCCAGTTCGATTGCATCCCGCGCGTAGTGTCCGAAGCCGCTCATGCCCACCTATCCTTTTCCGCCCGCTGCCGCCTTGCCATGCCTGGTGCCGCGGCCCTTGCGATGAAGCGCGGATTCTACCGGGCACAACCCGCAACGGGCGCCGGCGTTGCACGGCGCCCTGCCACCGCCGGCCTGCTGCGCCGGCTCGCCGTGCTGCTTGTGGCGGCCACCGCGCAACCGGCTTTCGCCGAGCTGCCGCCCGCCGTCGCCGCTGCGCTCGACACGGCACGCATCCCCGCCGAAGCCGTCAGTGCCTGGGTGCAGCCGGTGGATGGCAGCCCGCCCGCCCTCGCGCACAATGCCGCGCGCCCGATGAACCCGGCCTCCACGATGAAGCTGGTGACCGCGTTTGCGGCGTTCTCGCAGCTCGGCCCCGCCTACACCTGGCACACCCGCGTCGCACGCGCCGGGGAAGTGCGCAACGGCCGCCTCGAGGGTGAGCTTTTCCTGATCGGCGGCGCCGATCCGATGCTCGACGAGGACCGGGTTCGCCGCCTGCTGCGCAAGGTGCGCGGACTTGGCGTCCAGCACATCGCCGGCGGCATCGTGCTCGATGCGTCGGCGTTGGCGCTGCCGCCGCACGACCCGGCACTGTTCGACGGCCGCCCGCTGCGCCCCTACAACAGCGGCCCCTACGGCCTGCTGATGCATTACAACACCCTGCAGCTCGCGCTGTTTCCCGCCGAAGCCGGCGGCCCGGTCACCGTGGTGGCGGAGCCGCCGCTGGCGGGCCTCGCGCTCGAGAACCGGCTGGTGGGCGGCAGCGGCGCCTGCGAACCATGGCAGCGCGGCCTGGAGGCGGCGCTCTCGCCGGCAGGCGGCCTCGTTCTGTCCGGTTCGCTGCCGGTGGCATGCGGTGTCCGTAACTGGAGCGCCGCGCCTCTGGCGCCATCCGCCTATGCGGCGGCGCTGGTCGGTGCAGTGTGGGGAGAACTCGGCGGCACCGCCGGCAATGCGGTGCGCGAGGCGGTCACGCCGGGCAGCGCGACGATCCTGCTCGACGAGGAATCGCGGCCGCTGGCCGACGTGATACGCGACATGAACAAGTGGTCCAGCAACGTCATCGCGCGCCAGCTCCTTGCCACGCTCGGCATGAACCAGCCGGGGGACGCGGTTGAGGCCGGCGCGGCCGCGGCCCAGCGCGCGCTCGCGGCGGCCGGCATCGACACCAGCGGCCTGGTGATCGAAAACGGCGCCGGTCTGTCCCGCCTGGAACGCGTGCGCGCCGACACCCTGGCCGCAACGCTGCTGGCCGCGTGGCAACGGCCCTGGATGCCCGAGTACATCGCCGCGCTGCCGGTGGCGGGCGTGGATGGCACCGCGCGCCGCCGCCTCAACGGCAGCCCCGCCAACGGCTACGCCCACCTCAAGACCGGCACGCTGGAAGGCGTGCGCGCAATGGCGGGCTATGTGACCGACGCCCGCGGGCAGCGCCACATCGTCGTCATGATGGTGAATCACCCCCAGGCAGCGGCCAGCGCGGCGGCGCAGGATGCCTTGGTGGAGTGGGTGTGGGCCGGACGCTGAGCGCCCGCCCGCGCGGTCAATCGACAGGCAGCGGCTGGCGCTGGCTCAGCGCCCACCACCCGCGCGCCATGCGGTAAAGCACCCACAGCCCGGTTACGACCACAGCGCCGAAGGCAAGCGGCAGGCCGATGACCGTGACCGCGAACAGAAGCGCCACCGCAACCCACAAGACCGCAAACCAGAATGTCCGCAGCTGCCAGCGGAAATGGCTGTCGAGCCAGGTGCCGCGCACGGCGCCGCGGTTCCAGTAGTTGAGCACCACGGCGGCAATCGACGGCAGGCTGGCGATGAAGCTGACGACGATGGTGGCCGACCCGAGCACACCGGTGATCACGGCAAACGCGTGCAGCGCGTACATCACGTGGGTCAGGGTGAGTTGCCCGCCCGACGGGCGTGTTCCTGTGTTGGCAACGGTGTAGGGGGTATCGGCCATCCCGTTCTCCTCGCTCCCGGCAGGCGCCCGGCGCCTGCCTTGGCGCAGGCTACAGGCCCAGCGTGCTCCAGATTTCGTCCACGCGACGCTTGACCGCCGCATCCATGACGATGGGACGCCCCCATTCGCGATTCGTTTCACCCGGCCACTTGTTGGTCGCGTCGATGCCCATCTTGGAGCCGAGCCCGGCCACCGGGCTGGCGAAATCGAGGTAGTCGATCGGGGTGTTATCGACCAGCGTGGTGTCGCGCGTGGCATCCACCCGGGTGGTCATCGCCCAGATCACTTCCTTCCAGTCGCGGATGTTCACGTCATCATCCACGACGATGATGAACTTGGTGTACATGAACTGGCGCAGGAAGCTCCAGATGCCGAACATCACCCGCTTGGCGTGCCCCGGGTACTGCTTCTTCATGCTCACCACCGCCAGCCGGTACGAACAGCCCTCCGGCGGCAGGTAGAAATCGGTGATCTCGGGAAACTGCTTCTGCAGCAGCGGCACGAACACCTCGTTCAGCGCCAGCCCGAGCATCGCCGGCTCATCGGGCGGCTTGCCGGTGTAGGTGGAGTGGTAGATCGGATCGCGCCGCATCGTGATGCGTTCGATCGTGAACACCGGGAAGTCGGCGACCTCGTTGTAGTAGCCGGTGTGGTCGCCGTAAGGGCCTTCCGGCGCCATGTCGTCCGCATGGATCACGCCTTCGAGCACGATCTCGCTCGACGCCGGCACCTGCAGGTCGGAGCCGAGGCACTTCACCAGTTCGGTCTTGGCGCCGCGCAGCAGGCCGGCGAACTGATATTCGGAGATGGTGTCCGGCACCGGCGTCACCGCGCCCAGGATGGTGGCCGGATCGCAGCCGAGCACCACCGTCACCGGGAAGGGCTCGCCCGGGTGCGCCTGCTGGTGTTCGCGGAAGTCGAGCGCGCCGCCGCGGTGCGCCAGCCAGCGCATGATCACCCGGTTGCGGCCGATCACCTGCTGGCGGTAGATGCCGAGGTTCTGACGCTTCTTGTGCGGCCCGCGCGTCACCACCAGGCCCCAGGTGATCAAGGGCGCCGCATCGCCCGGCCAGCAGTGCTGGATCGGCAGCTTGCCAAGATCGACCTGGTCGCCCTCCCACACCACCTGCTGGCAGGGCGCCGAGCGCACTTCCTTGGGCGCCATGTTGAGCACCTGCTTCAGCACCGGCCATTTCTCCCAGGCGTCCTTCAGGCCCTTGGGCGGCTCCGGCTCCTTCAGGAAGGACAGCAGCCGGCCGACTTCGCGCAGCGGCGTGCTCCAGTCGCCATCGGCGACGTCCTCGCCCATGCCCATCGCCACCCGCTGTGGTGTGCCGAACAAGTTGGCGAGCACCGGGATGGCCTGTGGCACACCTCGGGTCACCGGCTTCTCGAACAGCAGCGCGGGGCCGCCGGCGCGCAGCACGCGATCGGCGATCTCGGTCATCTCCAGGTGGGTATCCACCGGCGCGGCGATGCGCTTGAGTTCGCCGCGGGCTTCGAGCTGGGCGATGAAGTCGCGCAGGTCCTCGTATTTCATGAGCCGGCCTCAGCGGTAGGCGTTGATCGCATCGCGCGTCTGCAGCGCGGCCGCACGCGCCGCGGCAGCGAAGTCCTCGCCCTTGCCGGCGTACAGGATGGCGCGTGAGGAATTGATCATCAGCCCCCCGCCAGCGGCGGTACGGCCCGCCTTCACCGTGGCCTCGATGTCGCCGCCCTGCGCGCCGATGCCCGGCACCAGCAGCGGCATCTCGCCGGTGAGCGCGCGCACGCGGGCGATCTCCGCCGGAAAAGTGGCGCCCACCACCAGGCCGCAGTTGCCGCTGGCGTTCCAGTCCTCGGCCACCAGGCGGGCGACGCGCTCATAGAGTTTCTCGCCACCGACGTCGAGGAACTGCAGGTCGGAGCCGCCGGGGTTGGAAGTGCGGCACAGCAGGATCACGCCCTTGTCCGGGTAAGCGAGGTAGGGATCGACCGAGTCGCGGCCCATATAGGGATTGACCGTGATCGCGTCCGCCTTGAAACGCTCGAAGGCTTCCACCGCGTACTGCTCGGCGGTACTGCCGATATCGCCACGCTTGGCGTCGAGGATCACCGGCACGCCGGGATGATGGGCGTGGATGTGGTCGATCAGCGCTTCGAGCTGGTCTTCGGCGCGGCGCGCGGCGAAGTAGGCGATCTGCGGCTTGAAGCTGCACACCAGGTCGGCGGTAGCATCGACGATGGCCGCACAGAATTCGAAGATGGCGTCCCGGCGGCCCTGCAGATGGGCAGGGAACCGGGCCGGATCGGGGTCAAGGCCGACGCAGAGCAGGCTGTCGCGCTGCTGCCAGGCGGCGCGGAGGGCGGTCATGAAGTGCATGGGGAACGTCCTAGGGTTAGCGCCGGCATGATACCAGCGCGCCCGCGCGCCCCCGCGCCGCGTCAGCCGGCTTCGGGGTGCAGGCGGCGCCACAGCTCCTCGAAGGCGCGCGCCGCCGGCATGCGCAGACGATGCCGCACGAGGTGGCTCACCTCGGTGTCGCCCGGGTTGATCTCCACCGCCGGCACGCCGGCCTGGCGCGCCCACCACACCGGGCCGGCGATGTACGGGAACACGCTGGTGGTACCGACCGACACGACGAGGTCGAAGCCGGCATCGATCAGATGTTCCAGCCGCCCGACGGCGGCGGCCGGCAGCATTTCGCCGAACAGCACGATGTCGGGCCGCAGCACGCCGCCACAGGCCGGGCATTCCGGCGGCAGGCGCAGGCCGGCGAAGTCTTCCACCGTGCGTTCGTGGCGACATTCCGTGCAGCGCAGGTGGTGCACCGTGCCGTGGATTTCGATCAGCCGGGTGGAGCCGGCCGCGCGATGCAGGCCATCGACATTCTGCGTCAGCACCCAGGCGTCGGGCTTCTCGCGCTCCAGCGCAGCGATCACGCGGTGCGCGGCATTGGGCTGCGCGCCGCGGCAGTTGGCCTCGATCTCGGCGATGTATTTCCAGGTCAGCGCGGGCCGCGCCGCCATCATGTGGCCCGACAGCGCCTCCTCGATCGTGAGCCCGTCGGCGGTCAGCCGCTCGTGATACAGCCCGCCGATGCCGCGGTAGGTGGGCAGACCGGAGTCGGCCGAGATGCCCGCCCCGGTGATGAACAGGATGCGGGAGGCGTCGGCGAGCAGCGCCGCTACGGCGTCGAGGGTGGCGGATTCGTCCATGGCGGGACCCGGCTGTCAGCGAAGCACGGATGATACCGCCGTGGTACGCGCGCACCGCAGCGGATATCCACATTGCATTCTCATCCAGTCATGCCGGCGCGCCCGCGACTTCGACGAGGCAGTCGTAGAACACCGCGCCACCGCCCATGTCGGTGAGGGCGTCCGAAGTTACCGCGTTGGCGTTTTCGCCATCGCCCGAGCGCTTCTGCCACCAGATCGATGGCGCCGCGACCACGCCCCGGCGCACCGCCTCAGTCACCCGCGCGTACGCATGGAAGGCGCCCCGATCGTTGTGGATGCGCACCCGCATGCCGTCCGTCAGGCCGCGCGCGGCGGCGTCGTCAGGATGGATGTCGAGCCGCGGCCCGCCTTCCCCGGCGCTGAAGCGCAGCAGGTTGGCGAAGCTGCTGTTGAGGAAATTGCGCGCCGGCGGCGAGATCAACGCGAGCGGATAGCGCGCGGCCAGCGCCGGATTGCTCACCACCGATTCATACGGCGGGTGCCAGGCCGGCAGCGGGTCGAGACCTTGCGCAGCCAGGAATGACGACAGGAACTCGCACTTGCCGGACGGCGTCGGAAAACCGCCGCGGGCAAAGGGCGCGAACGGCCGCGGCAGGTTGAGCCGCGCCCAGCCGCGCTCCGCCAGTCGTGCGCCCACGCCCAGCGAGCGCGCGTCCTCGCGCCGCAAGGCCGCCGCCGCGATGGCTTCGTCGGTCTCGAACAGGGCGGTGTCGTCGAACCCCAACCGCGCGGCAAGCTGGCGGAACACCTCGGTGTTGGAGCGGGCCTCGCCCTGCGCGTCGATCGCCGGCCGATTGGCGACCAGGTAGAAGTGACCGTAGGAGGTGTGGAGGTCGTGGTGTTCGAGCTGGCTGGTGGCAGGCAGCAGAATGTCGGCGTAGTCCGCGGTGTCGGTCTGGAACAGTTCGTGGACGACACAGAACAGGTCTTCCCGCCGGAACCCGGCCCTGACCTTCGCGCTATAGGGCGCCACCGCCACCGGGTTGGCGTTGTAGACGTAGAGCGCGCGGATCGGCGGATCGCGGGTTTCGAGCAGCGCCTCGCCGATCGTCGTCATGTTGATCGTGCGCGACGGCCGGCTCGGGTCTTGCCGGTAGAGGTCCGGCCGTTCAAGCGCGTGGCGGTCGAGCGGAAAGTTGCCCGAGGTCGACAGCAGCGCGCCGCCCCCGGCGTGGCGCCAGGCGCCGGTGAGTGCCGGCAGGCAGGCGATGTTGCGTACCGCCATGCCGCCGCCTCCGCTGCGGTTGAGTCCGTAGTTGAGGCGGATCAGGGTCGGCGCGCTCCGTCCATAGGCCTGCGCGAGTTCCCGGATGGTGACCGCGTCGAGCCCGGTGACGCCGGCCGCCCATTCGGGCGTACATCCGCGCACGCGCTCGGCAAGTTCCGCAAAACCGAGCGTGCAGCGCGCGATGTAGTCGTGGTCGAGCAGGTCTTCGGCGATCAGCACCTGCATCATCGCCAGGGCCAGCGCACCGTCGGTGCCGGGCAGCGGCGCGACGTGCTGGTGGCACTTCGCCGCGGTTTCGGAACGGCGCGGGTCGATGCATATCAGCTTCGCACCGCGGCGCTTGGCTTCCTGCAGGTAACGCCAGCCGTGGACGTTGGAGACGACCGGGTTGCCGCCCCAGATCAGGATCAGCCGGGCATCGACGACGGCCTCGGGGTCGGCGCCGATCGACGCGCCCACGGTGGCCTTCCAGCCCATTGCGCCGGCCGCCGCGCAGATCGTGCGATCGAGCCGCGCCGCGCCGAGCCGGTTGAAGAAGCGCCGGTCCAGGCTTTCGCTCTGCACCAGCCCCATCGTGCCGGCGTAGCTGTAGGGCAGGATCGCGCGCGGATCGTCGGCGGCGATGGCGCGGAAGCGCTCGGCGATGATGTCGAGCGCATCGTCCCAGCGGATGCGCTCGAAGCGGCCCTCGCCCTTTGCGCCGACCCGGCGCAGCGGATGCCTCAGGCGTTGGTCGGAATAGACGCGTTCGAGGTAGTGGGCCACCTTGGTGCACAAGGCACCGTTGGTGAAGGGCATGTCGGCGGCACCGCGCACGCTCACCGCGCGGCCGTCGCGCACGCCGATCTCCATTGCACAGGTGTCGGGACAATCGTGCGGGCACGCCGCGCGGACAACGACAGACTCACTCATCGCACGCTCCCCGGCGCCGTCAGCGCCGTCTGTACCGCAGCCTCAGGCCGGCGTCAGCGCGACTCCTGCGCGCCCTCGGGCTTGCCGCCTTCCTGCTGCCGCGGCGCGGCCTTCTGCGCCCCGGTCAGCTCCAGGTAGCGTTCGCGGTCTTCCGCGTAGCGCTGGCGCACACCCTCGCGCTCGCGCACTTTCGCGTCCACCACCGAACGGTGGGCGGCAAGTTCGCTGTCGAGGTCGCGCAGCGCTTCCGCTTGCGCCCTGCTCTGCGGTTTGGCTTTCTGGCCGGCCTGTTCGGGCAGCAGTGCCTTGCGGCGTTCGAGCAGCCGTTCTTCGCGTTCGCGCAGTTCGTCGAGAGTGCGGTCGATGTCGGCCAGCGCCCGGTCGCGGCGGTGATCCAGGTCGGTGACGCTGGTGTAGGTCTGCAGCAGCGCCTGATCCAGCCGGCGAACCTTGGTGGCACGCGCCTCTTCTTCCTTCAGGCGCTCGGCTTCGGCGTTGCGGCGGGCAATGTCGCTGGCCGACGGCGGCGCAGGCACCTTCTTGCGTATCGTTCCCTGCGGACCGATCTCGCGATAGGCCTGGCCGTAGCAGGCCGGCGGCAGCACATCGCTGCACACCGGCTGGCCGCCGACGTCGCAGCAATAGATGGTCTGGGCCGCCATCAGCGGCGCAAACGGCAACAGCAGCGCGGTGCCGACGGCACCGGCTTCAAGACTGCGACGCAATCCCATAGGTTTCCCGGTAGGCCCGCACGGCCTCGAGGTTGGCGACCAGTTCCGGACTGTCCGCGAGATAGCCGATGAGGTCTTCAAGCGTGGCGACGGCGATCACCGGGATGCCGAAGCTCTCGCGCACCTCCTGCACGGCCGACAGCGCGCCCTTGCCGCGCTCCATGCGGTCGAGCGCGATCACCACGCCGGCCGGAGTTGCGCCCGCCGCCCGGATGATGTCCACCGATTCGCGCACCGAGGTGCCGGCGGAGATCACGTCGTCGAGGATCAGCACGCGCCCGGCGAGCGGCGCACCCACCAGCGTGCCGCCTTCGCCGTGGTCCTTGGCTTCCTTGCGGTTGAACGCGAACGGCAGCGACAGTCCGTCTTCGGCCAGCCGGATGGCGGTGCCGGCCACCAGCGGGATACCCTTGTAGGCGGGCCCGAACAGCATGTCGCAGGCCACGCCGGCACGGCGGATGGCGCCCGCGTAGTAGCCGCACAGCTCGCGGAACGAGGCGCCGTCGTCGAACAGGCCGGCGTTGAAGAAATAGGGGGAATTGCGGCCCGCCTTGGTGATGAACGAACCGAAGCGGAGCACGCCCTTGCGGCATGCGAGCGCGATGAAATCCCGGCTAGAATCCGGGCCCTTGTGAACGGCTTCCACGACTTTATCCAATTCGCATCGAACGGCACCCAGGCGCGCCGTTCATAAGGAAAAAACGGGACCATGTTACGCATCATCTCCGCCAACCTCAACGGCATCCGCTCCGCCACCACCAAAGGCTTTCTCGACTGGCTGCCCGCCCAAAACGCCGACGTCGTATGCGTTCAGGAACTCAAGGCGCAGGCAGGCGACCTCACCGACGCGATGCGCGCCCCGGCGGGCTACCAGGGCTGGTTCCACTACGCCGAGAAGAAGGGCTACAGCGGCGTCGGCATCTACAGCCGCAAGGCGCCGGACCGGGTGGTGGAAGGGCTGGGCATCGCCGACATCGACGCCGAGGGTCGCTACCTGCAGGCCGATTTCGGGGCCCTCTCGGTGATCTCGCTCTACCTGCCCTCGGGCTCCAGTTCGGAAGAACGCCAGCAGGCCAAGTTCAGCTTCATGGAGCGCTTCATGCCCCGCCTCGCCGAACTGCGGCGCTGCGGCCAGGAGGTCGTGATCTGCGGCGACTGGAACATCGCCCACCGCGAAATCGACCTGAAGAACTGGAAGAGCAACCAGAAGAACTCGGGCTTCCTGCCCGAGGAACGCGCCTGGATCGGCACGCTGTTCGACACCCACGGCTGGGTGGATGTCTACCGCGCGCTGTACCCCGAGGCCACGGGCGACAGCTACACCTGGTGGTCCAACCGCGGCCAGGCATGGGCCAAGAACGTCGGGTGGCGGATCGACTACCAGATCGCCACCCCGGGCATCGCCGCGCGCGCACGCGCCGGTTCGGTGTACAAGGCGCAGCGCTTTTCCGACCACGCTCCGCTCGTCGTGGACTACGACGGCGATCTGTGAGGACCTGCCCGCCTTTGCGTTGCCTTGCCATGGTGCTATACAACAGTGAGTCTCATCTTCTCGATATGAATAGACACTGATATTCCGCGGCGATAATCCCGGCGCCCACGCAGGCCCGTCCGCCGCCCTCTCGCGGAGGAAGATGGATGATCCAGCCTGCGGGTTCGCCCTCCCCCGTCGACGACGACGATCACTTCGCCTTCGCCGCGGAAGAACCGCCGACAGACGCGCACCCGGCCTCCCGCCGGCAGGTGTTTCGCGTGCTCTCCGTCGATGACGACGCGGCCTTCCAGCATTCCCTGCGCTACGCGCTGGCGAGCTTCCGCTATCGCGACCAGCCGATCGAATTCCTCACCGCCGGCTCCGCCAACGAAGCCGCTTCGCTGCTCGCGGCGCGGCACGACATCGCCGTGGTGCTGCTCGACGTCGTGATGGAGTCGGACGACGCCGGCCTGCGCCTGGTGACCAGCATCCGCGAGCTGCTCGGGAACGCGGAAATCCGCATCATCCTGCTGACCGGCCAGCCCGGCGTCGCGCCGATGCAGACCTCGCTGACCCGGCTCGACATCAACGACTACTGGCTCAAGACCGACCTCAACCGCGAGCGCCTGCACGGCATCCTGACCGGCGCGCTGCGGGCGTGGGAGCAGATCGACGCGCTCAACCGCGCCCGCCGCGGCCTGCAGATGATCGTGGAAGCCAGCAACAGCCTGACCTCCTCGCGCACGCTGCACGACTTCTCCGGGCGCGTGGTGAAGGAGCTGGCGCGCCTGCTGCGGCTGGCGCCGGAAGGGCTGGTGTGCGTGCAGGACGGCCCCGGCAGCGACCCGCAGAGCGCCACCATCGTCGGCGCCGCGGGGCGCTTTTCCCACCTCGTCGCGGGCCAGCTGTCGGTGCTCGACGACACCCGCATCCGCGAGCTGCTGCGCCAGGCGCTTGCCGAACAGCAGTCGCTGGCCGACGCCGAAAGCCAGGTGCTGTACTTCCCCGGCAGCGGCGACGGCCCGCGCGCCGCCACCTATGTCGCCACCCTGCGCGCGCTCGACGACACCGAACTCGAGCTGCTGCGGGTCTTTGCCAGCAACATCAACTCGGGACTGATCAACGTCTCCCTGGTCAGCCAGCTCGACCGCATGGCCTACGAGGACAGCCTGCTGGCGATGCCCAACGCCAACGCGCTGCTGCGCTGCCTCGACAGCGTCCTCGCCCGCCCTGCGCCGCGCGACCGTGCGTTGCTGTTCATCGACCTCGACCAGTACTCCGAAAGCTGTTTGTCGCTCGGCATCGAGCAGGGCGACCTGCTGCTCGCGCGCATGGCCGCCCGGCTACGCCGCAGCTTTCCTCCGCCCGCGCTGGTCGCGCGCCTGCACGACGACACCTTCGCCGTCCTCGGTCCGCCGGCGGCCCTCGATCTGGCCCATCTCGACCGCCTGGAAGCCGGGGATGTGGACGACAACGAGCTGGCGCCTTTCATCAGCCTCGGCGCCGCCCGCATCGACCTCGACCACTACCAGGGCTCCGCCAAGAGCGCGATGGCCACCGGCAGCCTGCTGCTGAAGCAGAGCCGGCGCCAGGGGCCGGGGCGCGTCGTGGAGTACGAGCCGGGCATGGAGACGCCACACAACCTGCGCTTCCAGCTCGCCCGCGAACTGCACCACGCGCTGCGCGGCCGCGAAATCGGGATTGCGCTCCAGGCGCAGTACGACCTCGCCAGCGGCACCGTGGTCGGCGCCGAAGCGCTGGCGCGATGGACGCGCGCCGACGGCACGCCGATCCCGCCCACCACCTTCATCCCGCTGGCCGAGGCCAACGGCCTCATCGCGCCGCTGGGCAAGCACATCATCGAACTCACCTGCGAGGCGCTCGCCCGCCTTGCCGCGGCCGGCTTCGGCCACCTGCCGATCGCGGTCAATGTGTCGGCGCTGCAACTTGCGCAGACCGGCCTGCTGGATGAACTGCGCGCCACGCTGGAAGCGCACGGGCTCGATCCGCACATCCTCGAGATCGAGGTCACCGAGTCGATCGCGATGGACGAGCGCTACGCCACCGGCAACATGCTCGGGCGGCTGTGCGAGGCCGGCTTTCCGATCGCGATCGACGACTTCGGCACCGGCTACTCGTCGCTCGCCTACCTGCGCACGCTGCCCGCCCACACGCTCAAGATCGACCGCAGCTTCGTGCAGGAAATCGGCGTGACGCCGGAGCGGCAGACGATCGCCGACATGATCATCGGCCTCGGCCGCCGGCTCGACATGCGGGTGATCGCGGAGGGCGTAGAGAACAGCGCCCAGGCCGACTGGCTGAAGACGCGCGGCTGCCACCACGCGCAAGGCTATCTGTTTGCCCGGCCCGAGCCGGTCGCCGGGCTGATCGCGCGCCTGCAGTCCGGCCCGGCACTGCAATGACACGGCTACTGCAGGCCGCGCGGGCGCTGCGCCCGGTACGGCGGCGCCTGCTGCTGTTCTTCCTGCCCTGGCTGGCGATCTTCAGCATCGGCGTCCCGCTGGTATGGCAGGAGCTGAGACAGTCGCTGGAACGGCCGCTGCTGCGCGCGCAAGCCGACTTCCTCGACCAGGGCACCCAGATCCTCGGCCGCACCCTCGCAACCGTACGGCGCGACGCGACCTTCCTCGCCCAGATGCTGGGCGGCGGGCTGGGCGATACGCCGGTAGCGACAAAGCTGCTGTACACCGTCACCACCAACGGCGGCAATTACGCCCAGACCCGGTGGGTCGATGAACGCGGCGACGAACGCATCCGGATCGAGCTGCGTGACGGCCACGCCCGTATCGCGGCCGCGGCCGAACTGCGCAACGAAGCGGGCGCGGCGTACTTCGTGGACGCAAGAACACTGACCGCCGATCAATTCCATGTCGCGGGCTTCGGCACCGGGCTCCCCGGCGCGCCGACCACGCTGCCGCTGCTGCGAGCGGTCACGCCGGTCATGGACGGCGAACAGCGCCGCGGCCTCGTCGTGCTCGATTATCAGGCGCAACGCCTGCTCGACCGGCTGGGCGGACTGGGCCGCACGCTGGACTTCAACACCTTCCTCGTCGACCACCAGGGCCGCTGGCTGATGCATCCGGGCAATGGCGACGCGCCGGCGGCGCTGCCCGTCGCGCGCCCCGCGTTGTGGACACAGATCGGCGGTCAGGCGCGCGGACTCCACCGCGATCCCGACGGCATCTGGGCCCACGCCCGGTTCTCGCCCGCGGAGGACGCCGACAACGGGCAGCGGGCCTGGACGCTGATCGTCCAGGTGCCCGAAGGCGTCCTGGCTCCGGTGGAGTCGCGCTGGCTGCTGATGCTTGCGCTGCTCTCGGCGGTCGCGCTGATCGCCGCGTTCTGGCTGTCGGCCCGGCTGGCGTGGTCGGTCCATCAGGTCGAAGCGCGCAGCGCCGAACTCGCCCGCGCCAATACGGAACTGGAACGCAACATCGTCAACCTGCGTGCGCTGCAGGCGCAGCTTGCGCGGGCGGACAAACTCTCCTCGCTCGGCCTGATGGTGGCCGGCGTGGCGCACGAACTGAACACCCCACTCGGCAGTGCGTTGATGGCGCTGAGCACCGCGCGCGAGGGCGTTGCGACGCTGGAGGCGCAGATCGGCACCGGGCTGCGCAAGTCGGACCTCACGAGCTTCCTCGCCACCAGCCACGAAGGACTGGAACTCGCCCACCGCGCGGTGTCACGCGCCGCCGACCTGGTGCGCCGCTTCAAACAGGTGGCGATAGACCGCACGACGATGGAGCGGCGCAGCTTCGATCTCGCCGAAGTCATCGTCGATACCGATCACCGGTTGCACAGATGGAATCCGGGTTCGCCCGTCAGCCTCGAACTGAAACTGGCGCCCGGCCTGCAGATGGAGAGCTACCCAGGCCCGCTCGGACAGGTCGTCACCAACCTGCTCGACAATGCGCTGACCCACGCCTTCCCGGAGCAGCGCCCCGGCGCGATCACGCTCGAAGCCGTGGCGGAAGGGCCGGACCACGTCCGCATCACGCTCGCCGACAACGGCGTCGGCATCCCGGCGGATGCGATCGAGCGCGTCTTCGACCCCTTCTTCACGACCCGCCGCCACGCCGGCGGCACCGGGCTCGGCCTGCACGTCACCCACCAGATCGTCACCGACCTGCTCGGCGGACAGATCGAGGTGGAAAGCCAGCAGGGCGGAGCTTCCAGCGGCACCCGCTTCAGCCTGCTGCTGCCGCGCGTGGCACCGCCGCATGCACCGGCGCACTAGGGCAAGCGGCATTGCCTTCACCCCGGATTGGGATTAGCGTTGACCCACCTCACGGCGCCCGCGCGCTTGTCATAATCCAGCAACGGAGGCAACAAAATGAACGACACCGCCCCTTCGAAAGACAAGCTGATGTCCGACCTCAAGGTCGTGGTATCGGATGCGGAAGAACTCCTCAAGCTCACCGCGGGCCAGGCCGGCGACAAGCTCGGCGACGTGCGCGTCCGCCTCGGCGAACGCCTTGCGATCGCGAAGGAACGCCTGATCGAAGCCGAGGCCGCGCTGGTCGACAAGACGCGGCGCGCCGCTCACGCCACCGACGACTATGTGCACGAGCACCCGTGGCAGTCGGTGGGCGTCGCGGCAGGCGTGGGTTTCCTGCTCGGACTGCTCGTCAGCCGCCGCTGACCGCCATGGCCGAACCCGGCAGGCCGCGCCTGCTCGAAAGCCTGCGCGGCTTTCTCGACACCGCGCTGCAGATCGCGCAGATCCGGCTCGAACTGCTCGCGGTCGAAGTCCAGGAAGAAAAACTCCGCCTCGGCAGCCTGCTGTTCAACATCGTGCTCGCCGGCGTGCTGGTGGGCTTCGGCGCGGTCTTCCTCGCCGTATTCCTCACGGTGCTGTTCTGGGACGAACACCGGCTGCTCGCGCTCGGACTGGCGACCTTCGCCTGCCTGGGCGGCGGCCTGCTGGCGGCGGCCAACGCGGCGCGCGAGATGCGGCGCGGCTCGCAGCTGTTCGCGGCCAGCCTGGCCGAACTGACGCGCGACCGCGAGCGCCTGGAACGGGGCGAATGAACCCGCGCCTGGTCGAACTCGCGCTGCGCAAGCAGCGGCTCCAGTTGCAGGCCGAACGCCAGCGCGAGGACATCGCGCGCCGCATGGGCGGCATCGCGCCCGCCGTTGATGTAGTCGACCACGTCCGCAGCGGGCTGGATTGGATACGCGGCCACGCCCCCCTGGTGGCCGGCGCGGCGGCGCTGGTGGCGGTGCTGCGCCCGCGCCGGGCGTGGCGGCTGGCCCGGCGTGGCGGCTGGCTGGCCTGGCTGCTGCTGCGACACCGGGCCACCAACAGCGGCGCTTTCAGCGCAAGGCTGGCGTGGCCGCTGGTGCGCGCAGCCGCCGCGCTGCTGCAGGCGCGGATGCGGGCCGGCCAGCGCCGCTGAGGCCTGAACGGCCCGGCGCAAATCCGCCTTCCACGTCGCCCTGCCCTCCCCGGTGCGCGCGCCGCCCGGCCTCTCCCACGGGGCCGTGGTCTAGAATTGACAGTATTTCCCTTCCGACAAACACCCGCCGGAGCTGCACCCGATGCCGATGGACATGGCCGAAATCCTGCGCGCGCGCGAAGAGGCAGACTGCCTCGCGGATGCCGCGGCCGTCGAGGCCGCACTCGACCGCATGGCCGCCGCGATCACCGCCCGCATGGCGGACAGCAACCCTTTGATCTACACGGTGATGAACGGCGGCCTGATCCTCGCCGGCCGCATCCTGCCGCGGCTGCCGTTTCCGCTCGAAGTCGCCTACCTGCACGCCACTCGCTACGGCCACGCGCTGCAGGGCACGCTACTCGACTGGCGGGTGCGGCCCACCCAGGACCTGCGCGGGCGCAGCGTGCTGGTGCTGGACGACATCCTCGACGAGGGCCACACGCTGCAGGCCATCATCGAACACCTGAAAGCCGAAGGCGCCCGCGAAGTCCTGTCGGCCGTGCTGGTGCACAAGCTGCACGATCGCAAAGCCTACCCCGGCATGCGGGCCGACTTCACCGGGCTGGACATCGCCGACCGCTTCCTGTTCGGTTGCGGCATGGACTACAAGGGCTACTGGCGCAACGCGCCGGGCATCTACGCCGTCAAGGGACTCTGAGGAGCACGCGATGCTGTACACCTTCAAATCCGACGCCGCCGCCGAGGTCCTGATGCTCGGCGACGCGGCCAGGAAACTGATCGCGATCCTGGGCAAGGACGCTACCGACACCCAGGGCATCGTCACCGTCGAACAACTGCCGGACGCGATCTCGCGCCTGCGGGCCGCGATCGAGGAAGACCGCGCCCGCAATGCCGGCCGCAACGAGGACGACGAAGCCGCCGACCGCGAAGCCGGCCGTACCGGCATGGCGGCGCCGGTCAGCCTCGCACAGCGTGCGTGGCCGCTGCTCGACATGCTCGAGCAATCGCAGCGCGCCAAGGTCCCTGTCGTGTGGGGCGTCTGACGGGCCGTCGCACGTCGATCAACCGCCCCGCCCGTCTGTAAGCCCGGGGCGCGGCGCTCCCCGCGCCGACGGGCTAGAATCGCATCCCCCGCGGCCCGGCCGCGTGTCCGCCCCGACTCCATGCGCCTGCTGCTGATCGAAGACGACCCGATGATCGGGGCCGCCGTGCAACGCGGCCTGCGCCAGGACGGGTACGCCGTGGACTGGGTACGCGACGGCGCCGCCGGCGTCCTGGCCCTGACCACCCCGGCCGCCGGAGGCGAAGCGCCCTACGACCTGCTGCTGCTCGACCTCGGCCTGCCCGGCAAGGATGGACTGGCGGTGCTTGCCGAACTCCGGAGCGCCGCCAACACGGTGCCGGTGCTGGTGCTGACCGCGCGCGACGCGGTGGCAGACCGCATCCGCGGCCTCGACGCCGGGGCCGACGACTATCTCGTCAAGCCCTTCGACCTCGACGAACTCGGCGCCCGGGTGCGCGCGCTGCTGCGCCGGCGTGCCGGGCGCAGCGAACCGGTGGTGCGGCAGGCCGGCCTGGTGGTCGATCCCGCCACCCACGCCGTCACCGTCGATGGCGCCCCGGTGCGGCTGTCCGCGCGCGAATTCGCGCTGCTGCAGGCCCTGCTCGAACACCCCGGCAAACCGCTGTCGCGCGCTCAGCTCGAAGAGCGCCTGTACGGATGGGGCGAGGAGGTGGAAAGCAACGCGGTGGAGGTGCACATCCACGCCTTGCGGCGCAAGCTGGGCGCCGAGCGCATCCGCAACCTGCGCGGCGTCGGCTGGTTCGTCCCGGTGCAGGCATGAACGACGCAGCCCCCGAACCCGAAGCGCGTGCGCCCGTCCACGGCGCTGAAGCGCCCCGGCCGCACCCGGATGACGCGGGCACGCCCCCCGCCCGGCCGGCCCGCCGCGGCCTCGCGCGGCGCGCCGGCCCGCGCCACCGGCCCGGCTGGCTGTCCTTGCGGCGCCAGTTGCTGATCACGCTGCTCGGCGCGGTGCTCGGCGTATTCCTGATCGGCAGCCTCGCCACCTACCAGACCACGCGCGGCGAGGTGGACGAGATCATGGACTACCACCTGCGCCAGCTCGCGCTCTCGCTGCGGGCGCCGCAATACGGCGCCCAACCGGAGCTCGGCCCCGACGACCAGCTCTTCGACATGGTCATCCAGGTGTGGGACGAACAGGGGCTGCGCCTCTATCTGTCGCGCCCCCACACCGCGCTGCCCGACCGCGCGCAGCTCGGCTACGCCACGGTACCGACGGCCGAAGGCGACTGGCGCACCTATTCCATCGTGATGGGCAGCCGCGTGGTCCAGGTGGCGCAGCCGATGTCTCACCGCAACCGTCTCGCCGCCGCGGCGGCGCTGCGCACGCTGACGCCGCTGCTGGTGATCCTTCCGCTGCTGGCCGGCTTGATCTGGTATCTCGTGGGGCGCGGCCTGCGCCCGCTGGAGCGGCTGGCCCGCGCGGTGGGCCAACGCCGGCCGGACAGCCTTGCACCGCTCGCGGTCGCGGGCGTGCCGGACGAGGCCCAGCCGCTGGTGCAGGCGCTGAACGGACTGCTCGGCCGGCTCGACCACGCGATGAGCGCGCAGCGTGCCTTCGTCGCCGACGCCGCGCACGAGCTGCGCACGCCGCTGGCGGCGCTCCAGCTGCAACTGCAACTGACCGAACGCGCCGGGTCCGAAGCGGAGCGCCGCGCCGCCCTCGGCGAACTGCGCCAGGGGCTGCTGCGCGCCACCCGCGTGGTCCAGCAACTGCTCACGCTGGCGCGCCAGACGCCGGACGCCGCCGCGGCGGGTGCGCCCCCGGCCGTCGTGGACCTGGTCGAACTGGTTGCGCTGGTCACCGCCGAACTGCAAGCGCTGGCCGAAGCGCGCGGCATCGACCTGGGCGCCGAGCAGTTGGACAGCGGCAGCACCGTCCACGGTGACCGCGACAGCCTGCGCACGCTGGTGGTCAACCTGATCGACAACGCGATCCGCTACACCCCCGCCGGGGGCCGGGTGGACCTGCGGGTATGGCACGAGAACGGCCGCGTGTGGCTGGAGGTCGCGGACGACGGGCCCGGCATCCCGGTCGAGGAACGCGAGCGGGTGCTCGACCGCTTCTACCGCCGCGCCGGGCAGGAGCAACCCGGCAGCGGCCTCGGACTGGCGATCGTGAAGGCGATTGCCGACCGGCACGGCGCCGAACTGCGGCTCGACGAATCGGCGCGCGGCGGACTGGCGGTCCGCGTCGGCCTGCCGGCCGCGCCGGTCGCGGCGGAAGAGACATCCGGTAACACGGCAGGGGTAGAACCTTAAGTCTGCTTTAAGTCGGCCTCCCTTAAGGTGCCGGGCAAGCGGAACAACCGCATACCGAGCCTTCCAGGAGACCGAGCATGCAACACCCCCTGCGCGCCACTACCACCGCCTCTGCCCTGATCCTCGCCCTCGCCGGCGCCTTCGGCACCGACGCGCTGGCGCAGGCGCCTGCTCCACGCGGATTGCCCGCCGGCAGCATCGTGCTGCCGAGCTTCGACACCATCATCCAGCGCGTCGGCCCCGCGGTCGTCAACATCAGCACCGAAGGCCCGGTGCGCACCGGGGGCCCGTCCGGCGGCCTCAGCCCGGATGATCCGTTCTCCGAATTCTTCCGTCGCTTCGGCCCGCCGCTCGGCCCCCAGTTCGGCAACCCGCCGGGGCAGGGCCCGGTGCGCGGCCAGGGGTCCGGTTTCATCGTCAGCGCCGACGGTATCGTGCTGACCAACGCACACGTGGTCGACGGCGCCAGCGAAGTCACCGTGAAGCTGACCGACAAGCGCGAGTTCAAGGCCAAGGTGCTCGGCGTCGACAAACCGACCGACGTCGCGGTGCTGCGCATCGACGCCAAGAACCTGCCCACGGTGCCGCTGGGCGATCCCCAGAAAGCGCACGTGGGCGACTGGGTGCTCGCGATCGGCGCGCCCTTCGGCTTCGAAAACTCCGTTACGGCCGGCATCATCTCGGCCAAGTCGCGCTCGCTGCCCAATGAAGGCTACGTGCCCTTCATCCAGACCGACGTCGCGATCAACCCCGGCAACTCGGGCGGCCCGCTGCTCAATCTTGCCGGCGAAGTGGTAGGCATCAACTCGCAGATCTACTCGCGCTCGGGTGGCTACCAGGGCCTTTCGTTCGCGATTCCGATCGACGTCGCGGCCGGCGTGCGCGACCAGATCGTGGCCCACGGCAAGGTCACGCGCGGCCGCATCGGCGTCGCCGTGCAGGACGTCAATCAGGCGTTGGCGGAATCCTTCGGCCTCAAGAGCGCCGGCGGTGCGCTGATCAGCTCGGTCGAACCCGGCGCGCCGGGCGACAAGGCCGGGTTGAAGGTCGGCGACGTCATCATCGAACTGAACGGCGAGAAGATCGTCAACTCGGCTGACCTGCCGCCGCGCGTGGCAGCGGTACGCCCCGGCAACACGGTGCGCATGAAGGTCTGGCGCAAGGGCGAAAGCCGCGACCTGGAGGTGAAGGTCGGCGAGTTCCCGGACGACAGCCAGGTGGCAAGCAGCACCGGCAAGGCCGACCAGGGTCGCCTCGGGCTGGCGGTGCGCGCGTTGTCGGGCGAGGAGCGGCGCCAGGCGGGCTTGCCGGGCGGGCTGGTCGTGACCGAGGTGGCAGGGCCCGCGGCCCGCGCCGGCATCCAGCGCGGCGACCTCATCCTGTCGATCAACGGCCAGCCGGTGGAAACGGTGGACCAGCTGCGCGCGCTGGTGGCCAAGGCTGGCAAGCATGTCGCGCTGCTCGTCCAGCGCGATGAAGCACGCATATTCGTACCGGTCGAGCTGGGTTGATAAACCCGCGACCGCCCCCAACTAGCGACCCGGAACGAGAGAACAAAGACATGAAGATGAAGATCCGCAAGACCGCAAACCCCACGCCCGCCGCCGAACGCCTCGACCCGGCCGTGGTGGACGACTTCCTGCACACCGCCGCGACCGCGCTCGAGGTGAAGCCCGCCGCGGCGCGCGGCCGCAGCGCCCGCACCGGCCGCAAGGAGCAGCCGGTGCGCTCGGGGGCGCTGGCGCTCGCCACCACGCTGCTGGGCCTGACGCTCAGCGCCCCTGCGCTGGCCGCCCGCGGCGAACAGTACCCGCTGATCGTCACCCCGGTGCAGACCGGCAGCGGCCACGAAGAGGCCGAGCAGGTCCGCGTCGGCATCTTCTCGACCAGCGGCCAGCGCCTGGTGCAGGCGCAGGTGCACGGCCGCAGCCGCGTCGGCGCGCTGCCGCCGGGCGAATACACGGTCGAGGTCAGCAGCGCGACCGGGTCGAGCATCCACCATGTGAAGCTCGGCCCCGGCCAGCCGGGCATCGTGCGCTACGGCGGCCCCAACGCCTGAGCCACCCCGCAACCGCCCGACGGCGCTACTCGGCGTCGGGCTGGTTGGCCGGTGCGGCGCGGCGGAAGGCTTCCACCGCCTCGCAGCGCTCGGCAATGCGCAGCACCGTGGGCATGTGCTCCAGCCGGCAGTTGAAGCGGCGGGCATTGAATACCTGCGGCACCAGGCAGCAGTCCGCCAGCGTCGGCGTGTCGCCGTGGCAGAACGCGCCGGTGCGGGCATCGCCCGCCAGCATTTTTTCGACGACCGCCAGCCCGGTTTCCACCCAGTGGCGGTACCAGGCGTTGCGGCCGGCTTCATCGACGCCGAATTCGCGCCCGAGGTATTGCAGCACGCGCAGGTTGTTGATCGGGTGGATGTCGCAGGCGATCGCCTGCGCAATTGCGCGGATGCGCGCGCGGTCCGTGGGCGCGCCCGGCAGCAGCGGCGGCGCGGGATGGGTTTCGTCGAGGTACTCGATGATCGCCATCGACTGCGTCAGCACGCGGCCATCCTCGGCCAAGGCCGGCACCAGCGCGGCCGGATTCACCGCCAGATAGTCCTCCCCGCGGTGTTCTCCGCCATCGCGCGCCAGATGCACCGGCATCGGGTGATAGTCCAGCCCCTTCAGATTGAGCGCGATCCGCACGCGGTAGGCGGCAGAGCTGCGGAAATAGGTGTAGAGCTTCATGGTGTCTCCTTCACGTCCCGGGTGGGCGCGACGCGCCGCTGCACGCAGCATACGCAACGGGGCCGGGACGTGAAACGTCCGGCCCCGCGCCCGCGATCCTCGCGGCAAGACGATCAGCGGCTGTACTTGTCGATCAGCCCGCGTGCGCTATCCAGCATCTCCTGCGCCGGATAACCCTTGCCCTTCATCTCCTCCACCCATTCGGCCGCAAGCCGGTCGCCCACCTTGCGCCAGCCCGCCAGCTCGGCGCTGGAGATCATCCCGAACTGGTTGCCGTTGGCCACCGCCTGCTGGCGCGCGGCGGGAGCCGATTCGTCCCACACGCGGCCGATCATCGCGGAAAACTCCGCGCCCGAGTTGGCGTCGATGACCTTCTTCAGGTCGTCCGGCAGGCTGGCGTACTTGGCCTTGTTCATCGCGATCGTGAACACCGCGGTGTAGAGCGCGGGTTCGCTGGCCGGGGTTTCGGAGTGGTACCGGGTGAGTTCGTGCAGCTTCACGGTCGGTATCACCTCCCACGGCAGCACGTAACCGTCGATCACGCCCTTGGACATCGCCTCGGTCACCGCCGGCAGCGGCATCGCCACCGGGGCCGCGCCGAACGCCGCCAGCATCTTGTTGGTCAGCCGCGTCGGCGCGCGCATCTTCAGGCCCTGGAAGTCGGCCATCGTGCTGATCGGCTTCTTGCCGTGCACATAGCCGTTGTCGTGCACATGGAAGGCCAGCGGCTTCACCAGCGCGAAGTCCTTCTGGCCGTACTTCTCGGCGTAATCCCACAGCGCGCGGCTGGTGGTTTCGGCCTTCTTGGACATGAAGGGCAGCTCGAACACCTCCACCGAGGGGAAGCGGCCGGCGCTGTAGCCGGGCAGGGTCCACACGATGTCGGCGACGCCATCCGCCGCCTGCTGGATCAGTTGCGGCGGCGTGCCGCCGAGCTGCATTGCCGGGTAGATCTGGCACTTCAGGCGGTTGGCCGACTCCTTGGCGATCTTGTCGCACCAGGGCAGCAACACCTTCTGGTGCGACAGCGCGGTGGTGGGCCAGAAGTGCGCGACCTTGAGGATGATCTCCTCGGCCTGCGCGGCGCCCGCGCCGAACAGCGCGGACGCGGCCAGCAGCGTGGCGGCGATTTTCTTGTGCATCGGTGTCTCCTCCTTGTTATGTGCGATGTGCCGGCCGCGCTCAGCCGCCCAGCGGTACGACCGTGTTGTCGATGGTGCCGAACACGTTGTTGCCGGCCTCGTCCAGCATCTCGATCCGCACCCGGTCGCCGGCCTTCATGAACGGCGTGACGGGCTTGCCCTGCTCGATGGTCTCGTACATGCGCAGCTCGGCGAGGCAGCAGTAGCCGACGCCGCCGTTGGCCACGGTCGAGCCCCACAGGCCGCCCTGCTTGTTCGAGACCGTGCCGGAACCGATGATGGAGCCGGCTTCGAGTTCGCGTGTCTTGGCGACATGCGCCACCAGTTGGCCGAAGTCGAAGGTCATGTCCTGGCCGGCATTGGGGCAGCCGAAGGCGGCGCCGTTGAGTTCCACCCGCAGCGGCAGATGCAGTTTGGCGCCCTCCCAGGCGACGCCGAGTTCGTCCGGCGTCACCGCCACCGGGCTGAAGGCCGAGGCGGGTTTGCTCTGGAAGAAGCCGAAGCCCTTTTCCAGCTCCTTGGGAATCAGGTTGCGCAGGCTGACGTCGTTCACCAGCATCAGCAGCCGGATCGACGCTGCGGCCTCGGCGGGCGTCGCGCCCATCGCCACGTCGCCGGTCACCACCGCCACCTCAGCCTCGAAGTCGATGCCCCAGCTGTCGTCGGCGACGATCTTGTCGCGCGGGCCGATGAAGCTGTCCGAGCCGCCCTGGTACATCAGCGGATCGGTGTAGAACGAGGCCGGCACCTCGGCGTTGCGCGCCTTGCGCACCAGCTCGACGTGGTTGATGTAGGCGGAGCCGTCGGCCCACTGGTAGGCGCGCGGCAGCGGCGAATGGCAGTGCGCCGGATCGAACGGGATGGCATGGCGGGCGTGGCCGGCGTTGAGCATGTCGTACACCAGCTCCAGCTCGGGCGCCACGGTGTCCCAGTCGTCGAGCGCGGCCTGCAGCGTGCGGGCGATGCCGGCGACGGTCTGGCAGCGCGTCAGGTCGCGGCTGACCACGACCAGGGTGCCGTCGCGGCCGCCGTGCTTGAGGGTGGCGAGTTTCATCGTGCGTCTTCTCCGTTGTCGGGGGCATGGGGCGGGACCTGCCCGCCCCGGCGCGTCCTCAGTCCTGATAGCTGCCGTCGTGCATCCACGCGGCGTGCTTGGGCGCCTTCTTGGTCTTTGCCCACTCGTTGAGCATGTCCCACTTCACCTCGTCGAGCATCTTGTTCATCTTCGGCGTGGCGGTGTTGCAGGCCAGCTCCAGGCGGTGGCCGGAGGGGTCGAAGAAGTAGATCGACTTGAACAGGGTGTGGTCGGTCGGCCCCACCACCTGGATGCCGTCGGCTTCCAGGCGCGCCTTGGTCTCCATCATCTCTTCCATCGACCCGACTTCGAGCGCGAGGTGCTGGGTCCAGGTCGGGGTGTTGCGGTCGCGGTCCATCGGCGCCCGGGTCGGCAGCTCGAAGAAGGCGAGCACGTTGCCGCCGCCGGCGTCGAGGAAGATGTGCATGTAGGGGTCCGGCTCCTTCGTGGAGGGGACCTCGTCCTCGGCGATCGCCAGGATGAAGTTCATCTTCAGGTACTTGCCGTACCACTCGACGGTTTCCTTGGCGTCGCGGCAGCGGTAGGCGACGTGGTGGATCTTGCGGATCATGGTGTGGATCTCCTCAATCTGTTCAGACGCCTTCGCGGGCGATCTGCATCGCTTCGCGCAGCACCGAAAGGTCGCCTACTTGGTTGGCGAGCAGCAGGATCAGGCGGGCATTGAGCATCGCGCTCTGCTCGTCGGTGAGGTCGCGATGGGTGTCGATCAGCATTTCGTAGAAGTCGTCGCCGGGGCTGAAGGCGCGGAAGTAACGCTTGCCGGGTTCGGCGAAATTGGGCTGGGTGTTCAAGGCCATGAGCGTGCTCCTTCAGGCGTTGCAGGTGGCGCGGGCGACGGCGGAGCGCACGCGGGCGGCGTCGAGGCTGCGCCAGCGGGCGGCGACATGCTGGTCCGGACGGGCGAGATAGGCGCTGCCAAGGGTGAGGTCGTAGCGCTCGCGGATGCGGCCCTTGCTGTCGATCACCGTCTTCAGGCCGGCGGGCGCGCTGCCGCGTTCGGCGACGACGACAGCTTCCACCGGGATCGCGCCGTCGGCCAGGCCGGTGAGCGCCTGCACGGTGGCGGCGTCGAGCGTGCCGGCATCGGGGGTGTAGTAGAGCAGCTGGAAGCGGTTGCCCAGCGCCTGCAGCAGCCAGCGCGCGCCGCCCGCCGTTTCGATCGGCGCATCGTCCATCGGCGCGCCCGGCACCATGTCGCCGGCGAACATGTCGGCGTCGGCGGTGTTGAGGCGCGATCCGGTGAGGAAGCTCGGCACCGAAAGCCGCCCCGAATTGACCAGCGCACGGGCGAAGGCGTGGTGTTCCGCCAGGCCCAGCACCGCGTTGCGGAAGGTCTTGCTGACCGTGCTCTTGGGCGTGATGAAGTCGGTCGAGCGGGTCGAGTTCATGATGTTCTCGTCCGCCGCGAAACCGCGTTCCTCGGTGTAGGTGTCGAGCAGCGTGGGCGGCGCCTTGCCGTCCATCACCAGCTTGAGCTTCCACACCAGGTTGTCGGTGTCCTGGATGCCGGAGTTGGCGCCGCGCGCACCGAAGGGCGAAACCTGGTGCGCGGCGTCGCCGACGAACAGCACCCGGCCGTGGTTGAAGCTGTTCATGCGGCGGCACTGGAAAGTATAGACGCTGACCCATTCCAGCTCGAATTCACGGTCGTCGCCGAGCATCGCCTTGATGCGCGGGATGACGTTCTCCGGCTTCTTCTCCTCTTCCGGATCGGCCTGCCAGCCGAGCTGGAAGTCGATGCGCCAGACGTTGTCGGCCTGGCGGTGCAGCAGCACCGACTGGTTGGGATGGAAGGGCGGATCGAACCAGAACCAGCGCTCCGTGGGGTATTCCGCCTTCATCACCACGTCGGCGATCAGGAAGCGGTCCATGAAGATCTTGCCTTCGATGTCCAGCCCCATCATGTGGCGGATCGGGCTGCGCGCGCCATCGGCCACCACCAGCCAGTCGGTGGTGAGGGTGTAGGCGCCGTCCGGGGTTTCCACCCGCAGCGTGGCCTTGTCGCCGTCCTGGGCGACCGCGATCACGTTGTTCTTGAAGCGCATCTCCAGGTTGGGCAGCTGGCGCGCGCGCTGAACCAGGTAGTCTTCCAGGTAGTACTGCTGCAGGTTGATCATGCCCGGGCGGTGGTGGTCCGGCTGCGGGCAGAGGTTGAAGTTGAACACTTCTTCCTCGCGGAAGAAGGTGCGGCCGACGTTCCACGACACGCCCTTCTGCACCATCTCCTCGCCGCAGCCGAGGCGGTCCAGCACTTCCAGCGCGCGCTTGGCGTAGCACACGCCGCGCGAACCGATCGACACGGTGTCGTCGTTGTCCAGCAGCAGCACCGGCTTGCCCTGGATGGCGAGATCGATGGCGGCGGCCAGCCCCACCGGGCCGGCGCCGACGACGACCACCGGGTAGTGGCCGTCGCGGTTCTCGGCGATTTCCGGCGGCTGCCGGTAGGCGAACTTCGGGTATTGATACGTGCTCAGCACGGCTGTCTCCTCCTACTGTCTTGTCTCGCCGGCGCCGCCATCTGCGGGCGTGTCACCGGCTGGTATCTCTCTGCTTAATCCTGCTGCAGCGCGTGCCACATCTGCTGGTCGCGCTCCGCCGTCCAGATGCGCGGGTCGCGGATGCCGCTCGCTTCGTCGTGGGCGCGGGTCACGTCGAAAGGCAGGCAGTGTTCGTAGATGAAGACCTGGCCGAACTGCGGGTCCATGTTCTTGCGCGTGAGCGCCATCGTCGCCTTCAGGTCCATGCCCTGCGCCACCGCCTCGCGGGCGCTGCCGTACAGCGCGCTGACGAAGGCCTTGGTGTACGCCAGGCCCTTCTTCACCTGGTCAGGACTGGTCAGCGCTGGACCGCGGCCGGGCACCAGCTTTTCGGCGCCGAGCGCGGCAAGGTTGTCCAGCGTCTGCGGCCAGTCGGCGAGGTAGGCATCCCCGGTGTAGCAGGCGGCGTCGTATTCGACCAGGTCGCCCGAGAAGCAGATCTTCTGCGACGGGATCCACACGATGGTGTCGCCCTTGGTGTGGCCGCGGCCGACCTGCAGGATCTTGACCTCCAGCTTGCCCATCCACAGGGTCATTTCCTTCTGGAAGGTGATCGTCGGCCAGGTCAGGCCGGGCACGCTCTCCACCGCGTTGAACAGGCGCGGGAAGCGGCCGATCTCGGAATCCATGTCCTGCTGGCCGCGCTCGACGATGAGATCGTAGGTGTCCTGGCTGGCGATGATCTGCTGCAGGCCCTCGTTCTTGTAGCCGGAGGCACCGAGCACGCGCACCGCGTGGTAGTGGGTCAGCACCACGTACTTGATCGGCTTGTCGGTGATCTCGCGCACCTTGGCGATCACGCCCTGCGCCATGACCGGGGTGGCGGTGGCGTCGATGATCATCACCGAGTCGTCGCCGATGATGACGCCCGTGTTGGGGTCGCCCTCGGCGGTGTAGGCATAGGCGTTGTCGGACAGCTTGTCCCAGCTGATCTTCTTTTCTTCGAGGTCGGCCTGGGAGGCGAATGCTTTGGTGTTCATGTGGGGATTCCCGTTTTTTGGGTGGACGGCACTGATGCTAGGCCGACGTTTGTTAATCGTCAATATCTTCGTTATTGTTTAATTTGTTACGCCGAAGCGCGCGGCGGCGGGCTCTGCACCGGGCAGCCGGTGCGGGCGGGCGGAACTGCTACCATCGCGTCATTCAGGAGACCAGCTTGGACGCGGACAACAACGGAACCCAGGAGGAACGCGGCAGCGAACGCCGCGGCATCCAGTCGATCGAGGTAGGCGGCGCCTTGCTGCAGGCGCTGGTACGCGTGGGCGCGCCGATGATGCTGAAGGACCTCGCGCGCGAAGCCGGCATGCCGCCGGCCAAGGCCCATCCCTATCTGGTGAGCTTCGGCAAGCTGGGCCTGATCGAGCAGGACCCGCTGACCGGGCGCTACGGGCTGGGGCCGTTCTCGCTGCAGATGGGTCTGACCGCGCTGCACGCGCTCGATCCGCTGAAGGCCGCGACCGCGGAGATTTCGCGCCTCGCCGACGAAATCCAGCTCAACGTCGCGATCGCGGTGTGGGGCAACCATGGCCCCACCATCGTCCGCATCGAGGAAAGCAGCAAGCCCATCCATGTGAACATGCGGCCCGGCACCGTGATGACCCCGCTGCTGCTGTCGGCCACCGGCCGCGTGTTCGCCGCGCTGCTGCCGGCGCGGGTCACCCGCCCGCTGGTGGAGAAGGAACTCGCCACCTTCGCCAGCGCGCCGCAACCGGCGCTGCGGCTGTCGCAGCGCCATGTGGACGAGGTGCTTGCCGAGGTGCGCGAACACGGCATGGCGCGCGCGCTCGGCAACCCCATCCCCGGCATCAACGCCTTTTCCGCGCCGGTGTTCGACCACAGCGGCAATCTCGCGCTGGCGATCACCGCGATGGGCCCCGCGGGCTCCTTCGACCCCGACTGGGAAGGCCCCACCGCGCGCCGCGTGAAGGCTTGCGCCGAGCAGATCTCCAGCCGCCTGGGCCGTGTCGCCGCAACCGGCTGACGCACGCGCGCCCCGCCGCTGCGAAACACTTCACGTGCCCCGCGCGCGTGGCGCTGGCGAAGCGCGCCGGGGTGCCTATAATGCGGATTCGATCTAATACGAACGATATAGATGATCCGCTCGCTCGCAGTCGGCGCATTCGCCGCCCTCATCTCCTCCGCCACCCTCGCCCAGGACGCGGTCTACCGCTTCTCGCCGGTCAACCAGTGGGACATCAACAAGACCGCCGCGTACTGGAATCCGATCATCAACTACGTGTCGGAAAAGAGCGGCGTGAAGCTGGAGCTGAAGATCGGCCGCACCTCGGCCGACACCACCTCCTACGTGCTGGCGCAGGAGGTGGAGTTCGTGTTCACCAACCACCTGTTCAGCCCGGAACGCCAGAAGCTCGGCTGGAAGGTGTTCGCGCGCCGCCAGCCGTCCGAGATCCGCGGTGCGATCGCGGTGCCGGCCGACTCGCCGATCACCCGGATCGAGGAGCTGAAGGACCAGGAGGTCGCCTTCGCGGGGCCGGAAGCCTTCATCGGCTACAAGCTGCCCTACGCCTATCTCCTTGGTAAGGGCATCGACGTGCAGGTGGTGTTCGGCGGCAACCAGAACGCGGCCTTCAGCCAGATGTTCGCCGGCCGCGCGAAGGCGGTCGGCAGCAATTCGGCGCTGATCGACGGCTACGCCAACAAGGAGGGCAAGAAGTTCCGCGTGCTGTGGACCTCCGAGCCCTATCACGACCTCGCGCTGATGGCCTCCGCCAAGGTGCCGGAAAAGGACCTCAAGGCGGTCGCCAGCGCCTTCGTCAAGATGCGCGACGATGCGCGCGGGCGCGACATCCTGCAGCGTGCCGCGGCCGAGGTCGGCATCAGCGAAGGCAGCTACTTCGTTCCCGCGACGCAGGACGACTTCGCCAACTACCGCAAGTTCTACGACACCGCGCCGGCCTCGTTGCGCTGATGCCGCTCCACCCCGTCCGCGCGCGCGTCCGCGCCGTCATGAACGCCCTGCTGCCGCGCTCGCTGGTTGCCCGCGTGTATGCGCTCACGTCGCTGACGCTGCTGCTGTTCGTCGGCGTGGGCATCGGGCTGTTCTACCAGTACCAGTTCCGCGGCCACATCGAGGAAGCGCAGGAGTCGGCTTCGATGCTGGTGGAGGTCGTGGCGCAGGTACTGGGCGAGAGCGCGGTCATCGGCGACTACGACACGATCAAGCGCACGCTGGACAAGGCCATCCTGCGCTCCCAGTTCGAATCGGCGGTTTTCATCGACCTGCAGGGCGGCGTGCTGCGCGCGGAGCGCCCGCGCCAGCCGAAATGGCCGGCGCCGCGCTGGCTGGACGACGCCGTGTCCGAACAGCTCTCGCAGGTCAATCGCAACATCGTCCTCGGCGGGGTCGATTACGGCGTGCTGCGCCTGAGCTTCGCCAGCGAGGTGATCGCCAGCCAGCTGTGGGCGCTGCTGCTCGGCGCGCTCGCGCTGGGCGCGGCCAGCATCAGCGGCGGCCTGTTGCTGATCTGGTATCCGCTGCGGCGCATGCTGGGCGCGCTCGAACGGGTACGCAGCTTCGAGGCCGACCAGGCGCGCGGCAGCGATTCGGGGCGCGAACTGATCGACGAGGTGCCGGAGGAATTCCGCCCGATGTTCGAGGTGCTGGCGCGCACCTCCGACAGCCTGCGGCGCGAACTGGAGGCACGCGAAAAGACGCTCGCCTCGCTGCGCGCGCTGCTCGGCACCATCCTGCCGGCCGACGCGCCGGCCGGCGGCGCCCCGCTGGACGACATCGAGACGGTGACGCGCGCGATCGGCGAACTGGTCGCCGAACGCGAAGCCGGCCGGCGCGAACTCGACCACCAGAAGTTCGCGCTCGACCAGCACGGCATCGTCAGCATCACCGACCGCGCCGGCCTCATCACCTACGCCAACGACCGCTTCTGCGAGATCAGCGGCTACAGCCGGGAAGAGCTGCTCGGCGCCAGCCACCGCATCGTCAAGTCCGACTACCACCCGCCGGAGTTCTATGCCGACATGTGGCGGACGATCCGCGCCGGCCGCGTATGGCATGGCGAAATCAAGAACCGCACGAAGAGCGGCGAGCCGTTCTGGGTCAGCGCCACCATCGTGCCGCTGCCGGACGCCGACGGCGTGCCCGAGCGCTTCATCTCGATCCGCACCGACATCACCGAGCGCAAGGACATCGAGGCGCGCCTGGCCGAGCAACTGCACTTCACCGAACTGCTGCTCGAATCGATCCCGACCGCGATCTACCTGAAGGACGCCGACGGCCGCTACCTGCGCTTCAACCGCGCGTTCGAGGAGATGTACGGCATCGACCGCGAAAAGTGGTATGGCCGCCGCGTGCTGGAACTGGTACCGGGCGACGAAGGCCGCCTGATGCACAAGAAGGATCTCGAACTGCTGCAGGACGGGGGCCACCAGAGCTATGAGGCGCGCATCGTCAACCGCCGCACCGGCCAGCACCGCGACGGCCTGTTCTGGAAGGCGCGCCTGACCCGCGCCGACGGCACGGTGACCGGCCTCGTGGGCGCGGTGATCGACATCACCGACCGCAAGCGCGTGGAGCAGGAACTGGAGAGCGCGCGCCAGCTGGCCGAGGCGGCAAGCCAGGCCAAGAGCGACTTCCTCGCCAACATGAGCCACGAGATCCGCACGCCGATGAACGGCATCATCGGCATGACCGAACTCGCGCTCGACACCCGGCTCGACCCCACCCAGCGCGACTACCTCAACATCGTGCTGTCGTCGGCCGAATCGCTGCTGGTCATCGTCAACGACATCCTCGACTTCTCGAAGATCGAGGCCGGCAAGCTCGCGATCGAGGAGATCGACTTCAACCCGGCGGTGGCGGTCACCGAGGCGCTGAAGAGCATCTCGACGCGCGCCGAGCGCAAGAAACTGCGTTTCGCCTACGAGCTCTCGCCGGACCTGCCGGCGGTGGTGGCGGGCGACTCCGGCCGAATCCGCCAGGTGCTGACCAACCTGTGCGACAACGCGCTCAAGTTCACCAAGGCCGGCGAGATCGCGGTGCGGGTGCGTGCCGAGCCGTCCGCCGCGGGCGGCGACGCACTGATCGCCCATTTCGAAGTCTCCGACACCGGCATCGGCATCGACCCCGAGCAGCAGGCGCAGATCTTCGAGGCCTTCACCCAGGCCGACACCTCCACCACCCGGCGCTTCGGCGGCACCGGCCTCGGGCTGACGATCTCGGCGCGGCTGGTCGGGCTGATGGGCGGGCGCATCTGGGTGGATAGCACGCCGGGCGTGGGCAGCACCTTCCACTTCACGGTGCGGCTCAAGCGCCGCGCCGAGCCGGCCCACGGCGGCCGCGCGCTGCCGCCTGCCGCCACCTGGCCGGGCCTGCCGGCGCTGGTGGTGGATGACCATCCGGTCAATCGCCGCCATCTGGTGCACTGGCTGCGCGCATGGGGCTTCAACGTGGAAGAAGCGGCGGACGGCCTCAGCGCGCTGGCGCGCGTCCGCGCCGCCGACGGCGCCTGCACGCCGTTCCGCGTCGTGCTGCTCGACGCCCAGATGCCGGAACTGGACGGTTTCGGCTTCGCCGCCGCGCTGCGCGACGAGGGTCTGGCTGAGAACGCGGCGATCGTGATGCTGTCCTCCGGCGGCGGCAGCGGCGACAGCCAGCGCTGCCGCGAGCTGGGCATCGGCGGCTATCTCACCAAGCCGGCAACGCCGGTCGAACTGCGCGAGACGCTTGGCCGCCTGATCGCCCCTGCGCCGAGCGCGGCGGCTGTGCCTGCGCCGCCGCCCGCCGCGGCGCGAACCCGTCCGCTGCTGCAGGAACACGCCCGCCCGCTGTCCATCCTGCTGGTGGAAGACCACCCGGTGAACCAGCTGCTGGCCCGCCAGCTGCTCGAAAAATGGGGCCACACGGTGACGCTGGCGGAGAACGGCCAGATCGCGGTGGAACGCTTCCCCGAAACGCGCTGGGACATCGTGCTGATGGACATGCACATGCCGGTGATGGGCGGCGAGGATGCGACGCGGCTGATCCGCGCGCTGGAGCCGCCCGGCCAGCACACCCCGATCATCGCGATGACCGCGAGCGCGATGCCGGAAGACCGCCAGCACTGCCTGGACGCCGGCATGGACGACCACCTCGCCAAGCCGATCAACGCGCAGGCGGTGCATCGCCTGCTCGCGCGCTACAGCGCCCCCGCAGCCGCGCCACAGACGCCACCACCACCCTCGCCGGCCGCTGCGGCCGCCGACGATGGCGACGCGATCGCGGCGGCGCTGGCGGCCCTTCCGCCGGACCTGGTGGAGATGGTCGGCCAGGTCATCGTCGCGCAGCTGCCGGACGACCTGGAACTCGCCTGCGGCGCCCACGCCACGCAGGACTGGGAATCGCTGCGGCGCGCCGCCCACAACATGAAAAGCACCTTCGGGCTGCTGGGGCTCGCGCCGCTCGCCGAGCGCGTGCAGCGTATCGAGTCGGACCCGGCGCAGGCCCCCGCCGACGAACTCGATCGCCTCGCGACCGCCGTCGATGCCGTGGTTGCCGGCCTTGCCGAACGCCTTGCCGCACATCCGCCGGGGCAGCCCGCATGAGCGGCAGCTTCGCCCCCAACCCGCGTCCCGGCCCGGCCGGGATCGTCGCCGCGTCCCCGGGCCGGCATCTCACAGGAGAGCACGCTCGTGCAGGCTGAACACGCATTCACCGAAGAGCGGGCGCGGATCGTCATCATCGACGACCACAGCGTCAACCTGACCCTGCTGCGCTACCTGCTGGCGCGCGAAGCGGCCTGCGACCCGATCGTTTTCGACGATCCGCGCGAGGGGCTGGCGCACTGCCTGGAGCACACTCCGGACCTCGTGATCGTCGATTACATGATGCCGGAGATGAGCGGCATCGAACTGATCGGCCACCTGCGCGCCCACCCGCCCACCAGCGAGGTGCCGGTGCTGATGGTGACCGCCAACAACGAGCGCGAGGTGCGGCACGCCGCGCTCGACGCCGGCGCGACCGACTTCCTGACCAAGCCGATCGACAACAAGGAACTGTCCTCGCGCACCCGCAACATGCTCAAGCTGCGGCGCGCGGCGCGGCGCGAAGCGGACCGCGCGGAGTGGCTGAGCGGCGAAATCCGCAAGGCCACCGCCGCCATCCTGGCGCGCGAGCACGAGCTGGTGTGCCGGCTGTCGCGCGCCGCCGAGTTCCGCGACCCGGAAACCGGCGCCCACATCCAGCGCATGGCGCATTACTCGCGCCTGATCGCGCGCGAACTCGGCTTGAGCGAGGACGACCAGCACATGATCCTGGCCGCGGCGCCCATGCACGACGTCGGCAAGATCGCGATCCCCGATGCCATCCTGCTCAAGCCGGGCCGGCTGAGCGAGGAGGAATTCGCGGTGATGAAGCAGCACGCGCGCTACGGCTACGAGCTGCTGCTCGCGAGCGATGCGCCGGTGCTGCAGGCCGGCGCCGAAATCGCCCACAGCCACCACGAGAAGTTCGACGGCAGCGGCTATCCGCAAGGGCTGGCCGGCGAAGCGATTCCGCTGTTCGGCCGCATCGTCGCGGTGGCCGACGTGTTCGACGCGCTGACGTCCGCGCGCCCGTACAAGCCGGCGTGGTCGCTGGCAGACGCGCGCACGCTGCTCGAGGACGGTTGCGGTAGCCACTTCGACCCGGCCTGCGTCGCCGCCTTCCTGCGTGCCTGGGACGAGGTGCAGGTGATCCGCGAGCGCTTCCAGGACGCCCCCGAAAGCGCCCGCGATCGGCTCGCGCTGTTGCTGGGTGGAAACTGAGGCCGGCGCCGGCCGCCGGCTTTACTCGCGCGAAGCGAGGTAGGCGACCACCGCGTCGATGTTCTTTTCGCCGAGCTGGATCACCGCGGCGGTCATCGGCGCGTAGAAGCGCTCGCCGGACTGGGTGAGGTAGCGCTTCAGGCTGACGCGCAGGTATTCCGGCTGCTGGCCCGCCAGGCGCGGAAAGGTCTCGGCACCGCGCGCGTCCGCCTGGTGGCAGCGCGCGCAGTGTTTGCCGTACAGCTCCGCACCTTCGGCCGCCGCGGCCGGCGCACTGGCGAGCGCGGGCTTGACCGCCGAACCAGCGTAGTACAGCGCGATCGCCGCCTTGTCGCGCTCGCTCAAGACCTTCATCAGCCCCTGCATGAACTCGTCCTTGCGCTTGCCGCTCAGGAAGGCCTCGATCTGCTTGAGCACGTAGGCGGGATGCTGGCCGGCCAGATTGGGCACCTGTCCGTGCTTGCTGTTGCCGGTTTCGCCGTGGCAGTTGGCGCAGAAGAAGGACGCCTTGCGGCCTTCCTCGGCGAGGGCCTGGGTATTGCCGCCTTGCTGCAGCAGCTGGGCCGCGCTGTCGGCCGCCAGCGCGGCGCCAGGCAGCGCCAGGGCCAGGGATGCGACCGCCAGCGCGGTCCGCAGAAAAGGGAATTTCATGTCCATCTCCTGATGACGCCGGCGCGAAGCACGCGGCCGCCGTAACCCGACAGGCGGCGCCTCACGGCCGGTCCACCATCACGTAGCGCTTCTTCACCGCTTCTAGCACCTCGAACACGCCGGCAAAGCCCGCCGGAATCACGCACGCGTCGCCCGGGCCGAACTCGCGCGCGCAGCCCGCCTCGTCGGTGATGCGGATGCGGCCTTCGAGCACCTGGAAGAACTCGTGGCGGCCCGGATGGAAGCGGATCCGCCACGCGCCCGGCTCGCACGCCCAGTCGCCGATCGACAGCGCACCGCCCTCCGCGGCATAGCGCTCGGCCGTGTGGCGCAGCGGCGCGGGGCCGACCGCGCGCTCCGGCGCAGGGCGGTCCTCGACCGCGGCAGGCGCGGGGTCGGCGAAGGTGATCAATGCGGGCATGGTGTTCCTGTTCAGACGAAAACCGGTTCGGGTTCGAGGCGGATGCCGAAGCGGGCCTCGACATCGGCCTGGATGGCGGCGGCAAGGCGGGCGACGTCTTCACCGCACGCCCCGCCCCGATTGACCAGCACCAGCGCCTGGCGCTCGTAGCAGCCCACCGGGCCGAGATTGCGCCCCTTCCAGCCGGCCTGCTCGATCAACCAGCCGGCGGCGAGTTTGATGCTGCCATCGCGCTGCGGGTAATGCGGCGCCTCCGGATGAGCGGCGGCCAGGCGCGCCCAGGCGGCGGCGTCGACCACCGGGTTCTTGAAGAAGCTGCCGGCGTTGCCGATCTCGGCCGGGTCCGGCAGCTTGCGGCGGCGGATCGCGATGACCGCGTCGGAAATGTCCGCCGCCCCCGGCGCGGCGATGCCGCGCGCGGCGAGTTCGGCGGCGACATCGGCATAGCGCCCCACCGGCGCCCACGCCTGCGGCAGGCGAAAGCGCACCCGCAGCACCAGCCAGCGCCCCGCGGCGCGCTTGAACACGCTGTCGCGATAGCCGAACGCACAGGTGGCGCGGTCGAAGCTGCGGGTTTCGCCGCTGTCGAGGTCGATTGCGTCGAGCGCGTCGAAACGCTCGGTCAGCTCCACACCATAGGCGCCGATGTTCTGGATCGGCGCGGCACCGACCGTGCCCGGAATCAGCGACAGGTTCTCCAGCCCGGGCCAGCCCTGCGCCAGCGTCCACCGCACGAAGTCGTGCCAGCACTCGCCGGCGCCGGCCTCGACGATCCAGGCGGCGCCATCAGCGTCTTCGCGCACGCCCACAAGGCGCCGGCCGGCGATCTCGACCTTCAGCACGGTGCCGGCGAAATCGCCGCGCAGCACCAGGTTGCTGCCGCCGCCGAGCACCAGGCGCGGCTCGCCCCGCCAGCCCGGCTCGGCCAGCAGCGCGCGGACATCCTCTTCGCCGCGCACCCGCAGCAGGCGCGCCGCGCGCGCCGGCAGGCCGAAGGTGTTGAGCGGGCCGAGGTCGGCGTCGGTGGTGATGGCGAGCGGCGGGGCAATGTTCACAGGGCGGAGACGGCAACGCGAAGCGGTGCAAGATAGGTCGCGCTTGCACGGAATGCAATCCGCGCCAGCCGCAGGACGACCCGGGCTGGGCAGCGTCGCTCAGCGTGCGCCAGGCGCGATCGGGAACAGGCGGTCGTAGGCGAGGTTGAAGACCAGCGCGTAGGCGGTGTAGGCGAGCGCCAGCCCAAGGTCGGCCACCAGCGCCTCCAGCCAGCCCAAGCCGGTCGCCCACACGATCAACGGCAAGGTCAGCAGCAGCAGGCCGCCTTCGAACAACAGCGCATGCAGGCAGCGCTGCGCGAATGGCCGGCGGTCGGCACGGCGGCCGGTGAGGCGCGCCTCGAACCGGTCGAACAGGGTGTTGAAGGCACCGTTCCACACCGCGGCGACCAGCGCGAGCACGGCGAGCAGGCCGGCGGAGTGGGCAAGACCGACCCCGCTCGCCCACGCGAACGGCGGCGACACCAGCACCAGGCCGCCGATCTCGAACAGCGCGATCTGGCACAAGCGGTCACGCCAGCCACGCTGAGGAGGGGCCGCCACGGCAGAGGGCGGCGGCGCTGAAGCTGACGACGGCGATGCAGGAAGCGACACGGTGCTGCTGGGGAAATGATCGTTCCGGGACATTTGGACTCCGCGGTGTGGCTCGGGTCGTCCCGGACAAAAAACCGACGTGGTGTGCGGGGTCGTCCCCGCGTCGGAGCGCGGTCCGCAGCCTGGCGGACCGTCGATTTCTAGCAAATGTGCCGGCGCCGGGCAAGCCTGCCGGCGCCGGCAGGCATCACCGGCGGAAGCGGCCGAGCGAACTCTTGAGCGTGTCCGCGACCGAGCGCAGCTGGCCCACGTCGCCGCTGTTGCGCGACGCGATCGCGGTGGTCTCCTCGGCCATCTGGGCGATGCGCTCGACCGCGCGCGCGATCTCCTGGCTCGCGGTGCTCTGTTCCTGGGTGCTGTCGGCGATATCCTGCACCACGCTCACCGCGCGCCCGGTGCGCTGGTCGATCGCCTCCAGCGAGGCGCCCGCCTGGCGCGCCAGATCGACGCCGAGGCCGACCCGGCCCCGCACGCTCTCCATGCGCTCCGCGGCCGCCTGGGTGTCGGTGACGATGGCGGCGATCGTGCCGGCGATCTCGCGGGTGGAGGTCGCCGTGCGTTCGGCGAGCTTGCGCACCTCGTCCGCGACCACGGCGAACCCGCGGCCCTGCTCGCCGGCCCGTGCCGCCTCGATCGCGGCATTGAGCGCCAGCAGGTTGGTCTGCTCGGCAATCTCGCGGATCACCCCCACCACGGAGGAAATCTGCTTCGACTGCTCGCCCAGCGCCAGCACCGTGTCGGCGCTCTGGCGGATGTCGTCGGCGATCGCCTCCATCTCCTGCGTGGTGCGGGCCACCACCTCGTGGCCCTCGTGGCTGCCGGCGAGCGCGGCCTCGCCCATCTGCGCCGCCTCGCGCGCGTTGTCCGCCACATGGGTGATGCTGACCGACAGCTCCTCCACCGACGCCGCCATCCCCGAGGCGGCCTGCGCCTGTGCGCCGGCGCTGTCGAGCAGGCCGCGCGAGCCGGCGTCCAGCCGCTGCGCCGAACCATTCACCTCGTCCGCGGCACGCGCGATGTCTTCCACCAGCTCGCGCACCTGGGTGACGGTGGTGTTGAGCGCGTGGCCGAGCCGCATCAGCTCGTTGTCGCTGCGGCCGTCCGCGGCGGCCACCGACACATGCAGGTCGCCGCGCCCCAGCTGCACCACCGCCTCGACCACACCGCCGAGCGGGGCGAGCCGGCTGCGCACCAGCAGGCCGAGTGCCAGCGCGATCACCGCCAGTCCGGCCATGCTGATCGCCGCCAGGATCCAGCGCAGGCGCACGCTCTCGGCCAGAAACTCGTCGGTCCAGCTGCCCACGGTCACCTGGAAGTTCCACGTTTTCGCCCAGCTCACTGCCGCCAAGCGCTCGCGCGGACGCTCGCCGTCCATCCACACGTAGCGGCGCATGCCGCCCTCGAAGCGGATGTTATCCAGCGCCGACGCGCGTGCCTCGCCTTGCGCGACCTCGCCGATGACCTTGCCGGCGAACTTCGGATGAACGACGAATTCGCCGATGGTCTCGTCATTGCCGCTGGGGCGCGCGATCACCACGTAGCCCGTCTTGGCGATCACGGTGGTGCCGTACAGCGCGCGGATGCGGTCGATGTCGCCCGCCAGGCTGACGCGCAGCGACAACGCGCCGTAGGGCTTGCCGTCCGGCCCGAGCACCGGCCTGAGACTGGAGAGGTTGTACTCGCCGTTGCGGATCACCAGACCCTGCCAGGCCTCGCCGCGCAGCACCGCCCGGGCGGCGGGGTCGTCGTCGGGCAAGGCGGTACCGTTGAGCAGCGCGCCGTCCTTCTTCAGCAGCGTGGCCGCGCGATAGACCTTGCCGTCCGCCACTACCAGCACCGCCGCATCCTCGTTGGTCAGCGCCTTGAAGCGCTCCAGCAGGGCGACGTTGCCGTTGAGCCGCGTGCCCTTGGCGACGATTTCCGGCAGCTCGAGCGCGCCGGTGGTCACCGTGCCACTGCCTGGCCCCACCTCGCCGCCGATGAACTGCTCGAGGAAGCGCAACTGGCGCTCGCCGCGCGCCTTCGCACTCTCGAACTGGCTGTCGAGCGCGCCGGCGATCAGGCGGGCCTCGTTCTGCAGTTCGAGTCCCGCCTGATCGAGGTCGGCGCGTTCGGACAGCACCGAGTTGAAACCGATCATCGACACGAAGACAACCAGCAGCAGCGCCAGCGCCGGCAGCAGGATCTGTTTGCTGAGCGACAGGTGTTGGTAACGCACGGAAATTCTCCTCGGATAGGGCCGGCGATGCGCTCCGCCGGACAGTCGTTGTCCATATCGTCAATGCCGATGGAAATCTTTAGCCCGGACGGGGGCGCCCCCTTCCGCGGCGCCGGGGCGGCAGGCAACATGGCGGTTTCATCTCATCCGCTGCTCCCGATGACCGACGTTCGCCCCGCCGCGCAACTGCGCGACGCCACCGCGGCCGACATGGAGGCCGTCGCCGCCATCTATGCCCACTACGTGCTCGGCAGCACCGCCACCTTCGAGGAAACGCCACCCAGCGCCGATGCGCTGCGCGCGCGCCTGCAGCAGGTGCGCGACGCCGGCCTGCCGTGGCTGGTGGCGGTCCTCGATGGCGCGGTGGTGGGCTATTGCTACGCTGCACCGCACCGGCCGCGCCCCGCTTACCGCTACACGGTGGAGAACTCGATCTACGTCGCGCCCGGCGCGCGCGGCGCCGGCCTCGGCGGCACGCTGCTGGGCGCACTGATCCAGCGTTGCGAGCAAGGCCCGTGGCGGCAGATGGTGGCGGTGATCGGCGGCAGCGACAACGCGGCCTCGATCGCGCTCCACGCCGCGCACGGCTTTCGCCCGGCCGGCACGCTCACCGCGGTGGGTTACAAGCTCGGCCACTGGGTCGATACCGTGCTGATGCAGCGCGCGCTCGGCGCCGGCGCGCAGACGCCGCCGTGATCGGCCGCCTGCCGCTGCTCTGCGTCGGCCTCGGCCAGCTGGTGAGCTGGGGCCTGTTCTATTACCTGATCGGCTGCTTCGGCGAACGCATCGCCGCCGACCTCGGGTGGTCGCTCGCGCGCGTGCATGCCGGCTTCTCGGCCGCGCTGGTGGTGATGGGGCTGATCTCGCCGCTGGTGGGGCGCCGCATCCAGGCGCACGGCGGGCGCCCGGTGCTGGTCGCAGGTTCGCTGGCGGGCGCGCTCGGCTGCGCGCTGCTGGGTGTCGCGCACGACGCGTTCGTCTACTACGCGGCCTGGCTGCTGCTCGGGGTGGCGATGCGGTGCACGCTGTACGACGCCGCCTTCGCCGCGCTGGCCCGCATCGGGGGCGCCGCGGCGCGCGGGCCGATGGCGCAGATCACGCTGCTCGGCGGGCTGGCGTCGACGGTGTTCTGGCCGGTCGGCGACGCCCTCGCGGCGCAGTTCGGCTGGCGCGGGGCGATGTACGCCTACGCCGCGATCGCGCTCGCCTCCATTCCGCTGCATTTCGCGCTGCCACGCGGACGGGCGCCGGCAGCGCCGGCCGCCGGCAGCGGCGCGGGCTTTGCCGCCAGCGCGGCCGACGCCCGCCGCGCCGCCCTGCTGTACGCGTTGATCATCACGATCACCGGCTTTCTTGCGGCGGCAATGTCGGCCCACATGATCACACTGCTCACCGGCCTCGGCGTGGCGGCGCCGGTCGCGGTCGCCATCGGCGCGCTGCGCGGCGTGGGGCAGTCGATTGCGCGGCTGGGCGAAATCCTGTCCGGCGGGCGGTTGTCGCCGCCGGCGCTCAACCTGTTCGCCTGCGCGCTGCTGCCGGCCAGCTTCGCTGCCGCCTTTGTCAGCGGACAATGGCTTGCAGCCGGGGTGGCATTCGCCTTTCTGTACGGCGCCGGCAACGGCTTGCTGACGATCACGCGCGGCACGCTGCCGCTGGTGCTGTTCGATCCGGCAACCTACGGCTCGCTGGTGGGCCGGCTGCTGGCCCCCGGCTTCGTGATCTCGGCCGCGGCGCCCTTGCTGTTCGCGCTGCTGATCGAGCGCTGGGGCGAAGGCGCCGCGCTGGCGCTGTGCATGCTGCTGGCGCTGCTGATCACCGCCGCGGCGGCGGCGCTCAGGCGCGGCGGAAGACGAGGCTGAAGTTGTTGGCGGGCATTTCGATGACTTCGTCGAGCCGCAGTCCGTGCGCCGCCGCCGCGGCTTCCACCTCGGCCAGGTCGCGCACGCCGAAGCGCGGATCGCGCGCCTTCAGCCAGTCGTCGAAGCTTTCGTTGCTCGGCGCGGTATGGCGGCCGTCGCGCATGTAGGGGCCGTAGCAATACACCACACCGCCGGGCGCCAGCACGCGCGCAGCGCCGGCGAACAGCGCCGGGGTACTGTCCCACGGCGAGTAATGGATCATGTTGATGCACACCAGCGCGTCGGCCAGCGCCACCGGCCAGTCGGCCGCCGCCACGTCGAGCGCGCGCGCCGGCAGCAGGTTGGGCAGCGCTGCCGCGCTGCGCCACGCCTCGATCGATGCCAGCGCGGCCTCGTCCATGTCGGTGGGCTGCCAGCGGCACCCGGGAAGCTGCGCGGCAAAGTAGCAGGCGTGCTCGCCGCTGCCGGCGGCGATCTCCAGCACCAGACCCTGGGCTGGCAGCAGGCGTTGCAGGATCGGCAGGATGAAGTCGCGGTTGCGCAGCGTCGCCGGGGCGTGCTGGCGCGCATCCGGCGTCGGCTCGCTGCCCGCGGCGGGGTTCATGCCGCCGCCAGTTCGGCGATCGCCGCGCGATAGCTGTCGCCGTCGCGCCCTTCGGCGAGCGTGCCCACGGTGGCGCCGTCCAGCTGCAGTTCGCCCGACGCCAGCAGCTCGCCCTCACCCTGCTTCAGGCGCGCAATGCTCTGACCGGCGAGCTTGGGCGATTCGAAGCCCGCGCTCTGCACGATCGGATGACCATGGCCATCGACCAGCTTGAAGTAGAAGCGGCCGTCCGCTTCGCGGTACTGCTTGAACTGCGGCAGCGCGCCCGCCTTGGGCTTGGCTGCGACGCGCGCTTCGGCGGCGGTGTCGAGCCGGCGCAGGCCCACCGCGTGACGCAGTTCGGCGAGGAAGGGGGTGGCAATCGCGCGCGCCTTCTCGGCGCCTTCGCGCAGGCGGGCCTCGATCAGCGCCGGCTGGGCGATCAAGGCCTCGTACTTCTCGCGCATCGGCGCCACCGCGCGATCGATGCGCTCGAACAGCAGCTGCTTGGCCTCGCCCCACGCGATGCCACCGGCGAAGGCAGCCCGCATCGCCTCGGTTTCTTCGGCGCTGGCGAAAGCCTGGTAGAGCTGGAACAGGGCCGAACCCTCGGTCTCCTTGGGCTCGCCCGGCAGGCGCGAATCGGTGACGATCGAGAAGATCAGCTTCTTCAGCTCCGCCGGCGGCGCGAAGCACGGGATCACGTTGTCGTAGCTCTTGCTCATCTTGCGGCCGTCGAGGCCCGGCAGCGTCGCCACCGACTCATCGATCGCCGCTTCCGGCAGCACGAAATGCTCGCCGTACAGGTGATTGAAGCGCGCGGCGATGTCGCGCGCCATCTCGATGTGCTGGATCTGGTCGCGCCCGACCGGCACCGAGTGCGCCTTGAACATCAGGATGTCCGCGGCCATCAGCACCGGGTACATGAAGAGGCCCATGTTGACGCCGGCATCCGGGTCCTCGCCGTCGGCCAGGTTCTTGTCCACCGAGGCCTTGTAGGCATGCGCGCGGTTGAGCAGGCCCTTGCCGGCGACGCAGGTGAGCAGCCAGGTGAGTTCGGGGATTTCGGGGATGTCCGACTGGCGGTAGAACCACACCCGCTCGGTATCCAGCCCCGCCGCCAGCCAGGTGGCGGCGATCTCCAGCGTCGAGCGCTGCACCCGCACGGGGTCGGTGGTGCTGATCAGCGCATGGTAGTCGGCGAGGAAGTAGAAGCTTTCGGCGTCGACGCTGCGGCTCGCTTCCACCGCGGGGCGGATCGCGCCCGCATAGTTGCCGAGATGGGGCGTGCCCGAAGGCTTGATCCCGGTGAGGATGCGCTGCACGGGGCGAGCGGACGGCGGTTGGGCGGGCATGGGACGGTCCGGCGGTTCAAAAGCCCCGGAGTGTACCGCCAGCCGCCGGCCCCGCCTACTCGCTCCAGCGCAAGGTGGCGCGCGCGCCGCCGCCCGGCTTGAGGTTGAACCACTGCGACTGGCTCTTGCCCTTGTAGCTGGCGACCACGCGGTAACGGCCGGCCTCGGACACGTCCACCTGCCCGATCGGGCCGCAGTTGGCTTCGGCCTGGCGGTTCTTCAGCGGGTCCTCGACGCGCAAGTGCACATCGCCGAGGTAATCGCCATCCGGCGTGGTGAGCAGCAGCGTCAGCGCATGCTTGCCCGCTTCGGCCCGCATGCCCTCGGACTCGTCGAGCCCGACGCCGCCGCAGTTGAGCCGCAACGCTTCGTCCGCCTGAGCGGGCCCCGCCAGCACCAGGCAGGCCAGGGCGCCCATCAGCACTCCGGATGTCTTCCTCATCGTCCTTCCTCCAGTGGATTGCGTTCAGTTGTTGGCGGTCTCGCCTTCGCCCTTGATGCCGCGCACCAGTCCGCGGCTGCCGTCGCGCGCCGCACGGCCGACGGTGCGGCCGGCGTCGCCCACCGCATGCACCGCGCCGCGCGCCACGCCGCCCACGTTGCGGCCGAACTCCGCCGCGCCCTTGCCGATCTCGCGCCCGGCGTCGCGCGCGCTGTGGCCGATCTTGCGCATCGTCGAACCCGCCTCATAACCCACCTCTTCGCTGGTGGACGCCTGCACGCTTCCGCCCTGCAGCGCCAGCGCGATGACGACCAGCGCGAAGGCGACGCCGCGTCCCGCCCAGAGCGCGGGACGGATTCCGATCGTGTTCATGACTGTCTCCCATCGTGCGGCACCCTTGCGGTGCCGGTGTTGCGAGCCTAGCGCGGCACCGGCACCGCGGCGGTAAAAAGGCGTAACCACCCGGCCGCCGCGCCCCCCGGGGCGGCGCGCGCTGCGGTAAGCTTGGCGCCCCGTTTTCTCCACCCGCCGCCGGTGCCCCGCCCGCTCGCCCCCACCGACCTGCCGCCTCACCGGGCACCGCCGCCACCGCCGCTCGCGGTCGGCGCGGTGCCGCTCGTGCGGCACCCCGATCATCCGGCGCGGGCCGTGCTGCGCATCCACGCCGCGGTCGTCGTCGAAGCCGATCTGCGCCTGACGCTGCATTACCACCTGCGCGGCCGGCTGGACGCGCTGCGGGTACCAACGCCGGACCACGCCCTGCCGGCCGACCGGCTGTGGGCGCATACCTGCTTCGAGGTCTTCATCGCCCGCAGCGGCAGCCCGGCCTACCGCGAGTTCAACTTTTCGCCCAGCGGGCAGTGGGCAAGCTATCTGTTCGATGACTATCGCGCGCGCATCGACGCCCTACCGCCCGCCCCGCCGCGGCTGGAGGTGCTGCGCAGCGGCGATCTGTTGAGCCTGAGCGCAACCCTGGACGCCGACGCGCTGCCGGCCGGCATGACGGCACAGACGCTGGACGAACTGCGGCTGGGCATCAGCGCGGTGGTCGAAGCCGCCGACGGCCGGCTCTCGTACTGGGCGCTCGCGCATCCTGCCGAGCGCCCCGATTTCCACGACGCCCGCGCCTTCTGCTGGCAGGCGCCGGAACCCGACCCCTATTTCTGACCCCGCCATGATCCAGTTCGGCCTCGACCGCCTGCTCCAGGATGCCACGCTGCGCCGCCCGCTTGGCGGCCGCCGCGTCGCCCTGCTCGCCCATCCCGCCTCGGTCACGCGCGACCTCACCCACTCGCTCGACGCGCTCGCCGCGCTGCCCGACATCACGCTGTCGGCCGCCTTCGGCCCCCAGCACGGCCTGCGCGGCGACAAGCAGGACAACATGGTGGAGTCGCCCGACTTCATCGACCCGCTGCACCGTATCCCGGTGTTCAGCCTGTACGGCGAAGTGCGACGGCCCACCGCCGCAATGATGGACAGCTTCGACGTGCTGCTGGTCGATCTGCAGGATCTCGGCTGCCGCATCTACACCTTCATCACCACGCTGCGCTACGTGCTGGAAGCCGCCGCCGCGCACGGCAAGGCGGTGTGGGTGCTGGACCGCCCCAATCCCGCCGGCCGCCCGGTGGAAGGCAACCTGCTGCAGCCCGGCTGGGAGAGCTTCGTCGGCGCCGGGCCGCTCCCGATGCGGCACGGCCTGACGATGGGCGAACTCGCGCGCTGGTTCATCGCCACGCTCAAGCTCGACGTCGAATGCGAAGTCGTCACGATGCAGGGCTGGCAGCCGGACGCCGCGCCGGGGTACGGCTGGCCGCTGGGCGAACGCAGCTGGATCAACCCCAGCCCCAACGCGCCCAACCTGTCGATGGCGCGCGCCTACGCCGGCACCGTGATGCTGGAAGGCACCACGCTGTCCGAAGGGCGCGGCACCACCCGGCCGCTGGAATTGTTCGGCGCGCCCGACATCGACGCCCGCGCCGTCATTGCGGAAATGCGCGCTTTCGCGCCGCGCTGGCTGGCCGGCTGCGTGCTGCGCGAATGCTGGTTCGAGCCCACCTTCCACAAGCACGCGGGCAAGCTATGCAGCGGCGTGCAGATCCATGTGGAAGATCCGGCGCACTACGACCATGCGGCGTTCCGCCCGTGGCGCGTGCAGGCGCTCGCGTTCAAGGCCGTGCGCCGCTTGCAGCCGGAGTACCCGCTGTGGCGCGACTTCGCCTACGAGTACGAGCACGACCGCCTCGCGATCGACCTGATCAACGGCGGCGAAATGCTGCGCCGCTGGGTGGACGACCCCGCCGCCGGGCCGGACGCGCTGGACGTGTTCGCCGTGCCCGACGAGGCGGCGTGGGCCGCCGCGCGCGAGGACTTCCTGCTTTACCGCTGAAGCCCCCGCCGCGCGAAAGGCGGGATCAGCCCGCGGTCTTGCCTTCGGCCTGTTGGGCAGCGATGTCGGCGCGAATCTCGTCCATGTCGAGCGAGCGCACGCCGTCGATCACCTGCTGCAGCGCGCTCGCCGGCAGCGCGCCCGATTCGCGGAACACCATGATGTTGTCGCGCACCGCAGCCAGCGTCGGCACCGAACGGATGTTGAAGCTGTTGGCCAGGCCCTGCTGCGCGTCGGTGTCGATCTTGCCGAACACGATGTCCGGATGGGCCTCGGCGGCGGCCTCGAACACGGGCCCGAAGCTGCGGCAGGGGCCGCACCAGGTGGCCCAGAAGTCGAGAAACACGATCGGGTTCTGCTCAAGGACGTCGTTGAAGTTGTCTTCGGTGATTTCTATCGTCGGCATGACGCACTCCGTGGGGTTGGGGGTGGGGCGAAGGGATGGCAGCCCGCTTGGGCGGGCGGCGCGCACAGCGCGCCGTCATCACGGCGGGCCCGAAGCGGGCCGTTCGCGGACTAGAATCCTCCCCTATCGACATCCGGAGATGAAAGCATGTTCCTTGCCATGAACCGGTTCCGCATCGCGCGCGGCCACGAAGAAACCTTCATCGCACATTGGCGCCAGCGCGAGAGCTATCTCGACGAGGTGCCCGGCTTCGTCCGCTTCCATCTGCTGCAGGGCCCGCAGACCGAGGAATACACGCTGTTCGCCTCGCACACCGAGTGGGAATCCGAACAAGCCTTCGAAAACTGGACGCGATCCGACGCGTTCATGAAGGCACACGCCAACGCCGGCAAGAGCCCGCGCGAAATCTACCTGGGACCGCCGCAGCTGGAACTGTTCAACGCGGTGCTGTAGGCAACGCCGGCCGGCTTGTCCGCCTCGCGCCGGCGGTCTTAATATGCGCGCTCTCTAATATTCCAGTCAGGAGCGTGGCGTGAAGATCGCCGATACTGCGCCGGCGGCGCTGTGCAACGAACTCGAACTCCTGCTCGACACCGTCCCGCTGGACGGCGCCGAGGTCCTTGAACTCGGCTGCGGCAAGGCCGAGAAGACCCGCCGCCTCGCCGCCAGCCCGCGCATCGCGCGCGTCCTGGCACTGGAGGTCGACGCGATCCAGCACGCCAGCAACCTGTGCATCGCCGATGCGCCCAAGGTGGAATTCCGCGCCGGCGGCGCCGAGGCGGTACCGGCGGAGGACGCCCGCTTCGACCTGGTGGTGATGTTCAGGTCGCTCCATCACGTTCCGGTCGACAAGATGGACGACGCACTGGCCGAAATCGCCCGCGTGCTCAAGCCCGGGGGCTGGGCGTGGATTTCCGAGCCTGTCTACGCGGGCGACTTCAACGAGGTGCTGCGCCTGTTCCACGACGAGCGCTTGGTGCGGGAAGCCGCGTTCGGCGCGGTCTGCCGGGCGGTGGAGCGCGGCGCGCTGAAACTGGAGCGCCAGCTGTTCTTCGACACCCGCAGCGACTTTCGCGATTTCGACGAGTTCGACGCGCGCATCATCCGCGTGACCCATACCACGCACCGCCTGTCGGAGGACACTTACCGGCAGGTACGGTCGCGTTTCGAGGCACATCTGGGCGCGGACGGCGCGCGCTTCCGCGTTCCCAACCGGGTCGACCTGCTGCGCAAGCCCGCCTGATGCCGTCCGCCGCTACAGCCAGCGCCGTACGCGGCGGCAATAATCGGCGTACTGCAGGCCGAACTTGGCTTCCAGCGCGCGCTCCTCGGGCAGCACCTGAAAGCGGGTGACATAGGCGGCGAACACCACCGGGCCCGCCAGCGCCACCGGCGCGCCCAGGCGGATTGCATAGGCCAGCAGCAACAGCAGCAGGCTGAGGTACATCGGATTGCGGCTGAAGCGGTAGATGCCGTAGGTGACCAGCGTTGCGGCCCGCTCGGGACGGCGCGGGTCGATCGTGGTGCGCGCGCGCCAGAAGGCAAAGCCGGCCGCCAGCACCAGCGCGGCGCTGACCTGCGCGATGGCCACCGAGACCGCGACGCGCAACTCGGCATCGGGGCCGAACACCGGCGCATCGCGCCAGACCAGCCACATGCCGGCCGCAATGGCGAGCGCGAGCAGCGGAGCAGGAAGCTTGGTTTCGAGATACGCCACGATGTTGTTGTGTATTGACGTCGGGGAACGGCGCACGCGGTTGGTGCAGGCCGAATCATGAACCAGATGGCATCGCAGGCCAAGCACCGGGCGGGATGGACACCGCCTACCGGCGGACCGTGCAGCCCGTTTCGGGCAACGCGCGTGCCGCGGTCCATCAACCCGGCCGGCATGCCGACAGCCGTCCGGGTCGGGCCCTGCGGCCGATCAATGGCAGGCTTGCCAACGGCCACTCGCCGCGCCGCCCTTCGCCCAGCCCAGGGACAAACGGCAGCTCTAGTCGGGTTGCCGGGTTTATAGAATGCCGCTACCCGTCCCGCCCTGCTCTCCACCACCGGCCGATGACCAACGCCCCGCTCGACCTGTACTGCGAACGCACCTCGCCTGCCTTCTGGGCAGAGCCGGTGAATGCGCTGACCAACCTGTCCTTCATCCTCGCCGCCATCGCGCTGTGGCATCTGGCGCGCCACCAGCCGCGGCGGCCCGGCGCCGACAGCACCTTCCTGATCGCCAACGTCGCCGCGATCGGCCTCGGCAGCTTCCTGTTCCACACCTACGCCGACCGCTGGACCATGCTGGCCGACGTGCTGCCGATCTTCGTCTATCAGCTCGTCTTCCTCGCCTGCTATGCGCGCCGCGTGGTCGGCCTGGGCGCGGCGGTCACGGCCGCGCTGGTCGGGCTGTTCGTCCTGCTCGCGCTCGGCTTCGCGCGCCTGCCGGGCGCGTGGCTCAACGGTTCCTTGGCCTACGGGGCGGCCTTCGTGTCGCTCGCCGCCATCGGCGTCTGGCACCATCGCCGCGCTGCGCGCGAGCCCGCCACCGTGCTGCTGGCCTTCGCGCTGTTCCTGGTATCAGTCAGCTTCCGCTCGCTGGACCTGGCGCTGTGCGCGGACGGCGCGCTCGGCACCCACTTCCTGTGGCATCTGCTCAACGGCGCGGTGCTGTACCTGACGACCCGCGCCTATCTGCTCAACCGGCGCGCGCCGCCCACCGCCTCTCCGCGGGCGTAATCGGGAATGCGGAAGCGGCGGCGGTAGGCGCTCGGAGCCAGCCCGGTGACGCGACGGAACAGGCGGCGGAAGAAGGCCGGATCCTCGTAGCCGACCCGCCAGCTGATCTCGTCGACCGAGGCCTCGGTGCGCTCCAGCCGGCGCTTGGCGTCCTCGATGCGCAGTCGCTGCACGTAGGCGATCGGCGTCAGTCCGGTCGCGCTCGCGAAGCGGCGCTTGAAGGTGCGCTCGGCCAGGCGCGACTGGCGGATGACCGCCTCCACCGGATTCGCCACCGCGAAGTTGGCCTTGAGCCACTGCTGCGCGCCCTCGATCTCGCCATCGCCGTGGTCCGCCCGGCCTTCGAACACGATGTAGGGCGCCAGCCCGTCCTGATGCCACTGCAGCGCAAACATCCGCGCCAGAGACTGCGCCACGGTGGCCCCGGCGTAGCGGGCAACGAGATAGAGCGCGAGGTCGTGCCAGCTCATCGAGGCCCCGGAGCTGATCAGTTCCTCGCGTTCCCCCGCGATCACCAGCACCCGTTCGGGATGAATGGGCACGGCCGGATAGGCCGCGGCAAAGCTGCGGGCATAGCCGAAATGCACCGTCGCGTCGCGGCCATCGAAGAGTCCGGTCTCGGCGATCAGGAAGATGCCGGAACAGGCCGAACACAGCAGCGCGCCGCGTTCGTGCATCGCGCGCAACCAGGCGACCAGTTGCGGATAGCGCCCCTGCTGCCAGCCCTGCGCCGGCAACAGCAGCGACGGCACGATGACGATGTCGGTGGCGTCGATCGCGCCGATCGCGCGCCCCACCTCGAACGGCACCCCACTGGCCAGCAGCAGCGGCCCCGCTGCCTCGCCGACCACCTCCACCGCGAACGGCGGCGGCGTGCCCGGCGGCACCACACCCATCATCGCGGCGCCGTTCATCACGTCGAAGAGGCCGGCGAGCGTGGACACCACTGCGTCGGGCAGCGCGACCAGGCTGACGCGGACAGGGCGCGGCCCGGCAGGGGGCGAGGAGGGTGGCATCGGAGAACCCTGCTGCCGGCATCGCCGGCACGATGGTTACGGGTGGCACGAACGGACCGATTCTAGGTCATCCCGGCTCTTCAGCCGCGTCGCCGCGCCCACGATCATGGCTCCACCGCGAACCCGCGACTACACACGAGGAGCCCCATGATGAATGCAAGCACGCTGGATCAATCCCGCCTGGAATCCTTTGTCGGCCGCGCCATCGGCGATCTCTCCGCTGCCTATGGCGGCGTGATGGTCAGCCTTGGCAGCAAGCTCGGCCTGTACAAGGCGATGGCCGGCGCCGGTCCGCTCAGCGCCGGTGAACTCGCGGCGCGCAGCCAGTGCGCCGAGCGCTACGTGCGCGAATGGCTGAACGCCCAGGTGGCCGGCGGCTACGCCGACTACCACCCCGCGAGCGACACCTACGAGCTTGCGCCCGAGCACGCGATGGTGCTGGCCGAGGAAGACAGCCCGGTGTTCATCCCCCACGCCTGGCAGGTGGTCGCGTCGATGTGGTTCGACGAAGACCGTGCGCTGGAAGCCTTCCGCAGCGGCACCGGCATTGCCTGGGGCGATCACGACGGCCGCCTGCAATGCGGCGTGGCCGCCTTCTACCGCAACGGCTACCGCGCCAGCCTGGTGTCGCAGTGGCTGCCTGCGCTGGAGGGTGTGGTCGAGCGGCTGCAGGCCGGCATCACGGTGGCGGACGTCGGCTGCGGCCACGGTCACTCCACGGTGTTGATGGCGCAGGCCTTCCCGAACTCGCGTTTCCACGGCTTCGACGTGCATCCGGCCTCGGTGGAGGAAGCGCGCCGCAACGCCGCGGCGGCGGGCGTGGCGGACCGGGTGCAGTTCGACGTGGCGCGCGCCACCGACTACCCGGCGCACGACTACGGCCTGATCTGCTTCTTCGATTGCCTGCACGACATGGGCGATCCGGTGGCCGCGGCGCGCCATGCCGCCGCAACGCTTGCCGCCGACGGCACGGTGATGCTGGTCGAGCCTTTCGCCAACGACCGCGTCGAACACAACCAGTCCGCGGTGGCGCGGCTCTACTACGCGGCCTCCACCACCATCTGCTGCGCCCACGCCATCTCCGAAGGCGGCACGCTGGTGCTGGGTGCGCAGGCCGGCGAAGCCCGGTTGGCGGACGTCTTTCGCAGGGCGGGTTTCGGCCATTTCCGCCGCGCGACCGAGACGCCGTTCAACCTGGTGCTGGAAGCGCGCCGTTGAACCTGCTCCGGTGGCTCAGCCGGCCTGAGCCACCGGAAGCGCGGTGAGCTTGCCGTCGCCATAGACCTTGATGACCTGGGCGATGACCACCTGATAGCCGTCCAGCCAGTTCTGCTGGCTCACCTTTGCCTCGAGGTGGCGCGGATGGTTGATGAGCGCCTGCAGCGCCTCCATGCTGTCCCAGTAATAGACGTTGGAGATCAAGCCGGTCGCCGGATTTTCCCAGGCCTCTTCGCCGAGATAGCCCGGAATGTCCTTCGCCGCGTCGGCAATCGCCTGATCCAGGCGGTAGAAGGTTTCGTCGTACTGTTTTTTGGCGAAGGTGAAGGTGGATGAGTACATGGCAGAAAGAAAGAACGTGGGTTGAGCGGGCAGAAGACCGTGAGGCCAGAGGACATCCGGCCGCTGCACGAAACGCCGGACGCGGCGGTGCGGCGGCCGCTCAGGGTGAGCCGCCGCCCTCCGGCGGCGCATGGCACGCCACACAGAGCTTGTTGCCGTCCGGGTCGCGGAAATACGCGCCGTAATAATGCTCGTGATACTCGGGCCGCAGCCCCGGTGCGCCTTCGGACGTGCCGCCGTGGTCAAGCGCCGTGGCGAATGCCAGATCCACCACCGCCCGGCTGTCGGCCAGAAACGCGACCATCTGGCCATTGCCAGGCGCGGGCGGCAGCCCGTTGTAGGGCTTGCCGATCAGGAACAGCGGCCGTGGCCCCGGCGCGGATTGCCACCCGGCCCACGGTCGCGCGCTGTCGCAGAAGCGCGCCGGCTGGCCCAGCGCGGCCATCAGCGGGTTGTAGAAGGCGAGCGCGCGATCGAAGTCGCTGACGCCGACAAAGACATGTGAGAACACGATCAGCTCGATAGCGGTAGGTGAGTGGAGGGCACGCGTGGCATCGGCCGGCCCCGGCCGGGGCGAAGGCAGGCGCTGCGGCGGCCGGGTGCCGGGTCACGCATCGATGGCCTTGCTGTAAGCATAGAAGACCTCGTCCCGCACCCACCCGAGCGATTCGTACGCGGCCTGCGCCGCGGTGTTGGTTCTCGCCGTCGTCAGGTCCATTCGTGCCTTGCCGTTCGCAGCCGCCAGCTTTTCCGCCGCCTGCAGCAGCGCCCTGCCCGCCCCGCAGCGCCGGGCCTCCGGGCGAACGAACAGGTCGTAGAGCGAATAGATGGGTTTGGCTTCGACCGAGCAGAAGGTGGGGTACAGCTGGCAGAAGCCGACGATGCCCCGGCTTTCGGTCGAGGCGAGGAGGATCACGGATTCGCCGTTTTCCAGGCGCGCACGAATGAAGCGCGCCGCCAGCGCCGGATCCGCATCCTGCTGATAGAACTGGCGGTAGGCATCGAACAGCGGCGCAACGACGTCGAGGTCCGCGAGCGTGGCAAGTCGGGTATGAATCATGGCTAAGCCGCCTTTTGGTTGAAGGGTGGATCGGTGTCTTGCGGGGAGGGAAATGGCGGGGGCACCAGGCGCGCTGTCGCGCCCGCCATGCTTGCGCCCCGGGTGGTCCTGCGCCCGGCTGGTTGCCTACAAGGCCAGGCCCAGAAAGCGGGTGCCGGGAACCGGGTTGTGGCTGACGGCCGGGGCGGGAACGAAGCCGAGCGACTCGTACAGCCTTTGTGCGGCGACGAACTCCGGCAACACGTCCAGGCACATCGAGGCGTAACCCGCGGTGCGCGCGGTGCGGATCATCTGTTCCACAAGGCGGCGGCCGATACTGTTTCCCCGGGCGCCGGGCCGCACATAGACCCGCTTGAGTTCGCACGCGCTGCGGCTGACCCGGCGAAGCGCCGCACAGCCCACCACGGCTGCATCCCGGCGCGCGAGCAGCACGCATCCGTCGGGTTCCGCGTACTTGCCCGGGAGGCCTGCGAACTCGCGCTCGTAGTCCTGGAACGCCAGGCTGACCGACGGGCTTGCGACGTACTCGCGAAAGATCGCGACGACGTCCTGGAGGTCGGCCGGAAAGCAGGCGGGAAGGATGTGGGTCACGTAGCGGCGCGGGGATCGGGATGGGAATCAGGGTGCGGGACTTCCTGTCCATCATATCGCGGGCGGGGTGCGACAGCGCCTGTCATGCGGTCGTCTTACGCAGAGCGTCGCCTGATACCGCATCCCCATGAATGAGCGGCTTTGACATGAAGGCCGCCGAGCACGGACAAAGGCCGGCGAACTGCGCCGTGGCGCGGATGGCTTCCGGTGCATCGCTGCGGGGCGTCCGTCGGTAGCCGAGCGTTGCGAAGAAGTGTTCCGCCGTGCTCGTCAGCAGGAACAGGTCCTCGACACCGTGAGAAGCGGAGAAGGCTTCGACGTGACGGACGAGCGCTTCGCCGAGGCCCCGCCCCCGGTAGGCGGGCGCCACCGCCAGCGAACGCAGCAAGCCCACCTTGGCGTAGGGTTCGAGGCCGACCGCCCCGACCAAGGCTCCGTGATCCCGCAGCCCGAAGAACAGATGGTGCGACGAAGCCGATATGTCCTGCACCGGCAAGCCGCACTCCGACAACAAGGCGATGACATCGTCGATCGCTGTTTCCCGGGTGATATGCATGATTCGACGACAAACCTCCGGTTGGACCGACCTGCCGGGCTTCGCACGCCCGGCGGAATCGGATGATGGACAGCACTTGCACAACGACACGCACCAGGTGAATGCAGCGGGACGAAAACCTGAGCCCCCGGCGTTCACCGCAACATCAGCGCAAACACGCCCCACCCCAGATATTCGCGCGTGAACGTGGCATAGCGCTCGGGTTCGGTACTCAACTGGGCCCGCACGGTGTCCGCCAGTTCGTCGTCGGGATTCGCTTCCAGCCACCGCCGCATCGTCAGCCACTTGGCGGCCTCGTATCTATCCCACCCGTCCTGATCGGCCAGAACCATCTCAACCACGTCGTACCCGAGGCGGCGGAAGGACGCGAGCAGTGCCGGCAGCGTCATGAAGTCGGCGATCGCACTGGCCAGGCAACCCCTGGCAGTCTCTTCGGCAGGCGGCAGTTGCCGCCAATAGGGTTCGCCGATGAGGATGATCCCGCCGGGGCGCACGCTTCGGGCCAGCAGCGCAATCGTGCCGGCGAAACCGCCGCCGATCCAGGTGGCTCCCAGGCATGCCGCCACGTCCACCTTCTCGTCGGCAACATAGCCGGCGGCATCGCCGTGGATGAAGTCGACACGATCGGCAACGCCCAGCGCTTCGGCGCGGCGCTTGGCCTGCTGTGAGAACAGCTGGCTCAGATCGACCCCGGTGCCAACGACCCCGTGGTCGCGCGCCCAGGTGCATAGCATCTCCCCGGAACCACTGCCGAGGTCGAGCACCCGCGCGCCGGCTTCCAGGCGCAGCGCGGCCCCGAGTGTGGCGAGCTTTTCGGCCGTGATCGGGTTGTGGATACGGTGAGCGCTTTCGCTGATGTTGAAGATCCGCGGGATATCCATCGACAGCATCCTTACCGTGAAAATCGTTCCGCCGGCGAGCCAGCGATCGTCAACCGCCGTCGGACGTTGCAACGCGTTCGACTTCGCCCCGACTGTGCGACATCGCCAGCGCCGCCTGGACGATTCGAGCGGTGACATCAAGGCCTCCGAAGTCGAAACACGCCAGTTCTGCGCGCGAGCAGCGCTTCACTTCCGCGATTTCTGCGCCCAAACGAAGTTCGCCGCCAGCACGCACCGCGAATGCAATGATGAGCTGGTTCATACCGGCAAACGCGTAGTGGCCGACGAACTCAAGCGCCTCGGCTTTCAGGCCGAGTTCTTCGTGCATTTCGCGCGAAATCGCCTCCTCCGGTGACTCCCCCTTCTCGAGGAATCCGGTAATCACCGAAAACAGATTGGCAGGCCATCGGGCGTTACGCGCAAGAATGAACTCGTCGCCGACGCGAACAAGCCCGGCGACAACGGGTATCGGGTTATTCCAATGAACATAGCCACAGCGGGAAGAACAGGCCAAGCGCTCGACGTCATCGACGACGCGCCATTCGAGATGTGCCGTGCATTGCGGACAGAATTTCATCGGAGATTCACGCATATTCGCTTGATGAGCCGGCATCGCCTATCAGGCGTCGACGCACTCATGAAAGGTGACAAGGTTCCCGTCGGGATCGAGGATGCCGAACTCGTGGTTGCCCCACGGCTTGCGCTCCAACGGCGCGTTGGGATGAACAATTCCGAGCGCCTGGCAGCGCCGATACAAGGGCTCGATGCCGCACACCTGCACCCGGCAACTGGTTGCCTTCGGAATGCCCGCATCCGGGCACGCCCAAAAGTGGATATTGACCGCACCGTTGGACACGATGCCGTACTCGCCTTGCGCGGCATACAACTTGGTGAAGCCGAGCTGCGACACGAAAAAATCGACACTGCGCTCGATGTCGAGCGATGCCAGGACCGGCGTGGCGGCGACAAACTGAATGGATTCGCTCACGAACTTTCCTCCGTGTGCTCAAGGCAAACTACGCAAGTAACCGGGAAAGCAGCCCAAGCGCCAATCCCAGCGACAACGGCGGGGGTGCTGCGCCTCGGAGGAGCACGCTGTCTGGCTTACCCACCCGGTCGGGCATGTCTTCGCTTCGGCTCAAGCTTCCCCTCCAAAGCGCCCTTTCCTCCAAGATGCTGCCGACGAACAGCACCGCGAGCGCACTGAAGATCAGGGTACCGAACGCGAAGCCAGTATGCCCGCCCAATAGCGGAACAAGCGAGCGGGACATCAGCACGCCCACATAGAGCGAGACCGATGCGCAGCCCAGATAGCGCGCTACGCGAACAAGATGTGCAGGGCCTTGGGTCATGGCGCCCGATGTGAAAGTGGAAGGCAGCCAGATCGAAGGGAAGCACACGGGCACCGCGTGCGGCCGGCCCGCTCGACGGTCGTTTCACGCATGCTGGATAGGGGCGGCGCAGTAGGTGTTACGCGACATAGCGGCTACGCGGAAGGCGATACAGGTAATGCGGCCGCAAGACGCTACCCTCCGGCACCTGAGGATGCTCAAAAGTGCCCGAAGCAACCATGCCGAGACGCTCCATGAGGGCCCGCGACCTGTGGTTGAGCGTTGCGGTAAAAGAGACGATCTCGGGCAGTTTGATGTGGTTAAAGCCAACGTCCAGCACTGCTCTGGCGCCTTCCAGCGCAAACCCCTGTCCCCAAAACGGAAAAGCCAGGCGCCAACCGATCTCGACACAGGGCGAGAAGGGGAGCTCGGGCGCTGGAACGTGCAGCCCGACAAAACCGATGAACTGTCGATCGGCCTTTGTTTCCGCCACCCAGAACCCCCAGCCCCGTTCCTGGATGAGCAACTCGCAGCGATCGGCCAGCGCATCACTTTGTGTGCGCGTAAGGGGAGAGGGAAAAAACTCCATGACTCTCGGGTCGGCATTGAGCGCGGCAAAGGGTTCCCGATCGGTTCGGCGCCATTGCCGTAGATGAAGACGTTTGCTCTCGAACTCGATTATCTCAGCCATAAAATTCTTTCAGCATGCACGCGCAACTCTTTCACGAGTCGCGTCATTGCAGACAGATCGCCCTCGCGATCAAATTCGACAACTACTTTGGCATGCATCGCTATCTGCGAATTTTTGCCGTCTCCGTGGCGAGCAGGAACACGGTACACACATAAACAAAATCCGGTTCACCCAACAACGAAAGACTCAGACCCTCCGGATGAGACGACACATACGAAAAGGTAAGCAGCAAGCAGAATGCCAGCAGGCTGCTACCGATAATTGGCCCCCAGCTCGCCATGTCGTTTTCCGGAAGCCTGGCGTTCATGCTCTGGATCATATAGATCCAGCCGATGACGAGAACGTAGGCCATGACTCCAAGGGGTAGGATAACAACCAGTGCCCATGTGAAAGGATCACCCAGTATCGCTCCTCCGGTGGCCCTGACCAGCAACGATAATGTCGTCATCGCGATCAGCAACGGGCGTGTGTTCGCCTTTTCAACAACCCCCAGGATTTCTGTAAGCATACGTGGTGCGATCTAAAAAGGTAGCCCGGCAGGCGGCGGCGGGAAGTGGAAAGCATAAGCCGAGGCGGATGCCGGGCAGGCCCGCCGGACCAGCCCGCTATACACCAGCGCTACTTGTCGAAGGTTAGCTCTACCGGCGTGCCGGCAGGATCCCGGACAATTAACTGCACCAAACGGACACTATCCAGGTCATTTCTACGGTAACCCACATTGGCTTTATCTAGCCGATCAACCACTTCATCGAAGTTGCTGCAATGTAGCGCTATATGGTGGAAATAGCCTTGCGTCCCCTCGCTGCGGTCATTGTTTACCGTAAGGTGGATGAGAGGGTGGCTGCCGGAATATAACCAATACCCCGGAACTGCGAAGTCAGGCCTGAAACCGGGCCTCAATCCCAATATCTCACCGTAGAACTCCACAACCTTCTCGATGACGTTCTCGGGGGCCATCACCGCGAAATGATGAAGATATATCTCTTTGGCACTCATAATATTGCTCCAAATGGCAATGTCTATTGGCCCAGGCAGGCGTAGCGCCTGAACCAAGCCGAGCCGCAAAGCGGCTTCGGCTTGCCTGATGGGACCTGCTCCTGTGCGACCAGGCAGCCTCTGGCAGCCCGCAGCCGCGCGCGAACGAGAAGAAACTCGAACGCATCGCCTTCGCCATCGCCGCCTGATCGATGCACCCTTACTCCTCCCCCTTGCGCCAAGACTGATCACTCAACGTGGCAAACCAGGCAACACCGACGCGACAGGACGCCGATAACACCACCGGCTCACCGCAGCCGTGTGTAACGGCTGGCGCTTCGCGTGCCGACTCCATCTCGGCACGAATCATCCAGAACCCACCACAGATGCCGGATATCCGACTGCAGGTGATTTATCCAGGAAACTCAGAAACACGGATGTCTTGATTCACGGACGAGTCGATATACGCTGTGTCATGCCTCACTCCTCCAGCACCAACGCCGGATTCCATACCACCTCCCACATATGGCCGTCTGGATCCTGAAAGTAGCCTGCATACCCACCCCAGAACGTCTCCTCGCCCGGCTTGACAATCGTCGCTCCCGCCGCTGAAGCCTGCGCCAAGACCTCGTCAACCTCGGCGCGTGAGGAGACATTGTGTCCCAGCGTAAAGTCCGTTGCGCTTGGCGCACTAACAGGCAATCCGGAGTCATGGGCAATGCTCTGACGAGGCCATAGAGCCAGACGCAGGCCAGCCTGTAGGTCGATGAAGACGACTGCTCCGTGCTCAAACTCGTCTCCGACAATTCCATCGGTGGTCAAGCCGAGGCCATCGCGATAGAAGTGAAGGGCTCGTTCCAGATCGTCAACGCCCAGGGTGAGGACGGTTATACGTGGTTTCATGGCTACGCTCCTTCAAGAGGCATAACGTAGAAGTGAAGGGCCCGCCAACAGGCGGTGCGTCCGTCCCGGCGGCCGACGGCCGCGCCCTGTCCGGCCGGCCAGGGCTTTCAATTGCGGAAACGGCAAGGTGCATTTGCATTGTAGGTCGCTCCATCTTCTGCCGTCATACCGGAACGAATGACCTGAATTGTTAACCTACCCACCACGAAGTCATACTTAATGAACATCCAGTCCGTGATTTGTGGTGGATGGGATTCGACGCGCTGCATGAACTCAAGACCAGGAAAATCGGACCCGTTTGCAACCGTCCCGTGAAAAGGCAATACGGATTGCGTCGATATCCGCGAGCAAAATGTGTGGCACCTTCTCGGAAGATTTGAATCGGACCTTTAGTAGGAAAGCACTCTGATTGCTCTTCAGAGAACAAAATGCCTCAAAGAACCTCGCCGATATTGACGAGCTTGGTCAATAGCGAATGCCATGCTCCGGTCTTGACCCGGAAACGGAATAGTTGGATCGCTGATGAAAGCCCTAACGTTCACGATCACCGGCCGGCGCGGCTTTTCGCGCAGGTCCGCTCGACTGCCCGGTTGGGCCTCGCGGTCATTGTTCATCCTCCGGATGAAGCGGAGAACGCTGCCAAGCGAATGTGGTCAGCAGCGCCTCGGCATCTCCATCAAACTCTTTACGGTAGTGGTGCATGTGCGGACCGGGAACGATAGGCCGGCCCCCGGAGAACCCAAGGGAGCCAAGGGCGCGGCTGAAGCACTCGACCGGACCGTAGCCATAGATTAGGTTGTGACGGTCCCAAACGATTGTTCCGTTGGAGTTTGGTGAATGAACCCAGAGATCGAAGCGCGCATCGCCAGCGAAGAACTGCGCGAACCGGGACACAAACGACTGAATTGCCTCAAGTTCGAGTTCTGGGCTTTGATAACGGCCGGGATCACCTTCACCCCGTGGAGTGTGCAGAACGTAGAGAACGAAGAATGGCGGCGTAAGGCATTCGACGAGCTTGAGCAATACTGAAGAATCCCCGCCGGGCACACCAGCGACAAGACGTGATGTCCCGGCCGACGTGGTTTCGGTGGTGAAGAGCGGCGCATAGGAATGCGGCACCCATTCTCCCGCAGGCTGCCAATCGAGCTTATGCATTAACGGCCCAACGATGAAAGTAACCGGATGCCGCGCGGGGCGGCTGGAGGAAGCCTAAAGGCGGGTGTTCGGCGGTCCGGCTGACTGGATTGTTGGGCGTCATTTCCGGTTGCTCAAAATTTGATGTTGTCTCTTGGTAGCGACCACAAATCCGGTTGACCGCAGGGTTGGGCGTCAATTGCACCGCAATAGAGCCAAGACTTGATGCATTACTTAACCCTTGGTTTCCCGGGAACCCTGTCGTCATGACATTCTCCCCAGACTATTAGGTCTGCAGTCATGTGCAGCTTGTTTGCCATTTCGTTGACTACCGCCGGGTTTTTTGAGTAAGGCGCCTCTGCTTCAAGGGCTCGCGCCGCGCTGTACAGTTCCTTGAAATGCTTACGCGGAATGAAGGCAGAGCCTTTCAGTAGCTTGGCAAAAAGCCGGGACGACTGATCTGCCAGTTCAAACCGCTCTTCATTTAGCTCCTTGGTGGTTTGAAGCGGGAGCAAAAGCTCGAATATATGGCGACACATTTCTTCGCCAACTCTGTCTATATCACTCAAAGCAGACTCCTCTTCTTGACGCCCAACGTTCGACGTAACCGGCCGGCGGAGGCCGAAGGCCAGAGCGAACCTGCAAGCGCAGCTTGCAGGCGGTCCGGTTGACGGAAGGGTTGGGCGTCATACGGTGTTTGTGCTCGCGCCGAACAACCGTTGATGAGTGACGGCGGAACACAGGATCCTGCTGCCGATTGGGATGTTTTCCTTCTTTGCCCCGGGTAGAACAATGATCAGGCGCCAGCCACCACCTGAAATAGCAGGATCTCGCACCAGATGATGGACTGCGCTTGCCACGGCCCTGAACTTTGATATTTCCCCAGACTCATGCACGACTTCGACGAAGAATGTGTATTCCTTCCAGCCGTTCCCCGTGGGCAGCGGGAAATCTGGCGCAAGCACAACGCCGCCGTGTTCAAGCTGAAAGCGCTCCGCCACAGTTAAGAGGAGCACATCACGTTCAGTAGTGGTCATGTCATGACGCCCAACGTTTGAACTCAGCGGCCGCCGAAGGCGGTCCGCTGGAGTGAATGGTTGGGCCTCGGCGCTGGCCTGCCGAGAATGGGGTGGCCGCGAGCAGCACGATGCCCGAAGCCAGCAGGGCCAGCGGCTTGACGACTACGGGGACTGGGGCGGGCTGCATGGTGGGCTGCACGGGCTTTCAGCGACCGCTCAAGCGAGCATAGCTCTCACATCTTGAACGGTGGAAGCAGTGAGCTTCGCGGCAAGCCGACCGTGCGCTGGCCGCCGAAGGACGGACAGCCCACGCGAACCGTGAAAGTACCCCCGCCACACCGGAGGACCGTAGCAGGGGCACACGCCGAAAGCTGGGAGCCAACTTTAGAGCGGTGGAACGCTGGCGATGACCCGGCTTTCGGCATTGAGCCGAACTGTGCCCCACGCAACCGGCGCGACGGAGCCAAACCAAACCGGCTACCACCTGGTACACGCCCGACCTGAGGCCCAACGATGAAAGTAACCGGACGCCGCGCGAGGCGGACAGAGGAAACCCAAAAGCGGCTGTTCGGCGGTCCGGTTGACTGGAAAGTTAGCTGGCATGATTTTCACAGACGAGCGGTTTGAGGCTTTCAAGGTCACCAGTCCATGTTTGCCGCACGATCTGACTCCATTGTTAGATGCTCTACGAGCCCCTCCATTTCTTCGACTGACGTCATGGCATTAGCATATGTGCCGTCGCCCACAAATGTCAGGATCGATGGCAGAGAGCTGTGTACGTATAGACGAGCGGGCTCTCGGCTGCCGGACCATAGGTGCGCAATAAATTCATCAATCTCAAGCATAGCGCGGCTTTCATCGAAATCCGGTTGTCCCGTCAAGGAATATCGATGCGCCTGACGATGCGTTAGAAGTACTGGGACTGCTCCCGCACCAGAGTGAAATCGGAATGCTTGACCACGCTTGCCAAAGGCTCCGTGTGCCATGAAGTTTCTTATCTGAGCGCGAAGATCGAGAAGGCAGTCGTAATGTGATTTTGTTTTCGGATCGGTTACATCAAGGGCAGCTTTGAACTTTGTCTTCCAGTCAGCCTCTGCCATCCTTGCAACTTCGTCGCCAGTGTTTAACCGGCCTTGAAGTATGGCAAGGTGAATAAATGCATGTTCTGTCCAACTGAAGAACGCCTCAATCGCTGACTGAGCGATCCACGTCGCTTCTCGCATTAGTTGAGAAGATGGAAAGCTAGTTTCCCTGACGACCGTACCGTCTTCCAGCGTCGTTGTCTTGACAGTGCGTTCATTCTGTCGAAGCTCCCCTTCTGCACTTAGGGCTCGAAATCGGTCACGGAAGAACAGGTACCGGTCAAATAGAGCATCACTGTTGTTCACAACATTGAGCATAGATCCAGCGGCCGCTTGCTCAGCACGCCACTGGAAGTACGCTTCTGCCGCGGTTACCCCCTTCTTAATAAGGTGCGCGACTTCGCTTGCATCGGCCTCTGCCTCGGAGCTTGGTGTAGAGCTAATTCGGGCGCTTGGTTCTAACGTTGGCGCGAATATTCCTAGTCCGAACTTTCGGTGTTCGATCAAATATAGCCTTCCGCGATACCTCACCGGTATTGACCATGCGACCTTTTCCCATTGCCCCAAGTGTGGGAAGCCAAGAAGGTCGACGAAGAGAAAGTAGACCAAGTAATAGGGCGGAAGGTTACGACCTGCATTCGTTCGCGAAGACAGGATGAAGCCTCGTTTCTCGGCTTCGGACCTGGGCGAACCGGCTGGTTCGAGTTCCCCGAGTGCTTCTAGCGCAGAATCGCGGATTGCTTCCATCTCTGGCGGCAGAGAATTCACTACGGATTCATTGGAATTCGTCATCTGTTGAAGCTCGTGCGATAACCACTCGTGGGGGCGGGCGCTGTATGACAGCTAACGGTGAAAGTAACCGGACGCCGCGCGAGGCGGCTTGAGGCAGCCTAAAGGCGGGTGTTCGGCGGTCCGGTTGACTGGAGAGTTAGGGTGCATCTATGTGCTCCATACGCTCCACGGTTAACCCGGTGCAGGCGTTTAGTTGAGCCTCAATTAGTGCACTCAAGTCAATGTCAGCACCATCTTCTGTGACATTGGCGCGTGTTTGGATGAGCAATTGAAAACTGTCGTCTTTTACTTCGCGAACATCGTCCTCCGGACGAGGTGGCGCAAGTAGGGCAAGTTCTAAGCCGAGCGCAAATGCACGGTACGCTGGAAATTCTTCGTATTTCCCCTCGTCGTCCGGGGAGAAACTGACACCGAGAGCCTCTTCCAAGGCTGCGACAGTAGCTTCAAATGCCAGTGTCGGGCGTATGTTTATGCACCCCCGAAAATACGTACCGCGTTGGTAGCGTCGCATATGCACCCTAACGTGTTGTAGACGTCAACATCTGACGTGTATTCCAGAAGGCTGTCGCATAAACCGGTGGCCGCTTTCTAATTTTCCTGTTTGAAATCATTGGATTCACCGCTTATGCTATATGCATTATCAGTAGCCATAGGCGGTCAAACACGTCATGCCCACGGAGAACACGCCGGCGCAACCGCCGCGACTGCTGGACCAGGTTCGCGCGGCCGTTCGTTACAAGCACTACAGCATAAGAACGGAGCAGGCTTATGTCTATTGGGTTCGGCTCTTCATCCGTCAGCAGGGCTTACGCCATCCGCGCGACATGGGGGCGGTGGAGGTCGAGGCCTTCCTGAACTGGCTGGCCAGCGAGCGCTCGGTCGCGCCGTCCACACACAATCAGGCCTTGTCTGCCCTGCTCTTTCTCTACACGGAGGTTCTCGACATCGATTTGCCGTGGATGCAGGAGATCGGCTGACCGAAAAAGCGCGAACGGGTGCCGGTGGTGTTGTCACGCGCCGAGGTCGCGCGTCTGCTGGAGGCGATGGCGGGCGGCGAGGGCGATGTGGCGCGCTTGCTCTACGGCACCGGGATGCGCTTGATGGAGGGGCTCCGGTTGCGGGTCAAGGATGTCGATTTCGACCGTAACGAGATCACGGTGCACGAAGGCAAGGGCGGCAAGGACCGCCGCGTGATGCTGCCCTCGGCGCTGCGCGCTGTACTGCGTCGCCACCTGCAAGCGGCGCGCAAGGTGTGGGAGGCCGACCGGGAGGCGGAGGTGCCTGGGGTTTGGATGCCGGACGCACTTGCCCGCAAGTATCCGCGCGCGGCGCTGTCGTGGCCGTGGTTCTGGCTATGGCCGGCCGACCATCTGGCAGTGGACCCGGTATCTGGCATGCGGCGGCGGCACCACCTTTATGAGCGGCGCCTGCAGCGTGCCATCAAGCGCGCGGTCGAAACGACCGGGCTGCACAAGCCCGTGAGCGTCCACACGCTGCGCCATTCGTTCGCCACCCACCTGCTCGAAGGCGGCTACGACATCCGCACCGTGCAGGAACTGCTCGGCCACGCGGACGTGTCGACCACGATGATTTACACCCACGTGCTCAACAAGGGCGGCCGCGGGGTGGTGTCGCCCATCGACCGCCTTTGAGCCGCCTTACAGCAGCGGCGCCAGCCAGCGCGCCGCTGCTTCTTCGGTGAGGCCGGTGCGCTGCGCCCAGTCGGTGAGCTGGTCCCGGCCGATCTTGCTGATGGCGAAGTAGTGGCTTTCCGGGTGGGCGAAGTAGAAACCGCTCACCGATGCAGCCGGGGTCATCGCCATCGATTCGGTGAGCCCCATGCCGGCATTGGTGGGCGCGTCCAGCAGTTGGAACAGCGCCGCCTTCACGGTGTGGTCCGGGCAGGCCGGGTAGCCGGGCGCGGGGCGGATGCCCTTGTACTGCTCCTTGATCAGCGCGGCATTATCCAGTTGCTCATCGGCGGCATAGCCCCAGTATTCCTTGCGCACGCGCTCGTGCAGCCATTCGGCGGTGGCTTCGGCGAGGCGGTCGGCCAGGCTCTTGAGCATGATGGCGCGGTAGTCGTCGTGGGCGGCTTCGAACTCGGCGAGCTTGTGTTCGATGCCGAGGCCGGCGGTGACGGCGAAGGCGCCGCACCAGTCGCGCACACCGCTGGCCTTGGGGGCGACGAAGTCGGCCAGGCACCAGTGCGGCTTGCCGGCCGGGCGCTCGTGCTGCTGGCGCAGGCCATGCCAGGTCATCATCGGTTCGTCGCGGGACTCGTCGGCGTAAAACGCGATGTCGTCGCCCACGCTGTTGGCGGGGAAGAGGCCGAACACCGCCTTGGCCTGCACCCACTCGCCGGCAATCAGGTCTTCCAGCATGGCCTGCGCGTCGTTGAACACGTTGCGCGCGGTTTCGCCGACGACTTCGTCATCGAGAATCTTCGGGAAGCTGCCGGCCAGATCCCAGGTCTGGAAGAAGGGGCCCCAGTCGATGTAGTCGCGCAGCTCGTCCAGATCGACGTCGAGCGCCATCACGCCCAGGGTGTTGGGCTCGACCGGTTCGTAGCCTTCCACCGACAGCGGGTTGTAGGCATTGGCGCGCGCGGCTTCCAGGCTGACGAGTTGCACGCCCTTCTTGTTGGCGTGCTGGGCGCGGATCTTGTCGTAGTCGGCGGCGAGTTGGGCCTTGAAGTCCCCGGCGCCGCCTTCGGACAGCAGCGCGGTCACCACGCCGACCGCGCGCGAAGCGTCCGGCACATACACCACCGGCTGCTGGTAGTGCGGGGCGATCTTGATCGCGGTATGAGCGCGGCTGGTGGTGGCGCCGCCGATGAGCAGCGGCACGTCGAAGCCCTGGCGCTGCATCTCGGCAGCGACGTGGCTCATCTCTTCCAGCGAGGGGGTGATGAGGCCCGACAGGCCGATGGCCTGGGCGCCGTGCTCGCGCGCGGCGTTGAGGATCTTGTCGGTGGGCACCATCACGCCGAGGTCGATCACCTCGTAGCCATTACAGCCCAGCACCACGCCGACGATGTTCTTGCCGATATCGTGCACGTCGCCCTTTACGGTGGCGATGACGATGCGGCCCTTGCTGGTGGCGCCGGTGCGCGCCTTTTCCGCCTCGATGTAGGGGATGAGGTGGGCCACCGCCTGCTTCATCACGCGGGCGGACTTCACCACCTGGGGCAGGAACATCTTGCCCGCGCCGAAGAGGTCGCCGACCACGTCCATGCCCGCCATCAGCGGGCCTTCGATGACCGCCAGCGGCGGCTTGCCTTCGGACTCCAGGCGCGCGCGCACTTCCTCGGTGTCGGCAACGACGAATTCGGTGATGCCCTTCACCAGCGCGTGCTTCAGGCGCTCTTCCACGCTCCATTCGCGCCAGGCGAGGTCGGGGCCGGTGTCCTTGGACTTGCCTTCCTTCACCGTCTGGGCCAGTTCCACCAGCGCTTCGCCCGGATTTTGGCCAGATGCCGCCTTGCGGTTAAGGACAACGTCTTCCACCTTCTCCCGCAGCACCGGGTCGAGGTCGTCATACACCCCCAGCATGCCGGCGTTGACGATGCCCATGGTCAGCCCGGCCTTGATAGCGTGGTACAGGAAGACGGTGTGGATGGCTTCGCGCACCGGCTCGTTGCCGCGGAAGCTGAAGCTGACGTTGGAAACCCCGCCCGAGGTCTTGGCATGGGGCAGGTTGGCCTTGATCCAGGCCACGCTCTGGATGAAATCGACCGCGTAGTTGTCGTGCTCTTCAATGCCGGTGGCGATGGCGAAGATGTTGGGGTCGAAGATGATGTCTTCGGGCGGGAAGCCGATGCCGACCAGCAGCTCGTAGGCGCGGGCGCAGATCTCGATCTTGCGCGCATAGGTGTCGGCCTGGCCCTTCTCGTCGAAGGCCATCACGATCACCGCGGCGCCGTAACGGCGGGCCAGCCGCGCCTGACGCAGGAAGCTCTCTTCGCCTTCCTTCATCGAAATCGAATTGACGATGCCCTTGCCCTGGATGCATTTCAGGCCGGCCTCGATCACCTCCCACTTGGAAGAGTCGATCATGATGGGCACGCGCGAGATGTCCGGCTCGGAGGCGATGAGCTTGAGGAAGCGCTCCATCGCCGCCACCGAATCCAGCATGGCCTCGTCCATGTTGATGTCGATGACCTGGGCGCCGTTCTCCACCTGCTGGCGGGCCACCGCCAGCGCGTCGTCGAAGCGGCCTTCGAGGATCATGCGGGCGAAGGCCTTGGAGCCGGTGACGTTGGTGCGCTCGCCGACGTTCACGAACAGGCTGTCGGCGCCCACGTTGAAGGGTTCCAGCCCGGACAGGCGCAGCTTCTTCTCGATTTCCGGCACCCGGCGCGGCGGCACGCTCGCCACCGCCTGCGCGATCGCGGCGATGTGGGCCGGGGTGGTGCCGCAACAGCCGCCAAGGATGTTCACCAGGCCGGACTGCGCCCATTCCACGACGGCGTCCGCCAGTTGCTCCGGCGTTTCGTCGTAGCCGGTGGGCGCCAGCGGATTGGGCAGGCCGGCATTGGGGTGGGCGGAAACGAAGGTGTCGCAGACGTTGGAGAGTTCGTCGACGTAGGCGCGCAGCTCCTTGGCGCCGAGCGCGCAGTTGAGGCCGAAGGAGATCGGCCGCGCGTGCGCCAGCGAGTTCCAGAAGGCTTCGGCGGTCTGCCCCGAGAGCGTGCGGCCGGAAGCGTCGGTGATGGTGCCGGAGATCATCACCGGCAGGCGGCGATCAAGGTCGTCGAACAGCTTCTCCACCGCGAACACCGCGGCCTTGGCGTTGAGCGTGTCGAAGATGGTTTCGATCAGCAGCAGGTCGGCGCCGCCTTCCATCAGACCCTTGGCGGATTCGTAGTAGTCCTCCACCAGCGCATCGAATTCGATGTTGCGGTAGCCGGGGTCGTTCACATCCGGGCTGATCGACAGCGTGCGCGAAGTCGGGCCCAGCACGCCGGCGCAGTAGCGCGGCTTGGCCGGGTTCCGGGCGGTGAACTCGTCGCACAGCTCTCGCACCAGCCGGGCGCTGGCGACGTTGAGTTCGTAGGCGATGTCGGCCATGCCGTATTCGGCCTGCGACACCCGGGTGGCGTTGAAGGAACAGGTCTCGATGATGTCGGCGCCGGCATCGAGATATGCACGATGGATCTCGCCGACCACGTCCGGGCGCGTCAGCACCAGCAGGTCGTTGTTGCCCTTGAGGTCCTTCGGATGTTCGAGGAAGCGCGTGCCGCGGTAGTCCGCCTCGCCCAGCTTGTACTGCTGGATCATCGTGCCCATCGCGCCGTCCAGGATGAGGATGCGCTGGGCGAGTTGCTGGCGGAGTTCTTCGGAGCGGTCGGCTTGCATGGTTCTACCTCGTGTGTCCGGCGTGGCGGGCTAAGCACAGCGGGTAGGCGACGCAAAAGCAAACGGCGCGGCAAACCCGGCTGGTGGTTTGCGAGCGCCGTTGTTCGGTTGCCGAGCCTGGCCCGGCGTGATTTCGGGTCGCAGCGCTCCTCGGCAGGCTGCGGATTTTACGGCGGCACGGGCAGGGGTGTCGAGCCTCGGGCGCCTACGGCGATGGGCTCAATGCCACGGCGGCGGGCGATAGGGCCACGGCCGCCAGGGCACGGCACGCACGCGCGGCGGGTAGTAGGGATAGGCATAGGGGTAGCCGTAGGGATACCACGGGTACATCCCCCACGGTCCCCACATGGTGCTGTCGGGGTAGTGGATGTAGCTCTGGCTGGTGCGCACCACCGTGCCGTCCTTGAAATGCACGTTGAACAGCGTGGCGATGCCGGGCCCGTCGTTGCGGATGTTCCAGTCCCACACCTCCTCGCCCGACAGGCGGAAGGTCTGCTCGGAGCGGTGTTCGCCCAGCATCCGCGCCACATCCTGCTTGCTCATGCCCTTCTGCACCCGGGCGAGGTTGTCGTAGTCCAGCGCATCCCACTGGCGCAGCACGATGCCGCCCGCGTCCACCTGCACCATCACGCAGGTGTCGCCGTAGGGCTGGGTGGCGTACTCCAGCGTGGTGGTGCCGTCGCCGTTGTCCCAGCGCCGGGTGGGCTCGCCGCGGTCGGCCAGCGCTTCGGCCTCGGTGGTGTAGGGGCGGGGCGGTTGAAAGACGGCGCAGCCGCCCATCAGCAGCGCGGCGACAAGCAGCAGGGCCTTGACGACGGAACCACGGAACATTTCAACCTCGCATGCGGGTATAGCGGCCGGTGCTGACGACACGGCCCTCGGTGTTGAAGGACACGGTGAAATAGACCGGATCGACCACGGTGGAACCGCGCTCGATCAGCCATTCCCACACGGTCTCCTGCTTGAGCTGGAAGAACTGGCTGGACGCCGGCTTGCCAAGCAGGCGGCGCACGTCCTCGTTACTCATGCCGGGTTGGACGCGGGCGAAAGTGGCTTCGTTCAACACCTGGTCGAGGCTGCGCAATACGTTGTCCGGGCCGATGGTGATCATGTAGCACTCGGCGCCCTGCGGCTGGCGCGAATACTCCCAGGTCACCGAGCCGTCGTCGTTGTGCCACTCCATCTGCGGCGGGCCGTAGCGGTCGCGCACTTCGAGCGCGGTCGATATCCCGGGCCGCAGTTCGCGCGCGTTGAAGCCGTCGCAGGCGGGCAGGCCGAGGGCGGCAAGTACGGAACAGAGCACGGTCAGCAGGCGTCTCATCGGGGCATCTCCCTACCGGCAACGGGCCGCCGGGCGCGGGCTAGAATCTCCGTTGCCGGCCGGAAACGCAATCGCGCCGGGTGACAATCTGCAACGCACCGGAGAACCGCCATGAAGACGCCCGTAGCCTGCCTGCTGGCCGCTACCCTCGCCCTGGTGGGCAATTCCGCCGCCCTCGCCCAGACCGTGGTCAAGATTGGCCACGCCGGCCCGCTCACCGGGCCCATCGCCCATTTCGGCAAGGATGGCGAGATGGGCGCGCGGCTGGCGGTCGAGGACGCCAACGCCAGGGGCATCACCCTGGGCGGGCAGAAGGTGAAGTTCGAGCTGGTCAGCGAGGACGACCAGGGCGATCCGCGCACTGCCACCACCGTGGCGCAGCGGCTCACCGATCTCGGCGTGAAAGGCGTGGTCGGCCATGTGACCTCGGGCGCGTCCATCCCGGCGTCGCGGGTGTACGAGCAGGCCGGCGTGCCGGTGGTGACGCCCTCCTCCACCAGCCCCAAGCTCACCCGCCAGGGCTACAAGGTGACTTTCCGGGTGATCGCCAACGACCTGCAGCAGGGCGAGGCGACGGCGAAGTACGCCGCCGACACGCTGAAAGCCGCCAAGGTTGCGATCATCGACGACCGCACCGCCTACGGTCAGGGCCTGGCCGATGCCTTTGCCGATGCGGCCAGGCAGCGTGGACTGCAGGTGGTCGGGCGCGAATTCACCACCGACAAATCCACCGACTTCCTCGCCATCCTCACCAAGATCAAAGCCAAGGCGCCGGACGCGGTGTTCTATGGCGGCATGGACGCGCAAGCGGCGCCGATGCTGCGCCAGTTGCGCCAACTGGGCAGCAGCGCCATCTACCTGGGCGGCGACGGCGTATGCACCGGCGAGATGATCAAGCTCGCCGGCGACGCGATGAGCGACAAGGTGTATTGCTCGCAGGCCAGCCTGCCGCCGGCGAAGATGCCCGGCGGCGCCGATTTCCTCAGCCGCTTCAAGCAGCGCTACAAGACCGACGTGCTGCTCTATGCGCCCTACAGCTACGACGCCACCACCGCCCTGATCGAAGCGATGAAGGCGGCCGACTCCAGCGAGCCGGCCAAGTACCTGCCGGCCCTGCAGCGGGTCGCCTTCAAGGGCGTGACCGGCGAAATCGCCTTCGACCCCCAGGGCGACATCCGCAACGGCGGGGTCAGCATGCACCGCTTCCGCGACGGCAAGTGGGTATCGGCCGACTGAGCGCTTCCGCCGCCCGCGCGCAAGCGGGTGACGCGGCTGCACCACCCCGGTGCGCCGCGCCCGCTGTGCGTGCGCCCGGCACGCGCGCCCCCTCGGCGGATGCGGGGCGCACCTGCCTCATCGCCACTGGCATGAATCCTGCGCCTCGTTTCGATCGCAGATCGCTTGCGCCGCGCGCCCCGGCGCCTCGCCCGGGCCCCGCCGCGCACCGTTTTTTGGGCACAATACCGCCACTTTCGCGCAGCCTCCCGGGCACAACGGCGGGCGCTGCGGAAAGCGGACTTGCGAGTCGTACCACCCACCCCGCCGCGCTGGAGGTGGCGCCGGAGTGGGAACAACAACACGAAACATCCTTATGTCAGTTTCGCTGGAGGATCAGGTATGAAGAAATCCGTCGTAGCACTTGCCGTGATGGCGCTCGGCATCGGTAGCGCCCAGGCCCAGGAACAGGTCGTCAAGATCGGTGGCGTCGCCCCGCTCACCGGCACCATCGCCCACCTCGGCAAGGATCTCGAAAACGGCACCCGCCTCGCGGTGGAAGAGGCCAACGCCAAGGGCGTCACGATCGGCGGCAAGAAGGTCAAGCTGGAATTCGTCGGCGAGGACGACCAGGCCGACCCGCGCACCGGTACCACGGTGGCCCAGCGTCTGGTCGACGCGGGCGTGAAGGCTGTCGTCGGCCACCTGAACTCCGGCACCTCGATTCCGGCGTCGCGCATCTACGACCAGGCCGGCATCGCCCAGGTGACGCCCGCCTCCACCAACCCCAAGCTCACCCAGCAGGGCTACAAGGGTGTGTTCCGCACCATCGCCAACGACGTGCAGCAGGGCTCGGTGCTCGGCAAGTTCGCCGCCACCAACCTGGGCGCGAAGAAGATCGCGATCATCGACGACCGCACCGCCTACGGCCAGGGCCTGGCGGACGAAACCGAAAAGGGCGCGAAGGCCTCGGGCGCGCAGATCGTGGCGCGTGAGTTCACCACCGACAAGGCCACCGACTTCAACGCCATCCTCACCAAGATCCGCGCCACCAACCCGGACGTGATCTTCTTCGGCGGCATGGACGCCCAGGCCGGCCCGATGCTGCGCCAGATGAAGCAGCTCGGCATTTCGGCCAAGTTCCTCACCGGCGACGGCGGCTGCAGCCCCGAGATGATCAAGCTGGCCGGCGACGCGATCAGCGCCAACGCCTACTGCTCGATGGCCGGCCTGCCGATCGAGAAGATGCCGGGCGGGGCGGACTTCCGCGAGCGCTACAAGAAGCGCTACAACGCCGACGTGCAGATCTACTCGCCGTATGCCTACGACGCCGCCACCGCGATCATCACCGCGATGCAGAAGGCGGGCTCGGCTGAGCCGGCCAAGTACATTCCGGAACTGAAGAAGGTGAACTTCCCGGGCGTCATCGGCAACATCTCCTTCGACGACAAGGGCGACCTGAAGGAAGGCTCGATCACGGTGTACCAGTTCAAGAACGGCGACTGGGCGCCGCTGTAAGCGCCAGCGCAGGGCGCGAGGCCACCCGCCGCGCCCCTCGCGGCGCCGGCACCGATGCCGGCGCCGCCTGCTCCACCCGCACTTCAAGCTATCCGCCGCGCGCAAGGGCCCGATGGAAACCCTCATCCAGCAGACGATCAACGGCCTGGTGATCGGCAGCGTCTACGCGCTGATCGCACTCGGCTACACCATGGTTTACGGCATTCTCGGCCTGATCAACTTCGCCCACGGCGACGTGCTGATGGTGGGCGCGATGACCGCGCTGCAGACCATGCTGTTCCTGATGGGGGTGGCGCCCGGCATGTCGCCGCTGGTCATGCTGACGATCGCGCTGCTGGTGGCGATTCCGGTGTCGATGCTGATCGGCTTCACGATGGAGCGGCTGGCCTACCGACGCTTGCGCAACGCGCCGCGGCTGGCGCCGCTGATCACCGCGATCGGCATGTCCTTCCTGCTGCAGACGATCGCGATGATCATCTGGGGCCGCAACTACCACACCTTTCCGCAACTCATCTCGACCACGCCGCTGCAGCCGGTCGAAGGCGTGTTCGTCACCCCGGTGCAGATCGTCATCGTGATCGTGTCGGCGCTGCTGATGATCGGCCTGACGCTGCTGGTCAGCCGCACCCGCATCGGCCGCGCGATGCGCGCCACCGCCGAAAACCACCGCACCGCCAGCCTGATGGGCGTGGATACCAACGCGGTCATCGCCTTCACCTTCGTCATCGGCGCCGGGCTGGCCGCGGTGGCGGGCGTGATGTATGCCAGCAACTACGGCATCGCCCACTACGGCATGGGCTTCATGCCGGGGCTCAAGGCCTTCACCGCCGCGGTGCTCGGCGGCATCGGCAACCTCGGCGGCGCGATGGTGGGCGGCGTGGTGCTCGGCCTGGTGGAATCCTTCGGCGCCGGCTACATCGAGCACCTCACCTTCGGTTTCCTCAACTCGTCCTACCAGGACATCTTCGCCTTCCTGATCCTCGGCCTGGTGCTGATCTTCCGGCCCACCGGGCTGCTCGGCGAACGCGTGTCCGACCGCGCGTAAGGGGAAAGAACCATGAACGAACTCGCCGCCGCCGTTCCCTGGCTGGGCAAACGCAACCCGCTCGCCGCGCGCTGGCTGATCCTGATCCTCGCCATCGCCGCGCCGCTGATCGCATGGCAGTTCGGCCGCAGCTGGGTACGCATCCTGGACTTCGCGCTGCTCTACATGATGCTGGCGCTGGGCCTCAACCTGGTGGTGGGCTTCGCCGGCCTGCTCGACCTCGGCTACATCGCCTTCTACGCGGTCGGCGCCTACAGCTTCGCCTTCCTCGCCTCGCCGCACTTCGACGTGCATCTGCCGTTCTGGCTGATCCTGCCGCTGGGCGCCGGTTTCGCCGCGCTCGCCGGCATCGCGCTCGGCTTTCCGGTGCTGAGGTTACGCGGCGACTACCTCGCCATCGTCACCCTCGGCTTCGGCGAGATCGTGCGCATCTTCATGCTCAACCTGAACTACCCGATCAACATCACCAACGGGCCGCAGGGCATCAACATGATCGACCCGATCGTGCTGTTCGGCTGGGACCTCTCACGCAACATCCGCGTCACCGAAGAACTCTCGATCAACTCGCTGTTCCTCTACTACTACTTCTTCCTCGCCTTCGTCGCCGGCTCCATCATCTTCATCCGCCGCCTGCAGATCTCGCGCATCGGCCGCGCGTGGGCGGCGATGCGCGACGACGAACTCGCCGCCAAGGCGATCGGCATCAACACCCGCAACATGAAACTGCTCGCGTTCGCGCTCGGCGCCACCTTCGGCGGCGTCTCGGGCTGCCTGTTCGGCGCCTTCCAGGGCTTCGTGTCGCCGGAGTCGTTCTCGCTGATGGAGTCGATCGCGGTGCTGACGATGGTGGTGTTCGGCGGCATGGGCAACATCGCCGGGGCGCTGGTCGGCGCCTTCGTGCTTGCGCTGCTGCCCGAAATCCTGCGCCACGTCGCGGTGCCGCTCCAGCAGGCGGTGTTCGGCCACGTGCTGCTCGACCCCGAGGTGCTGCGCATGCTGCTGCTGTCGCTGGCGATGATCCTGATGATGCTGCTGCGTCCGGCGGGCCTGATCCCGGCGCGGGCGCGCTACGCGCATCCGGAAAACCTGCACCGGAGCGCCGCCGAATGATCACGCTGCTCGAAGCCCGCAACATCGGCAAGCGCTTCGGCGGCCTGCAGGCGCTCACCGACGTCTCGCTGACCATCCGCAAGGGCGAGGTGTATGGCCTGATCGGCCCCAACGGCGCCGGCAAGACCACCTTCTTCAACGTGCTGACCGGCGCCTACGTGCCCGACGGCGGCGAGTTCGTGTTCAACGGCAGCGAGCTGCCCACCGGCAAGCCGCACAAGATCGTTGGCCGCGGCATCGCCCGCACCTTCCAGAACATCCGCCTGTTCCGCGAACTGACGGCGCTGGAGAACGTCATGGCCGGACACCACATCCGCACCAAGGCCGGGGTGTGGGGCATCCTCGCGCAGAACCGCTTCACCCGCGAGGAAGAACGCCTGACGACCGAACGCGCTTACGAAATGCTGCGCTACGTAGGCATCGAACGCTTCGCCGAGGTGGTCTCCCGCAATCTTTCCTACGGCGACCAGCGCCGGCTGGAGATCGCGCGCGCGCTCGCCACCGAACCCCAGCTGCTGGCGCTGGACGAACCGGCCGCCGGCATGAACGCCACCGAGACCGGCCACCTGAAGCGCCTGATCGAGCAGATCCGCGCCGACGGCGTCACCGTGCTGCTGATCGAGCACGACGTGAAGCTGGTGATGGGGCTGTGCGACCGCGTCGCGGTACTCGACTTCGGCCGCAAGATCGCCGAGGACGTGCCGGCCGAAGTGCAGCGCAACGACGCGGTCATCAACGCCTACCTCGGCGGAGGCAAGCATGCACACTAATCCGGCCGCGCCACTGCTGCAGGTGCAGGGCATGCAGATCGCCTATGGCGGCATCCAGGCGGTCAAGGGCATCGATTTCGAACTCTATGCCGGCGAACTCGTGTGCCTGATCGGCGCCAACGGCGCCGGCAAGACCACCACGCTGAACGCGATCGCCGGCGTGCTGCCCACCACCGGGGGCGACATCCTCTACGCCGGCGAGCGCATCAACCCGGTACCGGCGCACAAGCGCCTGCGCCGCGGCATCGCGCTGGTCCCGGAAGGGCGCGGCATCTTCACCCGGCTGACGGTGGAAGAAAACCTGCGCATGGGCGCCTACACCCGCCGCGACCGCGACGGCATCGAAGCCGACCTGGAAAAGGTCTACGCGATGCTGCCGCGCGTGAAGGAACGCCTGCCGCAGGTCGCCGGCACGCTGTCCGGCGGCGAGCAGCAGATGGTGGCGATCGGCCGCGCGCTGCTGTCGCGCCCCAGGCTGCTGCTGCTCGACGAGCCCTCGATGGGGCTGGCGCCGCTGGTGGTGGAGAAGATCTTCGAGGTGGTGCAGTCGGTCGCCAAGGAAGGCGTCACGATCCTGCTGGTGGAGCAGAACGCCAACCTCGCGCTGGAATTCGCCCAGCGCGGCTATGTGATGGAGTCCGGCAAGGTCACGCTGACCGGCAGCGGCAGCGAATTGCTGGCCAATCCCAAGGTGCGCGCCGCCTACCTCGGCGAAGCCGCCTGATCCCGCCTGACGCTGACCACGAACACCAGCAGCGACAGCGCCAGGAAGGCGCTCATGCCGGTAGCCAGGCCAAGCACGCTGCCCCATAGCGCGGGCGCGATCACGCCGGCTGTGAGCGCGTTGAGCCCCACCTGCAGGAAGCTCTGGCAGCTCGACACCATGCCGCGCCGCGCCGGAAAGTGGTCGAGCGCGAGCAGCGCGAACGCCGGCATCGCCAGCGCCATGCCGAAGGTAAACAGCGGAATCGGCACCACCGACCAAGGCAGGCCGGCGGGCAGCGCGAGCGCGACGAGCACGTTCGCCACCGCTGCCGCCAGCATGATCACGAAGCCGACCCCGATGCAGCGCCGCGGCGACCAGCGCCCGGCCATGCGGCCGGACAGCGTCGAGCCCAGCATCATCCCCACCACCGAGGGCACGAACAGCCACGCGAACTCGCCCGGCCCGCGTCCGAGGTGGGTCATCACGAACACCGGCGCCGATAGCACGTAGATGAAGAAGGCGTTGAAGTTGAACGCGCCGGCGCCGGCAATCAACAGGAAACCCGGATGGGTGAGGATGCTGCGGTAGCCGCGCGCGAGCGACCCCGGGTGCAGCGGCTGGCGCTTGTCGTGCGCCAGCGTCTCGGGCAGGTAGCGCCAGCACGAATAGGTGAGCGCGGCACCGAACAGCGCGAGAAACACGAAGATCGAGCGCCAGCCGGCGAGCGCAAGCAGCCCGCCGCCCACCACCGGCGCCAGCGCCGGGGCGATGCCGAAGATGGTCATCACCCGCGACATCAGGCGCTGCGCGTGCGCGCCGTCGTAGAGGTCGCGCACCACCGCCCGTCCCACCACCATGCCGGCGCCGCCGCACAGCCCCTGCAGCGCCCGCCCCAGCCACAGCCACTCGATCGACTGCGCGAACGCGCATACCGCCGAGGCGAAGGCGAACAGCGCGGTCGAGGCGATCAGCACGGCGCGGCGGCCATAGCGGTCGGCCAGCGCGCCGTGCCACAGCACCATGAAGGCAAAGGTCGCCATGTAGGCGGTCAGCGTCTGCTGGACTTCGAGCTGGGTGGCGCCGAGCGCCGCGGCCATCGCCGGAAACGCCGGCAGGTAAGCATCGATCGCGAACGGGCCGATCGCGGCAAGCGCGGCGAGGATCAGCGCCAGCCAAGGGGAGGTGGATGCCATGTCGGGGTCGGTCAGGGTCGTCGGGTCGGCTTCATCCGCCGCCCCGCCCCGCTCAGCGGGCGTCGAGACTGCGGCGGTACTGGATGGCTTCCGCGACCTGGGCGGCGCCGGGCACCTCGATGCCGGCGAGATCGGCCAGGGTGCGCGCCACTCTAAGCACGCGATGATACGCCCGCGCCGACAGGTTCAGCCGCTCCATCGCCTGCGCCAGCAGGCGCGCGCCGGCATCGTCGGGCGTGCACAACGCGCCCACCGCGGACGGTTCGAGGCGGGCGTTGGGCCTTCCTTGGCGGGCGCGCTGCAGCTCGCGCGCGGCGAGCACCCGCGCGCGTACCGCGGCGCTCGCCTCGCCGGGCGCGGAATCCGCAAGTTCCGCGTGGCCAAGCGCCGGCACTTCCACCGTGAGGTCCATGCGGTCGAGCAAAGGGCCGGACAGCCGCGCCCGATAGCGCGCGACTTGTTCAGGGGTGCAGCGGCAGGCCCGGCGCGGATGGCCGGCGTAGCCGCAGGGGCAGGGATTCATCGCCGCGACAAGCTGGAAACGGGCGGGAAACTCCACCCGCCGCCGCGCCCGCGCGACCGTGACCGCGCCGGTTTCGAGCGGTTCGCGCAGCGCTTCGAGCACGCGGCGGTCGAATTCCGGCAGTTCGTCGAGAAACAGCACGCCGTGATGGGCAAGCGAGATTTCGCCGGGGCGCGGATTGGCGCCGCCGCCCACCAGCGCCGCGGCCGAGGCCGAATGATGGGGCGCACGGAACGGACGCAGGCCCCAGCGCGCGGCGTCGAACACGCCCTCCAGCGACTGCAGCGCGGCACTGGCGAGCGCCTCGGCCTCATCCATCGGCGGCAGCAGGCCGGGCAGCCGCTGCGCGAGCATCGACTTGCCGGTGCCGGGCGGACCGAACAGCAGCAGCGAATGACCGCCGGCCGCCGCGACTTCCAGCGCCCGCCGGGCCTGGGCCTGGCCGCGCACATCGGCGAGGTCCGGCAGTGCCGCGTCCTGCGGGCCGGGCTGCGCGGCGGGCTGTGCTTCGAGCAGGGTATGGCGGTTGAGATGGGCGCAGACCGCGAGCAGGTCATCGGCAGGCAGCACGGTGGCCGCCGGCGCCAGCGCGGCTTCGGCCGCATTGGCGCGCGGCAGCACCAGCGCGCGCCCCGCACCTGCCGCGGCAAGCGCCGCCGCGAGCACGCCGCGCACCGCGCGCAAGCCGCCGTTGAGCGAGAGTTCGCCGCAGAATTCGTAGTGGTCCAGCGCCGCCGCTTCCACCTGTCCGGAGGCGGCGAGGATGCCGAGTGCGATCGCAAGATCGAAACGGCCGCCCTCCTTCGGCAGGTCGGCGGGCGCCAGGTTGACGGTGATGCGGCGCTGGGGAAATTCGAACTGCGAGGTGACGAGCGCCGCGCGCACCCGGTCGCGCGCCTCGCGCACCTCGGTGTCGGGCAGGCCGACCAGGTTGAAGGCCGGCAGGCCGTTGGCCAGATGAACTTCGACCGTCACCTCGGGCGCGGCAAGACCGTCCAGCGCACGGGCGCGCACGATGGCGAGCGACATCGGAACTCCGGACCGCAAAAGCGGGCGAGTCTAGCGGAGTTCAGGAATATTCCAAATAGATAGCCGTGTGCGACGGCCGGGCTCAGGCCTCGTCGCGCGTGTTGCGGGCGGCTTCGAGCGCGGCGACGCGTGCTTCGAGTTCGCCCAGGCGGGTGCGGAGCTGGACGATGATCTCGCGCTGGACCTCGAATTCCTCGCGGGTGACGAGGTCGAGCCGGGTGAACGCGCTGCCGAGCAGCGCACGTACGTTCTTTTCGATGTCACGGGCCGGGCTGTTTGCCGCGAGCTCGGAGAGTTTGGCCCCGATCTCGTCGAGGATGCGCGGAGTCGTCATGGTCGCGTCTGCCAATGGCTACAAGGGAATGGGGCAAGTCTAGCACGCGCGTGAAGCCCCCTTTCCCCAACACGGGCGGTGCGGCTTTCGTTTGGTGCTTTGCGACAAAAGGGGCGCACCAATCCGGTGCAGACGCGCCCGCACCGCAGGGGGCGCTGCCCGAAAAGGCCTGCGACATGCCCCTCGCTTTCGTCAAAACCCCAGTCGTTGCGGGGTTTGCGACAAGCTGGCACGGACCCTGCATTAGCTGCCCTGCGATAAACACATCAACGCTGGAGAAAGACATGCGCAAGAACATTCTCGCCACCGCCATCCTCGCCGCGCTGCCGCTGGTCGGTACCGCCCACGCCGACGACGCCAGCCCGATCGTCGCCAACGTCGGCATCGTCTCCGACTACGCCTACCGCGGCATCAGCCAGACGGACGAGAAGCCGGCCCTGCAGGGCGGCCTGGATTACGCGCACGAGAGCGGCCTCTACATCGGCCTGTGGGGCTCCAACGTCTCCTGGATCAGCGATCTGGAGCGCGGCACCAGCGAGAACTCCGGCAACAGCCTCGAACTCGACGTGTACGCGGGCTACAAGCAGACCTTCGGCGACTTCGGCATCGACGTCGGCGTGCTGCAGTACGTCTATCCCGGCAACTACAACTCGGCCTGGCGCAGCGCCACCGGCCTGAAGACCCCGAACACCTTCGAAGGCTACCTGGGCTTCTCGTGGCAGTTCCTGTCGTTCAAGTACTCGCACGCCTTCACCAACCTGTTCGGCGCGCCGGACTCGAAGGGCAGCCAGTACTTCGACCTCACCGCGGCATATCCGGTTACCGAAGACCTGACCCTGACCGGCCACTACGGCCACCAGGCGATCACGGGCCCGGCCAAGTCCTACAGCGACTGGAAGGTCGGCGCCACTTACGCCTACAAGGGATTCGCGTTTGGTCTGCACTACGTCAACACGAATATGAAGGATAAGAGCGATTATGACGCTGACGCACGCTATATCCTGTCCGTCACCAAATCGTTTTAATTGTCATAGGCTTCCGGCCGCGGGTGGCGACACCCTGGCCGGGTAACAGGAGAACCCGATGAAGTTCATCACAGCGATCATCAAGCCGTTCAAGCTCGACGAAGTGCGGGAAGCCCTTTCCGCGATCGGCGTGCAGGGCATCACCGTCACCGAGGTCAAGGGCTTCGGCCGCCAGAAGGGCCACACCGAGCTGTACCGCGGCGCCGAGTACGTCGTCGACTTCCTGCCCAAGGTGAAGATCGAGGCGGCGATCCGCGACGAACTGCTCGATCAGGCCATCGAGGCGATCGAGAAGTCCGCCTCCACCGGCAAGATCGGTGACGGCAAGATCTTTGTCTTCGACCTGGAGCAGGCGATCCGCATCCGCACCGGAGAAACCGGGGCCGACGCCCTGTAACGGAGAACCAAACAATGAAAAAACTATTCGCGATCCTGCTGACGGCCTTAACCGTCGGCTTTGCGGGCGGCGTTATCGCCCAGGAAAACACGGCGGCGCCGACTGCTCCGGCCGCCGTCGAGGCGCCGGCCGCCACCGACGCCGCCCCGGCTGCAGCTGAAGCCCCGGCCGCCGCCGAAGAAGTCGTGGCTACGGTCAACAAGGGCGACGTCGCCTGGATCATGACCGCCACCCTGCTGGTGCTGTTCATGGCCCTGCCCGGCCTCGCGCTGTTCTACGGCGGCCTCGTCCGCACCAAGAACATGCTGTCGGTGCTGATGCAGGTGATGGTGGTGTTCTCGCTGATCGCCGTGCTGTGGGCCTTCTACGGCTACAGCCTGGCCTTCACCGAGGCCAGCCCCTTCATCGGCTCGCTCGACAAGCTGTTCCTGTCCGGGGTGAGCAACAGCACCCTCGCCGACACCTTCAGCGCCGATGCGAAGCTGCCGGAGTACGCCTTCATCGCCTTCCAGGCCACCTTCGCGGGCATCACCTGCGCGCTGATCGTCGGCTCCTTCGCCGAACGCATCAAGTTCTCCGCGGTGCTGCTGTTCTCGGTGATCTGGTTCACCTTCTGCTACCTGCCGATCTGCCACATGGTGTGGGGCCCGGGCGGCTTCCTGCTGGGTGACGGCGCGCTCGACTTCGCCGGCGGTACCGTGGTGCACATCAACGCCGGTGTCGCCGGTCTGGTGGGTGCCTACATGGTCGGCAAGCGCATCGGCTTCGGTCGCGAATCCATGGCTCCGCACTCGCTGACGCTGACCATGGTCGGTGCCTCGATGCTGTGGGTGGGCTGGTTCGGCTTCAACGCCGGCTCCAACCTGGAAGCCACCGCGGGTGCCGCGCTCGCCTTCATCAACACCTTGCTCGCCACCGCCGCCGCCGTGCTGGCCTGGTCGCTGGGCGAAGCGATGTTCAAGGGCAAGCCCTCGATGCTGGGTGCGGCCTCCGGCGCGGTTGCCGGCCTGGTGGCGATCACCCCGGCTTGCGGCTCGGTCGGCCCGATGGGCGCGATCATCATCGGCCTGCTCGCCGGCTTCGTCTGCCTGTGGGGCGTCAATGGCCTCAAGCGCATGCTCGGCGCGGATGACTCGCTCGACGTGTTCGGCGTGCATGGCCTCGGCGGCATCCTCGGCGCCATCCTGACCGGCGTGTTCACCGCGCCGTCGCTCGGCGGCACCGGTGCCGAAGACTTCGCGATGGGTCACCAGGTGTGGGTGCAGACCTACTCGGTGCTGATCACCATCGTCTGGTCCGCCGTGGTCGCCTTCATCGGCTACAAGATCGCCGACATGTTCGTCGGTCTGCGGGTGCCGGAAGAAGAGGAACGCGAAGGCCTGGACGTGACCGCCCACGGCGAAACCGCGTACCACTACTAAGCACGCTCTACCGGGTCAGGACCGCCTCTCCTCCGGTCCTGCCTCATCGGGCGCCCTGCGGGGCGCCCTTTTTCGTTTACCGCGCCCGCTCCTGCGCCACCGAACGCAGGTTTACCCTTACGAATTTAGTGTTAGTTGAGTCAAATCAAGATGGGTATCGCGGGGATGCCTAGCATGGCGGGCGGCCAACATCGGCCGTCCAATGACTGGAGTCAGTCCATGCTCAAACAACTCATCACCGCATCCCTGGCCGCTCTCGCCCTTACCGCACCCGCCGTACATGCCCATGAGGCAGGGGAGATCATCGTCCGCGCCGGCGCCGCCAATGTTTCGCCGGTCGAGGACAGTTCGCGCCTGAAGGTGGGCGGTGCCGGGGTCCCGGGCACGCAAGCCACGCTGAACGACAACACCCAGCTGGGCCTGACCGCCGGCTACATGATCACCGACCACATCGGTATCGAACTGCTGGCGGCCACCCCGTTCACCCACCGGATCGGCGTCAAGGGCGTCGATGCCGCGCTCGGCGTGCCCGCCGGCACCATCGACGGCAAGTTCGGCGACACCAAGCACCTGCCGCCGACGATCAGCCTGCAGTACTACCCGCTGGACGGCAAATCGCGCATCCAGCCGTATGTGGGCGCGGGCCTGAACTACACGTGGTTCTTCGATGAAAAGCTCAGCAGCCGGCAGAAGGCCAACGGCTTCAGCGACCTGAAGCTGGGCAACTCCTTCGGCCTCGCGCTCCAGCTCGGCATGGACGTGCAGATCACCGACAAGCTGCTGTTCAACGTGGCGGTGTGGCGCATGGACATCGACACCACCGCCACCGTGCGCCACAGCGCGCTCGGCAAGGTGAAGGTCGATGTGGATGTCGACCCGTGGGTGTACATGGTGGGCGTGGGCTACAAGTTCTGAGCCTTGCCCCCGCTGCGGGCGGACCTCGCCCGGCCCGCAGCATCTTCGCCGCCGCGGCTGGCGGCGGCGAAACACCCGCTCTGGATCAGCGGAAAACGATGGTCTTGTTGCCGTGGACCAGCACGCGGTCTTCCAGGTGGTAGCGCAAGCCGCGCGCCAGCACCGTCTTCTCGATGTCCTTGCCGTAGCGCACCATGTCCTCGACCGAATCCGAGTGGTCGATGCGGATCACGTCCTGCTCGATGATCGGCCCCTGGTCGAGGTCGGCGGTGACGTAGTGGCAGGTGGCGCCGATCAGCTTCACGCCCTTCGCGTAAGCCTGGTGATAGGGCTTGGCGCCGACGAAGCTGGGCAGGAAGCTGTGGTGGATGTTGATGATCTTGCCGGGATAGGCGGCGCACAGCTCCGGCGACAGGATCTGCATGTAGCGCGCCAGCACCATCGTGTCGCCGCGCACTTCCTCGAAGATGCGCCGCACTTCGGCGTAGGCGGCGGCCTTGTTGTCGGACGTCACCGGCACATGATGGAAGGGGATGCCGTGCCACTCCACGAAGCCGCGGAAGGTGTCGTGGTTGGAGATCACGCACGGGATCTCGATATCCAGCTCCTTCGACTGCCAGCGCGCCAGCAGGTCGTACAGGCAGTGCTCCTGCTTGCTCACCAGCAGCACGACGCGGCGCTTGACCGCCGAGTCGTTGATCTGCCAGTCCATTTCCAGCTCGTCGGCGATCACGCGGAAGCGCTCGCGGAACTCCGCCAGGTGGAAAGGCAGCGAATCGGCGCGGATCTCGATCCGCATGAAATAACGCCCGATCGCTTCGCCCTCGCGCGGCGGCTCCGCATGCAGCGAGGTTTCGAGGATCCAGCCGCGATGCTCGGCGATGAAGCCGGACACGCGGGCGACGATGCCGACCCGGTCGGGACAGGAGGCGGAGAGCGTGTAGAAGCGTTCGCGGTGCATGGCTGAATACTGCCGGAGTTCGTTGGAGAGGCTGAGCCCACTCGGGGGACGGCGAGCGCAGCGAGCCTGGGCCCGGCACTCGCCGACGACATTCAGCAAAGTCAGGCGACTTTGGCGAATGCCTTGTCGATTTCGGCGCGCAGCGCGGCGTAGTCGCGCACCACCGGATACTGCGGAAATTCGCGGATCACGTTTTCCGGCGGATGGAACAGGATGCCGCCGTGGGCTTCGCCGAGCATCGCGGTGTCGTTGTAGGAATCGCCGGCGGCGACGACCTTGAAGTTGAGTTCCTTGAAGCGCTTCACCGCCTCGCGCTTCTGGTCCGGCATGCGCAGGTGGTAGTTCACCAGAATGCCCTCGGCGTTGGCTTCGAGGCTGTGGCAGAACAGCGTCGGCAGGCCGAGCTGCACCATCAGCGGCTTGGCGAACTCATAGAAGGTGTCGGACAGGATCACCACCTGGTAGGTGTTGCGCAGGTCGTCGAGGAATTCACGCGCGCCGGCCATCGGCCCCATGCTGGCGATCACTTCCTGGATGTCCGGCAGGCCGAGCTTCTTGCTGGCCAGGATGTCGAGCCGGTACTTCATCAGGGTGTCGTAGTTCGGCTCGTCGCGCGTGGTGCGGCGCAGTTCGGGGATGCCGGTGCGCTCGGCGAATTCGATCCAGATTTCGGGAACCAGCACACCTTCGAGGTCGAGACAGACGATACGCACCGCGCGCTCCTGGGAACAAGATGGAAACGGAAGGGCGGGATTCTATCAGCCGGGCTCCGATTTGAGCCGCGCCGTGGCAGAGTTCTCGGCCGCCGCGCGGCGGCCGCTGCCGCGGCTGGCGCCGGCCACCATACTGCGCTTCCGTCCTTCTCCCTCTCGCTCCCGACGTGTCCGCGATCAAACTCATCCCGATCGAACAACTGCAGCCGGGCATGTACATCCACGACCTCAACTGCGGCTGGATCGAGCACAACTTCGTGCGCAACCGCTTTGCGGTGAAGGACGCGGCCGTCGTCGCGCGCATCCGCGCGACCGGCGTGCACGAGCTGTACATCGACACCTCACGCGGTCTCGATGTGGCCGATGCGCCGACGCGGGAAGAAGCGGCGCACGTCGTCGACGAAAAGCTGGAAGCGATCGCGACCGGCGCCGCACCCGCCCTGCCCCTTGTGGCGCCGGGCCGCCTGCCGCCCGCCCGCGCGCTCCACACCGAGGCGCACCGCATCGTGCGCGACATGATGGGCGACGTCCGCCTCGGCAAGCAGATCGAGATGGAGCAGATCGAACCGCTGGTCGAGAACATCGTCGAGTCGATCTTCCGCCAGCCGGATTCGCTGCTGCCGCTGGCCCGCCTGAAGCAGCACGACGACTACACCTTCCTGCATTCGGTGTCGGTGTGCGCGCTGATGACCGCGTTCGCGCGCGCGCTCGAACTGCCGCGCGAGATCATCCGCGAGATCGCGATCGGCGCGCTGCTGCACGACGTCGGCAAGGCCAAGGTGCCGGACGACATCCTCAACAAGCCGGCCAAGCTCACCGACGCCGAGTTCGACAAGATGAAAAACCACGTGGTGCAGAGCAAGCTGATCCTGCTCGACACCCCGGGCGTCAGCGACATCGCGCTCGACGTCGCGGCCCAGCACCACGAACGCTACGACGGCACCGGTTATCCGAACAAGCTGAAGGGTGAGGAAATCAGCCTCTACGGCCAGATGGGCGCGATCGTGGACGTGTACGACGCGATCACCTCCAACCGCGTCTATCACAAGGGCATGCCGCCGACGGAGGCGCTGCGCAAGCTGCTGGAGTGGAGCAAGTTCCACTTCAAGCCGGAGCTGGTGCAGGCCTTCATCCGTGCGATCGGTATCTACCCGACCGGCTCGCTGGTGCGGCTGGAAAGCGGCCGCCTCGCGGTGGTGCAGCAACAGCACAGCGACCGCCTGCTGCAACCGGTAGTGAAGGTCATCCACCACGTCAAGGGCCACTATCTGACGCCCGAGGTGGTGGACCTGCGCCACGCACCCGACCGCATCACCGGCTACGAAGCCTTCGAGAACTGGGGCATCGATCCCCGGCACTGGCTGCCGGAGTAAGGCGCGGCCGGCGTTCAGTCGGCCGGCAGCGCCTCCAGCGCCTCGGAGATCTCCAGCCAGCGCAGTTCCGCCTCGTCGATCCAGCCGGCGAGTTCGGCCTGGCGCTTGAGCAGGGTCTGCAATTGCGCGCTGTCGCCGCCGCTGTAGAGCGTGGGGTCGGCAAGGCGCGCGTCGAGCAGCTTCTTCTCGCCATTCCAGCCGGCAAGCTTTTTCTCGAGCTGGTCCAGTTCCTTCACCAGCGGCCGGCGCGCCGCCAGCCGCGCCTGGCGGTCTGCCGCGGCCTGGGCGCGGTCGGCCTTGCGCGCCGCCTTGTCGGCGGCCTGGTCAGGGCACTGCGCCGCTGCGGCCGCTTCGGCGCGGCGCGCTGCCAGCCAGTCGCGATAGTCGTCGAGATCGCCGTCGAAGGGCTGGATGCGGCCGTCATCGACCAGCAGGAAGCGGTCGCAGGTGGCGCGCAGCAGCGCGCGGTCGTGCGACACCAGCACCATCGCGCCCTCGTAGTCCTGCAGCGCCAGGGTCAGCGCATGGCGCATTTCGAGGTCGAGGTGGTTGGTCGGTTCGTCGAGCAGCAGCAGGTTGGGCCGCTGCCAGATCAGCAGCGCCAGCGCCAGGCGCGACTTCTCGCCGCCGGAAAACGGCGCGCACGGCGTGGTCGCCGGGGTCGAGGTGCCGCCGACGCCGTCGCCGCGGAAATCGAAGCCGCCGAGGTAGTCGCGCAGGTCCTGCTCGCGCGCCGCCGGGTCGAGCCGGGTCATGTGCTGCAGCGCCGATTCTTCCGGGCGCAGGGTTTCGAGCTGGTGCTGGGCGAAATAGCCGGTCGCCAGCCCCTTGCCTTCCAGCCGGCGGCCGGCGCTCAGGGCCAGTTGCCCGGACAGCAGCTTGATCAGCGTCGATTTGCCCGCGCCGTTGCGGCCGAGCAGGCCGACGCGCTCACCCGGGCGCAGCGTGAGCACGATGCGATCGAGCACCGTGCGCCCGCCGTAGCCCACCGCGCCGTCCTCGATCTGCAGCAGCGGATCGGGCGCCGCCGGGCAGTCGCGGAAGCTGAAGGAAAACGGCGTATCGACGTGGGCCGCGGCGATGCGCTCCATCCGTTCCAGCGCCTTGATGCGGCTCTGCGCCTGGCGCGCCTTGGTGGCCTTGGCGCGGAAGCGGCGGATGTAGTCCTCCATGTGCGCGATCTCGCGCTGCTGGCGCTCGAACATCGATTGCTGCTGGATCAGGCGCTCGCCGCGCTGGCGCTCGAAATCCGAATAGCCGCCGGTGTAGAGCGTGAGCTTCTGCTGCTCGATGTGGGCGACGTGGGTGACGCAGGCATCGAGGAACTCGCGGTCGTGCGAGATCAGCAGCAGCGTGCCGCGGTAGTCGCGCAGCCAGGCCTCGAGCCAGATCACCGCGTCGAGGTCGAGGTGGTTGGTCGGTTCGTCGAGCAGCAGCAGGTCGGAGCGGCACATCAGCGCCTGCGCCAGGTTCAGGCGCATCCGCCAGCCCCCGGAGAAATCCGCCACCGGACGCTCGATGTCCGCAGGCAGGAAGCCGAGACCGTCGAGCAGCGCGGCGGCGCGGGCGCGCGCGGCGTAACCGCCGATCTCGTGCAGGCGGGCATGGAGTTCGCCGATGTGGCTGCCGTCGTGCTCCGCCTCCGCCTTCGCCAGTGCGCTCTCGACCTCGCGCAGCTCGGCGTCGCCGTCGAGCACGTAGTCGATCGCCGGCTGCGGCAGGCCCGGGGTTTCCTGGGCGACGTGCGCGATCACCCAGCCCGGCGGCATGTCGAGGTCGCCCTGGTCGGGATGGAGCTGGTCGCGCAGCATCGCGAACAGGCTGGACTTGCCGCTGCCGTTGGCGCCGGTCAGGCCGACCTTCCAGCCGGGGTGGATCTGCAGGCTGGCGCCTTCGATGAGCGTTCTGGCGCCGCGCGCCAGACGGAGGTTGCGAAAACTGATCACGAACGGAAACCGCGCTGGGGAGCAAAGGCGTTATTCTACGCATCCCCTTACGCGCCCTCCGACCCGCATGTCTGCTCGTCCCGCCGTCACGCTGCTCTGCCTGCTGCTCACCCTTGCCGCGCCGCTGGCGCAGGCCGCCGATGCTGCCGGCGGCGAATCGGACAGCGCGCGCAGCGCCCGCCTGAAGGACGAAGCGAAAGCGTTGCGCGACAAGGCGGAATCGACCTTCGCCAGCGAGGAGCCGCAGTGCTACCGGCGCGTGCTGGTCAACCGCTGCATCGACCAGGCCAAGCAGGCGCGACTCGAAACCATCCGCGAGGCGCGCGCGCTCGAAGCCGAAGCCCGCAAGCTCGACCTCGCCGAACGCCAGCGCGCCGCCGCCGAAACCGGCCGCAGCCGAACCGACGCGCCGATGCAGCCGTCGGCGCCCTCGGCCGCAGGCGATGCGACCGTCCGCCCTGCGCCCGAAGCCGAGGCCACCCGGGCCGAACGCGCCAGCGCGCTGGAACGTGCCGAGGCCGAAGCCCGCGCCGGACGCACCGCGCGCGACGCCGAGCGCGCCCGCGAGCGCAGCGCGACCGAGGCCGAGGCGGCCCGGCGTGCCGAGCAGTCGGCGCGCGACCGCGCGCGCTACGAAGAGCGCATCCGCGAGTACGAAGAGAAGAAGGCCCGCGACGCCGGCGGGCGTTGACCCTGCGTGGCCGGCCCGGCCGCGTCAGTTAGCAGCGTTGCACGCCCACGCCAGCGCGTCCTCGAGCCGGTCGTTACCCCAGAACAGCTCCTCGCCGACACGGAAGTTGGGCGCGCCGAACAGGCCCAGTTCGGCCGCGCGTTCGGTCTGCTGGCGCAAGGCGAGCTTGTTGTCGTCGGTGAGCGCAGCCGCCAGCACCGCCTCCGCCGGCAGCCCGAGCCCGCTCAGGATGTCCTCGATCACGGGCCGTTCGCCGATCGGCCGGTCTTCGGCGAAGTTGGCCGTCATCACCGCGCGCGCGAAAGGCGCCACCCAGCCCTGTTCGACACCGATCAGCGCCACCCGTGCGGCGAGCACGCCGCTGCGCGGGAACTGGCTGGGCATGCGGAACGGCAGCCCGTATTTATCCGCCAGCCGCGCGAGGTCGCGCCACATGTAACGCCCCTTGGGCGGGTAGATGTTGAACGGCGAATCGTTCCACCCGAGCGCGAGAAACACCGGGCCGAGCAGGAAAGGCCGCCACCGCACCTCCACACCCGCGGCCGCCGCGGCCTGCTCGACCCGCATCACCGAGAGATAGGAATAGGTGCTGGCGAACTCGAACCAGAACTCCATGGACGGACGCTGCATGACGGCTTCCTGACGACCCATTCCTCGAACTATAGACCGCCGCCCGCGGCGCCCGCCGGAAGTCTCAGCACCGGCAACCGCCCCTGCAACTGACGCGTCACCCGGCCCGCATTGCGCGGATCGAGGCAGGCGGCAAGCCGCTGCAACCAGCCGCGCGGCGCTGGCGCCGCCGCCGTGCGCCGGAACACCAGCCGGGCGCCCTCGCTGGAAGCCATCACCACCACATTGGGCAGCGAGAGGTCGAAGCTGGCACCGTCCTGCAGCACGATGTCGCGGCTGTCGCCGTACTGGGTGATCCACACCCGGCCGCTGTCGCACCGCACGCTGAACCCGGCCGCCTGCTCCAGCACCATCGCCGAGCGCGGCGCCAGGCAGTACTCGATGATCCCGGTTTTCGCATCCATGGCTCGCTCCTTCACTCACCCCGGCCAACCGCCGCACCTGCCATCAAGTGCATCTGAGCATTGACCTTGAAGGCAGTATCGTCATCGCCTAAGCTCGCCACAAACGGTCAATTTGCATTTCATCCATGCGCAAACCGCATGAATAACCCGCTTCTCCACCTGCCCCCGCTGGATCCGCTGCGCGGCTTTGTCGTGGCCGCGCGGCTGCGCTCCTTCACGCGCGCGGCGGCGGAGCTGTGCCTCACGCAGTCCGCGATCAGCCGTCAGGTCCAGACGCTGGAAGCGGCGCTCGGCACGCCGCTGTTCGTCCGCGGCGTCCGCAGCCTGACACTGACGCCCGCCGGGGCCCGCCTCGCGGCGGCGGCCGAGGCCTGGCTGGCCGACTACGCGACGCTTGCGGCCGAACTGCGGGCGCCCGGCCCCCGCCCGGTCACCGTCACCGCCTCGATCGGCATCTCCTCGCTGTGGCTGGTGCCGCGGCTGCGCGAGTTCCAGGCCCGCCATCCGGATACCGAAGTGCGCATCGCCGCGGGCAACCGCGTGGTCGACCTGGCGCGCGAGGACATCGACCTCGCGCTGCGCTACTGCGGCGACCACGACGCCCCCGCGGGCGCGACCCGCCTGTTCGGCGAAACCCTGTTTCCGGTCGCCCACCCGTCGATCGCCGCCGCCATCGAGGCGCTCGACGCCGCCACGCTGCCGCTGCAGACCCTGCTCGACTACGACGAACCGGGGTTTCCGTGGATACGCTGGGAACACTGGCTGGGCAGCCACGGCCTGGCGCATGTGCGGCCGCGCCAGCGCATCGGCTACAGCCACTACGACCAGCTGATCCACGCCGCCGCCGCGGGCCAGGGCATCGCGCTCGGCCGCGCGGTGCTGGTCGATCCGATGCTGGAGGACGGCCGGCTGGTGATGGTGGGGGACGAACGGCTCCCGATCGCCGGTCGCGGCTTCTGGCTGGTGCCGGCCCCGCGGCCGATGCGGCCCGAGGTGGCACGCTTTGCGGAATGGGTGCGCGAAACCGCGGCGGCCACCGCGCGATGATGTCCGCAATGGTCCGCATCCTGTCCGGATCACCCCTGCCGGCCTCCGCTGGCAAGGCCGATGATGGCGCCACCTTCAACCAGACGGAGTCCCGCAATGTCCGCCCCGACCACCCGTAGCGCGCTCATCATCATCGACGTCCAGCAGTCCTTCCCCCATGCCCCCTACTGGCGCGAAGACGATCTGCCTGCGTTCCGCAACGCGCTGCTCGAACTGGAAGCCGGCTGCCGGGCGCGCGGCGTGCCGGTGGTACACATCTTCCACATCGCCCAGGGCCCCTTCGCCGCCGACAGCGGCCTGATCCACGCGCTGCCGTGGCTGCCGGAACCGGCCGACGCGGTGTTCCACAAGCACACCCACAACGCCTTCACCGACACCGGGCTCGACCTCTGGCTGCGCCGGCGCGGCATCGACCACCTGATCATCAGCGGCATCCGCACCGAACAGTGCTGCGAAACCACCGCGCGCGTCGGCAGCGACATCGGCTACCGTGTCGATTTCGTCACCGCGGCCACGCTCACCTTCCCGATGACCCACGCCGGCAGCGGCCGTACCTTCAGCGCGGAGGACATCAAGACCCGTACCGAGCTGGTGCTGGCCGGCCGTTTCGCCCGCATCGCCGGCGTCGAGGAGGTGCTGGCCGACCTCGACGCGCCGCGCCGGCAGGCCGCCTGATCCCGACGCCATGCACACCGCCGCCCCGCTCGTCGTCCATTTCGCGCTGACGCCCAACTTCCTGCTGCTGGACTACGCCGGGCCGGCGGAAGCCTTCCGCATCGCGGCCCGCCACGGCGCGCCGGTGGAAGTGCGAAGCTGCGCGGCGACGGCGCGGCTGGCGTGCTCGCTCGGCATCGAGGTGGCCGGGCTGGACCCGCTGCCGCCCACGCTGCCGCCGGATGCGCTGGTGGTGGTGTGCGGCGTGGCCGATTCGCGCGTCGATTACGACCACCCGCAGGCGCTGGCGGTGCAGACCTGGCTGCGCGAACGCCGCGACGACCATCCGGAACTCGCCAGCGTCTGCGCCGGCGCCCTGCTGCTGGCGCGCGCCGGGCTGCTCGACGGGCGCCGCTGCACCACGCATCACCACGTGCTGGAGCGCCTGCGCGCCGCCGCCCCCGCGGCCATCGTCGAGGACAACCGGCTGTTCGTCAGCGACGGGCCGGTGACCACCAGCGCCGGCATCACCACCGGCATCGACCTCGCCCTGCACCTGCTCGAACGCCGCTTCGGCCCGGCGCTGGCCGCCGCGGTGGCGCGCGAGATGGTGGTGTGGATGCGGCGCAGTGGACAGGACCCCCAGCTGTCGCCGTGGCTGGCCTGGCGCAACCACCTGCATCCGGCGGTGCATCGCGCGCAGGATGCGATCGCCGCCGATCCCGCGCGCCGGTGGACGCTGCCGGCGCTGGCGGAACGGGCCCACGTCAGCCCCCGTCACCTCGCCCGCCTGTTCGCCACCCACACCGGCATCAGCGCCGGCGAATACCAGCAGCGGCTACGTGTCGCCCACGTGCGCCGGCTGCTGGAAGCGCGGCGGATGCCGCTGGAACAGGTCGCCGAACTCGCCGGTTTCGGCTCCGCGCGCGATCTGCGCCGGGTCTGGGCGCGCTACGAGCAGCAGCCCTTGCAGACGGTGGGTCGCACCGCCTGAACCCGCTTCAGTTCCCCGCCGGCGGCCGGTTGGCGATCCAGATGCCCGCCCCCACCAGCGCCAGCGCTATGAACACCGCCGGCGTCAGCGGTTCGCCCAGCAGCAGCGCACCGGCGAGTACGCCGAACACCGGGGTCAGGAAGGAGAACGACGACAGCCGGGTGGCGGGATAGTGGCGGATGAGCCAGAACCAGGCGAGATAGCTCGCCGAGGCCACGACCACGGTCTGGAACGCGAGGCTGGCCCACACCAGCGCGGTGGGTGCATGGATGCCGCGCTCGCCGAACCCCAGCGCAAGCAGCGGCAGCACCAGCGCGGACACGCCGAGCTGGTAGAGCAGCATCTTCTCGGGCGCGGCGCGCGCCAGCGCCGACGACTTGACCGTCAGCGTGGTCGCGCCCCACAGCACCGCCGCGGCAAGCATCATCAGATCGCCGATCCAGGCCTGGCCCGAGGGCAGCAGCAGGTTCTCGCCGAACAGCACGACGATGCCGGCGAATGCCAGCCCCATGCCGGCCCACTGCGCCCGCCGCATGGGTTCGTTGGGCAGCAGCCACAGCGCGCCGAGCGCGACGAAGAAGGGCGCGGTGTACAGGAAGATCACCCCGCGCGACGCGGTGGTGAAATCCAGCGCCCAGAAGATCAGTGCGAACTCGAATGCGAACAGCACGCCCGCCAGCAGCCCCGGCCGCAGCGTGCCGTCGGCCTCGCCCAGCCGCACCCCGCGCGACATCGCCCATGCCCACACCAGCACACTGGCGCCGATCGAGCGCAGGCCGGCCTGCAGCACCGGCGAGATACCCGCGCTGGCGAGCTTGATCGTGACCTGCTGGACACCCCAGACGAGGCACAGCAATACCATCAGCGCGATTGCTGAACGGTCGAGGTGGGACTTGGGCGGCATGGGGCGGTGATGTCGTTATTGTTGGCTGCCCAGTATAGGCGGTGGGCCGGCAGCCTGTCCGCCGCTCAGCCCAGGGTCATCAGCGCCGCATTGCCGCCCGCCGCCGCGGTGTTGATGCTTACGACGCGCTCGGCCACCAGCCGGTGCAACGGGTAGCGGCCCGCGCCGTCCGCCCGCAACACCGCCACCAGCGGCCCGGGCCGCTCGGCCAGCCGGCGCCGCAACAGCCACTCGGCCTCGGTGTCGCCATCGAACAGCGCCACTGCGAAAACCGGGTCGGGGCCGTGGCCGCGCACGCCCAGCCAGCCGCCGAGTGCGCTCGGCAACTCCGCCGCCACCCGGTAGGCCGCGGCGCCGGCCTCGAACAAGGCGCTGTTGCCGGTGGCGAGCGCGGCGGCCAGCTGGGCGAGCAGCGCCGGCGCGCAATCCGCCACGCACAGCACCACGCCGCGCCCGACGAAGCGCAGCGTGTTCGCTTCGCCGGTCGGCCCCGGCAGCGCGCAGTGGCAGCCCGCGAGGCTGCGGGCACCGTCCTCGGCACAGCGGGCGGCGAGCGCGCTGTCGCCGCGCTGGCGCGCCCAGGCCGCCAGCACGCCGAGCGCCGCAGCGGGTTCGGCCGGGGCCACCAGACCGAGCGCCGCCGGGTCGAGCTGGGCAGTGCCCAGCAGCCGGTGCAGGTAGAGCGGCCCGCCTGCCTTCGGCCCGGTCCCGGACAGGCCTTCGCCGCCGAAAGGCTGCACCCCCACCACCGCGCCGACCATGTTGCGATTGACGTAGAGATTGCCCACCCGCAAGCCGGCCACCACGCGCTCCACGGTCTCGTCGATGCGGCTGTGCAGGCCGCCGGTCAGCCCGTAGCCGGTGGCATTGATCGACGCGATCAGGCGGTCGAGGCCCTCGGCATCGAAGCGCAGCACGTGCAGGATGGGGCCGAACACCTCGCGCCCGACGTCGCCGATGCCGTCGATCTCGATCAGCGTCGGCGCGACGAAGCTGCCGTTGTCGCAGGCCGGGGGCAGCGGCACGCGGAACACGCCGCGGCCCGCCGCCTGCATGCGCGCGACATGCGCCTCGAGCGCGTCGCGCGCCGCGTTGTCGATCACCGGGCCGATATCGGTCGCCAGCGCGGCCGGGTCGCCGATGCGCAGTTCGCTCATCGCATCCTTCAGCATCGTCAGCAGCGGTTCGGCGATGTCGCGCTGCACGCACAGCACCCGCAACGCCGAGCAGCGCTGGCCGGCGCTGTCGAAAGCCGACACCAGCACGTCCTGCACCACCTGCTCCAGCAGCGCGGAAGAATCCACGATCATCGCGTTCTGCCCGCCGGTTTCCGCGATCAGGCAGGGCTCGGGCCCGGCGCCGCGCTCGGCCAGCCAGCGCGCCAGACCGCGTGCTACGTCGGTGGAGCCGGTGAACAGCACGCCGCCGATCCGCGGGTCGCGCGCCAGCGTCTGGCCCACGCTGCCGCCGCGCCCTGGCAGCAGTTGCAGGGCGGCACGCGGAATACCGGCCGCATGCATCAGTTCCACCGCCAGCGCCGCGGTCAGCGGCGTGGCCAGCGCCGGTTTGGCCAGCACGCAGCGCCCGGCGGCAAGGGCGGCGCTGAGCTGGCCGACGAAGATCGCGAGCGGAAAATTCCACGGGCTGATGCAGACCAGCGGCGCCGCCTGCGTGGGCGCCGGCAGCGTCACCACCTGTTGCGCGTAGTAGCGGCAGAAATCGACCGCCTCGCGCACCTCCGCCACCGCGTTGCCCCAGGTCTTGCCGGCTTCGCGCACCAGCACGCTGACCAGCGCGGCCTGCTGCGCTTCGAAGCGGTCGGCGGCGGCGCGCAGCGCGTCGGCCCGTGCTGCGGGCGGCACCGCGGCCCAGCCTGCCGCGGCGGCGGTAGCCGCGGCGAGTGCCGCTTCCACCTCGTCGGGCAGCGCCTCCACCACGCTGCCGACGATGTCGGCGTGGTCCGCCGGGTTGCACACCGGCCGGGCGCGCTGGCGCGCGGCGGCCTCGTCCAACTCGCCGCTGCCGAGCAGCGGTTGCGCCTGCCGCGGCTCGCCGGCACGCGCCACGAGTGCCTCTTCCAGCGCCGCCAGCACGGCGTCGCTGGCGAGATCCAGCCCGGCCGAGTTGCGCCGCTCGGGGCCGTAAAGCCCGGCCGGCAAGGGGATCGCGGGATGCGGCGTCACGTCACCGGCGAGCACCGCCTGCAGCGGGTCGGCCGCCAGCGCGGCGACCGGCACGCTGTCGTCGACGATGCGATTGACGAAGGAGCTGTTGGCGCCGTTCTCCAGCAGGCGGCGCACCAGGTAGGGCAGCAGCGTGCGGTGGCTGCCCACCGGCGCGTAGATGCGGCACGGCACCCCCAGCCGCGCGCCGCCCACCACGCTGTCGTACAGACTTTCGCCCATGCCGTGCAGGCACTGGAATTCATACGCGGGCAGCGTGCCCCCGGCACCGACGCACTGCGCCATCTCGTGCACCTCGGCGACGGTGCGCGCATTGTGGGTGGCGAACTGCGGATAGACCGCGCCGGCCTCGGCGAGCAGGCGCGCCGCGCACACAAGGTAGGCAAGGTCGGTGTGGGCCTTGCGGGTGTAGACCGGGTAGCCGGCCTGGCCCTCGACCTGGGCGCGCTTGATCTCGCTGTCCCAGTAGGCGCCCTTGACCAGCCGGATCATCAGGCGGCGGCCGCTGCGGTGGGCGAGGTCTACCAGATAGTCGATCACGAAGGGCGCGCGCTTCTGGTAGGCCTGCACGACGAAGCCGAGGCCGTCCCAGCCCGCCAGCAGCGGATCGGCGACCAGAGCCTCGAACAGGTCGAGCGAGAGTTCGAGGCGGTCGGCCTCCTCGGCGTCGATGTTGACGCCGATGTCGTAGCCGCGCGCGAGCCGCATCAGCGCGGCGAGCCGCGGCAGCAGTTCGGCGCGCACGCGGCTGCGCTGCGCGCGGCAGTAACGCGGATGCAGCGCCGACAGCTTGATCGAGATGCCGGGGCCGGCGCGCGGCCCGTGCCCCGCGGCGGCGGCGCCGATAGCGTGGATGGCCTCCTCGTAGGCGCGGGTGTAGCGCTCGGCGTCGGCCGCGGTCAGCGCCGCCTCGCCCAGCATGTCGAAGGAATGGCTGTAGCCGCGCGACTCGCTGTCGCGGCTGCGGCGCAGCGCCGCGCCGATGGTTTCACCAAGCACGAACTGCTGGCCCAGCAGGCGCATCGCGAAATCGACCCCGCGCCGCACCACCGGCTCGCCGCCGCGCGCCAGCAGCCGCGACAGCGCGCTGCCGAGCGCGCGTTCGCTGCGGGTGGCGACCAGCCGCCCGCTGATCAGCAGGCCCCAGGTCGCGGCATTGACGAACAGGGATTCGCTGTGGCCGAGGTGGGTGCGCCAGTCGCCCTGGCCGATCTTGTCGCGGATCAGGCGGTCCGCGGTGGCGTGATCGGGAATGCGCAGCAGCGCCTCCGCGAGACACATCAGCGCCACCCCCTCCTGGGTGGAGAGCGAGAACTCGTGCATCAGCTGGTCGACGCCGCCGGCCCCGCGGCGGCGGCGGCGCACGTCGACGACCAGCGCCGCCGCGCGCGCCTCCACCACCGCGTCGTCCAGCCCCAGCCGGGCGCGCCGCTGCTGCAGTTCGGCAACCAGGGCGTGCACGCAGTCCGCCTCGTCACGCCGCGTCGCCGCGGTGATCGCTGCGCGCAGCGCGCCAGGCGCTTCCGGAACATCCGCGTCAAACCTCATACCCGCCCTCCCCGCGCGCCGCACCCGGCATGCAATCGGTCTTTTCAAGCATAGACCGGCGCAGGGCGCGCGGCAGCGCGTGGCGGCTGGGGAAAACCCGCAGCGGGAGCCTGGCGAAGGGAGGAGAAAAGCGCGCGGACGAGGCGCTACGCGGCGCCCGCCGACAGCCCGCCGGCTGCCGGTACGCGGCTCAGTCGACGACCTCGACCGTGGTGCCGGAAGGCAGTTGCAGGCGGGCCCGCAGCTCGCGCGTGACCTGGATGCGGCCGTCGGCGGCGACACGCAGCGCGTGCTCGATGCCGAAGCGGCGGGTCTGCTCGCGCCAGCCGTCGCCGGCGATGTAGGCGGGCTTGCTGGCCGCGTCGGACAGCGTGCCGGCGGCGGTGCGGGGGGTGATCAGCACCGTCAGCGAGCGGGTGCCGTGCGCGGGCTGGCCGGTGCGCGGGTCGAGCAGGTGGGCGTAGCGTTCGCCGTCGAGTTCGAAATAGCGCTGGTAGTCGCCGGAGGTGCCGATCGCCTCGCCGTCGTACAGCGGCAGGGTGGCGAGCGGGCCCGCCTCGCGCGGGTTCTGGATGCCGACGCGCCAGGGCTGGTCGCCCTTCCTGCCGAGCGCCATGACGTTGCCGCCGATGTTGATCAGCGCGTTGGCAACGCCGCGCTGGTGCAGGATGGCCGCGGCGCGGTCGAGCGCGTAGCCCTTCGCATAGCCGCCGAGATCCAGTTGCACCGCCGGGTTGCGGCTGCTGACGCGGTTGCCGTCGAGGACGAGGTCGGCCATGCGCGGGGCGGCCGCGAGCAGCGCCGCCACCTGCGCGGGGTCGGGCCGGCGCGGCACGAAGGTGTCGGTGTGAAAGCCCCACAGCTCGATCAGGCGCCCGAGCGCGGGATCGAACAGATCGTCGCCGAGCGCGGCCAGGCGCTGGGCATCGGCCAGCATCGCCGCGAGTTCGTCGGACACCGTGGCCGTTTCGCCGCGCGCGAGCGCCGCGTTCAGCGTGGTCAGCTCGGACGGCTCCCAGGCGTGGTAGGCGCGATGCAGGCGGTCGAACTCGCGCAGCACGTCGGCCATCGCGGCCTCGGCCTGGCCCGCGTCGGTGCCGTACACCGCGACATCCACGCGGGTGCCGAACACATAGGATTCCTGATGGAAGACCTGCGCGCGCGAACAGGCCGCGAGCACCAGCGCGGCGCAGGCGAGCAGCAGCGCACGCGCCCACCCGCCTGACAGAGCCGGACTCACTCGGCGCACGCCGCCTCGAGGCGATCGACCACCAGTGCGGCGACGTCGAAGCCGCTCTGGGTGGCGATCTCGACCATGCAGGTCGGGCTGGTGACGTTGATCTCGGTGAGATGGCCGCCGATCACGTCGAGGCCGACGATCAGGAGGCCGCGCGCCCACAGGATGGGCGCGAGGTACTCGGCGATCTCGCGTTCGCGCGCGGTGATCGGCATCGCCACGCCGCGGCCGCCGGCGGCAAGGTTGCCGCGCGTCTCGCCCGCCTTGGGAATGCGTGCGAGCGCATAGGGCACGACCTCGCCGCCCACGATCAGCACGCGCTTGTCGCCGTGCACGATGGCCGGCAGGTAGCGCTGCGCCATGATGGTGCGCGCGCCTTCGTGGGTCAGCGTCTCGACGATGACGTTGCGGTTGGGATCGGAGGCAGTGACGCGGAAGATCTGGCTGCCGCCCATGCCGTCGAGCGGCTTCAGGATGACGTCGCCGAGTTCGTCGATGAAGGCGTGGATTTCCGCCGGATCGCGCGCCACCAGCGTGGTGGCGGTGAACTGCGGGAATTCGGTGATTGCGATCTTTTCGGAATGGTCGCGGATCGCGCGCGGGTCGTTGAACACGCGCACCCCGGCCTGCACCGCGCGTTCCAGCAGCCAGGTGGCGGTGACGTACTCGAAGTCGAAGGGCGGGTCCTGGCGCATCACCACCGCGTCGAACGCGGACAGCGGCAGGCTCTGCGCCTCGCCCGCCTCGTGCCACGGGTGGTCGCCCGGCAGCAGCGTGAGCGGCACGCTGCGCGCGAACACCGCGCCGTCGCGCCACGCCAGCGCCTCGCGCTGCAGTGCCCACACCTGGTGGCCGCGGGCCGCGGCGGCACGCATCATCGCGATGCTGGAATCCTTGTAGGCCTTGAGCGCGTCGAGCGGATCGACGATGAAGGCAAGCTTGAGCGACTGGGTCATGGCGGCTCCGGCTCAGACCGCGAGCGCGTCGGCGGCGGGCTCGGTCTCCTCGATTTCGACCGAGGCGGCGAGCAGTGCGAGGCGGGCAACCACGCCATAGGCGTAGAAACGGTTGGGCGGCGCATCCGGCCCCTGCGCGGAATCCGGCAGCGTGCAGCAGGTTTCGAACGCCAGCGGCTTGAACAGCATGCCCGGCGCGTTGAGGTTCTCGTCGCGGCCGCGCTCGGTGTGGACGCGGTAGAAACCGCCCACGACGTAGTGGTCCATCATGTAGACCACCGGCTCGGCGACCGCGCCATCCACGGTTTCGAAGGTGTGCACGCCTTCCTGGATGATGACCTCGTGCACCTCCAGGCCTTCCTTCACCACCGCCATCTTGTTGCGCTGGCGGCGGTTGAGGCCGACCACCTCGGAGGCGTCCTTCACCGTCATCACGCCCATGCCATAGGTGCCGGCGTCGGCCTTGACCACCACGAAGGGCTCGTCGGCGATGCCGTATTCCTTGTACTTGGCGCGGATGCGGGTGAGCAGCGTATCGACCTGGTGGGCGAGGCATTCCTCGCCGGTGCGTTCCTGGAAGTTGATCTGGCCGCAGACGCCGAATTCCGGGTTGATGTGCCAGGGGTCGATGCCGATGGTGGCGGCAAACTCGCGTGCGACGCGGTCGTAGGCCTCGGCGTGGCGCGACTTGCGGCGGAAATGCCAGCCCGCGTGCAGCGGCGGGATCACCCACTGCTCGTCCAGCCCCTGCAGGGCCGCCGGCACGCCGCCGGAAAGGTCGTTGTTGAGCAGCACCGCGCAGGGGTCGAAGCCCTCCAGCCCCAGCCGCCCGCCTTCGCGGCGCAGCGGCTCCAGCGTCAGGCGGGCGCCGTTGTCCAGCTCCAGCACGGTGGGCGCGGTGACATCGGGCAGCAGGCTGCCGATGCGCACGTCCAGCCCGGTGAGCCGCAGGATGCTGACCAGCTTGGCGACGTTCTGCAGGTAGAACTGGTTGCGGGTGTGGTTCTCGGGCACCAGCAGCAGCTTGCTGGCGTCGGGGCAGATGCGCTCGATCGCCGCCTGGGCGGCCTGCACGCACAGCGGCATGAAGGCGTCGTTGAGGTTGTTGAAGCCGCCGGGGAACAGGTTGAGATCGACCGGCGCCAGCTTGAAGCCCGAATTGCGCAGGTCGGTCGAGCCGTAGAACGGCGGCAGGTGGTCCTGCCACTGGATGCGGAACCACTTCTCGATCTCGCTGGCGCGGTCGAGGAACTGCTTTTCCAGCTCCAGCAGCGGGCCGGTCAGCGCGGTGGTGAGGTGAGGAACCATGGAAGCGTGTCTCGCAGGAAACCCGGTTGGGGAGCCGCCCGAACTAGCCGCGGCAGGAAATGGTTTGCGGCGAATGTTACACCAAAGGCCGCGGGGGTCCGGACGGGGCCCCGGGCGCGCTCAGTCCGGCAGGAAGCGCGCGAACGCGGCCGGCAGCGGCGCCTGTTCCAGGCTGCGCTGGGTGAACAGGAAACGGCCGTCGCAGACGAAGCCGAGGTCGGCCCAATCCACCGCGTTGAGCGCATCGCGGAAGGCCTGCAGGTCGACATCGTCGCGGCGCGGAAAGACCGCCAGCACCGAGCCGTCGTAGTCCCGGCAGTCGTGCATGAAGAAGGGCCGGGGCGCACGCGTCTTGCCATTGACGTAGACCCGCGGCCGCGCGCTGCGGTGATGCACGCGCCCCCAGTGCCACCAGTTGGATTCGTCGAACCGCGCGACCTTGCGCCCGAGCAGGCGCGTCTTGTGCGCCAGCAGCGCGGGCGGCGGCGGGTCGCCCGGCTCCACCCACAGCATGCGGCGGGTGGCGCCGCTGCGCACCGTGGCCGAGCAGACGAACTCGCGCCCGCCCTGCGCCGGCTCGGCGTAGAGCGGGTCGGCGCCCGACACCGCGCCTACCTTCACGTAGGCCACGTCGGCCAGCCGCAGCGGATAGTCGCCACGCGCAAACATCAGGTGGCCGCCGCATTCGAGCAGGTGGCGCGGCTGCCAGCGCGGCTCGGCAAGCGCCAGCGCGGCGTCCTCGCCGCTGCGGATTTCGGCATAGCGCAGGCTGCGCTCGCGGCGGCCGAGTTCGAAGCGCCAGATCAGGCAGTTGGGCAGCGCGTCGTCGAACACGCGGGCGTCGCCCAGCTCGATCGCGTCGGTGATCGAGCCCGCTTCGTACAGCAGCCGGTTGAGCTTCACCGCCGAGGTCGCCTTCAGGAAGTCGCGCGGGGTGATGAAGATCAGCTCGCCACCGGGGGCGAGGTGGCGCACGCACTTCTCGATGAAGAACAGGTACAGGTTGGAGCGCCCGTCCAGGCATTGCGCGCCCGGCCCGAGCAGGCGCCGGGTGGCGGCGGGAATGTCCTGGAAGCGGACATAGGGCGGGTTGCCGATGATGGTGTCGAAACGCTCGTGCGCCGGATAGGCGAAGAAATCGAGGTTGAGCGCGCCCGGCGGGCAGTGTTCGCGGTCGAGTTCGATGCCCACCGCACCCGGCAGATGGCGCAGGAAGGCACCGTCCCCGCAGGAAGGCTCCAGCACGCGCCCGGCGTTGCGCCGCAGCGCGAGCATCGCCGCCACCGCGGCCGGCGGTGTGAACACCTGGCCGAGCGAGGCGACGTCGCGCAGGCCGAGCGGGAGCTGGGCGGAGGCGGGTTCAAGCAGGAAGGACATCGGAAACGGACCGCGGCGTAAGGCAAGGGCGCATTCTCGTGAGGGTGCCTGCCGGGGTCAAGGCAAGGGCGCACGGCCCCTCGCCCGCATTCTGTCTCTATGCGCGCATGAATATTTGAAAAGCATCGTGAAACATGACCGCGCTATAATCATGGGCTTCCGTCAGCCCACCAGCCTACCCCTGGAGAACACCGTGCCCATCACTTGGACGAGCGACCTCGACACCGGGATCGCCGTGATCGACCAGCAGCACATGCGCATCGTCGACTACATCAACCAGATGGAACACGCGCAACAGAAGCAGGACCGCGGCCTGGTCGGCCGCGTGCTGGACGAGCTGGTCGATTACACCCTGTCGCATTTCGCCTTCGAGGAAAGCCTGCAGGAAGAAGCCGGCTACCCCTACCTGAAGCCGCACCGCAAGGTGCACGAACTCTTCGTGCGCCGGGTCAACGAATACCGCGAGCGTTTTTCCAGGGGCGAGGAGATCGCCGAGGAAATCCACACGCTGCTCAGCGCCTGGCTGATCAACCACATCAAGCGCGACGACGCCGACTACGTGGGCGCGGTGCGGCCGCGCATGGTTGCGCTGGTCAGCGACCAGCGCAAGGAAGGCTGGCTGGCACGCTCGCTGGGCCGCTTCTTCCGCTGAACAGGCGGGCGCCGGCCGTGTGCGATGTACGACAAACGGCCGACGCGGACTTCACCCGAGGCGGGCGAAGAAGCGCCCGAGCAGCGACGAGCTGCGCTTTTCGGTGCGGAATTGCGCCGCGTAGCGCTTGTCCTCGACGAGGATGTGGTTGACCAGCCAGTCGCGCAGGAAATGGATCAGTTCCAGGCTCACCTGCCGCCCGCTGCGGGCCGCCGCCTTTTCGTCGCTGATCTGCTTGACGAACTTGCGGTGGTAGGCGATGTGGCCGTCGAAGTCGGGATACGCAATCGAGCGCATGAAGGTCTCTTCCTCGGTGAAGTGCAGTACCGTGTAGCGCTCCAGGTCTTCGAGGATGCGGCCCAGCTCCTGACCTTCGGCGTTGCGCAGGATCGCCGCCCACAGCCGGTTCATGATGTCGAACAGCATTTTGTGCTGGTCGTCGATTTCGTCCAGGCCCAGGGCGTAGTTGTCCTGCCAGGTCACCAGGGTCGTGTTTTTCTGCATGTCGGATAGCCTCGCGTCCTGCCGGTTCGAGGGCGCCGGCGGGCGCCGCGACCGGGTTTGAATGTGCAATCGCGGGGTCGGCAGGGGAGGTCCGGCCCCAGCCCGGCGTAGCAAGTTCAATGCCGCTTGCGTCGGACCATGCCAGCGGCCTGCCGACCATCGACGCCGGCGCCTACGTTGGGCATACTCGCATGTCGTCTCAGCCGGCGCATTTCGCGCCATCAGCCAGGAAACCCGCATGAACAAGCCGCTTACCTTCGGCGCGCTGGTCGCCGCCGTCGCGCTCGCCTATCCCGCCACCGCCTGGTATCTGGGCGGACGCATCGAAAGCGCCCACGCCGAGCAGTACGCCCAGCTCGCCGCCACGCCCTACCTGCGCGTGGCCGAACGCAACTACGAGCGCGGCATCTTCAGCGCCACCGAAACCGTCACCTTCGAGATCGGCGCCCCGCTGCAGGCCGATGCCGACGAACCGCAACAGCCGCTGCGCTTCACGGTGCGCACCGACATCAAGCACGGCCCGCTGCCCGGCTTCACCACGGTCGCCGCCGGCGTGGCCGACAGCCAGCTGGTGCTCGACGAATCGACCCGCCAGGAAATCGCCAAGGTGCTCGGCGACAAGCCGCCGGTCACGCTGCACAACGTCTACAACTTCAACGGCAGCGGCCGCTCCACGCTGAGCAGCCCGGCCTTCGCCACCACCGTACCCAATGCGGAAACCGGCGAAACGGCCCGCCTCGCGTGGGATGGCCTGGAGCTGGTCGTGGACTTCGCCGCCGGCATGAAGCACTACACGATGCGCGGCGGCGCACCCAAGCTCGAGGTGGAGGACGCCGACGTGCACCTGGTGCTGAGCGGCCTCACGCTCGAAGGCGACCAGCAGCGCCTGTTCGACGATGACACCCTGCTCTACACCGGCACGCAGAAGTTCGCGGTCGCCGAGCTGCGCGTCACCCCGGGCAAGAACCCGTCCGACCCCAAGCCGGTGGTGCTGGCGCAGCGCATCACCTACGACATCGACGCGCCGGCCAACGGCGACTTCATCGACATCGCCGCGCGCATCGGCGCCGAAGTGATCAAGGTCGGCGAGCAGGACTACGGCCCGGCCCACTACGACCTCTCGCTCAAGCACCTGCACGCGCGCACGCTTTCCAAGCTCTACAAGGAAATGATGAAGGTCTATGGCGATCCGACGCTGGCCGCTGCCGCCGGCGGCAACCCCACCGCTGCGTTCGCCACACTGAGCACGCCCGCGCTGGAGCTGCTGTCGCACGCGCCGGAAATCAGTCTCGACCGCATCAGCTTCAGCAGCCCGCACGGCGAAGCGCGCGTCGCGGCGCGGATCAAGCTGGCCGGCATCCAGCCCGAGGAGTTCTCCAACGTGATGGCGCTGATCGGCAAGATCGACGCGTCCGGCGAGGCCGTGGTGCCGGTCGCGCTGCTGCTGCAGTGGCAGGACACGCCGAGCGAAGCCGAACGCTTCAACCGCCAGCTCGCCGCCGTCGCCGCGCAGGGCTACGTCAGCCAGGAAGGCGGGCTGCTGAAGTCCTCGGTCGCGTTCCGCCAGGGCCAGCTCAGCGTCAACGGCAAGCCGTTCAACCCGATGGCGATGGGCGCGCTCGGCGGCATGGACCATGACGACGAGGCCATGCTCGAGGAACTCGAGGCGGACGAAGAGTAAACCGCCGTACGAGGGCGCGGCGGGCCGCCCTGCAATAATCGCCCGCCATCTTCTACACTCAGACGAGACCCGGCGCCTTCCGCGGCCCCCGCGGACCGGCCGGCCAGCGGAGCCCGCGCCGATGTCCGTCACCCCTCAGCCCAGTGCCACCCGGAGCGCGGCCACCCCGCCGCGCTGCGCGCTGGTCCTCAGCGGCCACATCATGGACGCGCCGGAACGGACCACGCCGCGCTTTCCCGCCGAGCATGAAGCCGCGGTGCGCGCCCGCATCGCCGCCGCGCTGGACACGCTGGAGGCCGGCCCGGCCGACGTGGCCTACACCCAGGGTGCCGCCGGCGCCGACCTGATGCTGGCCGAAGCCGCGCTCGAGCGCGGTGTGCGGCTCCAGCTGCGCTTGCCCTTTCCCCCGCACGAATTCGTCCGCCGCTCCATCCTGCCCGCCACCCACGGCGTGCAGTGGCGCGCGCGTTTTGCCGCCGTGCTCGCCCGGCTGGATCAGGCACCGCAGGTGCTGGCGCCCGCGCCGGAGGATGCCGCGACCGGCCCCTTCGAGCGCTGCAACCGCTGGCTGCTCGACAGCGCGGCGGCGAGCGGGGCGCGCCGGCTGGTGCTGCTGTGCGTGTGGAACGGCGAGGCCGGGGACGGCGGCGGCGGAACCGCCGACATGGTGGCAGCCGTTCGCGAGCGCGCAGGCGAAGTCATCGTGATCCCGCCCTGAGCGCGATCCGGATCGATAAGGCCCGCGCAACGGGCCACGTGGAGGCAGACATGAACCCCAAGCTGACCGAACGCATCCGGCGCCCCGGTCCGAAGAAGATCCTCGCCTGCGACGGCGGCGGCATCCTCGGTCTGGTCAGCGTCGAAATCCTCACCCGCCTCGAAACCGACCTGCGCCGCGAACTGGACCAGCCCGAGCTGGTGCTGGGCGACTGGTTCGACTTCACCTGCGGCACCAGCACCGGCGCGATCATCGCCGCGTGCATTGCCGCCGGCATGAGCATGGCGCGCATCGGCCGCTTCTACACCGAGAGCGGCGGCCAGATGTTCGACCGCGCCGCGCTGTTCAAGCGTCTGCGCTACAGCTATGACGACGAACCGCTGGCGGCGAAGCTGCGCAGCGAGTTTGACGCCGCGCTCGGGCACCAGCCGAGCACGGCGGAACCCCATGCGACGCTCGGCTCGCCGGCGCTGCGCACGCTGCTGATGATGGTGATGCGCAACCACAGCACCGATTCGCCCTGGCCGGTGTGCAACAACCCGGACGCGCGCTACAACGACAGCGGGCGCCGCGACTGCAATCTGCGCCTGCCGCTATGGCAGCTGGTGCGCGCGAGCACCGCGGCGCCCACCTTCTTCCCGCCGGAGGTCGTGAGCTTTGCCGAGGGCACGCCGCAGGCCTACCGCTTCGTGTTCGTCGACGGCGGCGTCACCACCTACAACAACCCTGCCTTCCTCGCCTTCCAGATGGCCACCGCGCGGCCCTACGCGATCAACTGGCCGACCGGCACCGGGCAGCTGCTTGTCGTCTCGGTGGGCACCGGCACCGCGCCCCGCCTGCGCCCCGATCTGCAGGCCGACGACCTGTGGCTGCTCGATCACGCCAAGAACATTCCGGGCGCGCTGATGAATGCCGCCTCGGCCGGCTGGGACATGGCCTGCCGGATGCTGGGCGAATGCCGCCATGGCGGCCTCCTCGACCGCGAGATCGGCACCATGGTGTCGGCGCCCGGCGAGCCGCCGAACTGGAGCGGGCCCAAGCTCTTCAGCTACGTGCGCTACGACCCGGACGTGAGCCGCGCCGGCCTGGACGCGCTTGGCCTGAGCGATGTCGCCGAGGCCGACGTGCAGCGGCTGGACGCGATCGACCGCCTGCCGGCGATCCAGCGTCTGGGCCGCCGCTACGCCGAAGCCAATGTGCGGCTGGCGCACCTGCACGGCTTCGTCTGAGGGGGCGGCGCGCATGGCGAAGGGCACCTGCTTCGTGATCCAGGGATTCGGCAAGAAGACCGACTACACGGACGGCCGCATCCTCGACCTCGACGCGTCCTACGAGATCATCCGCGAGGCGGTGGTCGGAGCCGGGCTGGAGTGCATCCGCGCCGACGAGATCGTGCACAGCGGCACCATCGACAAGCCGATGTACGAAATGCTGCTCGACGCCGACCTGGTCATCGCCGATCTCTCCACCTACAACGTCAACGCCGCGTTCGAACTCGGCGTGCGCTACGGCCTGCGCCCGCGCGCGACGCTGATCGTGGCCGAGGAGCAGTTCCGCAACCCCTTCGACGTCAGCCACATCAGCATCCGGCGCTACCGCCACCTGGGCGAGGAGATCGGCTACAAGGAAGCGCGCCGCTTCCGCACCGAGCTGCAGCAGGCGATCGAGGCGCTGCTCGCGGCCGACAGCACCGACAGCCCGGTCTACACCTTCCTGCCGGGGCTGCACCCACCGCGGCGGCCAGGCCTGTGGCTGGACGGCGCGGTGGTCCACTACGCCGCCCATCCACCGGCGCTCGATGTGGACGCCTTCGGCCCGCCGGACCCCGCCGTCGGCGCTTCGCCAGCCGGTGCGCCTGCGCCGCTGCCCCCACCCGCCGCATCGCCTGCCCCCCCGCCGGCACCGAGCCCGCCCGCCGACAGCGTGGCGACCCCGAGCGCGAAGGAACTGCTCGAAGCCGCACGCGCCTGCATCAACCCGCCCGCGGGCCAGCCGAGCGACTTTGCCGGCGCGCGCGTATTGCTGGAACAGGTGCGCGCGCTGCGCCCCAACGACCCCTTCGTGCTGCAGCAGCTCGCGTTCTCGATCTACAAATCGCGCCTGCCGAGCGCCGAAGCGGCCCTGCAGGACGCGCGCGACGTGCTGCTGCAGCTCGACCCCGCCACCACCAACGACCCCGAAACGCTCGGCCTGTGGGGCGCGATCCACAAGCGGCTATGGGACGCGCACCGCCGCCGCGAAGACCTGGACCGGGCGATCAACGCCTACGAACGCGGCTTCCACCTGCGCCAGGACGGCTACAACGGCATCAACCTCGCTTACCTGCTCGACCTGCGTGCGCGCGAAGCCCTGCGCTACGGCGACCGCCCCGACGAGGCGGTGGCCGACAGCGTGCAGGCGCGCCGGATGCGGCAGGAAGTGCTGCGCATCACCGAGGCGGCCGACGCGGTAAGTCTGACCGACGCCCAGCGCCAGCGCGGCGACGGCGATCTCGCGTCGCGCTACTGGCGCCTGGCGATCCGCTGGGAAGCGGCGCTCGGCCTCGGCGACGCAGCCACCGCCGCGCGCCTGGATGCCGAAGCGCGCGCCCTCGCGGTACCGCAGTGGATGCAGGCGACGCGGCTGGAGCAGGGCGACGCGCTGTGCCGGCTGCAGGCGGAAGTCGCCGCCGCGCGCGCCGCCCGCTGAACGCCGCAGCTAGAGCTGGCGGATCTGCCGCGCGGTGAATTGCGGGTCGTCGATGCGGTAGGCGAGCTTGATCGCCTCCCACGCCTCCTCCGCGGTTTCCACGTACTGGAACAGCTCGACATCGCCCGGGCTGATCAGGCCATCCTCGATCAGCACGTTGAAGTCGATCAGCCGCTCCCAGAACGCACGCCCGAACAGGATGATCGGCCGGCGCCGGATCTTGCGCGTCTGCGTCAGCGTCAGCGCCTCGAACAGCTCGTCCAGCGTGCCGAAGCCGCCCGGAAAGCTCACCAGCGCCACCGCCCGCATCAGGAAGTGCATCTTGCGGATCGCGAAGTAGTGGAACTGAAAGCAGAGTTCCGGCGTGATGTAGGGATTGGGCGCTTCCTCGAAGGGCAGGTAGATGTTCATCCCCATGCTGCGCCCGCCCGCTTCAAAGGCGCCGCGGTTGCCCGCTTCCATGATGCCGGGGCCGCCGCCGGTGGAGATGATCACCGGCTCGCCCAGCGCGTCGGACTCGCGCGTCACCAGCTCGCCGAAGCGGCGCGCCTCCTCGTAGTAATGCGACATGCGCAGCATCTGCGTGGCGCGCGCCAGCAGGCCCTCGTCCCCGCTCGCCTGCGCCTCGGCCATCATCTGCTCGGCCACCTCGCGCGACTTGAAGCGCGCGCTGCCGAACACGACGATGGTGGAGGCCACGCCCTGGTCCTGCTGGATCAACTCGGGCTTCATCAACTCCAGCTGCAGCCGCACCGGACGCAGCTCGTCGCGCAGCAGGAACTCGTTGTCGGTAAAGGCCATGCGGAATGCGCTGCCGGGGCCGTCGTAGGGCGTGGCCGGCTTGGGTGCCACCGCTTCCTCATGGGCAGAAGGGAAATTGCGGACCTTGAGCTTGTTGGTATCCATCGTCTCGCTCGCTCTCTGTGATTGAAGTGTGTCCCGAGCTGAAAAAAATGCGCCCGGGCTTTCGCTCTGCAAGGGTGATGCCCAGGCCCCGCGATCACGTGAGCTTGGACAGCGGCGCCCGCCCGGCGCTGCATCGGCAGCCGCCAAAAGCACGGCCGCCGTGAAGCAACGCACGCCCTCCTGCCCCGACCCGCGACCATCCTGACCAGGACCGGCGCACGCCCCCATCCTACCCGCTCGACATTGCAGCGCACCACCCGCGCCCATGCAGCCTGCCGCAAAGCGGCGCGGCGCCCCATCGCGGTGCGCACGGCAGGCCCGCAACCCGGCTACGGCGGCCTTGGGCGTGGCACGGATCTCGCTCGCCTCAATCGTGCAAGGTGGGTTCCACGACGGCAAGCTGTGGCGTGGAACGCGGGTTCGCAGCGGCCTCTCGAGGAGTTCGTCATGGCATCGCACATCATGCTCACCTCCCACAACCGCGGCCGAAGCGGGCGTGCGCCGGCGGTGGAATGGGGCGCCACCAGCGCCCGCGCCCGCGGGCCGCTGATCGCCAGCCTCGGCGAACCCGGGCTGCGCAACGTCATCGGCACGCATGCGGGGGCGTACTCGGTATACCGCGCGCTGGCGGTAGCTTCCGGCCAGCTCCAGCGCGACCACCGCCCCGATCTCACCGACACCGCCCCGGCGGTCGCGATCGGCCCCCACCCGCAGTGGAGCGATCCGGGCGCAATCGTCTCGCTCGACCCCTGGGGCCACCGCGTCGCGGAGGAGTTCGCCCACCTGATCGCCGCCGGCATGGATATCCGGCCGACGATCGCGGTGACCACCGCCCACATCAACATGCCCGAGCTGCAGGCGGCAATCGCGGCCGGGCGGCTGCGCGCCGACGGCACGGTGCTGGCCGCCAATGGCGACGTGCGCGTGACCAAGGCGGCGATCGACCCCGTGTGGTACCTGCCCGGCATCGCCGAGCGCTTCGGCATCCGCGAGACCGCGCTGCGCCGCGCGCTCTTCGAACAGACCGCGGGGATGTTCCCCGAACTGGTCACGCGGCCCGACCTGAAGGTCTTCCTGCCGCCGATCGGCGGCATGACGCTCTACTTCTTCGGCGACGTCGCCAAGCTCGGCCGCCCGGAAACGAAGGTCGCCTGCCGCGTGCATGACGAATGCAACGGCTCCGACGTGTTCGGCTCCGACATCTGCACCTGCCGGCCCTACCTCGCCCACGGCATCGAGGTCTGCGTCGAGATGGCGCAGCAGGGCGGGGTCGGCTTGGTGGTCTATAACCGCAAGGAAGGCCGTGCCCTCGGCGAGGTCACCAAGTTCCTGGTCTACAACGCGCGCAAGCGCCAGCGCGGCGGCGACCGCGCCGAAACCTATTTCGAGCGCACCGAATGCGTCGCCGGCGTGCAGGACATGCGCTTCCAGCAGCTGATGCCCGATGTCTTCCACTGGCTCGGCATCCGCCGCATCGACCGCTGGGCGTCGATGAGCAACATGAAGCACGGCGCGCTCGCCGCGGCGGGCATCGAAGTGGTGGAACGGGTGGCGATTCCGGATGCGCTGATTCCACCCGACGCCCGCGTCGAGATGGACGCCAAGGTCGCCGCCGGCTATTTCAGCGTCGAGGCACCGCCAGCCGAAGCCGAACTCGCGCTCGCCAAGGGCCGCGGGCTGCACGAATGAACCGACGGCCGCGCCGCCCGGCACGCCCGCATTGACGGAGGCCCGCCCATGAGCTTCATCGACGCCATCGCCGCGGCCACCGCCGCCACCTCGATCAGCCGCGCCGGCTGGCATACCCCGGTGGCGGACGACCACCCGGCCGCGGCGCTGCTGTGCGCCGAAGCGGTGCGCAGCCGCTGCGCCGCGGTCATGCGCCATGTCGAGGCGGGCAACTCGGCACTATTTACCTGGCAGCCGCAGCATCTTCCCGCCACCGCCGCCTACGTCGCCGACACCATCCGCCACGACTACCCGGATCTGGCCGTGCCCTACCACAGCCGCTGGCGCCACTTCGAGGCCGGCGGCGTGGACCGCTGGGCGGCGCTCGCCGCGCGCGCCGGGCTGGACGACACCCCGCTGGAGCGCGCGCGCGTCGCGTTCGACCTGGTCATCCCCAGCGTGCTGCTCGACGCTGGGGCCGGCACTGCGTGGCGCTACCGCGACGGCGCCAACGGCCTGAGCCTGGGGCGCTCCGAAGGGCTGGGAGTGGCGAGCTTCGCGCTGTTTGCCGGCGGCGGCTTCTCGGCCGACCCCACGCGCCCGCTGCGCAGCGATGCCGCGGCGCTGGCGCGGCTGGCGCCCGCCCGGCTGGCAGAAGCCTTTCAGGCGAGCGCGGCCAATCCGCTGGTGGGGCTGGAGGGCCGCGCCGCGCTACTGCGCCGGCTGGGCGAGGTGATGGAGGCCACGCCGGCCGTGTTCGGCCGCCCGGCGCGGCTCGGCCATCTGGTCGATTACCTCGCCGCGCGCGCCGCCGGACGGCCGCTGGATGCGGGCGAAGTGCTGGCGGTGCTGCTGCGCGCACTCGGCCCGGTGTGGCCCGGCCGCACGGTGATGGACGGCGTGCCGCTGGGCGACTGCTGGCCGCACCCGGCACTGCCCGGCGACGGCCTCGTGCCCTTCCACAAGCTTACCCAATGGCTCACCTATTCGCTGCTGGAACCGTTGCAGCAGGCGGGTTTCACGATCAGCGGCGTGGACCGCCTGAGCGGCCTGCCGGAGTACCGCAACGGCGGCCTGCTGCTCGATTTCGGCGTGATCGCGCCGCGCGATCCGGCGCTGCTGGCAGAACCCCTCACCGTCGATGCGCCGGCGATCATCGAATGGCGCGCGCTGACGGTGATCGGCCTGGATCGCCTGGCCGACGCGGTACGTGCCGAGCTGGGCCTGTCGGCCGCCGCGTTTCCGCTGCCCTGCGTGCTGCAGGGCGGCACCTGGTCGGCCGGCCGCCGCATCGCCGCCGACCGCCGGCCCGGCGGCGCGCCGCCGCTGGCCATCCTCAGCGATGGAACCGTGTTCTGACCCCCGGGAGACCTGCCATGCACCCTGCCCTGCGCGTGATCGACCACCCGCTGCTGCAGCACAAGCTCTCTGTGGCACGCAGCGCCGACACCACCACCGACAACTTCCGCCGCCTGGTGCGCGAGATCGCGGCGATGCTGGCCTACGAGGTCACCCGCGACCTGCCCACCGAACGGGTCAGCGTCACCACGCCGATCGCGGAATGCAAGGCGCCGATGATTGCCGGCAAGAAGCTCTGCCTGGTGTCCATCCTGCGCGCCGGCAACGGCATGCTGGACGGCATGATCGAGCTGCTGCCGGGCGCGCGCGTCGGCCACATCGGCCTTTACCGCGACCCGCACACGCTGCAGCCGGTGGAGTACTACTTCAAGCTGCCGGAGGACATCGAGGAGCGCGAGGTGATCGTCGTCGACCCGATGCTCGCCACCGGCAATTCCGCCACCGCGGCGCTGTCGCGGCTGAAGGAGGAAGGCGTCGCCAGCCTGCGCCTGGTGTGCCTGCTGGCGGCGCCGGAAGGGCTGGCGGCGCTCGCCGCCCACCATCCCGACGTGCCGGTGACGGTGGCGGCGGTCGACAGCCACCTGGACGAGCACGGCTACATCGTGCCCGGCCTCGGCGATGCCGGCGACCGCCTGTTCGGTACCCGTTGAGCCGCGCTCAGGCGCCCGGCCGGGCCCAGAAGCGCAGCGGCGCCGCCGCGGCCAGGAAGGCGCTGGGCGGCGAGCCGGTGTCCAGCGCAACGAAGCCGCCGTCCAGCTGGGCGGGCAGCCCGGCCTTGTCGAACAGCTTGCGCGCCGCCGACACGTAGGCGACGAACTTGTAGTGCGCATAGGCATCGGCGACGAAATCGCGCGCCTGCGGCTTGTCGGCCAGCGCGGCGACGCCTTCGGCCGAGGGCAGCACCGCCACCGCATCGAACAGCACCGAGGGGGCGCCGTCGAGCTGGTGGTGGGCCGGCAGCAGGCGGCCGTCGTCCGCGGTGACGCCGCCGACGCGCGGCGCCACCACCTCGACCATGCCGCCGGCGTCCTCCACCGCGCTGCGCAACGCGGCCACCAGGGCCGCATCGCAACCGTCGGTGACCAGCACGCCGAGCTTGCGCCCGGCGAACGACTGCGGACCGTTCTGCAGGATGCTGAGCGCCGGCGAAGGCGGCAGGTCGGTGCGCGGCGGGCGCGCCGGCGTCGCGGCCTGCGGCATCTGGGTGAGGCCGATGCCGTCCGCGACCTTGCCGGCGAGCGCGGCGTCGATGTTGAGCAGGTGCGACACCATGCGTTCGCGGATCACCGGCGTTTCGACCTTGCTCAGCTCGAAGACCAGCGCGTCGGCGAGATGGCGCTGCTCCACTTCGGTCTGGCTGATGTAGAACTGGCGCGCCTGGCTGTAGTGGTCGGCGAAGGTATCGGAACGGATGCGCAGCTTGGGGCCGGCGATGTCGGTGCGGGCGCTCTTGAAGCCGATGTCCGGCGCCTCGCGCGGCCCGCCCTCGGCCCCGCCCCAGGAATTCGGCTCGTAGTTGGCCCGGCCCTTGGGATTGAAGAAGGCCATGTGGCCGTCCTGCTGGAAGTGGTGGAAGGGGCACTTGGGCGCGTTGATCGGCAGATGGGTGAAGTTGGGCCCGCCGAGCCGCTTCAGCTGGGTGTCGAGGTAGGAGAAGTTGCGCCCCTGCAGCAGCGGGTCTTCGCTGAAGTCGATGCCGGGCACGATGTTCTGGGTGCAGAACGCCACCTGTTCGGTTTCCGCGAAGAAGTTGTCCACCATGCGGTCCAGCACCAGCCGCCCCACCTTGCGCACCGGCAGGACTTCCTCGGGGATGATCTTGGTGGGGTCGAGCAGGTCGAAGTCGAAGCTGTTGGCGAAGTCCTCGTCGAACACCTGCAGGCCCAGCTCCCATTCCGGAAAGTTGCCGCTCTGCACCGCGTTCCACAGGTCGCGGCGGTGAAAGTCGGGATCGGCGCCGTTGATCTTCACCGCCTCGTTCCACACCACCGACTGCAGACCGAGCTTGGGCTTCCAGTGGAACTTGACGAAGCGCCAGCCGCCCTCGGCATCGACCAGGCGGAAGGTATGCACCCCGAAGCCCTCCATGAAGCGGAAGGAGCGCGGGATGGTGCGGTCGGACATGATCCACATCACCATGTGCATGGATTCCGGCGTCAGCGAGATGAAGTCCCAGAAGTTGTCGTGCGCGGAAGCCGCCTGCGGAAAGTCGCGGTCCGGCTCCTGCTTGACCGCATGGACCACGTCGGGAAACTTGATCGCATCCTGGATGAAGAACACCGGGATGTTGTTGCCGACGATGTCCCAGTTGCCTTCGCGGGTGTAGAGCTTCACCGCGAAGCCGCGCACGTCGCGCACCATGTCGGCGGAGCCCTTGTTGCCGGCGACGGTGGAAAAGCGCACGAAGGCGGGCGTCTTTTCCCCGGCGCGCTGGAAGAGATCCGCGCGGGTGAGGTCGGAAAGCGACTCGTAGGTTTCGAAATAGCCGTGCGCGCCATAGCCGCGCGCATGGACCACGCGCTCGGGGATGCGCTCGTGGTCGAAGTGGAAAAGTTTCTCGCGGAAGTGAAAATCTTCCAGCAGCGTCGGCCCGCGCGCACCGGCCTTCAGCGAGTTCTGGTCGTCGGCCACCGGCACCCCTTGCTGGGTGGTCAGCACCGGCACCTCGCCGCCCGCCACCTGGTGCGTCTCGCCTCCCGGGCCACGGCCCACTTCTTCGTCGTGCAGCCGCGCACGGCCCTGTGCTTCTTCATCGTTCCCGGGTTTGCCCATCTCCGTCTCCTGTCGTCCGGTGGCCACCGCGCCCTGGCGCGCGCCTCGCAAAGCGGCGCTCCTGCAACCGGTGTTCCTGTCGCACAGCGGTTTGCGCGCCGCCGCGCGGCGGGTTAAAAACCCCCAGGCGCTGCACATCCTGTCCGGAGTTCCCATGCTCGATCTCGTGCTACGCAACTGCACCCTGTCCGACGGCCGCCAAGGTCTCGACATCGGCATCGCCGGTGGCCGCATCGTCGCCGTCGAGCCGGCCCTCTCCGCCAATGCGGCCCAGACCCTGGACGCCGCAGGCCAGCTCGTCAGCCCGCCCTTCGTCGACGCCCACTTCCACATGGACGCCACCCTGTCCTACGGCCTGCCGCGGGTGAATGCCTCCGGCACCCTGCTCGAAGGCATCGCGCTGTGGGGCGAACTCAAGCCCCAGCTCACGCAGGAGGCGCTGGTGGAGCGCGCGCTCGCCTACTGCGACTGGGCGGTGGCCAAGGGCCTGCTGGCGATCCGCAGCCATGTCGACGTGTGCGATCCGCGGCTGTTGGCGGTGGAGGCGCTGCTGCACGTGAAGGAGACGGTGAAGCCCTGGCTGGACCTGCAGCTGGTCGCCTTCCCGCAGGACGGCGTGCTGCGCAGCCCCGGCGCGCTTGCCAACCTGGAGCGCGCGCTGGAGATGGGCGTGGAGGTGGTCGGCGGCATCCCGCACTTCGAGCGCACCATGGCCGACGGCGCCGAATCGGTGCGCATCCTGTGCGAACTCGCCGCCCGCCGCGGGCTGCGGGTGGACATGCACTGCGACGAATCCGACGACCCGCACTCGCGCCACATCGAGACGCTGGCCTTTCACGCCCAGCGCCTGGGGCTGCAGGGCCGCGTCACCGGCTCGCACCTCACCTCCATGCACTCGATGGACAACTACTACGTCTCCAAGCTGCTGCCGCTGATGGCGGAAGCCGGCGTCGCCGCCGTCGCCAACCCGCTGATCAACATCACGCTGCAGGGCCGCCACGACAGCTACCCCAAGCGCCGCGGCATGACGCGGGTGCCCGAACTGCTCGCCGCCGGCATTCCGGTCGCGTTCGGTCACGACTGCGTGATGGACCCCTGGTACAGCCTGGGCAGCGGCGACATGCTGGAAGTGGCGCACATGGGCCTGCATGTGGCGCAGATGACCGGACAGGCGGCGATGCACGCCTGCTTCCGCGCCGTCACCGAAACCCCTGCAGCCATCCTCGGCCTGGAAGGCTACGGCCTGACGCCGGGCTGCCGCGCCGACCTGGTACTGCTGCAGGCGCGCGACCCGATCGAGGCGATCCGGCTGCGCGCCACCCGCCTGGCGGTGGTGCGCGGCGGGCGCGTCGTCGCACGCACGCCGGCGGCGGTGGCCACGCTGGACCTGCCCGGGCGGCCGTCGACGACCACTTGGCAGCTGCCGCCACGCAGCGATTGAGCGGGCGGAAACCCCGGCGCCGCCAGTTTGATTGCCGGCTCGGCAGGCGGGCGCCGGGTTTGCTGCGCTTCCGTCAGCGCCGCGTTGTCCGCAGCGGGCGCGGTGCTGGACTAACCTGAACCGGGGACAGGGCGCGCGCCCGACTCCGACCTTCATCGCACAGGGAGAAACGCATGAGCCTCATCTCGTTCATCAAGGAAGCCGGTGAAAAGCTCTTCGGGACCGGCGAAGCCAAGGCGCAGGACGCCAGCCCGGCGGACGGCGACAAGGTCGCCGCGGCCAATACCAAGGCCGCCGACGCGATCAAGCACTACATCTCGACGCTGCAACTGGCGCCGCCCGATCTGACGGTGAGCTTCGACGGCGCCTCCGGCACCGTCACCGTGGCCGGCACCGCGCCCGACCAGGCCAGCCGAGAGCGCATCGTGCTGGCGGCCGGCAACGTGCAGGGGGTGAACCAGGTGGACGACAAGCTCACCGTCAGCCAGAGCGAGCCGGCGGCCACCTTCTACACCGTGGCACGCGGCGACACGCTGTCGGCGATCTCCAAGAAGCACTACGGCGATGCCAACAAGTACCAGAAGATCTTCGAGGCCAACCGGCCGATGCTCTCCCATCCGGACAAGATCTACCCGGGCCAGGTGTTGCGCATCCCGCCCGCGGCCTGACGGCGCGGCGCCGCGATTCCCCTGCGCATATGCGGCGGGAATCGCGGCTTGTAGGCCGCGGTTGCGGGCGCTAACCTTGACCCCCTTCCCGACCCCATCCCGACCCCACCCCGACCCGCCATGGCCCGCATCAAGATCGAGCTGCCCGACCACTTCGCCTTTTCCACCGCGCTGCCGATCTACCTCAGTCAGATCAACTATGGCGGCCACCTCGACAACGCGCTGCTGCTCACGCTGGTCAGCGAGGCGCGGTCGCGCTACTTCCAGTCGCTCGGCTACACCGAGCTGGATGTCGAAGGGCTGGGCATCGTGCTCGCCGACGCCGCCGTGCAGTACCGCTCGGAAGCCTTCCATGGCGAAACCATGGTGGTCGACATGGCCGCGGAGGATTTCAACCGCTACGGCTGCGACCTGATCTGGCGCATGTGCGACCAGGCCAGTGGCCGCGAGGTGGCGCGCGGCAAGAGCGGCATCGTGTTCTTCGACTACGGCAAGCGCGCGATCGCCGAGGTGCCGGCGGCCTTTCGCGCCCGCTTCAGCTAAGCGGGCGCGCGGCGGCCGCGCCGCCGTACAATGCCGCCCCCTCCCGCATTGCCCGACAGGATGACCTTTCCATGGCCGATCACCCGAGCCCGACCGCCGCGCGTGTCAGCGTCATCGGCGGCGGCCCCGCCGGCCTGATCGCCGCCGAGGTGCTGGCCGCCGCCGGCGCCGAGGTCACCGTCCATGAGGCCATGCCCTCGGTCGGGCGCAAGTTCCTGCTCGCCGGCCGCGGCGGACTCAACCTCACCCATTCCGAGCCAACCGAGGCCTTTCTCGGCCGTTACGGCCAGCGCCGCGACACGCTCGCGCCGCTGCTCGCCGAGTTTGGCGCCGACGCGCTGCGGGCATGGGCCGATGCGCTCGGCGCGCAGACCTTCGTCGGCAGCTCCGGCCGCGTCTTTCCGGCCGAGATGAAGGCGGCGCCGCTGCTGCGCGCGTGGCTGGCGCGGCTGCGCGCGGCCGGCGTGCGCTTCGCGGTGCGCGAGCGCTGGCTGGGCTGGGCGGAAGACGGCGCGCTGCGCTTTCGCAACCCCGAAGGCGAACACCGTGTGAAGGCCGACGCGGTGGTGCTGGCGCTGGGCGGCGGCAGCTGGGCGAAGTTCGGCGCCGACGGCGCCTGGGTCGGCCTGCTGCGCGACGCGGGCGTCGCCGTGGCCGAGCTGCGCCCCGCCAACTGCGGCTTCGAGGTCGGCGCCCGCGGCGCCGAGGGCCAAGGCTGGAGCCCGCATTTCCGCGAACGTTATGCCGGCGAACCGCTGAAAGCGGTGCACCTGGCCTTCACCGCGGCCGACGGCAGCCGCCACGAGCGCGCGGGCGAATTCGTCATCAGCGCCGAGGGGGTCGAAGGCAGCCTGATCTACGCGCTGTCCGCTCCGCTGCGCGACACCATCGCCGCGCGCGGCGAGGCCACAGTCCATCTCGATCTCGCCCCCGGCCGCAGCCTGGAGCGGCTGCGCACCGAACTCGCGCGGCCGCGCGGCCACCGCTCGATGGCGAGCCATCTGCAGGGCCAGGCGGGAATCAAGGGGTTGAAGGCGGGGCTGCTGCGCGAGCTGGCGACGGCGGAGGACTTCGCCGATCCGGCGCGGCTCGCCGCGGCGATCAAGGCGCTGCCGCTGCGCCTGGTGGCGACGCGGCCGCTGGACGAGGCGATCAGCGTCGCCGGCGGGGTGGAATTCGGCGCGCTCAACGACGGCCTGATGCTGAAATCACACCCCGGCGTGTTCTGCGCCGGGGAAATGCTGGACTGGGAGGCGCCGACCGGCGGCTACCTGCTCACCGCCTGCTTCGCCACCGGCTACCGCGCCGGCCACGCCGCGGCAGCCTGGCTGGCGGACCGTCGCCCCCCCGCCTGAATCCGCTTCAGCCGTTGCAGCTGACCGCGCGGAATTCGACCCGGCGGTCGAGCGAGTCGCGCACGTCGTCGGTGCCGGACCCGACGATGTTCTGCGACGAACCCTTGCCGTCGATGCGCAGCGCGGTCGACAGCGCCGGCACTTCGCGCAGCAGCAGGTCGCGCATCACCCGCGCGCGCGCCAGCGACAGCCGCGCGTTGACGTTTTCCGCCCCGGTGCGACTGGTATGGCCAACGATGGTGAGGCAGTAGCCGCCGGCCTGGGTTTCGCGCGCGATCTGGCGGATCCACATCGGATACGCCCCGCTCACGCGCTGGTCGCGCCAGAAATCCGTGCTGCCCGGGTTGAACAGGATGCGCACCGCGAGGTTGTCGGTCGCCAGCCCGAGCGCGACGATGCGCCCGAAGGCCTGTTCCGCCGCTTCATGCCGGCCGAGCTGGACGTTGGCGAGGTAGATGCCGTTGAACACGCGCAGCTGCGCGCCGTCCGGGCGGCTGGCGGCCTCGGTGTAGTAGGTCAGCGCCTTCTCCCATTGCTCCGCGTTGTAGGCCTCCAGCGCCTCGGCAAGCACCGCGGCGGTGGACACCGAGCCGAGGTAGACCGGGTCGGCATTGCCGCCCGCCGGGGTTTCGGCGGTCTTCAGGTAGCCCTCGGTGACACGGTCCTTCACCATCGACGGGCTTTCGGCGAAGAAGCGCGTCGGCGTCTGGTCCACCGCGGCGCGCTGCACCGGCACGGCCGATTGCGCGATCACCAGGCCGACGCGGCGGTCGGTCAGCGAGGAGGTGAGCACGTAGCCGCGATTGGCGGTGCGCTTGATCGAACCGGTGATCAGGTATTCGGCCTTGCTGACCTCCTCGCCGCGGAAGGGCAGCACCTTCAGGTGCGACTTGCGCGTGCTGAGCTGGGCCAGCAGCAGTTCCTCGGCCTTCTTCGCGGTCACCGTCTGCTGCCCGGTCTCGCCGTCGAGGAAGGGGTCGATCGCGACCTGGCGCGCAACCAGGCGGTCGAGGATGGACGGTCCGGCCTGGCGCACGAGTTCATCGACCACGACCGTGACCGCCGATTCGAGATCGAGGTCTTCCGTCACTTCGCGCGGCGGCGCGGTCTTGCACGCCGACAGGACCGCGACGAAGGATGCGAGCAGCAGCACTGCCCGCCAGTTGCGCCAGGATTCAATCACCACAGTTCGCCCTCAGGTAGCTCAGGTCCGCCTCGGCCAGACGTTCGCCGAGACTCAGTTGCTGGATCAGTCGTGCGCAGCGCCCGTCTTGGCGAGGCGCCGCGGCCTTGGCCACCGGCTGCGGGGCCGGGGCCGGTGTGCTGCGTTCTGCGCGGACCGGCTTGGCCGGCTCGCTGCGCACCGCGCGCTCCGGCGCGGGCCGGGCCGCCACCGCGGGGCTGGGCCCTGCGGCAGGCGCCGGGGCATCGGCCGCCACCGGCGCAGGCGGCGGCGCGCGCTCCACCACGACCGGGGCGGACTCGGCGGGCGCCGCGTCGGGCTGCGCTGCGGGGAGCGGCGCCGGGATGGCCACGGTGTCGGTAGCGGGCGGCACCGCCGGGGCTGGAGTGGAGGCAGGCACCGGGGCCGGCGGAACCGGGGCCGCGGTCTGCTGCGGGGCGGTGGGCTCGCCCGCGGGGCGGAGGGCCAGCCACGCGACCGCGCCGACGATCAACACCAGCACCAGACCGGCGCCAGCCAGCAGCGGCGCCAGAGCGCGCTTCGGCGCGGTCACGGGCGCGGGTGGCGTCGGCGCAGGGCTGACCGCGCGCGTGCCGCCCAGCGTGGCGGCCACGGCGGCCTTCGCGGCGGGCGGCAGGTTGGGCAGGTCGAGCAGCACGGTGCGGTCGCTGTCGGCGCCGGCGGCAAGCAGGTGTTCCAGTTCGCTGCGGAAGGCTTCCGCGTGCTGGAAGCGGTCGGCCGGATCCTTGGCGAGCGCACGCAGGATCACCGCCTCCAGGCCCGGCGGCAGCCCGCTCACCAGGCCGGACGGCGGCGGCGGCGGGAGTTCGATGTGGGCGCGCATCAGCTCGAACTCGCTCGGGCTGTCGAAGGGCGCGCGCCCGGTCAGCAGTTCGTACAGCACCACCGCCATCGAATAGAGATCGGAACGCGCGTCGATGTCGCCGCCACGCGCCTGCTCGGGCGACACATAGAGCAGCGTGCCAACCACGCAGCCGGTGCGCGTCAGGCCGACCTTCTCAAGGATGCGGGCGATGCCGAAGTCCATCAGCTTGAGCGTGCCGTCGGCGGTGACGATCATGTTCGACGGCTTGATGTCGCGGTGCACGACACCGGCGTGGTGGGCGTGCTCCAGCCCGTACAGGGCTTGCACCACCAGCGCCACCGCCTCGCGCCACGGCAGCGCACCGCGGCGGCGGGCCAGGCGGTTGAGCGGCTCGCCATCGACGAACTCCATCACCATGTAGTACTGCCCGTCTTCTGCAAAGAAGCTGAAGACGTTGGCGATGTTCTGATGCTGCAGGCGCGCGAGCGCGATCGCCTCGGTGCGGAAGCGTTCGACGACCTCGGGGTAGCAGGCCAGCTCGGGCCGCAGCGACTTGATCGCCACGTCGCGCTCGAGCATCAGGTCGCGACCGCGGAACACGTTGCCCATGCCGCCTTCGCCGACCTTGGCGAGTATCTTGAAGTTACCGATGACCTCTTTCATGCCCGGCTCGAACCGCTCCCCTGCCTTTATCGGATGCGCCCGCCGGGCGCCCGCCACAAGCGGGCAACTTATAGCGGATTTGCCCTGCCTTGACCACCGGGAGACCTGCGAATGTCATGGTCACCGTGGCGAATTTCCGCCTCGACCGCCGACAGCCGTGCGTAACGGCCGGCCGGGCTGCCGTGAAGCACCGTTGCGCCCGCGTAGAATGCGGTTTTGTCCGCCGTGCCGATGATGTCCCGTCCTCCTGCCGCAGTCCGCCGCCCGCCCGAGCTTCTCGCCCCGGCCGGCTCGCTCGAAATGATGCGCACCGCGTTCGCCTTCGGCGCCGACGCGGTGTATGCCGGCCAGCCGCGCTACTCGCTGCGGGTGCGCAACAACAGCTTCGGCAAGCTGGAGGCGCTCGCCGCCGGCATCGACGAGGCACACGCCGCCGGCAAGGCCTTCTACTTGGTCGCCAACATCTACCCGCACAACGCCAAGGTCCGCACCTTCGCCGAGGACATGGCGCCGGTGATCGCGATGCGGCCGGACGCGCTGATCATGGCCGACCCCGGGCTGATGATGATGGTGCGCGAACGCTGGCCGGAGATGGACATCCACCTGTCGGTGCAGGCCAACACCACCAACTACGCCTCGGTGCGCTTCTGGCAGTCGGTGGGGGTCAAGCGCATCATCCTGTCGCGCGAGCTGTCGCTCGACGAAGTCGCGGAAATCCGCGACGCTTGCCCCGAGATGGAGCTGGAAGTCTTCGTGCACGGCGCGCTGTGCATCGCCTATTCGGGCCGCTGCCTGCTGTCCGGCTACTTCAACCACCGCGACCCCAACCAGGGCACCTGCACCAACTCCTGCCGCTGGGACTACAAGCTGCACGCCACCGCGGAAGACGCCGCCGGCGACGTGCACGCCTGCGGCCAGACGCCCATCGGCAACCCGACCGATTTCGGCACCGTCGGCACCGCGCTCGGCGGCGGCGCGCGCCACGGCGAGGGCAGCAAGGTGTGGCTGCTGGAGGAAGGCACGCGGCCGGGCGAACTGATGCCGATCGAGGAAGACGAGCACGGCACCTACATCCTCAACTCGCGCGACTTGCGCGCGGTCGAGCATGTGCAGCGGTTGGTCGAGATCGGCGTCGATTCGCTGAAGATCGAAGGCCGCACCAAGAGCCCCTACTACGTCGCCCGCACCAGCCAGGGCTACCGCCGCGCGATCGACGACGCGGCGGCCGGCCGCCCGTTCGACCTCGCGCTGCTCGGTGAGCTGGAAGGGCTGGCCAACCGGGGCTATACCGACGGCTTTTACCAGCGCCATCACACGCCCGAGCATCAGAACTACCTGCGCGGCCATTCGGAATCCGGCCGCAGCCTGCTGGTGGGGGAAGTGATCGGCTTTGACGCGGCCCGCGGACTGGCTGAAGTGGAGGTGAAGAACGCGTTCGGCGTCGGCGACCGGCTCGAATTCATCCAGCCGGGCGGCAATCACGTGGCGGTCGCGACCCGCATCGAGCAGGCCGACAGCACCCCGGTGGAGCGGGTGCCGGGCAGCGGGCGGCGCGTGTGGCTGCCGTTGCCGGCCGCTGCCCGCGCCGACGCGCCCTGCTACATCGCGCGCTTCATCTAGTAACGCGGCGGCTCCAGCGGGCGCTGCGTGGCCGGCGGTGGCAGGCTGTCGGGCCGCGCCAGCGTGCGCGGCAGGCGCCAGTCGTTCCACGCCACCATGCCGAGAAACACGGCCAGTCCGCCCACCAGCGCCAGCAGCGCCGACGGCAGCGCCAGCACCACCACGGCAACATGGATGGAGCGGTCGAGCATCGCCTGCTCGGGTGCCGCCGGGTTGACCCACGCGACCAGCGGCTCGCTTTCCCGTACTTCGCTCAGCCGGCGCGCGACCGCCGCCGGGGTATTCAGACCGTGATGGAGATCGGTGCGCCGACCGACGTAATCGGCGCCGCCGTAGCTGTACTGGTAGCTGACCCGGATCGCCGGCAAGGGACGGATACGCATGGGCGCGGCGGGTTCGGCCCGGACCCATTCCAGCCTGGCCTCCACCGGCAGCCACTGACGGCTGCGCATCGCATCGACCATCGGCAGCACGCCGAAGCTGACGACCCCGAGCACCCCGGCCACCAGCAAGCTGACGCCCACCAGCGGCACGGCGGCGCGCAGGAGCGCTTCGAGCAGGTACTGCCTGAGTGACGGGCCACGCATCGCGAATCCTGCAGGACGTTTGTTTCCATTCTATGCGTAGCGGGAGCCGGCCGAGAAGCCGGCGCCCTGTTACAAGTCGCGACGCGTGGCACAATGCGCCTCTTTCCCGCACGGTTTTCCGCGATGTCCTCCGCCGGTCATTTCTCGCACGAAACCATCGAATCCGACTGGTTGAAGCTGTTCGACGCCGTTTCCCCCTCGCTGCGCGAAGCGGTCCGCGACGTCGTGCTCGAACATCGCGCGGCGATGGCGGACGCCTTCTACGCCCGCATGATGGCCGACGGCGACGCCCGGCCGTTTCTTTCCCACGAAGCGGTGCACCAGCGCCTGCGGTTCTCGATGCAGCGCTGGATGGAAACCCTGTTCTCGTGCGCGGACCACGCCGCCTTCGCCGCCGCGATGGCGCTCCAGCGCCATGTCGGCGAAGTGCATTCGCGCGTCGATCTGCCGGTGAACCTCGTCGCGCGCGGCGCCCGCGTGCTGAAGGGCGAGATCGCCGCCCGGCTGCCGGCGAGCGGGCTCGACCGCGCCGCGCTGGTGCAGGCGGTGCTGTACGTGGACAACCTGATCGACCTCGCCTTCGAGGTCATGAGTTCGGCCTATGTCGCCTCGCATGAACGCGCCACGCGCATCGACGAGGCCTACCGGGTGTTCTCCTACGGCCAGAACATGTCGCTGGAACGCGAACGCCAGCGCGCCTCGCTGCTCGACTGGGAGAACCGCTTCCTGCAGGCGATGATGGCCGGCCAGAGCGGCGACGAACTGCCGCTGATCAGCGATTCCGCATTCGGCCTGTGGCTGCAACACAAGGCGGTGGCGGTGTTCGAGGGCTCGGCCGAGCTGCCGTCGATACGCGAAGGCATGCGCCGGCTCGACCGCGATCTGATCCCGCTGTGCCGGCAGCAGATGGAAAGCCTGGACGAGCGCGGCGAGAGCCGGCGGCTGATCAAGGCGGTGCAGTCCGAACTCGGCCAGCTCAAGTTCCTGATCGGCGCGATGTTCGAACGCTTCGTCGATCTGGAGTCGGGCAAGGACGCGCTCACCCAGCTGCTCAACCGCCGCTTCCTGCCGGCGATCCTGACGCGCGAGACCGAGATTGCGCGCAACCAGCACAAGTCCTTCGCACTGCTGCTGGTCGATGTCGACCACTTCAAGCAGATCAACGACGTCCACGGTCACGACGCCGGCGACCGCGTGCTGCAGCAGATCGCCAGCCTGTTGCTCAACACCGTGCGTTCGGGCGACTTCGTGTTCCGCTACGGTGGCGAGGAGTTCCTCGTGCTGCTGGTCGAGGTGGACCGCCAGCACGCGGCCCGCGTCGCCGAGAAGATCCGCCAGCGGGTGCAGCAGGAAACCTTCCTGCTGCCCGACAGCCGGCAGCTTCAGGTCACCGCCAGCGTCGGCGTGGCGCTGCACGACGGCCACCCGGACTACCAGCGCCTGATCAACCAGGCCGACGACGCGCTCTACCGCGCCAAGACCGGCGGCCGCAACCGCTGCGAGTTCGCCACGGACGCCTGAACAATGCCCACCCCATCCATCCGCATTGAAGCACTGCGCCTTGACGACCCCGGCCACGCCGACGCCTTCCTGGCGCTGCTCGATCACTACGCGTGCGACCCGATGGGCGGCGGCAAGCCGCTCGCCGCGCAGCCTCGCGCCCAACTGGTCGACCGTCTGCGCGGGCGCCCGGGCTTCGTCGGTTTCCTCGCTTATGACGGCGCGCGCGCCTGCGGGCTGATCAACTGCTTCGAAGGCTTCTCCACCTTCGCCGCGCAGCCGCTGCTCAATGTGCACGACATCGTCGTCCACGCCGACTGGCGCGGCCGCGGCGTGGGCCAGGCCCTGCTGGCGGCGGCGGAGGACGCGGCGCGGCAGCGCGGTTGCTGCAAGCTCACGCTGGAAGTGCTGTCCAACAACCGCACGGCGCTGGCCGCCTACGACCGCGCCGGCTTTCGCCCCTACGTGCTGGACCCCGCCGCCGGTCAGGCGCTGTTCCTGCAGAAGTGGCTGTAGCCCACCCTGCGGCAATCCGCGGGGACACCCCGCCGGGCATTGCGCTATAATGCAAGCCATTGTTTTGTCTGAAAAACAGGATTTCCAGTGCTCGTCGCAGCCAACATTACCCAACAGTTCGGGGCCAAGCCCCTGTTCGAGAACGTCTCCGTCAAGTTCGGCGACGGCAACCGCTATGGCCTGATCGGCGCCAACGGCGCCGGCAAATCGACCTTCATGAAGATCCTGTGCGGGATCCTCGAATCGTCCGCCGGCAACGTGTCCAAGGATCCGCACGAGCGCATGGCCTACTTGCGCCAGGACCAGTTCGCGTATGAAGAGATGCGCGTGCTCGACGTGGTGATGATGGGCCACGAGGAACTGTGGGCGGCGATCAAGGAACGCGACGCGATCTACGCCAATCCTGAAGCCACCGAAGACGACTACATGCACGCGGCCGAACTCGAAGGCAAGGTCGGCGAATACGACGGCTACACCGCCGAGGCGCGCGCGGGCGAACTGCTGCTGGGCGTGGGCATCGGCAGCGAGTTGCACGACGGCCCGATGAAGAACGTCGCCCCCGGCTGGAAGCTGCGGGTGCTGCTGTGCCAGGCGCTGTTCGCGAATCCGGACATCCTGCTGCTCGACGAGCCGACCAACAACCTCGACATCAACACCATCCGCTGGCTGGAGGACGTGCTCAACAACCGCGACTGCACGATGGTGATCATCTCCCACGACCGCCACTTCCTGAACCAGGTCTGCACCCACATGGCCGACCTGGACTACGGCACCATCACCATCTACCCGGGCAACTACGACGACTACATGGAAGCGTCGACGATGGCGCGCGAACGCCAGTCCGCCGCCAACGCCCGGGCCAAGGAAAAGATCTCCGAGCTGCAGGAGTTCGTGCGCCGCTTCTCGGCCAACAAGTCCAAGGCCAAGCAGGCCACCAGCCGCCTGAAGCTGATCGACAAGCTCAAGCCCGAGGACGTGAAGCCCTCCAGCCGCCAGTATCCGTGGATCCGCTTCGACTACGACGAGAAGGACAAGCTGCACCGCCTCGCGTGCGAGGTCGACACCATCAGCTTCGCCTACGAGGGCATGGAAAAGCCGCTGATCAACAAGTTCTCGATCGCGATCGAAGCGGGCGAGAAGGTGGCGATCATCGGTGAGAACGGCGTCGGCAAGACCACGCTGCTGAAGCTGCTGGTGGGCGAGCTGACGCCGCAGAAGGGCGCGGTGAAGTGGGCGGAAAAGGCCAAGACCGGCTACTACGCGCAGGACCACTCGGCCGACTTTGCCGAAGATGTCAGCCTGACCGAATGGATCGCCGACTACTCGCGCATCACCGCAGCCGCCACCGGCGAGGACAACGAAACCCTGCTGCGCGGCACGCTGGGCCGGTTGCTGTTCTCCGGCGACGACGTCAAGAAATCGGTCAAGGTGATTTCCGGCGGCGAACAGGGCCGCATGCTGTTCGGCAAGCTGATGCTGTCGCGCCCCAACGTGCTGCTGATGGACGAGCCGACCAACCACCTCGACATGGAATCGATCGAGTCGCTCAACACCGGGCTCGACAAGTTCAGCGGCACCCTGATCTTCGTGTCGCACGACCGCGAGTTCGTGTCCTCGCTTGCCACCCGCATCATCGAGATCAAGCTCGACGGCCGCATCGTCGACTACCGCGGCACCTACGAGGAATACCTCGCCAGCCAGGGTCTGGAATAAACCCCCGGCGGGGCTGCGTCCAGCGCCCCGCCCCCCTCTTCCCCCGAACGCGCGTGCTGCGCGTCCGTCTTCGCCGGCCGTTCATCGGCCCCATACCCCGCAAACCCCGCCCCCGCGCTGAAGCAGCGGCGCTGCATCGGCTACAATCGGCCGAAAGCACGGGGCAGGGCATGATCGGCATATTCCTCATCACGCACGGCACACTGGGCGAGGCCCTCATCCAGTGTGCGTGCCACGTGCTCAATAAAAGACCGGCGCAGATCATGCAGCTGGGCGTCACCGCGCAGGACGATCCGCTCGACCTGCTTCCGGTGGCGCGCCGCGTGCTGGCGTTGACGGATTCGGGCGAGGGCGTCGTCGTGCTCACGGACATCTTCGGAGCCACCCCGTCCAACGTCGCCGCCAAGCTGATCGAGCCCGGCAGGGTCGAAGTCATCGCAGGGGTCAATCTCCCGATGTTGCTGCGGGTGCTGACCTACCGCGAGAAGGACATGAACACGCTCGTCCAGCGCGCGGTATCGGGTGGCTGCGACGGGGTCATCCACATCAAATAAGAGTTACGGCAATGCCAAGAGCGGAAGCGCAAATCGTCAACAAGCTGGGCCTGCACGCGCGCGCATCGGCCAAGCTCACCCAGCTCGCCAGCAGCTTTCCGGCCGAAGTCTGGCTGGAACGCAACGGCCGCCGGGTCAATGCGAAAAGCATCATGGGGGTGATGATGCTGGCCGCGGCGCGCGGCGCCACGGTCACCGTGGAAACCGCCGGCTCCGACGCCGACGCGGCCTTGGAGGCGCTGCTGGCGCTGATCGCCGACAAGTTCGGCGAAGGGGAATGAGGCATGCCGTTTACGCTGCACGGCCTGCCGGTGTCGCAGGGCATCGCGATCGGACATGTGCATCTGGTCTCGCATGCGCTGCTCGAGGTCAACCACTACCACGTCGCGCAGCGCCATCTCGCCGATGAAACCGCACGCCTGGACGACGCGGTCGCGACCGTCCAGGGCGAGCTGATCGGACTCAAGGCAGCGGCCACCGGCGGCCAGGCGCACAGCGAGGTCGGCGCCTTCGTCGACCTGCAGCTGATGATGCTGGCCGACCCGATGCTGATCGACGCCGCGCGCGCGCTGATCGAATCGCGCGGCTGCAACGCCGAGTGGGCGCTGGTGCAGCAGATGGAGCTGGTCGTGGCACAGTTCCGCCAGATCGAGGACCCCTATCTGCGCGAACGTCAGGCCGACGTCGTGCAGGTGGTCGAACGCCTCGTCAAGGTGCTGCTCGGCCATCCGGGTCACTTGCCGCCTCGCCGGCGCGACGGACTGGGCACCATCGTCGTCGCGCACGACCTGTCGCCCGCCGACACCATCGGCTTTCGCGACCACAACATCGCCGGCTTCGTCACCGACGTCGGCGGCCCCACCAGCCACACCGCGATCGTCGCGCGCAGCCTCGCCATCCCCGCGGTGGTGGGCCTGCACCACATCCGCGACCTGGTCGAAGACGACGAACTGCTGATCGTCGACGGCACGCGCGGGGTGATCATCGTCGCGCCCGACGACAGCATCATCGAGGAATACCGGCTGCGGCGCGCCGAGCTGGAACTCGAACGCTCCAAGCTCAAGCGCCTGCGCGACACCCCGGCCACCACGCTGGATGGCGAGACCATCCACCTGCTCGCCAACATCGAAGGGCCGAAGGACGTCGCCCAGGTCAAGGCCTCGAACGCCGACGGCGTGGGGCTGTACCGCACCGAATTCCTCTTCATCGGGCGCGACACGCTGCCCGACGAAGACGAGCAGTACGAGGCCTACCGCACCGTGCTGAAGGCGGTTCCCGGCAAGCCGGTGACCATCCGCACCTTCGACGTCGGCGCGGACAAGGCGCTCAACGGCGCCCACTCCCGCTTCGAACCCAATCCGGCGCTCGGCCTGCGCGCGGTGCGCTACTCGCTTGCCGAGCCCAAGATGTTCCTCACCCAGCTGCGCGCCCTGCTGCGCGCCTCGGTGCACGGCCGGCTGCAGATCATGGTGCCGATGCTCGCCCATGCGCACGAGATCGACCAGACGCTGACGCTGATCGACAAGGCCAAGGCCGAGCTGCGCGCCGAGCGCATCAAGTTCGACGAGCAGGTTCCGATCGGCGGCATGATCGAAGTGCCGGCGGCGGCACTCGCACTCGGCATGTTCATCCGCCGGCTGTCCTTCCTGTCGATCGGCACCAACGACCTTATCCAGTACACGCTCGCCATCGACCGCTCGGACGAGGCCGTCGTCCATCTCTACGACCCGCTCCATCCGGCCGTGCTCAAGCTGATCGGCGCCACCATCCAGGCCGGCGCCCGCTACGGCCTGCCGGTGTCGGTGTGCGGCGAGATGGCGGGCGACCCCGCCTACACCTTGCTGCTGCTGGGCATGGGGCTGCGCAACTTCTCGATGCACCCCGGCCACATCCTCGAGATCAAGCAACAGGTGCTGCGGGCCGACCTGGGGGAGCTGGCGCCGCGCGTGCAGCGGATCCTGAAGATGGACGAGCAGGCGCGCGTGCGTGAAGCGGTGGAGCGCCTGGCCGGCTAGCACGGCGTTGCATCGGCATCGCCGCGCCACTAGAATGGCGTCCTTCCTGCGCGGCGGTTCCGCCGCGGCCCCGAGCGGGCGTCGTATAACGGCTATTACCTCAGCTTCCCAAGCTGATGACGAGGGTTCGACTCCCTTCGCCCGCTCCACAACGATTACCGCGGTGTGACCCCCTGCTCTTTACAGCCACGTCCCGACGCTGTAAAAACTATCACTATTGCCGTATGACCTCCCGGACCCCAGCCTGTCCGGAATCCGTGTATGGCAGCCCCACCAACACATCGGCGGAGCCCCATGATGCGGCACCCTCTCAAGTCCTGCGGCCAAGTGGCCACGCTCGACACCCGCTTGCGCCTTGCCCTGCTGCGCTTCTGCTACATGCTCACGCTGGCGGCGCTGGTGTTTGCCGTGAAACCGGTGCGGGCGCACGCCGACCTCGGCCCCAGCCGCATGCCGCAACTGCGGCTGGCCAGCGCCGGATGGGGCAGCACCACGGTGGACGAACTTCGACTGGTGCTGGACGCGGTCGCGCGCTCGGTGGGGAAGCACTTCCCCGACCGTGAGCCGCCCAGCGTGCAGGTGGTGCCGGGCGAGGGCAACCCGCTCGCCCTGTACGACCGCGGCGAGGACGGCGCCTACATCATCCAGTTGAGTGCCCGGCACAGCCGCTGGCATCAATTCGTCTATCAGTTTTCCCACGAACTCTGTCATGTGTACTCGAACTTCGACAGAAAGACCCATACCGTGGGTGCTGTCGACCACCGTAATCAATGGTTCGAGGAAAGCGTGTGCGAAGCCGTGGCGCTCCACACGCTGAACGCGCTGGCCGCGGAGTGGACCGAACGGCCGCCTTCGCCCCGCTTTGCCGGCTACGGCGACACGCTGCGCGCGCTGTCGGATTATCTCCAGAACGAACCGCACCGGCGGCTGGGGGATGGAACCGGCCTGGCGGACTGGTTTTCGGCCCACCGTGCGGCGCTTGAATCGGACCCTTACCAGCGCGACATGAACGAGGTGGTCGCCAACCGCCTGCTGCGGGTGTTCGAGCACGCCCCCGGCGGCATCGGCGCGATCGGCTTCCTGAACCTGGACGATGATGTGCAGGGTCGGAGCTTCGCGGCCTATCTGACGTCGTGGCGCGACAACTGCCCCGAGCAACACCGCGCTACCGTCAGCGAAATCATGGCCCTGTTCAACACCGCGCCCGCACCGCTGCTGGCCGCATCCGCCGCGTCGCTGGCCCAGCGCTGATCGCGGCGGATGGGCGCTGCGCCTTACCAGGTTTTGCGCTCGTGCTGCTCGTCGTAGATGCTGTTGCGGGTGTCGCCCATATAGAGCTGATGGAGCCGCCCGCCGGGAATTTCTTCCGGACCGGCGCGCCCCGCCTGCCCCATCTGACCGGTCATCCGCGCCGCTTCCTGATGCTGGCGGTTGAGGTCATAGACGCTGTAGCGCAATTCGCCCGACAACTCGGTCGTCCGGTTCAAACGCTCGGTGCGATCCATGCCGTGCATCCCGTCCTGGCCGGCGATCGCCGGCGCGCCGAGGCCAAGCAGCAAACCGGCGGCTGCCAGGGACAGACTTCGCTGAATTAGACGTTTCATCATCGCTCTCCTGTAAGGGGTATCGCGACCCGACGCAGAACCGCCGTCGCGCCGCATCACGGGCACTGGGCCGCGGTCTTACAGCAGACCGGGCTGGCGCGGAACGCACCAGCCTCGCCGCCGCGGCTCCGTCCGGAGCCGCCTCCCGTCCCTGCGACCTTCTCGACCCGTCTCCAACAGCCGCTGCGCAGTCCGTCCCGCGCCTCAGCGCGGGCTGTCGCAACGGCGCGCCGCGCAATTGCCGACGGCACATATGAAGTGTAGTTCACGCCTCGCGAGAGTCCGCTCAGCCTTGGCTTTGCCGCCCCGCGTGCGGCGCCTGCACCGGCTTCAATGTTTCCACTCCGCAGCACAGGCGGAAATCGACTTTGCAGCGGCGCGCCGCACCCTAGGCTGTAGGTCATAGAAAACATCGCCTTAGGTCATTCCGACCCGCTGGCACGGAACTTGTTGTTGTCGCCACCACGCCCGCCGCAACGAAGCGGCGGACCTACGAATGCAGGGGGGTACAAAACAATGACCGAAACCTTTTACGACGTACTGCGCCGCCAGGGCATCACGCGGCGCAGCTTCCTGAAATTCTGCAGCCTCACCGCCACCTCGCTCGGGCTGGGCTCCGCCGCCGCGCCGCAGATCGCCCACGCGCTCGAAACCAAGCCGCGCACCCCGGTGCTGTGGCTGCACGGGCTGGAATGCACCTGCTGCTCGGAATCCTTCATCCGCTCGGCGCATCCGCTGACCAAGGACGTGGTGCTGTCGATGCTGTCGCTCGACTACGACGACACCCTGATGGCCGCCGCCGGCCACCAGGCCGAGGCGATCCTCGACGAGATCCGCAAGAAGTACAAAGGCAACTACATCCTCGCGGTGGAAGGCAACCCGCCGCTCAACGAAGATGGCATGTTCGCGATCCAGGGCGGCCGCCCGTTCGTGGAAAAGCTGCGCGAGACCGCCGCCGACTGCAAGGCGATCATCTCCTGGGGTTCCTGTGCGTCCTGGGGTTGCGTGCAGGCCGCCAAGCCCAACCCGACCCGCGCGACGCCGGTGCACAAGGTCATCACCGACAAGCCCATCGTCAAGGTGCCCGGCTGCCCGCCGATCGCCGAGGTGATGACCGCGGTGGTCACCTACATGCTGACCTTCGACAAGCTGCCCGAACTGGACCGCATGGGCCGGCCGAAGATGTTCTACGGCCAGCGCATCCACGACAAATGCTACCGCCGCCCGCACTTCGACGCCGGCCAGTTCGCCGAAGCCTGGGACGACGAGGGGTCGCGCAAGGGCTACTGCCTGTACAAGATGGGCTGCAAGGGCCCCACCACCTATAACGCCTGCTCCACCGTGCGCTGGAACGAAGGCGTGTCCTGGCCGGTGCAGTCCGGCCACGGCTGCATCGGCTGCTCGGAAGACGGCTTCTGGGACAAGGGCAGCTTCTACGACCGCGTCACCGACATCAAACAATTCGGCATCGAAGCCAACGCCGACAAGGTCGGCGCCACCGCCGCCGGCGTGGTCGGCGCGAGCGTGGCCGCGCATGCTGCGGTCACCGCGCTGGCACGCGCGCGCAGCAAGACCGGCATCGACGTGAAGCAAGGGGAAGAATGAACATGGGCGTGTACGAAACTCAGGGCTTCAAGCTCGACAACACCGGCAAGCGCGTCGTCGTCGATCCGGTCACCCGTATCGAAGGCCACATGCGCGTCGAGGTGAACCTCGACAGCAACAACGTGATCCGCAACGCCGTGTCCACCGGCACCATGTGGCGCGGCCTCGAAGTCATCCTCAAGGGCCGCGACCCGCGCGACGCCTGGGCCTTCACCGAACGCATCTGCGGCGTGTGCACCGGCACCCATGCGCTGACCAGCGTGCGCGCGGTGGAAGACGCGCTCGGCATCGACATCCCGGAAAACGCCAACTCCATCCGCAACCTGATGCAGCTCACGCTGCAGGTGCATGACCACCTGGTGCACTTCTACCACCTGCACGCGCTCGACTGGGTGGACGTGGTCAGCGCGCTGAAGGCCGACCCCAAGAAGACCTCCGAACTCGCGCAGAGCATCTCGAGCTGGCCGAACTCTTCGCCCGGTTACTTCCGCGACATCCAGAACCGGCTGAAGAAGTTCGTCGAATCCGGCCAGCTCGGCCCCTTCATGAACGGCTACTGGGGCAACCCCGCCTACAAGCTGCCGCCCGAAGCCAACCTGATGGCGGTGACGCACTACCTGGAAGCGCTCGACTTCCAGAAGGACATCGTCAAGATCCACACCATCTTCGGCGGCAAGAACCCGCACCCGAACTGGCTGGTGGGCGGCATGCCGTGCGCGATCAACCTCGACGGCGTGGGCGCCGTGGGCGCGGTCAACATGGAACGGCTGAACCTGGTCAAGAGCATCATCGACCGCTCGATCGAGTTCATCGACCAGGTCTATATCCCCGACCTCGTCGCCATCGCCAGCTTCTACAAGGACTGGACCTACGGCGGCGGCATCTCGTCGCTGTCGCTGCTGTCCTACGGTGACATCCCGGACCGCGCCAACGACTACGGCGCCGGCAACCTGCTGCTGCCGCGCGGCGCCATCATCAACGGCGACCTCAGCAAGATCCACGAGGTGGACCTGCGCGATCCGGAGGAGATCCAGGAGTTCGTCTCCCACTCCTGGTACAAGTACGCCGACGAAACCAAGGGCCTGCACCCTTGGGACGGCGTCACCGAACCCAACTTCGTGCTCGGCAAGAACACCAAGGGCACCAAGACCAACGTCCAGTCCTTCGACGAGGAAGGCAAGTACTCCTGGATCAAGTCGCCGCGCTGGCGCGGCCACGCGATGGAAGTCGGCCCGCTGGCGCGGTACGTGATCGGCTACGTGCAGGGCAATCCGGAATTCAAGGAGCCGGTCGACAAGCTGCTGAAGGACCTCGGCCTGCCGCTGCAGGCGATCTTCTCGACGCTGGGCCGCACCGCGGCGCGCGGCCTTGAGGCATCGTGGGCGGCGCACAAGATGGCCTATTTCTACGACAAGCTGATCGCCAACATCAAGGCCGGCGACACCGCCACCGCCAACGTCGAGAAGTGGGATCCGAGCACCTGGCCGAAGGAGGTCAAGGGCGTGGGCTTCACCGAGGCGCCGCGCGGCGCGCTGGGCCACTGGATCAAGATCAAGGACGGCAAGATCGACAACTACCAGGCCGTGGTGCCCACCACCTGGAACGGCAGCCCGCGCGACCACAAGGGCCAGATCGGCGCCTTCGAGGCCAGCCTGATGAACACCCCGGTGGCCAAGGCCGACGAACCGCTGGAGATCCTGCGCACGCTGCACTCGTTCGACCCGTGCCTGGCCTGCTCCACCCACGTGATGAGCCCCGACGGACAGGAGATGGCCCAGGTGAAAGTGCGCTGATTGACGGGGCGAGGACCGGTCGGGCGCACCCCTCACGACAGGCGGAGCACCCTCCCTCCCCAAGCCTCATGGGCCGCCTGCGGCCCCCGGCCCCCTCGCCTCCTTTTTTAGCCGTTTTCTTCCGCCGCTACGGAGGTAAGACAAATGCTTGCTCAACAAGACGCATTCGAAGCCGAGCGCAGTGCGCGCATGGTGAAGGCGGTGTATGTGTACGAAGCGCCGCTGCGCCTGTGGCACTGGGTGAACGCGCTCGCGATCACCGTGCTTGCGATCACCGGCTACTTCATCGGCAAACCGCTGCCGGCACTGTCCGGCGACACCAGCGCGCAGTACCTGATGGGCTGGATCCGCTTCCTGCACTTCTCCGCCGCCTATGTGTTCGCGATCGGCTTCCTCGGCCGCATCTACTGGGCCATCGTCGGCAACCACCACGCCCGCCAGATCTTCCTGCTGCCGATTTTCGACGGCAAATGGTGGGGCGAGGTGTTCTACGAACTGCGCTGGTATCTGTTCATGGTGAAGGAGCCCAACAAGTACATCGGCCACAACCCGCTGGCGCAGCTGATGATGTTCCTGTTCTTCACGGTGGGCGCGGTGTACATGATCCTCACCGGCTTCGCGCTGTACGGCGAAGGCCTGGGCGTCGGCAGCTGGGCGGACACGATGTTCGGCTGGGTGATCGGCGTGCTCGGCAGCAACAGCATGCAGGTGCACAGCCTGCACCGGCTCGGCATGTGGGTCACGCTGTGCTTCGTGATCGTCCATGTGTATGCCGCGATCCGCGAGGACATCATGAGCCGCCAGAGCCTGATCAGCACCATGATCAGCGGCTGGCGGATGTTCAAGGACTGAGCCTGCGCATGACCGCGCCGCATCCGCCGGCCGCACCTTCCGCCACCGCGGAAGGGCGGCCGGCGTCGCTTCGGGCTGCCGCCCACGCCCTGCCCGCCGGCACCCGCCATCCGATCCACCCCGGCCACTTCCTCGAAACCCGCTTCCTGATTCCGGCGGCGATTTCGCAGGATGCGCTGGCACGCGCACTGGGCATCTCGCGCCGCCGGGTGAACGAACTGGTCCGCGGCCGGCGCGCGATATCGCCCGACACCGCGGTACGGCTGGGCCGCTTCTTCGGCACCGATCCGCGCTTCTGGACCGCGCTGCAAGCCGAGTGGGATACCTTCGAGGCGATGCGCAGCGCCGGGTGAAGCGCGCCGCACGAACTTCCGCCACGCCCCGCCAGTCTCCGTCACATACCGCCGCCCCTGCGGCGGTGCCGGAGAACCGCAATGCGCACTACCGCCCTTGCCCTGACCTTGCTCGCCCTCGCCACCGCGGCCGTTGTGTACGCCGCCAGCGAGGCGCCCGTACCGGCCGCGACGCAAGCCGCCGCACCTGCCAGCCCGCTGCTCGACCACAGCTTCCGCCGCCTGCACGGGGCCGAAACGCTCAACCTGCGCGAACGCTATGCCGGCCAGCCGCTGCTCATCGTCAACACCGCCAGCCATTGCGGCTACACCGGCCAGTTCAAGGAACTGGAAGCCATCCACCAGCGCTACCGTGCGCAGGGGCTGAAGGTGCTCGGCTTCTCGTCGGATGACTTCAACCAGGAAGCCGACAACGAAGCCAAGGCCGCCAACGTCTGCTTCGTGAACTTCGGCGTCACCTTCGACATGTTCGCGCCCATCCACGTGCGCGGCGGCGACGCGCATCCGCTGTTCCGCGAACTCGCGCGCCAGTCGCAGGCGCCGCGCTGGAATTTCTATAAGTACGTGGTCGACCGCCAGGGCAAGGTGGTGGCCAGCTTCGAGAGCGCGGTCAAGCCGGACGCCCCCGAGGTAGTCGCCGCGCTCGAACGCGCGATTGCCGGCGCTCGCTGAGCGCCGGCTTCGCCACCGTTCAGGCTTCGGCTGGCGTCAGCGCACGGAACATCGCGCAGCGGTCGAAGGCCGCCATATCCGGCGGCACCGCCTTGCGCCCGCAGTACTTCGCCACCAGCTTGGCCAGGCCCTTGATGTCGCGCCCCGAGGCCTGCGGGTAGCGCGCCACCAGGCGGGCGACGAGCGCGTCGTCGAGCGCGAGCCCGAACTGCTCGGCCATCACCTGCCAGATCCGCGCGCGCGCCTCGGCGTCCGGCTGCTCGTAGCGGATCAGCGCGATGCAGCGCGAGACGATGGCCTCGTCGATGTCATCGACCCGGTTGGTGGTGAGGAACAGCAGGCCGTTGAAGTACTCCAGCACGCGCAGGAACACCCCGACCACCGCGTTCATCGAGATGTTGTCGTCGCGGCGCTTGATGTACACATCGGCTTCGTCGATCAGCATCACCGCGCCCCAGCGCTGCGCGCGCGTCAGCACTTCCTTCAACGCCGTTTCCATCGCCGCGACGTTGAGGCCGAGCTGGCCGGAATGCACCCGGTACAGCGGTCGGCGGATGATTTCCGAATACACCTCGGCGGTCAGCGTCTTGCCCACCCCCGGAGGGCCGGCGCACAGCACCGTGGTGCCGCCCGACTTGCCGGCGACGATGTCGTCCATCAGCACGTCCATCTCGGCCGTCAGGATGTCGATCAGGTCGGTCTGCTCCTCCGGCAGGATCAGCTTTTCCTTCAGCGCCGGGGCGTAGGCATAGGGCTCGAGGTCATCCACATGCACCCATACGTAGTGGTGCAGGTCCAGATGGAACATCAGGATGTAGAAATGCACCGGTAGCTGGGTGAACACGCCCTTGGGCAGGGTTTCCTGGATCGCCTGCACCTCGGCCTCGACCTTGAAGTCGCCGTTCTTGGAGGCGCGCCGCAGGTAGCGTTCCAGGATGTCGCCGGGCGCATCCAGCGTCAGCGCCCGGTCGGCGAGGATGCTCTCGTCGTTCACCAGGCGCGCCTTGCCACCGCCCGAGGACAGCACGATCACGTCCTTGCGCGACCAATCGGTGTCGCGGTGCGTCGCGGTGGGGTTTTCGGCGTAATAGCCCACGCCGGTGCCGGAAAACTGCTCGCCGTTGCGCGCCCGCCAGTCGAAATAGCGCGTCGCGCCTTCGTCGTAGGCGGCAATCAGCGCCGGCGTCTCGCGCACATAGCCCTTGGTGGCGAAGACTTCGGAGATCGTGCGCCCCGGGATGTCGCTCGGGTTGATGCGGATGTTGGCGGTGGCGAGCTTGGCCTTGGCGTTGGACTTGAGTTCCACCAGCACCTTGGCGCTTTCTTCTCCGCCCGGCGGGGTGTAATCGATGCGCGTCACCGCCCAGGCCAGCGGCTTGCCGGTCAGCGCGGCGGTGAACAGCCAGCCGCGGATGGCCCCGGCGGCGAGGTAGCGGATGATTTCCGGCACCACCTTTTCGAGGTCGTCATCCTCGAAGCGGAAACCTTCGTCGTTGAAAGCCTGTTGCAGGGTTTCCAGCTGGGCGGCTCGGGCGCGCTGGGTAGGTCCGCCGGCACCGTACAGATCGCCGAGGAAGCGCACCTCGGCGTGTTCGAGTTGGGCAAAGGGCACTTCGGCCCGGCTGCCCAGCTTCAGTTGGTCCTGCAGATAGGCCAGGCGCGGAAAGGCCTTGACCATGGCCTCGACGTGATTGCGTTCGATTTGCAGCTTCACCGCTTCCTCCAGATCGCCGGGAGCGCCGTCGCGGCGCGTACCGCGGCACTGCAGCAGAATTGGTGCCAGTCACCGAACCGGCCTGAAGCGCCTTTTCAATCAATACCTTGGAACAAGGCGGCGCGAAAATGACGATGCGCTTGTCGCAAGCCGCACAGCGTGCGTGGACGATTCGCGTCAAACGGCCGGCCTCTGGACACGCCGCCGCCCACTGATAACCGGCTTTCCACTTCCGCATCCAAATCCGCCATGCCTCACCCAGCGCTATTGCTTTCGGCTAGGGGGCGGGAGGCCCGGATCGCGTGCCGCGCGCGGCCTGCGGGGGCACGCCGCGATGGGCGCACAGGCTGGCACGCTCCCTGCTGCTGTTACGCGTCCCGTAACACCTGATCCCACCATGACTGCGCCCTCCCCTGACTCCGCCCTGATCCTTGGCATCGGCAACCTGCTGTGGGCCGACGAAGGTTTCGGCGTGCGCTGCGTGGAAGCTTTCAACGCCGCCTGGCAGGCGCCCGACAGCGTCACCGTGATGGACGGCGGCACCCAGGGCCTCTACCTGCTGCCCTACGTTACCGCCGCGCGCCGGCTGATCGTGTTCGACGCCGTCGATTACGGTCTGGAACCCGGCACGCTGCGGCTGGTGGAAGACGACGAGGTGCCGCGCTTCATGGGTGCCAAGAAGATGAGCCTGCACCAGACCGGCTTCCAGGAAGTGATCGCCTCGGCCGCGCTGCTCGGCCAGTGCCCACAGTCGATGCTGCTGATCGGCGTGCAGCCGGTGGAACTGGAAGACTTCGGCGGCAGCCTGCGGCCCGCGGTGCGCGCCCGCGTGGACGAAGCGGTGGCGATTGCCGCGGCCCGGCTGCGCGAGTGGGGCTTCCCGCTGCAAGCGCGTCAGGACGAGGCCGCGCCGCTCGCCGACGCCGCGCTGCAGATGCAGCGCTACGAGGCCGGCCGCCCGCCCGAGGACCTCGCCTGCCGCATCGGCGACATCCGCTTCATGCCGGAGCGCTGAGATGTGCGTCGGCATCCCCGTGCAGGTGCTGCGCAGCGAGGAAACGCGCGCGCTGTGCCGTGACCGCGACGGCAGCGAAGTGTGGGTGGATCTGCTGCTGGTGGGCGAGCAGCCACCCGGCACCTGGCTGATGTGCTTTCTCGGCGCGGCGCGCGAGGTGATCGACGCCGACACCGCACAACGCACGCTCGCCGCGCTCGCGGCACTCGACACCCTGCTGGCCGGCGGCGACGCCGACCTCGACGCGGCCTTCGCCGACCTGGTGAACCGCGAACCCGAACTGCCCGATTTCCTCAAACCGCAAACCACATGACCAGCCCCGACGCCCTCGAAAACGCCCTTCAGCGCCTTGCCCAGCACGACGGATTCCAACGCCTGGAAGCCTCCGATCTGCCCGCCTTCGCCGCCGCCCCGGGCACCGCGGTGCTGCTCTTGACCGACGACCCGGTGCGCTGCCCGGAAGCCTGGGACATGGTGGTGGTGCTGCCGGAAGCGCTGAAGGCGGTGCCCGGGCTGCGTCCGGCGGTCGCGGCGCCCGAGGCCAGCCGCGCGATCGCTGCCGGCTTCGGCATCACCCGCTATCCGGCGCTGCTCGTGCTGCGCGGCGAAGGCACCGAGCCCGGCCACGACTACGTCGGCGCCCTCGAAGGCATGCGCGACTGGCAGGTGCTGGTGCAGTCGCTCGCCACGCTGGCCGCCGCACCCGCCGGCCGCCGCCCCGGCATCGGCATTCCGGTGCTCGGCGCCGGCCCCTCTTCCTGCCACTGACCCGGAACCCTCCGCATGAAAGCCTGGTCCGCCAACGCCTTCCCGATTCCCGTCGTCGCCGCCGGCCCCGGTTCGCAGCCGGAAGAAGACGAAGCGCTCGACTACCTGCCGCTGCCCAGCGGCATGGACACCTTCGCCCCGCCCCGCCTGCCCGACCACATCGACCCCGCCTCGCGCGCCACCGCCGTCGCCACGCTGCAGGGCCTGCTCGCCGCGATGCGCGCGTGGACCTTCGGCACGCCCGGCCACCCGGTGGTCGATCTCGCGCCGCTCGACGGCGCCAGCCTCGCGCTGATCAACGATGCGCTCGGTCAGGGCGAGGTCAGCGCCCGCGTGCTCGGCGAGACCGAGCTGCGCATCCAGGAAACCGTGTTCGCCGGCATCTGGCGCGTGGTCGAGACCGACCGCGGCGGCCGTCGCCTCAACGACCGCATCGAGGCCTGCGCGATGCCGGCCGAGGTCATCACCCGCAGCCTCGAAGCCGCCCAAGCGGCGATTGCCGCCCCCACGCCGCCGCAGGGGGTGATGAACGCGCCCGCGGTGCTCAACGAACTGCTGCACGCGGTCGCCACGCGCCGCCCGGGCGCGGCGGCCCACATCGTCAACCTGACCCTGCTGCCGATGAACCCGGCCGACCTGGCGTGGCTGGTGGAGGTGCTCGGCGTCGGCCCGACGGTGATCCTGTCGCGCGGCTACGGCAATTGCCGGATCACCGCCACCGCGCTCGCCCGTACCTGGTGGGTGCAGTACTTCAACAGCGCCGACACGCTGATCCTCAACACCCTCGAAGTGACCGAACTGCCCGACGTCGCGCCCGCCGCGGCGGACGATTTCGGCGACAGCATCGCGCGGCTCGAGGAATGGATCGCGACCCTGTGCGACGCCTGAGTCGCGCGCTATTCTTAAAGATATAAACGGAGCAGCGCCACGCCATGTTCGAAGGCAGCTACCTGGGCAACGACGCCCGCCTCGACCCCGCCGCGCGGCTGGAATGCGGCATCTGCTGGTGGGTGTACGACCCGGCCGAGGGCGACGCGCTTGCCCAGGTGCCGGCGGGCACGCCCTTCGCCGCGCTGCCGGCGCACTGGTGCTGCCCCAACTGCGAAGCGCCGCGCCACAAGTTCATGGTCATCGCGGACGACTGATGACCGCCGTCGCGCGCACCTTCCCTGCCACCGCGGAGCCTGCCGACGCGGCGGCAGCGCACGCCGCCCGCCTGCGCGCGTGTTTTCAGCACATCGCGAGCACACGCATGGCAGGCCTGCCGATCTGCAACCCGGCGCTCGGCGTTGCAGTGCCGGCGCTGCTGCCTTTCCAGGGCGAGTGGCTGGGCGCGCTGGTCACGCCGTGGGCGATCAGCCTGGTGCTGCTGCCGGGCGAGGGCACGCGCTTTCGCGCGATCGGCGTCGGCGACAGCCAGGACTGGGACTTCCCGTCCGGCCGCTACAGCTTCCTCGGCCACCAGGAAGCGGATCTCGGCGCGTACCAGACCTGTTCGCTCGCCTCGCCGGTGTTCGAATTCGCCGATCAGGCCGCCGCCGAAACCTTCGCGCTCGCCGCACTGGAAGCCTTGTTGCGGAACGAGGAGGACGGCGGCGCGGCGCGCGCGCACGACGCCCGCGAGGCAGCCCGCCTCGCCGGCCTGCCTGCCGCGGCCGCCCCGGTCTCGCGGCGCGCCTTCCTGCGCGGCGCACTCTTCGGCGGCCGCTGAATGCTGGCCGGCACCGCCCTCCAGCTGCATGCCACCGTCGCCGGAGACGGGCGCCTCCATGCGACCGTCCGCACCCTGCGGCCCGCGGCGGCCCGGCTGCTGGTGGGCCGCCGCGTGGATGAAGCCGTGGCGCTGGCGCCCAGGCTGTTCGCCCTGTGCGGCTGCGCCCAGGGCGCGGCCGCGCGTCTCGCCTGTCGCGCTGCGGCGGGCGAAGCCGCGGCGCTTGACGAGGGCGACGAGCGCCGCCTCGCCGCCGAGGCGGCGCACGAGCACCTGTGGCGGCTGCTGCTCGACTGGCCGGTGCTGTTCGGCGCGCCGCCGCAGCGCCAGCGCTATGCCGATCTCCATCGCCGGCTGAGCATCGGGCCGGACGCCACCAGCGCCGGTGCACTGGGCGAAGAACTGCAGCGGCTCGCCACCGACGAACTCCTCGGCGGCACGCTCCCGCGCCTGCAGGACGCAGCCTCGCTGGACGCCGTGCACGCCAGCCTCGACGCCGCCGGCACCGGTTTCGCGCGCGTGCTGGCGCAGACGATCGCGCTGGACACCGCTACCGACGGCGCCGCCACGCCGGTGCTCCCTCCGCGCAGCGCCGCCGCCTGGGCCACCGCGCTGGGGGGCCTGCCGGACCCGCACTTCTGCTCCGCCCCCACGGAGGGCGGCAACGCCGCGGAAACCGGCCCGCTCGCCCGTCACGCGCACCTGCCCGTTGTTGCGCTGCTGCTCGCCCGCCACCGCCGCATCGCGGCACGCCTGCTGGCCAAGGTCATCGACGTGGCCGATTGCGGCGCCCGCCTTGCCGGCGCCCCGGGCACGCCGCTGGCGGACGCCATCGCGCCGGCGCCCGGCCTGGGCCTCGCCTGTGTCGACACCGCGCGCGGCACCTTGCTGCACGGCGTGCGGGTCGAGGCCGGACGCATCGCCGACTACCGCATCTGCGCCCCGACCGACTGGCATTTCCACCCCGGCGGCGCCTTCGTGCGCGAGGCCAAGGGCCGGCACGCCGCCGACGAGGCCGGCACCCGGCTGCGGCTGCACGCACTCGCGCTGTCGCTCGACCCCTGCGTGGCCTTCGAGCTGAACGTGGAGGACAGCGTCCATGCATGAGATGTCGCTCGCCGAGGGCATACGCGGCATCGTCGAAGACGTCGCGCGCGAGAACGGCGCGACGCGGGTGGCGCGGGTGGTGCTGGAAATCGGCGAACTCGCCTCGGTCGAGGTCGAGGCGCTGCGCTTCTGCCTGGACGTGGTGCTGAAGGACAGCGTCGCGGACGGCGCCGCCGTGGACATCGAGGCCGTGCCCGGCAGCGGCTGGTGCATGCAGTGCGCCACAGTGGTGCCGATCGCCCAGCGCTACGATGCCTGTCCACAGTGCGGCGGCTATCAGGTGCAGCCGACGGGCGGCACCGAGATGCGGGTGAAGGAACTGGCGCTGGGCGACTGACTGAACGACACCCGCCCGGGGAATGGAACGGAAACGTAAGCAGGCGCCGGGACAGGCCTGATTTACTCCCTCCCCTTCAAGGGGAGGAACGACAAAGCCGCCGCGGATGGTCGCGGCAACACACGGAGAACACACGAGATGTGCACGGTTTGCGGCTGCGGCAGTGGCGAATTGCGATACAACGGTCAGCCCGCGACGGCCAAGGCGGCGCGCAAACCCGCGGTCGCGACCGGCTTTCGCCCGCTGCCGGCTTCGCCCGCTGTGGGTGAGCCGCCCGCGCATGCACATCAGGACCCTGCGCCGGTTGCCAGCGCCGGGGCGCTCGACTACGGCCAGGGCCCAGCCCATGCCCATGCGCCGGGGCTGTCGCAGCAGCAGATGGTGAAGATCGAGCGCGACATCCTCGGCAAGAACGACGCGCTCGCCGCAGCCAACCGCGACTGGCTCGCGCGGCGCGGCGTGTTCTCGCTCAACCTCGTCTCCAGCCCGGGTTCGGGCAAGACCACGCTGCTGGTGAAGACCATCGAACGCCTCGCCGGCCGCGTGCCGGTGGCGGTGATCGAGGGCGACCAGCAGACCGAGTTCGACGCCGAGCGCATCCGCGCCACCGGCGCGCCGGCGCTGCAGATCAACACCGGCAAGGGCTGTCACCTCGACGCCCACATGGTGGGCGAAGCCTTCTCGCGGCTGCCGATCGCCGAGCGCAGCCTGCTGCTGATCGAGAACGTCGGCAACCTCGTCTGTCCGGCCGCGTTCGACCTCGGCGAGGCCCACAAGGTGGTGATCCTGTCGGTGACCGAGGGCGAGGACAAGCCGCTGAAGTATCCGGACATGTTCGCCGCGGCCGACCTGATGCTGCTCTCCAAGGTCGATCTGCTGCCCTACCTCAGTTTCGACGTCGAGCGCGCGATCGGCTATGCGCGCCGGGTCAATCCGCGGCTGCAGGTGCTGCAGCTGTCGTCCACCAGCGGAAGCGGTTTCGACGAATGGCTGGCGTGGATCGACGCCGGCCTCGCAGACCGGGCCGGCGCCGCGGCCCGCGCAGCGGAGAACCCATCATGAGCGAAGACACCAGCACCAGCCCGCGGCAGCCGCGCTTCGAACGGCGGCGCTTCTACGTGCGCGGGGTGGTCCAGGGCGTGGGTTTCCGGCCCTTCGTGTACCGCCTGGCGCAGGAACTGGAGCTGTCGGGCTGGGTGCGCAATGATGGCGGCGGGGTCGAGATCGAGGTGCAGGGCACGGCGGGCAACCTGTCCGCCCTCGCCGCCCGCCTGCGCGGCGAGGCGCCGCCGCTGGCCCGCATCGACACGCTGGAATCCGAGCTGCGCGAGTTCGACCCGGCCGACCACGGCTTCACGATCACTGCGTCGCGCGGCGGCGAGATCACGACCGCGATCAGCCACGACGCCGCGGTGTGCCCCGACTGTCTGCGCGAGATGTTCGATCCGTCGAACCGGCGCTGGCGCTACCCCTTCATCAACTGTACGCACTGCGGGCCACGCTACACGCTGACCCACGGCCTGCCCTACGACCGCGTCAATACCAGCATGGCGGCCTTCGCGCTGTGCCCGGACTGCGCGCACGAATACGCCTCGCCGCGCGATCGCCGCTTCCACGCCGAACCCAACGCCTGTCCCGAATGCGGGCCGCGGCTGGGCTTGCTGGAGGGCTTCGGCATCACCGTCGCCACCCGCGACCCCGTGGCCGAGACGCTGCTGCGCCTGCTGTGCGGCGAAATCGTCGCGGTCAAGGGCGTGGGCGGCTTCCACCTGATGTGCGACGCGCGCAACCCCGAGGCGGTGGGCCGCCTGCGCGAACGCAAGTCGCGCGAGAACAAGCCCTTCGCGCTGATGGTGGCCAACCTGGAATCCGCCCGCCACTGGGCGCGGCTGAGCAGCACCGACGAGCAGCTGCTCGCCGCGCCGGAGCGCCCGGTGGTGCTGTGCGACAAGCGCCCCAGCGTCGATCAGGAGCTGTGGGACGTCGCCCCCGCGCTTGCCGCGGTGGGCCTGATGCTGCCCTACACCCCGCTGCACTACCTGCTGTTCCACGACTACGCCGGGCGCCCGCCGGGCACCGAATGGCTGCGGCGGCCGCTGGACCTCGCGCTGGTGTGCACCTCGGCCAACCCGGGCGGCGAGCCGCTGGTCACCGGCAACCGCGAGGCCACGCGGCGGCTGATGGGCATCGCCGACGCCTACCTGATCCACGACCGCGACATCGTCGTGCGCTGCGACGACTCGGTGGTGCGCAGCCTGCCGGCGGTGCGCGCGGGCGACGACGGCGTGCAGTTCATCCGCCGCTCGCGCGGCTACACCCCGCGCGCGCTGCGCCTCACCGAGAAAGGGCCGGCGGTGCTGGCCTTCGGCGGGCTGCTGAAGAACGCGCTCTGTCTCACCCGTGGCGACGAGGCCTTCCTGTCCCAGCACATCGGCGACCTCGAATCCGCCAGCGCCTGCCAGGCGCTCGACGAAATCGCCGAGCACCTGCAGCGCATCCTCGCGCTGTCGCCCGAAGCGGTGGCGCACGACCTGCATCCCGACTTCCCCTCCACGCGCGCGGCCGAGGCGCTGGCCGAACGGCTGGGCGTGCCCGCATTCGCCGTCCAGCACCACCACGCCCACGTCGCCGCGGTGGAGGCCGAACACCACCACCGCGGCCCGGTGCTCGGGCTGGCGCTGGACGGCGTGGGGCTGGGCACCGACGGTCAGGCCTGGGGCGGCGAACTGCTGCGGGTGGACGGCGCGCGCTTCGAGCGCCTCGGCCACCTCGCGCCGCTGCCGCTGCCGGGCGCCGACAAGGCGGCGCGCGAGCCGTGGCGGATGGCCGCGGCAGTGCTGCACCGGCTCGGCCGCGGCGAGGAGATCGCGGCCCGCTTCCACGAAGAACAGGCCGCGTGGCGGCTCGCGGAGCTGATCGCGGCGGGCACGCGCTGCCCGCCCACCACCAGCCTGGGGCGCTGGTTCGACGCCGCCGCCGGCCTGCTCGGCGTGTGCCGCCGCATGGGCTATGAAGGCGAAGCCGCGATGCGGCTGGAAACGCTCGCGGCCGAGTTCGGCCCGGTGCTGCCGCTGCACGGACGCTGGCGCATGGCGCAGGGCGGCAGCGACGGCGGCACGCTGGACCTGCTGCCGCTGCTCGCCGAACTGGCGGACGAACCCGATACAGCGCGCGGCGCGGCGCTGTTCCATGCCACGCTGGCCGCCGCGCTCGAAGCCTGGACGCTGCGCGCCGCCGACCTCTCCGGCGTGCGCACGGTCGCGCTGTCCGGCGGCTGTTTCCTCAACCGCCTGCTGTCGCGCGACCTGTCGCGGCGGCTGGCATCGCGCGGCCTCACCGTGCTGGAGGCCCGCCAGGTGCCGCCCAACGACGGCGGCCTCGCACTCGGGCAGGCGCACGTCGCCCGCCATCTGCTGACCGAAGGAATCTGATCCGATGTGCCTTGCCGTCCCTGCCCGCGTTTCGGAACTGCTCCCCAACGACACCGCCCGCGTCGAACTCGGCGGCGTCACCAAGGAAATCTCGCTTGCGCTGGTCGATGAGGTCGCGGTGGGCGACTACGTCATCGTCCACGTCGGCTACGCGCTCTCCAAGCTCGACCGCGAGGAGGCCGAGGCCACGCTGGCGCTGTTCGCCGAAGCCGGGCTGACGCCCTCGCTGGAGGGCGCGCAATGAAGTACGTGGACGAATTCCGCGACGGCGAACTCGCCCGCGGCCTTGGCGAGGCGATCCGGCGCGAGGCCGATCCCGGCCGCCACTACGCCTTCATGGAGTTCTGCGGCGGCCACACCCACGCCATCTCGCGCTACGGCGTGATCGACCTGCTGCCGAAGAACGTGCGCATGGTGCACGGCCCCGGCTGCCCGGTGTGCGTGCTGCCGGTGGGCCGCATCGACATGGCGATCAAGCTCGCGATGGAGCGCGCGGTGACGATCTGCACCTACGGCGACTGCCTGCGCGTGCCCGCCTCCGACGGCCTCTCGCTGCTGAAGGCGCGCGCCCACCTGGATAAATCCCGCGCCGACATCCGCATGGTGTATTCCGCCGCCGATGCGCTCGCGCTCGCCCAGCGCGAGCCGCAGCGCGAGGTGGTGTTCCTCGCGATCGGCTTCGAGACCACCACGCCGCCCACCGCGCTGGTGCTGAAGCAGGCGCAGGCACTGGGGCTGAAGAACTTCAGCGTGCTGTGCAACCACGTGCTGACCCCGGCGGCGATCGTCGCCATCCTCGAACACCCCGAGGGCAGCGGCGTGCAGCTCGACGGCTTCGTCGGCCCGGCGCACGTCTCCACGGTGATCGGCAGCCGGCCCTACGACTTCGTCGCCACGCAGTACAACAAGCCGGTGGTGATCGCCGGCTTCGAGCCGCTCGACGTGATGCAGTCCATCCTGATGCTGGTGCGCCAGGTGAATGACGGTCGCGCCGCGGTCGAGAACGAATTCACCCGCGCCGTCACCCCGGACGGCAACCGCAAGGCGCAGGCCCTGGTCGCCGAGGTCTTCGAGCTGCGCGACAGCTACGAATGGCGCGGCCTCGGCAGCCTGCCGCAGTCGGCGCTGAAGATCCGCGCCGAGTTCGCCGCATGGGATGCCGAGGCCAGGTTCGGCATCGGCTACACCCCGGTCGCCGACCACAAGGCCTGCGAGTGCGGCACCATCCTGCGCGGCGAAAAGCGCCCGGCCGACTGCAAGCTGTTCGGCACCGTGTGCACGCCGGAAACGCCGATGGGCTCGTGCATGGTGTCCTCCGAAGGCGCCTGCGCCGCCCACTACAATTACGGCCGTTTCCGCGACATCGCGGTGGTGGCCGCCTGACGCATCCCCGCGCAGCCACGCCGGCCCGGCCGGCGCCGGCTGCGCCCCTACCGCACCGACATCCGCCGATGAAAGCCAACTACACCCGCCCGCTGGACCTCAAGCATGGCCGCGTCGACATGAACCACGGCGCCGGCGGCCGCGCCACCGCGCAGCTGGTCTCCGAACTCTTCGCCCGCGCCTTCGACAACCCCTGGCTCGCCCAGGGCGACGACGGCGCGGTGCTGCCGGCGCCCGAACCCGGCGAACGCCTGGTGATGGCGACCGACGGCCACGTGGTGTCGCCGCTGTTCTTTCCGGGCGGCGACATCGGCAGCCTGGCGGTGCACGGCACGGTCAACGACCTGGCGGTGATGGGCGCGCGCCCGCTCTACCTGTCGGCCAGCTTCATCCTGGAAGAAGGCTATCCGCTCGCCGACCTCAAGCGCATCGTCGACGCCATGGCCGAGGCCAGCCGCAGCGTCGGTGTGCCGGTGGTCACCGGCGACACCAAGGTGGTCGAGCAGGGCAAGGGCGACGGCGTCTTCATTGCCACCACTGGCGTCGGCGCGCTGCCCCCGGGCCGGGCGCCGGGTGGCGCCAGCGCGCGCCCGGGCGACGTGGTGCTGGTGTCGGGCAGCATGGGCGACCACGGCATGGCCATCCTCGCGGTGCGCGAGGCGCTCGCCTTCGACAGCGAAATCCGCTCCGACAGCGCACCGCTCGCCTGTTTGGTCGAAACGCTGTACGCCGCGGTGCCGGCCGACGCGATCCGCGTGCTGCGCGATCCCACCCGCGGCGGGCTGGCCACCACGCTCAACGAGATCGCGCGCCAGTCCGGCGCCGGCATGCTGATCGACGAGGCCGCGATCCCGGTGCACCCGCAGGTGGAAGCCGCCTGCGAGCTGCTCGGGCTGGACCCGCTCTATCTCGCCAACGAGGGCAAGCTGATCGTCGTCTGCGCGCCAGAGCACGCCGAGGCCGCGCTTGCCGCCATGCGGGCCCATCCGCGCGGCCGGGACGCCGCACGCATCGGCACCGTGATCGCGGACGATCACCACTTCGTACAGCTGCGCACCGCGCTCGGCGGCATGCGCATGCTCGACTGGCTGTCGGGCGAACCGCTGCCGCGCATCTGCTGAGCGCCGCCGACCGATGCCCCCGCCGCTGCCGCCCGAACTGCCGTCCATCCTCGTCGTCGACGACGAGATCCGCTCGCAGGAAGCCCTGCGCCGCACGCTGGAGGAAGACTTCGAAGTCTTCACCGCGTCCGGCGCCGACGACGCGATCGCCATCCTCGAGCGCGAGTGGATACAGATCGTGCTGTGCGACCAGCGCATGCCGGGCAGCTCCGGCGTCGCGCTGCTGCGCCAGGTGCGCGAGCGCTGGCCCGAGGCGGTGCGCATCATCATTTCCGGCTACACCGATTCGGAAGACATCATCGCCGGCATCAACGAGGCCGGCATCTACCAGTACCTGCTCAAGCCCTGGCAGCCGGAACAGCTGCTGCTGGCGCTGAAATCCGCCGCCGAAATGGCCCGGCTGCACGCCGAGAACCAGCGCCTGACGCTGGAACTGCGCACCGCCGCGCCGGTGCTCGAAAAACAGGTCAGCCACCGGCGCGCCAGCGTGCGCCAGCAGTTCGCGCTCGACGCCGTGCTGCGCGCGCCCGGCTCGCCGATGAACGCGGTGTGCGCGCTGGTGAAGAAGCTCGCCGCGCTCGACATCCCGGTGCTGCTGACCGGCGAATCCGGCACCGGCAAGGAACTGCTGGCGCGCGCGCTGCACTACGACAGCCCGCGCGCCGGCGAGGCCTTCGTGGTGGAGAACTGCGGCGCGCTGCCCGACCAGCTGCTGGAATCCGAACTCTTCGGCCACAAGCGCGGCGCCTTCACCGGCGCCTTCGAAGACCGCGTCGGCCTCTTCAAGCAGGCCGATGGCGGCACCATGCTGCTCGACGAGATCGGTGAAACCTCGTTCGCCTTCCAGGTGAAGCTGCTGCGCGCGCTGCAGGAGGGCGAGGTGCGGCCGGTGGGAGCGCCGCGGCCGATTCCGGTGGATGCGCGGGTGATTGCCGCCACCAACCGCGACCTCGAAGCCGAGGTGCGCGCCGGCCGCTTCCGCGAGGATCTCTACTACCGGCTGGCGGCACTCACCATCCATGTGCCGCCGCTGCGCGAGCGCACGATGGACATCCCGCTGATCGCGCAGGCGCTGGTGGATGAAACCCAGGCCGCACTCGGACGCCGCTTCGAGCCGCTGTCGGCCGAGGTGATCACCTGCCTGCAGGCCTGGCGCTGGCCGGGCAATGTGCGCGAACTGCGCAACGAGGTGCTGCGCATGATCGCGCTCGCCGACGACGAGCGCCTGTCGGCCGCCCACCTGAGCCCGCGCGTGCTGCGTGCGGGCGACGCGCACGAGGAGCCGGCGCTGTCGATGCTGAGCGGGCTGGACGGCGACCTCAAGACCCGGCTGGAAGCGCTCGAAGCGCGCATCGTCAAGGAAAGCCTGATCCGCCACCGCTGGAACAAGACCCGCGCGGCCAAGGAACTCGGCCTGTCGCGCGTCGGCCTGCGCAGCAAGCTGGCGCGCTATGGGCTGGAGCGCGACTGAAGCCGCGCGGCCACCTCAGCCGCGCAGGCCGCGGCGCTCATCCACCTCGGCGAGCGCGCGCAGGATGAAGGCAGAGGTCGGCCCGACGCCTTCGCTTTCCACCGCGTGCTCCACGGTGGTGAACGCCAGCACCAGCAGGCCTCGCATCTTGTCGAACGCAGCCTCGTTGCCCTGGCGCAGCCGAGGGTCGTTATGTAGCACCGCGTCCATCACCCCGGGGTCGCGCAGGCGCAGCCCGCACAGCGCCGCCAGCGTCGCGAGTTCGTGGATGATGTCGTCCAGATCCTGCTGGAAATGCGGCAGCCCGTTCATCGCACGCCTCCTCGGCCGGGTGAAAGCGGTGACTGTGCCGCAACCTCTGCTGCAGCGCAACACGGCTCCACCCCGTCGCTTTCCGGCCCGCGCCGGCGCGGGTTTCCGCACCGGCCTTTGCGGCGTCCTCCGCTAATGGTTCAATCTCGCCCCATGAACCTCATCTGGCTCCAATCCGGCGGTTGCGGCGGCTGCACGATGTCGCTGCTGTGCTCGGACGCGCGCGATCTCCTCGGCCTGCTGCGCGACGCCGGGATCAACATCCTGTGGCATCCCTCGTTGTCCGAACAGACCGGACCGGAGGCGCTGGCGCTGCTGGAAGCCTGCGCGAACGGCGAGATTCCGCTCGATCTGCTGTGCGTGGAAGGCGCGATGCTGCGCGGCCCCGCCGGCAGCGGCCGCTTCCATGTGCTGGCCGGCAGCGGCAAGCCGATGATCCACTGGGTGGAGGCGCTGGCCGCGCGCGCGCGCCACACGCTGGCGATCGGCTCCTGCGCGGCCTGGGGTGGCATCAGCGCCGGCGGCACCAACCCCACCGAGGCCTGCGGCCTGCAATACGAGGGTGAAACCCGCGGCGGCCTCCTCGGCGCCGGCTATCGCGGCAGCGCCGGCCTGCCGGTAATCAACGTGGCCGGCTGCCCCACGCACCCCGGCTGGGTGGTCGACACGCTGCTGGCGCTCGCGCTGGGCGAGTTCGGCGCCGACGCGCTCGATGCGCTCGCGCGGCCGCGCTTCTACGCCGATCAGCTGGTGCACCACGGCTGCTCGCGCAACGAGTTCTACGAGTTCAAGGCCAGCGCCGAAAAGCCCTCCGACCTCGGCTGCATGATGGAGCACCTCGGCTGCAAGGGCACCCAGGCCCATGCGGACTGCAACCTGCGGCCTTGGAACGGCAGCGGCTCGTGCACCAGCGGCGGCTACGCCTGCATCTCGTGCACCGAACCCGGCTTCGAGACTCCCGGCCATCCCTTCGCGCAGACGCCCAAGGTGGCCGGCATCCCGATCGGCCTGCCGTCCGACATGCCGAAGGCCTGGTTCGTGGCGCTGGCGGCGCTGTCCAAGTCGGCCACGCCGCGCCGCGTGCGCGAAAACGCCACCGCCGACCACCCGCAGATCACGCCGGCGATCCGCCGCACCGGACTGAAATGAGAGCCCCCACGCTCACTGCGTTCGCGGAGGGTCGGCTTTGCACAGCCGACCCGCTCGACCGGCACGGCGCAGTGCGCCGCGAAACCCCGGTCTCGCCCCCCCGAGGGGGCTTCGCCACGCTTGGGGCGGCCCGGCGCATGGCGACCACGAGGTGGTCATGAACCGCATCGTCGTCGGGCCCTTCAACCGCGTCGAGGGCGACCTGGAGGTGACGCTGGACGTGGCCGACGGCCGGGTGGCGGCGGCGCGGGTCAATTCGCCGCTCTTCCGCGGTTTCGAGCAGATCCTGGTGGGCAAGGACCCGCGCGACGCGCTGGTGTTCGTGCCGCGCATCTGCGGCATCTGCTCGGTGTCGCAGTCGGCCGCGGCCGCGGCGGCGCTGCGCGCGGCGATGGGACTGGCCGTGCCGGACAACGGCCGCCACGCCGCCAACCTGGTCCTCGCCACCGAGAACCTTGCCGACCACTTCACCCACTTCTACCTCTTCTTCATGCCCGACTTCGCCCGCGACGCCTATGCGGGGCGGCGGTGGTTCGAGGCGGCGCGGGCACGCTTCAAGGCGGTGGAAGGCAGTGCCACGGCGGACGCGCTGCCGGCGCGCGCCGCCTTCATGCACACCCTGGGGCTGCTCGCCGGCAAGTGGCCGCACACCTTGTCGCTGCAGCCGGGCGGTTCGGCGCGCGCGGTGTCGGCCGCGGAAAAGATCCGCCTCTATGCGCTGCTGCGCGAGTTCCGCGGCTGGCTGGAGCGGCGCTTGTTCGGCGACAGTCTGGAAGCGATCGCGGCGCTCGATTCGATGGCGGCGCTCGAAGCCTGGGCCGCGGCGCGACCGCCGGGCGCGTCGGACTTCCGCCTGTTCCTGGAGATCGCCGCGGACCTTAAGCTGCGCCGCGCGGGCCGCGCCACAGATGTCTATCTGAGCTACGGCGCCTATGGCGACGCGGACGACGCCCTGTTCGCGCGCGGCGTGTGGCGGCCGGGCAGCGCCACCACGGCGCTCGATGCGGGCGCGATCGTCGAGGATGTCAGCCACGCCTGGCTGCGCGACGAGGCGCCACGCCATCCACTGCAGGGCCACACCTGGCCCGATGCCGACAAGGCCGGCGCCTACAGCTGGTGCAAGGCGCCGCGGCTGGGCGGCGAGGTCGTGGAATGCGGCGCGCTTGCGCGCCAGCTGGTGGATGGCCAGCCGCTGCTGCGCGAACTGGTGACGGGTGAGGGCGGCAGCGTGTTCGCGCGCGTGCTCGGCCGCCTGCTCGAATTCGCCCGCGTGCTGCCGGCGATGGAAACCTGGGTGCGGGCGATCGAGCCCGGCGCGCCGTTCTGCGCCCAGGGCGAACTGCCGGACGACGCCCAGGGCGTGGGCCTGGTGGAAGCGGCGCGTGGCGCGCTCGGCCACTGGCTGACGGTGCGCCACGGCCGCATCGTCGGGTATCAGATCATCGCGCCGACCACCTGGAACTTCTCGCCGCGCGACGCAGCCGGAACACCCGGGGCGCTGGAGCAGGCCCTGGTCGGGCTGCCGATGGCCGAAGACGGCAGCGTGCCCGCGCTGGTCCAGCACGTGGTGCGCTCTTTCGACCCCTGCATGGTATGTACGGTGCATTGACCTCGATCGCGGCCGGCTCGGTGCCGTGCCGCATGCCCTTGGCCGCAGGAGCGGCAAGTGGATACCCTGTACCCGGACAGGTCGTGAAGGAGAGTGCGTGAGGGCATCGGACTGGGGCTTGAGCGCCGCACGCTGGGCGATCGCCGGGGCCATCGTGCTGCTGGTGACCGACCTGCTGCTGGCGTGGGTGCTGTGGAACGAACGCGAACGCGCGCTGGAGCGCGGTCAGGAGTCGGTCACGCTGGCGGCCGCAACCGCCCTGCGGCGCGCCGAGAGCCTGTTCGAACTGCTCGACCGCACCCTGTCCGGCGTCAGCGAGGTGGTGGCGGCGCGCGCCAGCACCGCGCCGGACGACGTTTACCTGCACCGCCTGCTGCTCCGGCGCAACGCGATCACGCCGGCCCTCGTCTCGATCAACCTCATCGGTGCCGACGGCCGCCTCCTCAGCACCTCGCGCACCTATCCGGCGCCGCCGATCGACCTCTCCGACCGGGACTACGTGAAGGCGCAGATCGATGACTGGAACAAGGGCCTGTTCCTCGGCAGCCCGGTCACTTCGCGCCTGAGCGGCATCCAGATCGTGCCGATCAGCCGGCGCGTGAACAACGACGGCGGCCGCCTGATCGGTGTCGTCTCGGGGGCGATCGATCCCCACTACCTTCACGATCTGGTGTCCAACGGCGCCGACGGCCTGCTGCTGGGCATCTTCCGCCGCGACGGCCATGCGCTGGCCTGCCTGCCGCACCGCGAGGAATGCCCCGATGCGCCGCCGCAGGTAAAGCACATGATCGACAGCGACCTGGAAGGCGGCGCCGAGGCCGAGATCAGCAAAGTGCGCCTGCTCGGCAAGGGCCGCGGCATTTCGGTCTATCTGCCCTCGCGCGACGGCCAGTTCTTCGTCGTTGCCGACCTGCCGAACAAGACCCTGCTCGCCTCCTGGCATGCGAACCTGCCGGTGTTCCTGGTGATCGCGCTCGGCGGCAACGTCGCGCTGATGGTGATCGGGCTCTACGCCTACCGTCAGGTCACCCGCCGCCGCCAGGCGCTGGACGAACTGGCCGCCACCAACCGCGAACTGGAAGACCGGGTGCGCGAACGCACCCGCGAGCTGCACCGGCTGGCCCACACCGACGTGCTGACCGGCGCGCGCAACCGGCGCGCCTTCATGGACGAAGGCGAGGCGCTGTTCGCGCTGGCGCACCGCCACCACCGCGACCTCGCGGTAATGGTGCTCGACGTGGACCGCTTCAAGTCGATCAACGACCGCTACGGCCACGCCGGGGGCGACGCGGTGCTGCGCGCGCTCGCCACCGTGCCCGACAGCGTGCTGCGCACCTCCGACCTGTTCGCCCGCTTCGGCGGCGAGGAGTTCGCCATCGTGCTGCCGGAAACCGACTGCAAGGGTGCGATGGAGGTCGGCCAGCGCCTGCTCGCGGCCTTCCGCGAATGCGAGGTGCCGCACGACGGCCAGGTGCTGCGCTTCACGGTGTCGATCGGCTTGAGCGTGATCGGACCCGCCGACGCCAGCCTGGAAGCGCTGCTGCAGCGTGCCGACCTGGCCCTCTACCGGGCCAAGGAAAGCGGCCGCGACCGCCTCGAATGGACGCCGGCCGACTCAGGCGTGTGCTAGCGTGAAGCCAGCCTGACCGCCGCTCGCCACCATGCCCGACCAGCCCCGCCATCCCGATCCGCTGCCGCCGCTGCAACACACCGGCCATCCCGGCGAACTCGTCGGCGTCGGCGAGGACGTGTGGATGGACGTCATCCACAAGATGGACGAGGTCTATTCCGACCTGCTGCAGTACGAAGTGGCGCTGGAGGAAAAGAACGCCAAGCTGGAGGAATCGCAGCAGTTCATCCTGTCGGTGCTGACCTCGATCTCCGACATCCTGGTGGTGTGCGACCGCCACGGTGCCATCGAGGAGGTCAACCGCTCGCTGGAGGACTTCACCGGGCGCGACCTCGACAGCCTGCGCGGCACCTCGGTGTTCGAGCTGCTGGCCGACGACCAGGCCCGCGCCCAGCTGCGGCACCTGTTCTCGCTGTTCGGCGACCAGGCCCTGCACGACTGCGAACTGCCGCTGCGCGCGTGCGACGGCAGCGCGGTGCCGGTGTCGCTCAACTGCACGCCGCGCTTCAACGCGGTCGGCAAGGCGATGGGGATGGTGGTCACCGGCCGCCCGGTGGGTGAACTCAAGCGCGCCTATCAGGCGCTGCGCCAGGCCCACGAAGACCTCAAGCGCACCCAGCAGCAGCTGCTGCATTCCGAGAAGATGGCCTCGCTCGGGCGCCTGGTGGCCGGCGTCGCCCACGAGCTGAACAACCCGATCAGCTTCATCCTCGGCAACGTCCACGCGCTCAAGCGCTACGCCGGCCGGCTGGAGAGCTACCTCGGCGCGATCCACGGCGGCGACAGCGCGGAACACCTCGCCCAGCTGCGCACGCGGCTGCGCATCGACCGCCTGCTCGGCGACCTGCCGGCGCTGATCGACGGCACCATCGAGGGCGCCGAACGCACGCGCGACATCGTGGACGGCCTCAAGCGCTTCTCCGCGATCGACCGCGAGGTGAACGAAGCCTTCGACCTCGCCGAGGTGATCGAGCGCGCGGTGAGCTGGGTGCGGCGCGGCGCGCGCGACAGCTTCCACGTGCGCTTCTCGATGCCGCGCAAGATCCCGATGACCGGCTCGGCCGGGCAGATGCAGCAGGTGATGATGAATCTGGTGCAGAACGCCTGGGACGCCACCGCGGAACAGCCCGAACAGTGGCTGGACATCCTCGCGGAGGTGGAAGCGGGCACGGATACCGGCGGCGCGCGCGTGCGGGTGAGCTTTCACGACAACGGGCCGGGCATCGCGGCCCAGCATCTGCCGCAGGTGTTCGACCCCTTCTTTTCGACCAAGCAGGTGGGCAAGGGCACCGGGCTGGGGCTGTCGATCAGCTACGGCATCATCGAGCGCCACGGCGGGCGCATCAGCGCCGCCAACCATCCGGCCGGCGGCGCCATCTTCACGGTCGAGCTGCCGCTGGCAGGCGTGGGGGCGTAAGCCGCTTCAGGCGAGGCGGCGGTAGGCGCCGCCGTGGTAGATCAGCGGCGGCAGCTCGTTGCGGTCGAAATCCACGACTTCGCTGATGAACACCACGTGGTCGCCGCCCGGATGACGCACCGTGTTGCGGCACTGGAAGCGCGCGCAGCAGCCGCGCAGCAGCGGCACGCCGCCAACGCCCTCATCCAGTTCGAGATCGGCGAACTTGTCGTCCGAACGGCGCGAGAACAGCCGCGACAGCGGTTCCTGGTCCTCGGCGAGGATATTGATCGCGTAGTATTCGCAGTTTTCGAAGATCGCCCGGCTCGGCAACTGGTTGGCCAGGCTCCACACGATCAGCGGCGGCTCGAGCGACACCGAGTTGAACGAGTTGATCGTCAGCCCGAGCGGTTCGCCTGCCGGGCTGCGCGTGGTGACCACCGCGATGCCGGTGGCGAACATGCCCAGCGCGTTGCGGAAATTGCGGGCGAAATCGGCTGCCGACGGATTGGGTTGGGACATGGATGACTCTGCTGGCCGGAAGGCCCCGGGCGCGTCTGCCCGACGCACCGAAGGGCGAAAACGCCCGATTATCGCCGTGAAGCCCTGCCCCGTCGAGCACTGCACTCCCCACTGATGACACCCCCACGCCCCGCTCCGTCCGCCCCCCCGCCCGCTGCCGCCGGCCCGCGGGACTTCGCCGCGCGCCTGCTCGACTGGCAGCGTACCGACGGCCGTCACGACCTGCCCTGGCAACGCAGCGCCGACCCGTACCGGATCTGGCTGTCGGAGATCATGCTGCAGCAGACCCAGGTGGAAACGGTGATCCCGTACTACGCGCGCTTTCTCGACCGTTTCCCGACGCTGGCGGACCTTGCGGCGGCGCCGGTGGAGGACGTGATGGCGCTGTGGAGCGGGCTGGGCTACTACGCCCGCGCGCGCAACCTGCACCGCGCGGCGGTGGCGGTGGCGACGCAGCACGGCGGCCGCTTCCCGCCCAGCGCGGCGGCCATCGCCGAGCTGCCCGGCATCGGCCGTTCGACCGCGGCGGCGATTGCCGCCTTTGCCTACGGCGAGCGCGCCGCGATCCTTGACGGCAACGTCAAGCGCGTGCTCTGCCGCGCCTTCGGCATCGACGGTTTTCCGGGCGAAAAGGCGGTGGAAAACCGGCTGTGGGCGCTGGCCGAAGCGCTGCTGCCGCAGGCCGAGGTCGGACGCTACATCCAGGCGCAGATGGACCTGGGCGCCACCGTATGCACCCGCGGCAAGCCGGCTTGCACGCGCTGTCCGTTCGCCGCGGACTGCGTGGCGCTCACGACCGCGCGCGTCGGCGAACTGCCCGTGCCGCGGCCGCGGAAGGCGGCGCCGCGCCGCCACAGCCGCATGGCCGTGCTGCGGTGCGGGGACCGGGTCCTGCTGGAGCGCCGCCCGCCGGCCGGCATCTGGGGCGGGCTGCTGGCGCTGCCGGAAATCCCGCCAGACGGCGCCAATGTCGGCCAATGGACGCAGGCGCGCTTCGGCCTGCGCGCCACGACGATGACGCCGCTGCCGCCGCTGACCCATGTGTTCACCCACTTCGTGCTGGAGATCGCGCCACTGCAGATCGAGGTCGAAGCCGGCGGGAGCCGGGCGGATGACGATGGCGCGCTGTGCTGGCTGCCGCTGTCCGACACCACCGGCGCCGCGCTGCCGACGCCAGTGCGGCGCATCCTCGACGGGCTGGCGACGCCGGACTGAATGAAAGCGCCCTCCCCTTCAAGGAAGCGTAGGTGGAGTTTCGCAGCGCATCGCGCTGCGCGGCCGGAGCGGCGGAGCGAAGCGAAGATTCCCGGGTTGGGGTGGGAAGGGGGCGGGAAGGCGGGGAATGGGTTCACGCCGGCGGCGAGTTCAGCCCCCTCCCAAGCGCCCGGTGAAAGGGGAGATACCACGCCGCCGGCGCAGTCTCAGCCGGCGGTCTTCAGCAGACCGCGCTGGTGCAGGAACTGCTGGACGATCTCCAGCCGGCTGACGACGTCGTCCAGTTCCAGCAGCTTCTGCCGCGCCACGAGCGGAATCGGCAGCACTTCGGCGTAGCGCGCGCCGACCCAGGCGGCGTCGTCGAAACGGTGCGGTTCGGGCAGGCGGTCGCCGAGTTCGCCGACGATCGCCTTCAGCAGCGGCAACAGTTCGGCCTGGCCGGCCGGCACCGCCTCGGGCGCGGGCTGCGCGAGCCAGCGCACCGTGCCGGTGAGCAGGCCGTCGCGCTCGACCTCGTGGTCCTCGATACGGAAGCGGCGGCCTCCGCGCACGACGATGGACAACACGCCCGGCTCGGCCATGCCCCACTGCTCGATCAGCGCCTCGGTGCCCACCGCGTGGGGGATGGCCGCGTCGCCCACTTCCGGGCCGGCGGCGATCAGGCACACGCCGAAGCTGGCGCCGTCGCGCAGGCAGCGGGTCACCATGTCCATGTAGCGCGCCTCGAACACCCGCAGCGGCAGCAGGCCGTCGGGGAACAGCACGGTATTGAGCGGAAACAGCGGCAGGCGGACGGCGTCGGTCATGGCGGCGGGAAGAGGGAAAAGGAGCGGGAACGCTTCAGTCTATGCCGTCGGCGGGCGCCTCGCCCCAGCGGGCCATCAGGCTGTGCGCCACGCCGAGCTGGTCGAGGATGCGGGCGACGACGAAATCGACCAGGTCCTGAACGGTTTGGGGGTGATGGTAGAAGCCGGGATTGGGCGGCAGGATGCAGACGCCGAGGCGGGCCAGCTTGAGCATGTTCTCGAGGTGGATCGCCGAGTACGGCGTCTCGCGCGGCACCAGCACCAGCTTGCGGCCTTCCTTCACGACCACGTCGGCGGCGCGCTCGATCAGGCTCTGGCTCAGGCCCGCGGCCACCGCCGCCAGCGTCGCCATGGTGCAGGGGCAGATCACCATCGCATCCGGCGGGTTGGAACCGGAAGCCGGCGGCGCGAACCATTCCTCGCGGCCGAACACGCGCAGTTGGCCGGGCTGAGCCTTGAAGCGCGCCGACAGCTCCGCTTCCACCTCGGCCGGACGCCCCGGCAGGGTCCAGTCCATCTCCTGGCGGGCAACGATCTGCGCGACCTGCGAATACAGCAGCCACACCCTGCAGCCGGCGGCGAGCAGGCATTCCACCAGGCGCACGCCGTAGGGCAGGCCGGAGGCGCCGGTAAAGGCGACGGTGATGGTCTTGGTAGCGCTCATCGCGGGTCACACGCGGCAGGAGAGAAGGCGCAAGGGTAACCGATCGCGCCGGCGGCCGCGGCGGCGCGGCCAAGACGCTCCGAACCCGTGCGCCCGCCTGTTGCATTGCACACAAAGATTGACAACCCCACGGCGAACGGTAGAATCCGCCGCAAATGCTGCACCGCAACAAAAGCGCAACAGCCCTTCCATCGATCTCTACCCCGGATAACGACCATGACCCAGATCTTCAACGCCGAAGCCTTCACCGCTGTCTTCAAGGACAACATCGAGACCTTCTCCAGCCTCGCCGGCAGCGCCTTCAAGCGCGCTGAGCGCCTGGTGGCCCTCAACCTCAACGCCAGCCGCGCGATGCTGGAGGACAGCATCACCAGCACCCGCGCCCTGCTCGCCGCCAAGACCCCGCAGGACCTGAGCGACGCCCAGGCCACGCTGCTGCAGCCGGCCATCGAAGGCACGGTCGCCCTCGCCCGCAGCGCCTACGAGCTGGCCCTCGAAGCCCAGCAGGAAGCCGCCGCGCTGGCCGAAAGCCAGTTCGCCGAACTCCACAAGGTGCTCGCCAGCTCGCTCGAGCAGGCCGCGAAGTCGGCCCCGGCCGGCAGCGAAGGCGTGTTCGCCGCGATCAAGTCCGTGGTCGCCGCCAACACCAGCGCCTACGACTCGCTGAACAAGGCCGCCAAGCAGGCTGCCGAACTGGCCCAGGCCAACGTCAGCGCCGCGACCGACGCCGCGACCAAGGTCGTCGCGCTGATCAAGAAGGCCGCCTGAGTCGTCCGCCGCACGAGGGCGCCGGGGTGAGCACCCCGGCCGCATCTCCCGCAATCGGGCCGCCACGTGCGGCCCGATTGCGTTGACCGCCCCTTCCATCAGGTCGTCTGCACAGCCTGCAGCGCGCGGCGCATGCCGCCGAAGCGGCGCCGGTAGGCCGCGGGCGTCAGCCCCACTTCACGGCGGAACAGGCGGTTGAAGAAGCTCGCGTCCTCGTAGCCCAGTTCCAGTGCCACCGCCTCCACCGCCAGCGTGCTGGCCTCCAGCATCTGCTTGGCTTCCTCCAGCCGCAGCGTGTGGACATACTCCATCGGCGACATTCCGGTAGCGAGCTGGAAGCGGCGCTTGAACGAACGTTCCGGCAGGCCGCTGCGCGCCACCATCGCCGCCACCGGCGTCGGGCGCTGGTAGTTGTCGGCGATCCAGGCCTGGCAGTCGGCGATCAGCGCATCCTCGGCCTGGCGCGAGCGCGCGAGCCGGGCGAAGGGCTGCTGCCCACTGTGGTGCCAGTCGATCAGGTTCAGCCGCGCCACATGCATCGCCTCGTCCACCCCGGCCAGCCGCGCGATCAGGTACAGCGCAAGGTCCAGCCAGGTGGTGCCGCCGCCCGCCATCACCAGCCGTTGCCCCTCGCCGGCGGCGACCAGCGCGCGCTGGGGATGCACCGTCACCGCGGGATACTCGCGCGCCAGATGCGCGCAGAAGCCCCAGTGCGTGGTGGCGTCTTCACCGTCGAGCAGGCCCGCCTCGGCCAGCATCACCGCGCCGGAACAGGCGGTGGCAAGCAGGCTGCCGCCGGCGTGGCAGGCGCGCAGCCAGTCGATTTCGGCGGGAAAGCGGCCGGCGATCGACTCCCCGGGCACCACCGCCAGCTCGGGCACGCACACCGCGGCCGGCGGCGGACAGTCGACCAGCGCGCGGTCCGGCGTCAGCGTCACGCCGTTGGCGGCGCGCAGCGGACGCCCCTCGCGCGAGACCACGACCGGCGCGAACAGCGGCGCGCCAGGGGTGCCGTCCATCAGCAGCGGCCAGTCACGCCCGGCCGACATGAAGAGGTCGTACATGCCGTACAGCGTCGAGGCGGTGGTCTCGGCCATCGCGAGGATGGCGATCGGCAGGGGCGGTTCGGTGCGCATGGCAGATTCGTCCACCTGGTGGCCGGAACGGCTTTGGTCCGCCCGCAAGCGCCCGCCTAAGCTGGGCCTCGTGATGCGGCGGGCGCCCGGGCGGGCCCCGACTTCATGATAGCCGCCCGGCCGGCACACGCTGCGCGCATCCCCGACCCCGACTGGAGAACCTCATGAGCCTTTATCGCCACCGCCTGCCGCAGCTTGCCGGCGCCGCCTTCGTCAGCGACGGCGGCATGGAAACCACGCTGATCTATCACCATGGCCGCGAACTGCCGCACTTCGCCGCGTTCACGCTGATGGATGACGCGGAAGGCCGCAGGCTGCTGACCGACTACTACCGCCGCTACATCGATATCGCGCTGCGCCACCGCCGCGGCCTGCTGCTGGAAACGCCCACCTGGCGCGCCAGCGCGGACTGGGGCGCGCGGCTCGGCTACGACGCGGCCGCGCTCGCGCGGGTGAACCGCGACAGCGTGGCGCTGCTGGACGCCCTGCGCGCAACGCATCAGCGCGCCGGCACGCCGATGGTCATCAGCGGCGCGATCGGGCCGCGGGGCGACGGCTACGTGGCCGACGCGGGCATGAGTGCCACCGAGGCCGCGGACTACCACGGCGAGCAGATCGCCACGCTGGCGAGCACGCGCTGCGACCTGGTCACCGCATTCACGCTCAATTACGTGGACGAAGCGATCGGGATCGTGCGCGCCGCGCAACACGAGACGATGCCCGTAGTGATCTCGTTCACGCTGGAAACCGACGGTCGCCTGCCCTCCGGCCAGGCGCTGGGCGACGCGATCCGCGAAACCGACGCCGCCACCGCGGCCGGGGCGGCCTACTACATGATCAACTGCGCGCATCCGACCCATTTCGACCACGTACTCGACGGCGCGGGCGACTGGCGCCACCGCATCCGCGGCCTGCGCGCCAACGCTTCGTGCCGCAGCCACGCCGAACTGGATGCGGCCACCGAGCTCGACGCCGGCGACCCGATCGACCTCGGCGCGCGCTACCGTGCGCTGCGCCCGCAACTGCCCGGGCTCGCGGTGATCGGCGGCTGTTGCGGCACCGACCACCGTCACGTCGAGGCGATCTGCGCCGCCTACGACGGCTGAGCCGCGCTCAGCGCAGGTAGTCGCCCAGGATCACCCAGCGACCGTCGCGGATCTGCGCGAGCCGGCCGTGGCGGTTGCCGAGGTGATCGGCGGGGCTGAAGCGGTATTCCGGGCTGCCGAAGAAGTCGCGCGTGGTGGCCAGCCGCTCCATCGCCGCGGTAAAGCGCTCGGTGGTGAGATCGCGCCCCGCGGCCTGCGCGGCCTGGATGAAGAGGTCGGCGATCGAATAGCCCATTGCGCTCCACACGTTGGGATCGACGCCGTAGCGCTGCCGGTAGCGCGCGATCCAGTCCGCCAGCGCGCGGTTGGCGCCGGCCGCGTAGGGGTGCGGCAGCACGCTGACGCCGTACAACCCCTCCACCGCGGCCCCGCCCAGTTCGTGGGTCTGCGCCGAGTAGCCCGAGGCGGTGACCAGCATGTCCACCTTCCAGCCGATCTTGCGCGCCTCCGCCATCGCCGCGATCGTCTCGCGCACCACGGTGGCGAGCACCACCAGGTCGCAGTCGGCGCTGCGCAGCCGGGCCACCTGGCTGGAGAGATCGGTGGCGCCGCGCTTGTAGCTGGTCTTCTCGGCCAATCCGCGGCCCAGCTTCGCCAGTCCGGCTTCCACGCCCTTCATCACCTCCAGGCCGTAGTCGTCGTCCTGGTAGAGCAGGCAGCTGCGCTGGTAGCCGCGCTCCTTCACCATGTGGCGCACCGCCGCCTCCATGTAGTCCTGGTAGGGCGCAAACAGCTGGAACTTGAGCGGATGCACCGGGCTGTAGGTGGATTCGTGCGGCGAGAACGGAAACAGGTGCAAGCGCCCCGCATCCACGATCAGCGGCATGGTCGCCATCACCACCGGCGTGCCCATGTTGGCCAGGAAGGCGAAGGCGCCGTCGCGCTGGATCAGCTTGCGCGCCGCCAGCACGCCGCGCTTGGGGTCGTAGCCGGCATCCTCCACCACCAGCCGCAGCTTGCGGCCGTGGACGCCACCGGCGGCGTTGGCTTCGTCGATGCGCATCAGCATGCCGTCGCGCACCGGGGTGCCGAGCAACGCGATCGGGCCGGACAGATCCTGGATGCTGCCGAGCACGATCTCGCGCTCGGTCACGCCTGGGGTGGCGGCAGCGGCAAGGGCGGTCCAGCCCAGCAGGGCGACGGCGGCGAGGCGGCGGAAGAGACGCATGGCGACGGACGGGCAGAGCAAGAAAAGGCGGAATTATCCGCCACGCGGGGACACTGCGGCAGGCGTCAGCGGCCGCCCGCGAGCCCCTGCGGACGCAGCAGCACCGCGGCAACGATCAGCGCACCGAACAGCAGCGTCTCCACGCCTGCGCTGCGCAGCGTGTCGCCGGGCAGCGCATCTCGCGCGAGCGCAATCAGTTGCGGCAGCGCGACGATCACCAGCGCGCCCCACAAGGCGCCGGCAAGCCGCCGCGCACCACCGATGAAGACCAGCATCAACAGCTCGAAGGAAAAGCGCAGCCCGAACTGCTCGGGGCTGAGGTAGCCGATCCAGTGAGCGTAGAGCGCACCTCCCAGCCCGGCGAGCGCGCCGCCTGCGGTGAACGCGAGCGCGATCGACGGCCCTGCGGCGATGCCGCAGGCCTGCGCGGCCATCTCATCCTCGCGCAGCGCGCGCCACGCGCGGCCGATGCGGCTGGCGAGCAGGCGGCGGCAGCCCGCCCACGCCAGCGCCAGCAGCACGGCGCTGACGCCGAGTTGCGCCGCCGGCGCGGTGGCCGACCAGCCGCCGACGCTAAAGGCGGCGACACCCAGCCCTGCGCTGCCGCGCGTCAGCGACTCCCAGCGCACCAGGGCCTCTTCCACCATCAGCGCAAAGGCCAGCGTGCTGATGCCGAAGTAGAGCCCGCCGAGGCGGCGCGCCGGCAGGCTGGCGAGCGCACCGCCCGCGCCGCCGGCCGCCATCGCCAACGGCAGCGCCAGCAGCGGGGGCAGCCCGCGCGCCACCAGCAGCGCCTGGGTGTAGGCGCCGAGCGCCACCAGCGCACCGTGGCCAAGCGCGATCTGGCCGCCGTGGCCGACGACGATGACGAGGCCGAGCCCGGCGATCGCATAAGTGATGACCAAGGTGGCCTGACCGAGCGCGTAGTCGGGGCTGGCGCTGGCGTACCCGAATACGGCAAGCGCAAGTACCGCGGCCGCGGCCAGCGCGGCGCGGCGTGCCGTGGCGCTCATCGGGCCGGCCTCGCAAACGCGCGGACCGAGCCTCCGGCAGCGGAGTCTTCAGCCGCGGCCAAAGGCGGCATTCGGGCGTTCATGCCGCGCGCCCGCCGAACCCGCGCGGGAAGGCCAGCAGCGCCAGCATCAACAGCGCGTAAGGCACCGCGTCCTTGTAGCCCTCGGGCAGCGCCAGCCCGGCCAGCGCCTCGGCCACGCCGATGAAGACGCCGCCCGCGAGCGCGCCCGGCAGGCTGTAAAGGCCGCCGAGCACCGCGGCCGGAAAGGCTTTCAGCGCCACCAGCCCCATGTCGAGATGGACAAAGGAGATCGGCGCGAGCAGCAGCCCGGCAAAGGCCGCCAGCCCGGCGCCCAGCGCCCACGCCAGCGTGTGCATGCGCGCCACCGGCACCCCCATCAGCGCGGCGACGCGCGCATCCTCGGCGCAGGCGCGCAACGCCAGCCCCGCACGGGTGTGGCGGAAGAACAGCGCCAGCAGCAGCACCAGCAGCGCGGTGGCGGCGATCACCGCGAGGTGGCTGGATGCGAACGCGATGCCGCCCAATACCAGCACCTGCTCGGGCAGCGGCAGGCGGTGCATCTCGTGGGTGGCGGCAGGCACGCTCGCGACCGCGCCCCGCATCACCAGTCCGAAGCCGAAGGTCAGCAGCACCGCAACCAGATGGGGCTGGCCGAGTGCGCGCCGCAGCGCCAGCCGCTCCAGCGCGGCGCCGAGCAGCGCCACCGCGAGCACGGCCAGCACGCCGGCGAGCGCGAGCGGCACCCCCGCCGCATGCAGGCCGACCGCGGCGAAGGCGCCCACCATCAGCAGTTCGCCCTGCATGAAGCTGACGGTGTCGCTCGCCTTGTAGATCAGCACGAAGGACAGCGCCACCAGCCCATACACGCAGCCCGTGGCAACGCCGCTGGCGAGAACCTGGGCGAAGGCGGACATCGCCGGCTCAGTCGCCGGGCACCAGCGCCGCGCTCGGCGGCAGCGCGCACGCGGCCTGATACTCGGCGGCCAGCCGCGCGACCAGTTCGGCCACCGGCGGCACGTCGTGGATTGCGGCGACGCCATGGCCGGCGCTCCACACGTCGCGCCACGCGCGCGCTTCGTCCGACATGTCGTGGATCTGGCCCTTGCCGTGACCAGCGGCGAGCTGGGCGCGCTCGAAGCCGGCCTTTTCCAGGCTGGGCCACATGAAGTTGGCGTTAGTGCCGGAGATCGCGTCGGTATAGACGATGTCACGCGCACCGCAATCGACCAGCATCTGCTTGTATTCGGGCTGCGCCAGCGCTTCGCGGGTGGCGATGAAGCGGGTGCCCATGTAGGCGAAATCGGCGCCGAGGACCTCGGCGGCGCGGATGCCGGCGCCGTCCGAAATGCTGCCGGCGGCAATCAGCACGCCGTCCCAGAACGCGCGGATCTCGCGGATCAGGCTAGTCATGCTCTGGGTGCCGGCGTGGCCGCCCGCGCCGCTGCACACCGCGATGATGCCGTCCACGCCGGCCGCCGCGGCCTTTTGCGCGTGGTAGGCGTGGATCACGTCGGAGAACACCAGCCCGCCATAGGCATGCACCGCCTTCACCACCTCGCCGGGGTGCCCCAGGCTGGTGATGACGAAGGGCACGCGGTGGCGCACCACGGTGGCCAGGTCTTCCTGCAGGCGCGGGTTGGAAGCGTGCAGGATCAGATTGACCCCGTAGGGCGCGCACGGCGCCGCCGGCTGCGCGGCACGGTGGGCGGCGAGTTCGGCGTCGATGCGCGCGAGCCAGTCTTCAAGCTGGGCGGCCGGGCGCGCATTGAGCGCCGGCAGCGAGCCGGCAACGCCGGCGCGGCAGCACTCGATCACCAGCTCGGGACCGGAAACCAAGAACATCGGCGCGGCGATCGCGGGCACGCGCAGGCGGCCGCGGAAGGCATCGGGTATCGGCATCGGAGCATCCCACGCAAGACGGACAGGGCCGCAATCTAGCATGGCCGGCGGCCACCTCCGCGCTGGCAGCGCCGCGGCCATCCCGATACCATGCGGTCAGCACACAGGCCTAGGCAAACGTCCTGCCGCAAACCCGCCCATCCCCGCAAAACCAAGGAGAAACCGATGAGCTTCATCCAGGAATTCAAGGAATTCGCCATGCGCGGCAACGTCATCGACCTTGCCGTGGGCGTCATCATCGGTGGCGCCTTCGGCAAGATCGTCGATTCGCTGGTGAAGGACGTGGTGATGCCGATCGTGGGCCGCCTGGTCGGCGGGGTGGACTTCCGCCATCTCTACGTCAACCTCGGCAGTCAGCAGTACGAAACCCTGGAAGCCGCCGAAAAGGCCGGTGCGCCGCTGGTGAAGTACGGCGCCTTCATCAACACCACGATCGACTTCCTGATCATCGCGCTGGCGATCTTCGTCGCGATCAAGGCGATCAACAAACTCAAGCGCAGCGAACCGCCCGCGCCGGCGCCCGAACCCGCGCCGGAACCGGAGGACATCAAGCTGCTGCGCGAGATCCGCGACGCGCTGAAGCAGCGCTGACGCGCCGGGGCGGCCGCGCCTGCCTCAGGCGTGGTCGCCCACGTAGGGATTGCTGTCGCGCTCGTCGCCGAAGGTGGAGGCCGGGCCGTGCCCCGGGATGAAGGTGATGTCGTCGCCGAGCGGAAAGAGCTTGTTGCGGATCGACGAGATCAGCTCGGCGTGATTGCCGCGCGGAAAGTCGGTGCGGCCGATCGAGCCGGCGAACAGCACGTCACCCACCACCGCCAGCCGCGCCTCGGGCTGGAAGAACACCACGTGGCCCGGGGTGTGGCCGGGCGCGTGGATCACCTGCAGCGTCTCCTCGCCGACGCTGACCGTATCGCCGTCACCCAGCCAGCGGTCGGGCTCGAAGGCCTCGACGTCGGGAAAGCCGAACATCTTGCTCTGCTGCGGCATCGCGACGATCCAGAAGCGGTCTTCCTGCTGCGGCCCCTCCACCGGCACACCGAGGTCGCGCGCCAGCCGCGCGGTGCCGCCGGCGTGGTCGATATGGCCGTGGGTGATCAGGATCTTTTCCACGCTCACGCCCAGCTTCTGCACCGCCGCGTGGATGCGCTCGAGGTCGCCCCCCGGATCGACCACGGCCGCCTTCATGCTGCGGTCGCACCACAAGATGCTGCAGTTCTGCTCGAAGGCGGTGACGGGAACGATCTGGATCTGAAGCATGGCGGCAGGCTCGGCTGAAAAGGCAGCCGGCAGTGTAACCGAGGCCCGCACTGCCATTGCCAGCCCGCGCGGCCTGAAAGCAGGTGCGCACCGCGGCGCGCGCGAGGGCGCTCACTTCCACCCCGGCTCCGCGGCGAACCCTCCTGCGCGATGCCGGCTCAATCCGTCAGCAGGGCCAACGCCGCCGCATGCAGCGCAGGCGTTGCCGCGGCCAGCACGCGGCCATCGGACTCCAGCCCCAGCGGCTGGCCCTGCCAGTCGGTGACCACGCCGCCTGCACCCTCGATGATGGCCACCATGGCCAGGTAGTCGTAGGGCTGCAGGCCAGCCTCCACCACCAGGTCCACATGGCCGCTGGCGAGCAGGCCATAGGAATAGCAGTCGCCGCCATAACGGCGCAGCGCCACCGCTCCGCCGACCCGTTCGAAGCGCGCCCTGTCACCGTCGCCGAACAGATCCGGTGAGGTGGCATAGAGCCGCGCTGCCGCCAGCGTCTGGCAGCCGCTGGCGTGCGTCGCCGCGCCCTGGTACTGCGCCGCGCCACCGGCCACCGCCCACCAGCGCTCGCCGGTAAAGGGGATGTCGACCATGCCCAGCACCGGCTGTCCCTTGTACAACAACGCCAGCAGCGTGCCCCACAGCGGCGAGCCGGTGATGAAGCTCTTGGTGCCGTCGATCGGATCGATCACCCACACCCAGTCGGCATCCAGATGCTCGCGGCCCTGCTCCTCGCCGAAGACGCCGTGGGTCGGGCAGGCCGCCGCCAGGCGCAACCGCAACGCGGCTTCGATCTCGCGGTCGGCGATGGTGACCGGGCTGTCGTCGGCCTTGATCGACACGTCCAGCCGGGTGCGAAACCGACGCAGCGCCAGCGCGCGCGCCTCGTCCGCAAGGGCGTGGGCCAGCGGCAGATAGACGTTGAGGATATCTGTGCTGTTTTGTGGATTCATGCGAACTCCTGTCACATTCCCGAAAAAAACGTGCTATAAATTGCCTCAACTATGCACACTTCCCCATTAATGCACAAGCATGGTGTGCGAGCCCCCCGGCCTGCACCAATTTGAACAACGGCTCTGCCGCTGCGGAGGAATCGAGATGCGCGCTCACCGTCCTGCCTGTTCCCGCTACGTCAGGCTTGTCCTCGCCGCACTTGCCGGCCTGGCCGCCCTGCCCGCCGCTGCCGGCACCCTGGTCGCCTACACCGCACTCGAAGAGGACGAGATCAAGGCCTACGTCACCGCAGCGAAGAAGGATCTTCCCGACATCGACATCAAGGTGCTGCGGCTGTCCACAGGCGACCTCGGCGCGCGCATCCTGGCCGAGGCGGGAAACCCGCGGCACGACGTGATCTGGGGCTGGGCGCTGACCAACCTGCTCGATCCGCGCATCGTCGATATGCTGGAGCCCTACGCCGCCAAGGGCAGCGAGGCGCTAACTGCCAAGGACAAGGCCGCCGACGGCAGGTGGTTCGCCCCCACCGGCTACATGGCCGCCTTCTGCGTCAATACCGAAATCCTGGCCGCGAAGAAGCTGCCCTTGCCGACCTCCTGGCAAGACCTCGCCAAGCCGATCTACAAGGGCGAGATCGCGATGCCCAACCCGGTGTCCTCCGGCACCGGCTACCTGCAGATCGCCGCGCTGCTGCAGGGCATGGGCACGGACGCCGGCTGGAAATACCTGAAGGCCCTGGACGGTAACGTCGCGCAGTACATCAAGTCGGGCTCGCGGCCGTGCAAGGCGGCGCGCACTGGCGAATTCGCCATCGGTATCTCGCTCGCCTTCGCGGCCATGCAGTCGATCGAGGAAGGCTATCCGCTGAAGATGGTCATCCCCAGCGATGGCGCCGGCTACGAACTCGAAGCCTCCGGCCTGATGAAGTCGTCAAAGAACAAAGCGGACGCCAAACGCTTCCTCGACTGGACGCTGTCGCCCAAGGCCGCCGGGCTTTACACGCAGTACAAGGAAATCGTCACCATCCCCGGCACACCGCGCTCCAGGGCGGCCACCGCCGCCGGCTTGCCGGCCGACCTCTCCAAGGTGCTGTTCCCGGTCGACTTCACGCGCTCCGCGCGCGAGCGCGACAGCACCCTTGCCACCTGGCAGAAGCAGATCGGCCGCTGACCCGCCGCCACCGCATCCCCCCGACCCTGCCCACGGAAAGCCCCCCATGTCCCTGGAGATCCGCAACCTCCATAAGAGCTTTGCCGGCCATGCGGCGCTCGAGCGCATCGACCTCACCCTGGGCGGCGCGGAATTCGTCTGTCTGCTCGGCCCCAGCGGTTGCGGCAAAACCACGCTGCTGCGCATCATCGCCGGCCTGCTGGCGGCCGACCGCGGCGACATCCGGCTGAACGGCCGCGACCTGGCCGCGGTACCGACGCGGGAACGCGGCTTCGGCATCGTCTTCCAGTCGTACTCCCTGTTTCCGCACATGACGGTGGCGCAGAACGTCGGCTACGGCCTCAGCATCCGCGGCGTGGCGCCGGCCCGGATCGCGGAGCGGGTGGCCGGCTTGCTGGCGACGGTGAAGCTCGCCGATTTCGGAGAGCGCTACCCCGGCCAGCTTTCCGGCGGCCAGCAGCAACGGGTGGCGATCGCCCGTGCGCTGGCGGTCGATCCGGCGCTGCTGCTGCTCGACGAACCTTTGTCCGCCCTCGACGCACGCGTCCGCGCCGAACTGCGCGGCGAACTGCGCGAGGTGCAGCGCAAGCTCGGCATCCCCACGCTGATGGTGACTCACGACCAGGACGAGGCCATGGTGCTGGCCGACCGGGTGGTGTGCATGAACCACGGCCGTATCGAGCAGATCGGCACCCCGCAGGAGCTCTACGAGCAACCGCGCACCCGCTTCGTCGCCGAGTTCATGGGACACGGCAACCTGCTACCGGCGGACTGGCTGCAAGACGCAGCGCCGGCACTGCTGACCGGCATGCCGGCCGGGCTCGGCAAGCATGGTGCCGCCTGCGTGCGGCCGGAGCGCATCGTGCTGACGCGCACCCCGGAAGGCGACGGCCGCGTGATCGAAGTTGCCTTCATGGGCAACTTCAAGCGCGTGCGGCTGGATTGGCGCGGCCGCGAACTGCTTGCCGAGGTCTCTGCCGCAGCCGTGCTGGCGGCCGGCGATGCGGTGTGGGTGGATATCACCGCGCAGGACTGCGCATGGGTCGCCGCATGGGTCGCCGCATGAGCACCGCTCTCCACCCGCGCGCCGGATGCGCTCCCCGCTCGTCGATGGCGATCCCGCACCCCGGCGGGAGGGCCGTCCGGTGACCGCCCTGCCGCTCGCCGCCCCCGACCGCTGGCTGCTCCGGGCCTGCCTGTGGCTGCCGCTGACGGCACTGCTGCTGTTCTTCGCCGTGCCGATGGGCTTTGTCGCCTGGCGCAGCCTGATGCAGGACGACGGCGGCATCGGCTTCGCCAACTACGTCGCGCTGCTCGACACCCCCGGCGTGTGGCAGGCCACGCAGAACAGCCTGGTGCTGGGACTGGCGACCACCGCCATCACCTTGCTGCTCGCCTTCGTACTCGCCTACGGCATGGACCGCACCTGCATGCGCGGCCGCCGCCTGGTCGCCACCGCGCTGACGCTGCCGATGCTGGCGCCCTCGCTGGTGCTCGGGCTGGGGCTCATCTTCATCCTCGGCCGCAACGGCATCGTCGGCAAACTGCTCGACATCCGGCCCGACATCTACGGCTTCTCCGGCCTGCTCATCGCCGACGTGCTCTATGCGCTGCCGCAGGCGGTGCTGATCCTGCGCGCCGCGCTGCGCTGCGCCGACGCGCGTCAGTACGAGGCGGCCGAAGTGCTGGGCGCCACCCCCTGGCGCCAGTTCCGCGACATCACCCTGCCGACCATGCGCTACGGCCTGCTCAGCGCCGCCTTCGTGGTGTTTACCGTGACCATCACCGACTTCGGCAACGCGGTGGTGATCGGCGGCGACTTCTCGGTACTGGCCACCGAGATCTACAACCAGGTCAGCGGCCAGATGCGCTTCGGCATCGGCGCGGTGGTCGGCCTGCTGCTGTTGCTTCCGGCGGCGCTGTCGGTGTGGATCGAGCGGGTGGCGGCGCAGCGCCAGGCCGGTATCGGCGCGGAATCCGCCCAGCCGCCGCGGCCGCAGGCCTCGCGCGGGCGCGACGGGCTGTACGCGATAGCCTGCCTCGGCATCGCCGGTGCGATCTGCGCGGTAGTGGCCACGGTGGTGATCGCCGGTTTCATCCGGCTGTGGCCCTACCGGCTGGACCTCACCTTCAAGCACTACGACATCACTGTGTCCGGCGGCTACAACAGCCTGTGGGCCTCGCTGGCGGTATCGCTGATCGTCGCCGTGGTCGGCACCGGTTTGCTCTTCCTGCTCGCGTTCTCGCTGCGCCGGCTGTCCGGCTGGCCGGCGCGGCTGGCGACCCTGCTCGCCACCCTGCCGGTGGGCGTGCCCGGGCTGGTGCTGGGGTTGGCCTACGTGTTCGCCTTCAACCAGCCGGACCTGCCCTGGGGCGCGCTCTACGGCGGCGTCTTCCTGCTGGCGATGTGCAATTTCTACCACTACCACACCCAGGGCTACGTCGCGATGGCCACCGGCCTGCGCGCCGTGCCCGCCCAGCTGGAAGAGGCGGTGACCGTACTCGGCGGCGGCGTCGGCCGCCTGCTCGCCGATGTCCATCTGCCGGCGCTGCGCGTCACCTTGCTGGCGGTCGCCGCCTTCCTCTTCATGCGCTCGATGGTGACGCTGTCGGCGGTGATCTTCCTGGTCACGCCCGAGCTGTCGCTATCGGCCGTCACCGTGATGCGGCTGGACGAGGCCGGCTTCACCTCGCAGGCCGCCGCCTTCTCGACCTGCATCATGGCGGTGGTCGGCACCGTGGCGCTGCTGCTGCACCGGCTGACATCTGCCCGCCCGGCGCGCGCCGCCGTCAAATAACAAGGATTCCGGAGACCCTACCCAATGCTGCAAGAAGAACGCTACCAACGCATCTGCGCCCTGCTCGAAACCTTCAAGAGCCTGTCGACCGAGCGCATTTCCGGCGAACTCGACATCTCGCGCGAGACGGTGCGGCGCGACGTGATCGCGCTGGAGGCGATGGGGCGGCTGCGCCGGGTGCACGGCGGCGTGGTGCTGGACAGCGCACGCAGCGAGGCGCCGTTTGTCGAACGGCTGAAGGTGCGCGCCAAGGAGAAGCAGGCCATCGCGCGCGCCGCGGTCAAGCTGCTGCAGCCCGGCCACACGCTCTTCCTCGATGCCGGCAGCACCACGCTGGCGCTCACCGAGGAACTGCTGACGCTGTCCGGCCTGACCATCGTCACCAACAGCATGGATATCGCGGTACGGATGGCGCAGGCCGGCGAGAACATGGGCCAGCGCCACGAAGTCATCGTGCTCGGCGGCCGGCTCGCGCCCGGCATCGCCGCCACCTGCGGCGAAACCACGGTGAGCGAGATCCAGCGCTACCGCGCCGACTTCGCACTGCTGTCGCCAGTGGCGGTCGATGCCCACAACGGCGCCACCAGCTTCGACCACGGCGAAGCCGGCGTGGCCCGCGCGATGGCCGAGCGCGCCGCCCACCGCGTCATCCTCGCCGACCACAGCAAGATCGGCGAGAGCAGCCGGGTGAGCTACTGCCCGGTCGGCAGCATCGACACCCTGGTGACCGATGGCCGCGCCCGCAAGCTCTCCGCCCTGGCCGAAATCGAGAAGGCCGGGCCCGAGGTCGTCGTCGCCTGAGAACGGCAAAGGAGGAGGCCGCCATGTCCTACCGCCACACCCTCGACCATCACACCTGGGTCTTCGCCGACCTGCGCGAACTCATGGCCAAGGCCAGCCCGGCGCGCTCCGGCGACCAACTGGCCGGCATCGCCGCCACCAGCGCGGTGGAACGCATGGCCGCGCGCATGTGCCTGGCGGAGCTGCCGCTTGCGCGCTTCCTCGACGAAGCGCTGATCCCTTACGAAAGCGACGAAGTCACCCGCCTCATCATCGACAGCCACGACCGCGCCGCCTTCGCGCCGGTGGCCCACCTCACCGTCGGCGACTTCCGCGACTGGCTGCTCTCCGACCACGCCGACGAAGCCGCGCTCGCCGCGCTGCGCCCCGGCCTCACGCCGGAGATGGCGGCGGCGGTGAGCAAGCTGATGCGCAACCAGGACCTGGTGCGGGTGGCGCAGAAATGCCGCGTCGTCACCCGCTTCCGCAACACCATCGGCCTGCCCGGCCGGCTGTCGGTGCGACTGCAGCCCAACCACCCCACCGATGACGCCCGCGGCATCGCCGCCGCCATCGTCGACGGCCTGCTCTACGGCGCCGGCGACGCGGTGATCGGCGTCAATCCGGCGAGCGACAGCATCGCGGCGCTGACCAAGCTGGTGCACATGCTGGACGAGGTGATCGCGCGGCTCGACCTGCCGACGCAATCCTGCGTGCTCACGCATGTGACCAACACCGTGCACATGATCGAAGGCGGCGCACCGGTCGATCTCGTCTTCCAGTCGGTGGCCGGCACCGAGGCCGCCAACGCCGCCTTCGGCATCAGCCTCGCCACCCTGCGCGAAGCGCGCGAAGCGGCGCTGTCCTTGAAGCGCGGCACCGTCGGCGACAACGTCATGTACTTCGAAACCGGCCAGGGCAGCGCGCTGTCGGCCAACGCCCACCACGGCGTCGACCAGCAGACCTGCGAAGCGCGCGCCTACGCCGTCGCGCGCGAATTCAAGCCGCTGCTCACCAACACCGTGGTCGGCTTCATCGGCCCGGAATACCTCTACGACGGCAAGCAGATCATCCGCGCCGGTCTGGAAGACCACTTCTGCGGCAAGCTGCTCGGCCTGCCGCTGGGCTGCGACGTCTGCTACACCAACCACGCCGAAGCCGACCAGGACGACATGGACAACCTGCTGACCCTGCTCGGCGTCGCCGGGGTCAGCTTCATCATGGGCGTACCGGGCGCGGACGACATCATGCTCAACTACCAGAGCACGTCCTTCCACGACGGCCTCTACCTGCGCCGGGCGCTCGGCCTGCGCCGCGCCCCCGAATTCGAAGACTGGCTGCAGCGCATGCAGCTCGTCGATGCGGCCGGCCGCGCACTGCCTATCTCCCCGCAGCACCCGGCGCTCGCCGCCCTGCGCCGGCTCACCCCGTAAGGAGACGTCGATGAGCCAGCCGCACACGCCGCCGCACCTCGACGCCGATCCTTGGGCCGACCTGCGCGCCTACACCGCCGCCCGCCTCGCCCTCGGCCGCGCCGGCGCCAGCCTGCCCACCGCCGAAGTGCTGCGCTTCGGCCTCGCCCACGCCCAGGCGCGCGACGCGGTGCACATCGCACTCGACACCGCCGCGCTGCAGGCCGAACTGGCGGCGGACGGATTCGACACCCTGCTTGCCCACAGCGCCGCGCCCGACCGCGCCGCCTACCTCGCCCGCCCCGACCTCGGCCGCCGGCTCGCCGACGACAGCGCCGCTCGACTGGGCAATCACGCCACCACCAACGGCTGCGACCTGCTGCTGGTGATCGCCGACGGCCTGTCCTCGCTCGCCGTGGCGCGCAACGCCCGCGCGCTGGTCACCGAAATCCGCCGCGGCCTGCCCGCCGGCTGGACACTCGGCCCGGTGGTGATCGCCAGCCAGGCGCGCGTCGCGCTGGCCGACGAGATCGGCCAGACGCTGGGCGCCCGCCTGGTGGCGATGCTGATCGGCGAACGCCCCGGTCTCAGCTGGCCCGACAGCCTCGGCGCCTATCTCACCTGGGCGCCGCAACCCGGCCGCAGCGACGCCCAGCGCAACTGCATCTCCAACATCCGCCCGGAAGGCCTGGGCTACGTCGAGGCCGCGCGCCGGTTGTGGTGGTTATGCGCGGAAGCGCGCCGCCTCGGCCTCACCGGCGTGGCACTCAAGGACAACAGCGACAGCGCCCTGCCCGGCGCCGACACTCCGCCGGCGCTGCCGGCCGCCGACGGGCAGGCACAGGACCAGCAGTAGACGAGACCGGCGGGCCGCAGCCGCGGACCACGCCGGCAGTGGAGGCGACGCAGGTGGGTGACGGTGCGGCCATGCCGCCTTGATGCCCGAAGGCGCGAGGAATCCCCCTCGCCGAATCGACGAAATGGAGTACCGCCAATGAACCGCAGAACCTGGACCCTTTCCATCGCCGCGCTGTCGGCCGCCTTTCTCGGCGCCTGTGCGACCTCGCCCACGGGCACGGCCGGCATCGACAACAGTGCCATCGGCAAGCCGGAATTCCGCGAGCACGTGAAGACCTACGGCCTGGTGTACCGCCTGCCCAAGGACGTCACCGACGTGCTCGACGCCAGGATCACCACCCCGCTGCAGCAGAACCTGCTGCGCCTGGGCCTGACCGCCGAGGCCAATACCTTCAACCTGCCGCACGTCACCGTGGTGCACATCCACAGCGCCGACCCGAGCACCCCGCAGAAGATGCTGGCCGCGCTGCCCAAGCTGCCGCCGGTGCTGAACGGCGTGGTCCTGAAGAACTTCTACACCACCGAAGCCGCCAAGGGCGCCGGCCACCCCTGGTGGCTGGACCTGGGCATCGTCAAGAGCGGCGCCGCCTATGAAGACATGATGTCCTTCAACACCCGCGCCACCGCCGCCTTCGCCCCGCTGCGCGACGGCCCGCTGCCACGCGTCACCGGCCCGGTCTACGCCAAGATGGGCGACGCCGGCAAGGAGCTGGTGCAGACGGTGGGCGTAAGCGGCGTGAACGTGGTCAAGGACGGCAAGGAGCTGCGCAGCCACAATCCGCACAACACGCTGGTGTACAGCATGGCGATGTTCACCCCGCAGTTGCAGGCTTCGATGGACCAGGTCGCGGCGGACTTCAACAAGGTGCTGCCGGACGGCATCACCACCTCGTTCAGGAACGTCTCGATCGTCGAACTTGCCTTCTCGGGCAACGTGCTGCGCGAGATCTACCGCATCAGCCTGGAAGATGGTTCGGTGTACGACGTGGCAACCGGGAAGAAGCTGCGCTAAGTACCACCGGGGGGTTGCCGGCAGCGGCCGTGCGCCCCCTTCGACGCCCCCTGCGGCAGCCCCAGAACCGGAAGCGCCCTCCGCCGGCAGGGTGCGATCAGGCAAAAAAAGCCCAGGCAGAACCGGGAGGGCCGGTCTTATTCGTTGGCGTTGGGGAAGAACAGCTGCTCCCCGCCGATCTTGTAGGCGGCGATGCTCGCCTGGCCCGCCGGCGAGATCACCCAGTCGACGAACTTCTGCGCCTCGCCCGCCTTCACGTGCGGGTGCCTGGCCGGATTGACCACGATCGCGCCGTACTGGTTGAACAGGCGGCGGTCGCCTTCCACCAGGATCCTCAGGTCGGCGCGGTTCTTGAAGCTGAGCCAGGTGCCGCGGTCGGCGAGCACATAGGCGCCGGTGGAGGCGGCGATGTTGAGCGCCGGCCCCATGCCGCAGCCGCACTCCTTGTAGCCGCTGCCCTTGTCGCCCTCGAAGCCTGCCGCCTTCCAGTAGCGCAGCTCGGCGGCGTGGGTGCCGCTCTTGTCGCCGCGCGACACGAACAAGGCATTGCCCGCGGCCAGCTTCCTGAGGCCGGCGACGATGTCCTTGCCGGCGACGCCGGCCGGGTCCGCCGCCGGGCCCACCAGCACGAAGTCGTTGTACATCACCGGGTAGCGCTTCACGCCGTAGCCTTCGGCAACGAATTTCTCTTCCGCGGCGACGTCGTGGACGAACAGCACGTCCGCATCGCCGCGGCGGCCCACGTCCAGCGCCTGGCCGGTGCCGAGCGCCACCACCTTCACCTCGACGCCGCTGGCCTGGGTGAAGGCGGGCAGCAGATGGGCGAACAGGCCGGACTGCTCGGTGGAGGTGGTCGAGGCCATCACGATGGATCCGGCGGCGGCGCCGAGCGAGGCACAGGACAGCGCGGCGGCAAGCAAGCAGCGGCGGAACGAGGACGGGACGGACGGCTTCATGCGGACTCCGGGCAGACGGGGACGATCGGTTCGGTCCGGCGCAGACGGGAAACGTGCTGCGGCGGAAGTGCGGTAACGTACGGACCCGACCGACAAGCATCAATATGAAGCGCCGTGCATAGGGTTCAACTCCACTACACGCTGGGTCGTGAAGGCGGCCCGGCGCAGATCCGCAATCCGCTGCTCGACCTGCTGCATGCGCTCGCGCAGCGCGGTTCGATTTCGGCCGCGGCGCGCGAACTGGGGCTCTCCTACCGTCATGTATGGGGCGAGCTGAAACGCTGGGAGGGCGAGCTGGGCCACCCCCTGGTGGTGTGGGAAAAAGGCCAGCCCGCCCGGCTCACCGAGTTCGGCACCAAGCTGCTGTGGGCCGAACGCCAGGCCCAGGCCCGGCTGCAGCCGCAGATCGAGGCGCTGCGCGCCGAGCTGGACCGCGCCTTCGCGGTCGCCTTCGACGACAGCGCCCACGTTCTCACCTTCTATGCCAGCCACGACGAAGCGCTGGCTGCGCTGCGCGAACTGGCGCGCGGCCGCTCGCAGCCGTTGCACCTCGATATCCGCTTCACCGGCAGCGTCGATGCGATCCGCGCGCTCAACGAGGGGCGCTGCCTGATGGCGGGCTTTCACACGCTGGAAGACGCGGCGCCGGGCACGCCGATCCAGCGCGCCTACAAACCGCTGCTGCAGCCCGGCCTGCACAAGCTGATCGGCTTTGCCCGCCGCAGCCAGGGCCTCATCGTGCCGCGCGGCAACCCGCGCCACCTCTACACCCTGCGCGACGTGGCGACGAAGCGCGCGCGCTTCGCCAGCCGCGCGCGCGGCAGCGGCACCCGCGTGCTGCTCGACGAACTGCTGCGCCGCGCGGACCTCGACGCCGCCGCGCTGCCCGGCTACGAGGGCGACGAACCCTCCCACGCCGCGGTGGCGCAGGCCGTGGCGGCCGGCAAGGCGGACGCCGGCCTCGGCATCCTCGCCACCGCGCTCGCGCACGGGCTGGATTTCGTGCCGCTGGTGGAAGAGCGCTACCACCTCGCCTGCCTCAAGTCGGCGCTCGAGGAACCCGCGGTGGCGGCGCTGCTGCAACTGCTGCGCAGCGCGGAATGGCAGTCCCGCCTCGCCGCCCTGCCCGGCTACCGGCCGGCCGACAGCGGCGAGGTGCTGTCGATGCGCCAGCTGCTGCCGTGGTGGACCTTCCGCAAGGCCAAGGCGGCGGTCTGAACCGCGCCTCGCAGGCGGATGCAGCCGTGGCGGCGGGGATTAGCGTTCCCGCATGGGCCGCGCCAACCCCGGCGCAGGCACCCGGTCGTGGACCTCCGTTGAATCCGGTGCCGCCCTCCGCGGCGGCTCACACCCCGGCGGGCGCTAGCCCAGCAGCGCCACCGCCTTGATCTGGACCCACACCCTGCGCCCGACCACGATGCCGAGCTGGTCCAGCGAGCGCCGGGTGATCCGGGCGATCAGCGCGGTGCCGCTGGCATCGAGCCGCACTAGCACGTGCGCGGGCGTGTCGGCCGCCGCCACCTCCTGCACGGTGGCGAGCAGCGCGTTGGTGATGCTGCTGCCTTCGATGCGGGTGGTGGCGAGGCTGACGTCGCGCGCGTGGACGCGGAAACGCAGGCGTTGCCCGGGCGCCTCCGGCCGGCGCGCCACCAGCACGTCGCCGCCGGGGAAATCGAGCCGGGTAAGGTGGTAGGCGTCGTCGTGCTCGCCCACGAGCGCTTCGATGACCACGCCGGCGTCGTCGGAGAACGCGGTCGGCAGGTCCAGCCGCGCCAGCGTCTGCTGCAGCCCGCCGTGCGCCACCACGCGCCCCTGGTCGAGCAGCACCACGTGATCGGCGAGCCGCGCCACTTCGTCCGGCGCGTGGCTGACGTAGAGCACCGGGATGTCCAGTTCGTCGTGCAGGCGTTCGAGGTAGGGCAGGATCTCGTTCTTGCGCTTGAGGTCGAGCGCGGCAAGCGGCTCGTCCATCAGCAGCAGGCGCGGGCTGGTGAGCAGCGCGCGGGCGATGCCGACACGCTGGCGCTCGCCGCCGGAGAGCCGCTCCGGCATGCGATCGAGCAGGTGACCGATGCCGAGCAGTTCGACCGCCTGATCCCACGCCACCCGCCGGTGCGCGGCGGAAATGCGCTTCTGGCCGAATTCCAGGTTGCGCTTCACCGTCAGGTGCGGAAACAGGCTGGCTTCCTGGAACACGTAGCCGAGCGCGCGCTTGTGGGTGGGCACGAACACGCCGCGCGCGGAGTCCTGCCAGACCTCGCCGTTGACCGCCAGCAGCCCGTCGCCGGCGCGCTCCAGCCCGGCCACGCAGCGCAAACAGGTGGTCTTGCCCGAGCCGGAATGGCCGAACAGCGCGGTGACGCCGCGGCCGGGCAGCGCAAGGTCCACATCCAGCGCGAAGCCCGCGTAGGCCAGGCGGAAGCGCGCGCGGATGCCGGCGCTTGCCGCGCCCTCCGCCGCCGCGGGCGCCAGGGACCCGGTCATCGCCGCCATCGTGTCGATCTCGCTGCTCGCCGTCATGCACGCCACCCCTGCTTGAAGCGGCTGCTGTACAGCACCAGCAGCACCAGGAAGGAAAACACCAGCATGCCGCCGGCCAGCCAGTGCGCCTGCGCATACTCCAGCGCTTCGACGTGATCGTAGATCTGCACCGACACCACCCGGGTCTTTTCCGGGATGTTGCCGCCGATCATCAGCACCACGCCGAACTCGCCCACCGTGTGTGCAAAGCCGAGGATGCCGGCGGTGACGAAGCCTGGCCGCGCGAGCGGCAGCACCACGGTGAAGAAGCGGTCCCACGGCCCGGCGCGCAGCGTGGCGGCGGCCTCCAGCGGGCGCTCGCCGATCGCCTCGAAGGCGTTCTGCAGCGGCTGCACCACGAAAGGCGTCGAATAGAACACCGAGGCCACCACCAGGCCGGCGAACGTGAAGGGCAGCGTGCCGAGGCCGAGGCTCTGGGTGATGTGACCGACGAAGCCGTTCGGCCCCATCGCCACCAGCAGGTAAAAGCCCAGCACCGTGGGCGGCAGCACCAGCGGCAGCGCCACCACCGCGCCGATCGGCCCCTTCAGCCGAGAGCGCGTCCGGGCCAGCCACCACGCGATCGGCGTGCCGATCAGCAGCAGCAGCACCGTGGTCACGGTGGCGAGCTTGAGCGTAAGCCAGATCGCCGCGAGATCGACGCCATCGAGTTGCATGCCCGCCCCTTGCGGAAGTTCAGAGACCGTAACCGTAGGACTTGATGACCGCGGTGGCCCTGGGCCCCTTCAGATAGGCCACCAGCGCCGCCGCTGCCGGATTGTCCTTGCCTTTGGCGAGGATCACCGCATCCTGGCGGATCGGTTCGTAGTAGTCGCCCGGCACGATCCACGCGGAGCCGCTGGTGACCTTGCCGTCCTTGTAGACCTGCGAGAGCGCGACGAAGCCCAGCTCGGCATTGCCGGTGGCGACGAACTGGTGCGTCTGGGTGATGTTCTCGCCCTGCACGATGCGGCCCTGCAGACGATCGCCGAGGCCGAGCTTGCCGAGCGTGCTCATCGCCGCCGCGCCATAGGGCGCGGTCTTGGGGTTGGCGATCGAGAGGTGGCGGAAGTCGCCCTTCTTCAACACCTCGCCCTTGTCATCGACCAGGCCCTCCTTCGGGGACCACAGCACCAGCTTGCCGATCGCATAGGTGAAGCGGCTGCCGGCCACCGCGCCGCCCTCGCCTTCCAGCTTGGCCGGGGTGGTGTCGTCGGCCGCCAGGAAGACCTCGAACGGCGCGCCATTGATGATCTGCGCGTAGAACTTGCCGGTAGCGCCAAAGGCGATCACCGCCTTGTGGCCGGTGTCCTTTTCGAACGCCGCCGCGATCGCCTGCATCGGCGCGGTGAAATTGGCCGCGACCGCGACCTGCACTTCGCCCGCGTGCGCGCTGGCGGACAGGACGGCGGCCGGGAGGGAACACAGGAACAGCAGGCGGCGCAGGATGAGGCTCATGGAGAACTCCCGAAACGGGTGGATGGGGACGCGCCGGCGGCGCGCCGCAAAAACTCAGTCGTAGGCGGCCAGGATCACGCTGGACGACTTGAAGAACGCGCAGGCGCGCACGCCCGGCTCGATGCCGAGCGCCTTGCAGCTGTCGCCGGTGACCACGCAGGTCACGCTGCGCCCCGACGGCAGCGCCAGCGTCACCTCGTTATTCACCGGGCCCTCGTGGATGGCGGCGACCTCGCCCCACAGCTGGTTGCGCGCGGTCAGCCTCATCGCGGGGTCGATCGCCAGCATCACCGAGGACGACTTCACCAGCGCGAACACCTCCTTGCCGATCGTCAGCCCCAGGTTCTCGGCGCTGGCCTTGGTGATGACCGCGGCGATCTCGGTGTGCGCGTCGAGCCGCACCCGCACCTCGTAATCGACACCGCCGTCGCGCAGCCCGGTGATCGCGCCGGAGAACTGGTTGCGCGCGCTGGTCTTCATGCTCATGCGGTGCATCAGGCGCTGGAAACCCTGGATGTCGCCCGCGCCGACGTCATTGAGGCGTTCCGACAGGCGGTCGAGCGCGGCCTGGTATTCGATCTCGAGCGCGCGGTACATCGCGACGATGCGGCGCCCGTAGTCGGTGAGCTGGGTGCCGCCGCCCTGGCGGCCGCCAGTGACGCGCACCACCAGCGGCTCCGGCGCGAGGTTGTTCATGGTATCGATCGCATCCCACGCCGCCTTGTACGAAAGCGGGACGGCCTTGGCGGCCTGGTTGATCGAGCCCTTGCGCTGGATTTCCTCCAGCAGGCGGATGCGCGTGTCCGAAAGGGCGGTGCCGACGTCGGTCTCGAGCGACATGCGGGCAAGGAAGCGGGTCGGGGTCATGGTTCTGGTCGGCATTATGTTTTCCCGTTTATATAAAGCCAGTTCTATGCCAGAAGTGCGTTTCTTGTGGTTGTAGCAGTAGAAGGGCGACGGCTATGATTTTTCCCGGAGACGATTGTAGGTCTTCTCACAAATATATGTAGCCAACAACACAACGTGTATTCATCCCTGCACTCAACGCTCTGGAGAACCCAATGAAAGTCAGCGCCCGCAACGTATTCAAAGGCACCATCAGCAAGCTGCAGGCCGGCGCGGTCAACGCCGAAGTGGACATCGCCCTCGGCGGAGGCGACGCGCTGGTCGCGATCGTGACGATGGAAAGCGTGAAGACGCTCGAACTCGCCGCCGGCAAGGAGGTGGTGGCGCTGGTGAAGGCGCCGTGGGTCATGCTGATGACCGACAGCCACGATGTCCGCCTGTCGGCGCGCAACTGCCTGACCGGAACGGTGAAATCGGTCGAACCCGGCGCGGTCAATGCCGAAGTCACGCTGGTGCTGCCGGGCGGCACCGAGATCTCGTCGGTGGTCACGCGCGAGGCCGTCGCCGAACTCGGGCTCAAGCCGGGCGTGGCCGCCACCGCGGTGATCAAGTCGTCCAACGTGATCCTGGGCGTGACTGCCTGATACGCCCAGCCGGAGGCGCCGGCGGGGCTCAGCGCGGCATGGTTTCGCTGAAGCTGTAGAAGGCCTGGCCTTCGCCGTGCTCGTCGGTGCGCACCACGCGGTGGATCAGCCAGCGCCCGTCGCGCAGCCGCCACGCGGCGACGGACTCGGCGTGCAGCACGCCGGCGTAGAACTCCTCGCCGTCATCCGAACGCGGCTCGTCGATGCGGTAACGGTGGGCGTAGTAGCAGGGCTCGTCATCGGCGTCGTGGCCGAAGCAGCGTGCGGCGGCGAGTTCGGCATCGCGATGGACGCGGAAGGCGATCGGCACCACCGCCATCTCGCGCCAGGCCACCGGTAGGCGCGCGTGCCACGGCCAGGCCTCGGCGTCGAGGCGGCCACGGGCGGTGGAAGCGGATCGATGATGTGCTAGCACGGCGGCTCCTTGAAAGTGGGCGGCGACGCTCCCGCGGGGCGGTTCGTTATATATCTGTAGCAACAATAATGCCGACGGGTCGATGCGGGCCGGCGCGAAGTGCTCCCGGTCGCATGAAAACCCTCATCCTGGCGAAGAACGGCGATTTTCTGGCCTCGGATTGCCGCCTCGACGCTGCATGCGCCATTCGCCCCGCGCCTCATCGAGAGGCTTGCGCTCCTCGTGCGGCTCATTTGATGTATTCATTGCTACAACGGAAGGTGTGCTTTGCGACACGCTCCAGCGCCCGCCACGCGGGCCCCGCGCGGAATCATTCCGCAGCCGCCGCGGTCGATTCGGGAACGGCGCGGGCGCGGCGGCCCGGAACCGGGATGCGGGAGAGCCAGACGTGGGACGTGCGGGAAAGCTGCTCGCGGGCATCGTGCTCGCCCTCTTGGCGCTGCTGGCGGCGGTGGTGGTCGCGGTCGCCACGCTGGACTGGAACCGGCTGCGGCCGACCGTGAACGAACGCGTATCGGCCGCACTCGGGCGCCCCTTCGCCATCAATGGCGACCTCAGCGTGCGCTGGGCGCGCGCGGATGATCCGCCCGGCTGGCGGGCCTGGCTGCCGGCGCTGCAGGTGGGCGCGGCGGATCTGGTGCTGGGCAACCCCGAGTGGGCGCAGCGGCCGGGCTTCGCGGCGTTCGAGCGAGTGGACTTCCGCCTCGCGCTGCTGCCGCTGCTCGCGCATCAGGTGCGGATTCCGCGCATCGAGGTGCGCCAGCCGGCGCTGCAACTGGAGCGCGCCGCCGACGGCCGCGCCACCTGGACCTTCGACCAGGGCGACGACAAGGACGACGCGGCGCCGCGCTGGCAGCTCGACATCGGCGAGATCGCCTTCGACCGCGGCACCGCGACGGTGGACGATGCGGTGCTCGGTCTGCAGGCGGAGGGCGAGCTGACGCCGCTGGAGGCCGCAATCCCGTTCGCCGACATCGTCGGCAAGGGCGCGACGCAAACGGACGCGACGGCGCCCACGCCGGCACCGGCCGACTACGCGTTTGCGTGGCAGGCGCGCGGGCGCTATCAAGACCAGCCCTTCAACGCGCGCGGCAAGCTGGGCGGGCTGCTGGCGCTGCACGGGCGCGGCCAGCCCTTTCCGCTGCAGGTGGAAGCGCGCATCGGTGCCACCCGGATCACGCTCGCGGGCGTGCTGGTCGATCCGCGCGCGCCCGAAGCGCTCGACCTGCAGCTGCGGCTGGCGGGCAACTCGCTCGCCGACCTCTATCCGCTCACCGGCGTCACGCTGCCCGAAACCCCGCCCTACAGCACCGAAGGCCACCTGATCGCCCAGTTGCAGGGCGCGGACGGCCGCAGCTTCCGCTACCGCGACTTCAGCGGCCGCATCGGCGACAGCGAGATCCGCGGCGACCTGGCCTACACCACCGCCGCACCGCGCCCGCGCCTGAGCGGCGAGCTGCGCTCGCGCCTGCTGCGGCTGGCCGACCTCGGCCCGCTGATCGGGGTCGATACCGCGGCGCAGCCGCGCCCGGCGCAGCCCGCGGACCGCGTGCTGCCGAGCGCCACCTTCCGCACCGAGCGCTGGCGCAGCATGGATGCCGACGTGCGCTTCGAGGGCGCGCGCATCGACCGCGGCAACGAGCTGCCCATCACCGACCTCAAGACCCGGTTGCAGCTGGAGGACGGCGTGCTGCGGCTGGACCCGTTCCAGGTGGGCGTGGCGGGCGGCAGCGTGGGCGGCGCAATCCGGCTGGACGGCGCGCGCACGCCGCTGCAGGGCCGGCTGGACCTGCACGCGCGCCGGCTGAGCCTGAAGAAGCTGGTGCCCGCCTTCGAGCCGCTGCAGACCAGCCTCGGCGAATTCAACGGCGAGGTCGCGCTCGCCGGCCACGGTAATTCGGTCGGCGCGCTGCTGGGCAGCGCCGACGGCGACTTCCGCCTGGTACTGGACGAGGGCGCGGTAAGCCGCAGCCTGATGGAGATCGCCGGGCTCAACGTCGGCAACTACGTGGTCGGCAAGCTGTTCGGCGACGAGGAGGTGCGCATCCACTGCGCGGTGGCGGACTTCCGCGTGGATGACGGGCTGGCGACCGCGCGCCTGGCGCTGGTGGATACCGAGAACGCGCGCGTGGATATCGACGGCACGGTCAATTTCGGCCAGGAGACGCTGGACCTGACCATCCGGCCGCAGTCCAAGGGCATGCGTTTGTTCTCGCTGCGCTCGCCGCTCTACGTGCGCGGGCGCTTCAAGGCGCCGGACGCCGGAGTGCAGGCGGGGCCGCTGCTCGCGCGCGGTGCCGGCATGCTGGCGCTGGGCGCGGCGGTGGCGCCCGCCGCGGCCTTGCTGGCGCTGGTGGCGCCGAGCAGCGAGCGCGAAAGCCCCTGCATCGGCGTGCTGCAGGCGCTCGGCGCCGCCAAGCCGGGCACGCCGCGCTGAGCGGCTCCGCGCTCAGGCCTGCATCTGGGGCGGCAGCGTGGCCGCGCGCAGCAGCGCCTCGAAGGCCCGCGCCGGCACCGGCCGGCTGTACAGATAGCCCTGCGCCTGATCGCAGCACCATTCGCGCAACAGCAGCAGCTGGGCTTCGTTCTCCACGCCTTCGGCGATCACCTCCAGCGCGAGCGAGCGCGCAAGGTCGAGGATGGTGCGGGCGACGCTGCGCGCGCTCGCGTCCGACGGGATGTTGCGCACGAAGGAGCGGTCGATCTTGAGCTTGGCCAGCGGCAGGCGGGTCAGGTAGGCGAGGCTGGAATAGCCGGTGCCGAAATCATCCACCGACAGGCGCACGCCGCGATCGGCAAGGTTCAGCATCGCGGCCACCGCGCGCTCGGCGTCCTCCATCAGCACGCTCTCGGTCAGTTCCAGTTCCAGCGCGCTGCCGGGCAGGCCGTAATGGTCGAGCAGGCGCAGCACGGTGTTGCTGATGTTGAGGCGCTCGAACTGCAGCGCGGACAGATTCACCGCCATCACCAGGTCCGGATGGCCGGCCGCGCGCCAGCGCTGCACCTGGCCGAGCGCCTGTTCCAGCACCCATTCGCCGATCGGCAGGATCAGGCCCGACTCCTCCGCCACCGGGATGAAGCGCACCGGCGAGATCTCGCCATGCTGCGGATGCTGCCAGCGCAGCAGCGCCTCGGCGCCGACGATGCGGCCGCTGGCGATATCCACCATCGGCTGATAGACCAGGCTCAACTGGCCGTGGTCGAGCGCGCGCCGCAGCTGGGTTTCGAGCAGCAGCGATTCGAGGATGGGCGCGTTCATCTCGATCGAGAACATGCGGAAGCCGTTGCGCCCCTCGCGCTTGGCCTGGTACATCGCGATGTCCGCGCTCTGCAGCAGCGCCGGGAAGTCCTTGCCGTCGTCGGGATAGCGGGCGATGCCGATGCTGGGCGAGATCGTCAGCTCGCGGTCGTCCAGGTCGAAGGGCGCGGCAAACACTTCGAGGATCTTCTCCGCCAGCCGCACCGCGCCCTCGGCGCCGGTATCGGGCGCGAGCACGATGAACTCGTCGCCGCCGAGGCGCGCGACGGTGTCCGACAGCCGCACGCTGTCACGCAGGCGCTGGCCGGCCAGCCGCAGCAGCTGGTCGCCCATCAGGTGGCCGAGCGAATCGTTCACCGTCTTGAAGCGGTCGAGGTCGATGAACATCAGCGTGGCCGCACGGCGATCGCGCCCCGCGCGCACCAGCACCTGTCCGGCGCGGTCCTCCAGCAGACTGCGGTTGGGCAGGCCGGTGAGCGGATCGAAATAGGCGAGCTGGCGGATGCGGTCCTCGGCGGCCTTGATCTCGCTGAGGTCGAACACGGTGCCCACCGAGGCCGGCTGGCCGCGCCAGGTGGAGGGCGCGCCGAACACCATGAACGGGAAGTGCGAGCCGTCGCGGCGCAGCCCGGTCAGTTCGAACGGGTGGCCCGGTTCGCCGCGCGCACGGCGCGCGAGCTGCTCGCGCACGTACTCGCGTTCCTCGGCGACCACGAGGTCGAGCGGGCCGAGCTTGTCGACCAGCTCGTCCGCGCTGTAGCCGAAGTAGCGGCACAGCTCGGGATTGACGTAACGGAAGCGGAAATCCTGCAGCACATACACGCCGACCAGCGCCGCGCCCATGGTCGCGCGGTACTGCTGCTCGCTTTCCTCCAGCGCGCGCATGTGGCGGCGCGGCTCGGTCAGGTCTTCGACTACCGCCAGCCGGGCGCGGCGGCCTTCCCATTCGATGCCGCGGCTGAACGAGCGCGCTTCGAAACAGCTTCCGTCCGCGCGCCGCAACTGCCACTCGCCCGAACTCCAGTCCGTGTCGCTCAGTCCGGCGATGTAGCCCATCATCCGATCGACATAGTCATTGGCCACCATGTCGATGACCTGGCTGCCCACCATCGTCTCGCGCTGGTGGCCGAACCAGCGCAACGCGACGTCGTTGACCTCCAGCACGCGCAGCGTGACGGGGTCGTAGACCAGCACCGGCAGCGGGAACAGCGACAGCTGTGCCGCGCTCAGGCTGGCGTCCACGGGCGCGCCGAGCTTCATCGCGGTTAATCCTTAAGTAATACGTCGCCGGATTCTAGCGGCCCGGTTCGCGAACGGGGCGACGGATTTCACGTAGGACTGCGATCCGCACCCAGTCGCGCAGCGAGGCCGGAATGGCGCCGCGTCGGCCGTTCGCACGCGGCAGCGAACACCGCCGCCCCGCCGGCCACGCAAACGCGCTGCGCGGCGCGCGTCACCCCGGTGTACAGCAGCTCGCGGCTCAATACCCGCACCGGCTGGGCCGGCAGCACCACCAGCACCTCCTCGAACTCCGAACCCTGGCTCTTGTGGATCGTGAGCGCGAAGGCATCGTCGTGCGCCGGCAGGCGTTGCGGCGGCAGCGCGCGAAACCCGCCGCCCTGCAGCGCAAACCACACCGCCAGCGTGCCGTCGGCGTCCGGCAGGCAGAGGCCGACGTCGCCGTTGTAGAGGCCGAGCAGGTAGTCATTGCGCAGCACGATCACCGCGCGGCCGGGATACCAGCGCGCGCCGGCGCCGCGGTCGAGCGGGTGAGCGAGCTGCGCGCGCAGCCAGCGCGCGAGATGGGCATTGAGCGCACCGAGGCCGCGCGGGCCGTCGTGCACCGCGGCCAGCACGCGGAAGCGGTCGAACGCCGCAAAGGCCGTCGCCACCGCCCGCGCCGGCGGCGTCGCCTGGGCGGCAGATTCGCGCAGCGCGGCGAGATAGGGCGCGTAGCCGGTTTCCATCGCCTGCCACAGCGCGGCGCCGGGACGGGCTTCGCCGTCGTCCAGCCAGCGCGCCGAGGGGTCGGCGCCGGCGGCCAGCCATGCAAGCGCCGTCTCGCCGCGGCCGCCGTTGATGTCGGCGGCGAGGCGGCCGATGCCCGAATCGGCGGCGAAGCGGTGGCTGCGCGTAAGCCAGACCACGCTGCCCGCCAGCGCGCCGGCGGCCCCAGCCGGCGGGCCGAGTTCATCGGCCATGGCGGCCGCGCTGCAGCCGGTGAGCGCGGCCAGGCGGGCGACCTCCGCGGCATCAAGCGCGCGCGCGGCCGACACCTCAGCGAACACCGCGCCCGCCTCCACCGCGGCGAGCTGGTCCTTGTCGCCCAGCAGCACCAGCCGCGCCTCGGGCGGCAGCGCATCGAGCAGCCGCGCCGCGAGCGCGAGGTCGAGCATCGAGGCCTCGTCCACCACCAGCACGTCCACCGGCAGCGGGTTGCCCGCGTGGTGGCGGAAGCGGCCGGGCTGCGGCGTGACCCCGAGCAGACGGTGCACCGTGTGCGCCTCGCCCGGCAGCGCCGCCCGCAGCGCCGCGGGCAGGCTGGCGGCGCGCCCGCGCAGGGCTTCGAGCATGCGCGCCGCGGCCTTGCCGGTGGGAGCCGCCAGCGCGATGCGGGCCTGCGGCTGCAGCCCCAGCAGCGCGCCGAGCAGCGCGGCGACGGTGGTGGTCTTGCCGGTGCCGGGGCCGCCGCTGATCACGGTCAGGCGGCGTCCGAGCGCGAGCGCCACCGCGATCCGCTGCCAGTCCGGCGCCTCGCCGGCCGGCGCGGGAAAGAGCGGCGCCAGCAGTGCGCGCACGCGCTCGTCCGCCACCGCGCCCGGGGCGGCCTCGGCGCGCGTGCGCAGCGCCTGCGCGAGGCGTCCTTCTAGGTCGTAGAGGCGGCGCAGATAGAGGCGGTCATCCGCGTCGAGCACCAGCGGGTGCGCCTCGTGCGCCTCGTGCGCTGCGGCGGCCAGATCGGCGGCCGCCACCACCGCGCCGCTCTCCAGCAGCCGGCTGCGCAGCGCGGCCACGGCAGCCGGGTCCGCGCCTTCGTCCCACGGCAGCGCGGACTGCTCGTCCCAGCCGGCGTCGTCCTCGCCCCACTCCGGCGCGACCTCGGCCGCGATCGCCGCGAGCGGCAGGCAGACGTGGCCTGCCGCGCTGGCGAGGCAGAGCCGCTGCGCCGCCGTCGCGAGCGCCGCCAGCGCCGCCTCGCCGGCGCCCCGCGCGCGCGCCCAGCCGGCGACGCGCTCGGCAAAGCCGGCGGCAAGGTCGAACTGCGCGGGCAGCCCCGCCGGTGCGTTCACTGCACGGCCCCCTCTTCCGCGAGCGGCGCGCGCGTGCCGCCGGCGAGCAGATGGTTCAGCGCCTGCACGACCTCGACCTCCGGTCGATGATGGAACACGCCCGCCGGCTGGCCGTCCGCCTGCCAGCCCGGCCGCACGCCGCGCACGAACAGGTAGAGCACGCCGCCGAAGTGGCGCGCGTAGTCGTAATCCGGCACGCAGCGCCCGAGGTGGCGGTGCAGCGCAACGGTGTAGAGCAGGTGCTGGAGGTGATAGCCGTGCGCCTGCATCGCCGCCTCCAGCCGTGCCGGGGCGTAGTCCGCGGGCGCGTTGCCGAGGTGGTTGGACTTCCAGTCCAGCACCCAGTAGCGGCCGTCGTGCTCGAAGACGAGGTCGATGAAGCCTTTCAGATAGCCTTCCAGCCCGGTGAAGGCGAGCCGCGGCACGCCATAACCGCGCGCGGCCAGCCAGGCGTTGAGCGCCTCCGCCTCCACCCGCGGCGCCGGCAGGTGGAAGCCGAGTTCGGTGAGGCGGCGCGCCATCGTCAGCGTGCCGAGGCGCAGCGGCGCCGGGCCCGCGGTCAGCGGCGCGTCCAGCACGTCGCGCAACATGCTGCGCAGCATCGCGTGCAGGCGCGCGCCGTCGGCCTCGCCGCGCTGCGGGTGATCGGCGAGCGCGCTCTCGATCGCGGCATCCCAGCCGCCGGGGTCGGTGAAGTCGATGCGTTCGAACACCGCGTGCAGGCAGTCGCCGGCCACCGGCCCGCGCGGGAAACGCAGGATGTCGTCGGCGGCAGGCGGCGGCGCGGGCGGCGACTCGGCCTCGACCGGCACCTGGCGGGCGTCGTGGTCGCGCGCGGCCTGCTCGTGGGTGGCGCCGAAGATCAGCGCCGAGAAGCTGCCGATGCGCCAGCCCGCGCTCACCTGCGGCGGCCGCGGCACCCGCGGCACGCGTTCGGCGCCGTCGTCCAGGGCCAGTGCGGCGCCCTCGCCGGCGGGCAGGTCGACGAGCGACATCACGCCGCCGCTCGTCGTCACCAGTCCGCGCCAGCGCGCGTCGATCTCCGCCGGCGTCATCTTGTGCTCCGCCCACGCCTCGGGGTCCAGCCCGGCGCCCGCCGCCATCCAGTTGAGCAGGCTGCGCCCGCTTTCGCTGTAGCCCGGCTTGCCGAAGGCCATGCGCGCATAGCAGCCCACCACCAGGTAGCAGCGGTGCACCGCCCGCGTCAGCGCGACGTAGGCGAGGCGCAGGTCTTCAGCCATCCGTTCGGCGCGGATGCGGGCCGCGATCGTCTTGTCGGCCGCCGCCTCGCTGCGGTAGTCCAGCACCAGCGTGCCGTCGTCGGCATGCCACGCGCGCATCGGCCCGCGCTCGGTGGGCGGCGGATAGCCATCGAACAGGAAGGGACAGAACACGATGCCGTATTCCAGCCCCTTGGAACGGTGGATGGTGACGATCTGCACCAGGTTGCGGTCCGACTCCAGCCGCAGCTGGGCCGCCTCACCGCCCTCCTCGGCGCGGCGGGTGGCCAGCGTGCGCAGCAGCACCTCGGGCGAGGCGGTGCCGGCCGCCTGCTGCAGCAGTTCGGCGAGATGCATCAGGTTGGTCAGCCGGCGCTCGCCGTCGGCACGCGCGAGCAACCGCGCCGCCACGCCCTCGTCGCTCATCCAGCGCCGCAGCATCACGCCGAAGCCGCGCGCGAGCCAGATCTCGCGCCAGCCGGCAAAGCGGTCGAGTACGCGCAACAGCGCGGCCTCGTCGGCGGCAAGCGCGGCGATGGCGGCAGCGCCGTACCCCATCGCCGCGGTCGCGAGGGCCGCCATCACCCGCGCTTCGCGCGCGGGTTCGGCAATCGCGATCAGCACCCGCTCCAGTTCCTCGGCGTCCTCGGTGTGGAACACGCTGGCCTGCGACAGCTCGACGCTGCCGACGCCGAACGCGGCCAGCGCCCGGCGCATGCGCGCGCCCTGGCCGTGGCTGCGCACCAGCACCGCGATGTCGGCCGGCGCCAGCGGGCGCTCGCCGATGCGGACCTCGCCGGCGGCGCCGGCCGCAAGCAGGCGGGCGATCTCGGCGGCGCTCGCGCGCGCGGCGCGCTGCAGGGCCTGCTCGCGCGGCAGGCGGTGGCCGCCTCCGCCGCCGTCGCCGCCTTCCTCCTCGGCGGCAGCCTCCAGCGCCTCGTCCTTCGGAATCCGCCACAGCCGCAGCGCCGCCGGGTTGTCGTCGGCCGCATCGAACAGCGGCGGGCGCGGCCGCGTGCCCGCGCCGACCTTGCGGTAGTCGAGACCGTCGAGCATGAACACCGCCGGATTGGCGGAGAACAGGCGGTTGCACGCGTCGATCAGCGCCGCCGAGGAACGCTGGTTGGTCGCCAGCGTGTAGCAGGCATCAGCGCGGTCGCGCGCCGCCAGGTAGGTGTGCAGGTCGGCGCTGCGGAAGCTGTAGATCGCCTGCTTGGGATCGCCCACCAGGAACAGGCTGCCGTGTCGGCCTTCGGCGTTGTAGACGCGGTCGAAGATCGCGAACTGGAGCGGATCGGTGTCCTGGAACTCGTCGATCAGCGCGGCCGGGTAGCGCTGGTGGAGCGCCCCGGCGAGCCAGGGCTGGGCGCCAGACGTGAGCGCGGCGTAGGCGTTCCACAGGATGTCGTCGAAGGCGATCTGGCGGCGCTCGCGCTTGCGCCGGCGCAGTTCTTCCGCGCCCTCGGCGAGAAACCGCCGCAGCAGTTGCAGCCGCGCCGCATCCACCGCGGCATCGACCGCGCCGCGCGCGCCGAGCAGGGCGTCGGCCGCGGCAAAGAACAGGCCGGTGGGCGCGCTGCCACCCTTCTTGACCTTGCCGGCGAGGAACTGCTCGCACAGCAGGTGGAGCTTGCTGTCCTTGTCGCCCGGCAGCGCGCGGCGCGGATCGCCGGCGCCGAGCCAGTCCTGCCACTGGCGCCGGGCGCGGGCGAGCGCGTCGGGCTTGTAGCTGGACTTGTTGAGCGCGTCGAGCGCGCCGGACACCGCCTCGCACGGCCCTTCGCCGTCGCCCCAGCGCGCAACCGCGTCCGCATAGGCGGCTTCCAGCGCCGCGTGCAAGGCGGCCAGATCGGTGGCTTCCGCCTCATCCCAGCGCCGTTCGGCCAGCGGCCGGGCGAGGTCGCGGCGCAGCATCTCGGCCCAGCCCTCGGGGCTGTCGCCGCATTCGAGCAGGTGGTCCGCCAGCAGCGGCGCCAGCGCGCCGGCGGCGATCTCGCGCCGCCAGAAGTCCTGCGCCACCTCGCGCCGCAGCGCGCCGTCGTCCTCCGCCAGTTCCAGCGCATAGGGCAGCCCCGCGGCAAAGGGCGTGTCGGCGAGCGCGCGCTGGCAAAAGCCGTGGATGGTGAAGATTGCCGCCTCGTCGAAGGTCTGCAGCGCGCGCCGCAGGCGTTCGGCCATCAGCGGCGGCTCGATCCCGGCCGCGCCGGCGCAGGCGATCAGGCCGGGCACGAAGGGGTCCGCGCCGGGATCGCCGCCATCGAGCACGCGCAGGCAGTCGACGATGCGGTCGCGGATGCGCGAGGACAGTTCCGCGGTGGCGGCCTTGGTGAAGGTCACCACCAGCACCGATTCCACGGCCAGCTCGCGCTCCAGCAGCAGGCGCAGGTAAAGCCCGCAGATGTTCCAGGTCTTGCCGGTGCCTGCCGAGGCTTCCACCAGGCGCACGCCGTCCAGCGGACAGGTAAACACGTCGAGCGGAAGCGGGTTGGCGATGGCGGACATGGCGCGGATTATTCACGACCGCTGCAGCCACGCCAAACCCTTCCGCCCCCACTGCCCGGATCGGGTAGCAGGAACAGTTGTAACGGTGCCGCGGATCATTGACGGAGTCCTCGACCGCCACCGATACTTCGTCGCGGGCCGGCTTCGCCGCTGCCACTTAAGTAATAAGAAGATTCGGGAATTCCATGCAGCCAGCGGCCGCTCTCCGCTCCTGCCCGGCACGCGTTCCGGGCCAGTCCTTTCCTGCCCGCGCGCGCCTCGCGGGCGCGCTTTCCATGCTGTTCGTCGTGCTGCCGGGCACCGCGCTGGCGAGCGAGGACTTGTTCTTCAGCGAACTGCCCATCGTCGCCACCGTCAGCCGGCTGCCGCAGCGGCTGGCCGACGCTTCGGCGTCGGTCACCGTGATCGACCGCGACATGATCAAGGCCAGCGGCGCGCGCGACCTCAACGACGTGTTCCGTCTGGTGCCCGGCTTCCAGACCTATCCGAACAACACCGACGCCGCGCGCGTCACCTACCACGGCCTCACCGACGAGGACTTCTCGCCCCGCCTGCAGGTGCTGATCGACGGCCGTTCGCAGTATTCGCCGCTGTTCCGCAACGGGGTGAACTGGGCGACGCTGCCAGTGGCGCTGGAGGACATCGAGCGCATCGAGGTGGTGCGCGGCAGCAACGCGGTGTCCTACGGCTCCAACGCCTTCCTCGGCGTCATCAACATCATCACGGTCGAGCCGGCACTGGTGCGCGGCACCTCGATCAGCACCAACATCGGCAACCAGGGCGTGCGCGACCTGACGCTGCGCCACGGCACCCATCTCGGTGAAAGCGGCGACCTGCGCATCACGTATCAATCGAAGAAGGACGACGGCCTCAAGGACCAGTTCGACTGGAAGGACTCCTTCGAGTCGCGCCTGATCGACCTGCGCTCCGACCTTTGGCTGACCAACCGCGACCAGCTGCAGCTCTCGCTCGGCCATGTGGATGCGGTCACGCGGCGCGGCCGGCTCGCGCGCCGCAACGGCGTGCTGACCGGCGGCGAAGACCCGGAAAATCCGCTGCGCGATTTCACCCAGTCCGACTCCTACGTGCAGGCCATGTGGCGGCATGCGCTGGACGACGGCGCCGACATCCAGCTGCGCTACGCCTACACCGAGAGCCGCGGCTCGGAGATGCACACCGAGCGCTACGGCAACGTGCTGTTCAAGGTGGATGCGGTCGGCGACCTCGGCACCCGCCACGAAATCGAAGCCCAGCACAGCTTCGCCCCCACCGAAACCACCCGCCTCGCGTGGGGCGGCGCCTACCGGCTCGACAGCCTCACGTCGGACAACTACCTGCCCGACGGCACGGTGTATCGCCGCGTCGCGCGGATCTTCGGCAACCTGGAATGGAAGCCGGCCGAGTGGCTGACGACCAACCTCGGCGCCGCCACCGAATACGACTCGATCGCCGGGCGCAATTTCTCGCCGCGCCTCAGCACCAGCTTCCACCTCAATCCGGAGAACACGATCCGGATCGGCGCATCGCGCGCGTTCCGCACCGGCGCAACCATCGACTACGTCGGCAACGTCCGCGCCACGCCCTACGGCACCACCGACGGCTCGCCCGTGCCGGTGATCGCGGTGCAGGACATGTACGGCGACCCCGACATGGCGCAGGAAAAGATCACCACGGTCGAACTCGGCTACCTCGGCGAATGGTCGGCGCTGCGCAGCAGCCTGGACGTGCGCCTGTTCCGCGAACGTGTTCCCAACCGCACGCTGGCGATCCGCCGCCGCGTCAGCGACCCCGCGCTGTGCGACCTGCCGCTGCACTGGCGCTGCGCCTCGCCCTACTTCACGCTGCCGATCCAGCGCGTGAAGATCGAGGGCGTGGAATACCAGTGGCGCTGGCAGCCTTTCAACGACACCCGCTTGCTGCTGGGCCAGTCCTTCATCCGCATCAAGTCCGACTTCCTCACCTCGGCAATGGACTATCCGATGCCGACCACGCTCGACGACCCGCGCCAGGCCGCCCGCATCGACGCCCACACCGAACAGTCGGCGCCCCAGCGTTCGACCTCGCTGCTGCTGATGCAGAAGCTGCCGGGCAACATCGATTTCTCGCTCGCCGGCTACTGGGTGGACGCGATGAAATGGACGCGCAACAGTTCGGTGGACTTCTACCGCCGCTTCGACATGCGCCTCGGCTACCCCTTCGAGTTCGGCCCCACGCGGGGCGAGATCGCCTACACCGCGCAGTCCATCAACGGGGCCCACGGCGAATTCAAGTCCAGCGGCGAACCGGCCGACCGCGTCGTCGACCTGCGCCACTGGGTCACGCTGCGCATCGACCTGTAAGCAGCGCGCGCCGCAGCGACGGCGCGCGGCTTTGGCGGCGGCGGCCGTAGAATCGGCCCTCGATCCGCTTTTCGCCCTCTCCACCCGATGCCGTCCGCTCCCGCCCCCGCCGCGCCCGACCACCTGCAGTGGAACGAAGGCGGCGCCGAACTTCACGCCCGCTGGCAGTCCGAAAACGGCGCTCCGCCGCCGCGCCGGGTGGTCGTCGCCGACGACACGCTGACCGCCGACGCCGCCTGGCGGCTTGCCTGCGAAGGCACCGCGATACTGTGGCGCGGCGACTTCAACAACGCCCGCCAGCTGCTGCAGGCGATGGGCCGGCGCGCGCAGCGCAAGCCCGGCAAGGCCAAGGGCGGCGCGGCGAAGCCCATCACTGAGGCCTTCCACCTGCACCGCCAGGCCCAGGCGCAGCGTGCGCGCAGCCTCGGCATGCTGCTGATCCCGGTGGAGGACGATTACCGCATTCCGCTGCGGCGCGCCCCGGACCTCGGCGCCGCCTGCACCGAGGCCTATGGCCCCGCGCGCGGCCCGTTCGTGGTCTCGCTGCGCGAACTGCTCGGCCTGGTCGGCGCGCACGAATGGCGCAAGAAGGGCGTGCGCGTGCCGGCGCTCGACGGCGACATCCATCCGCACTACGGCGTGTTCTCCCCGGTGCGCGGCGAATACGTGGACCTGGTGGCGCAGGCGCCGCTGCCGGCCACGACGCTGGCCTTCGACATCGGCACCGGCACCGGCGTGCTCGCCGCGCTGCTCGCGCGCCGCGGCGTGGAACGCGTGGTCGCCACCGACCAGGACCCGCGCGCGCTCGCCTGCGCCGCCGACAACCTCGGCCGCCTCGGGCTGGCCGGGCGCGTCGAGCTGCTGCAGGCAGACCTTTACCCGCCCGGGCGCGCGCCGCTGGTGGTGTGCAACCCGCCGTGGCTGCCGGGCAAGCCCTCGGCCGCGGTGGAGTACGCGATCTACGACCCCGACAGCCGCATGCTGCGCGGCTTTCTGGACGGCCTCGCCGCGCACCTCGAACCCGGCGGCGAGGGCTGGCTGATCCTGTCCGACCTTGCCGAACACCTCGGCCTGCGTTCGCGCGAGACGCTGCTGGCGCTGTTCGATGCGGCCGGGCTGAAGGTGCTCGACCGGCTCGACATCCGCCCCCGCCACGGCCGCGCCCAGGATGCCGACGACCCGCTGCACTCGGCGCGCGCGGCGGAGCTGACCTCGCTATGGCGGCTGGCCCCGCGTTGACCGACGCGGCACGCCCGGCGCGGCTGTTTCTTGCGCTGTGGCCCGACGCGGCGACACGTCGCACGCTGGCACAGGCGCGCGACCAGTGGCGCTGGGAACAGGGCAGCGCCCCGCGCCGGCCGGCGCCGGTGCGCAGCGACAAGCTCCACCTCACGCTGCATTTCATCGGCGATGTCGACCGCAGCCGGCTGCCGGCGCTCCAGGCCGGACTGGCGGTCGCCTGCAGCGCCTTCGAACTCGCCTTCGGCCGCCATGCGCTGTGGGCGCGCGGCATTGCGGTGCTGGAACCGCTGACGGTGCCGCCCGCGCTGCTCGCGCTGCACGGTGCGCTCGGCCACGCTCTGCGGGACCTCGCCCTGCCGGTCGAACAGCGGCCGTTCCGCCCGCATGTCACGCTGGCGCGCCACGCGGGCCACGCGCTCCCGCCGCCCGACGCCGCCCGCTTCAGCTGGCGCCCCGCCGGTTATGCGCTGGTCGAAAGCCGGCTCGACGCCGGCGGCGGCTACCACCCGCTGACGCACTACCCCTGCCGCTGAACCGCCGCACCAGCCCCGGCCCGGACGGCGCATTGCCGGCGCGGCGCCGGCAACAAAAGCATCATGGGGGCGTCATGCGCGAATGGCACGCTGGCGGTCTGCAGTACCGCTCATCCAGCGCCATCCGATCAGGGAGAACAACGACCATGCAACCCAAGGCCCTCGCCATCAGCATCGCCCTCGCCCTGTGCGCCGCACAGGCGCACGCCGCAGGCAACGCGGTTCCCACCAGCGCCGAAGAATGGTTCGCCGCCGGCCGCGCCGCGGTGGAAACCTCCAAGCACGTGGTGCCCAACCGCGCCCGCGCCAAGAACGTCATCCTCTTCGTCGGCGACGGCATGGGCATCTCCACCGTCACCGCCGCGCGCATCCTGGAAGGCCAGATGCGCAACGCCGACGGCGAGTTCAACCGCCTCAGCTTCGAAAAGCTGGACCACATGGGCACCTCGGTGACTGCGTCCGCCAACCAGCAGACCTCCGACTCCGCCCCGACCGCCACCGCGATGGTCACCGGCATCAAGACCAACGACGGCGCGATCTCGGTGGACCAGACCATCGAGCGCAACGAGCCGAGCGCCACGGTGACCCGCGCCAAGAGCGTCAAGACCATCCTCGAGCAGGCCGAGGAACGCGGCATGTCCACCGGCATCGTGACCACCGCCCGCCTCACCCACGCCACGCCGGCGGTAAACTACGCCCACATCGGCAACCGCGACTGGGAAGCCGACAGCAACCTGCCGGCCGGCGCCACCGTGGCCGACATCGCCCGCCAGCTGCTCGAATTCCCCTACGGCGACGGCCTGGAAGTGGCGCTCGGCGGCGGCCGCAGCTACTTCATGCCGAACACCGCGAGCGACCCGGAATACCCCAGCCAGAAGGGCCGCCGCAAGGACGGCCGCGACCTGACCAAGGAATGGACGACCAAGTACAAGCAGTCCGCCTACGTCTGGGACAAGGCCGCGTTCGACGCGGTGAACCCGCAGCGGACCAAGCACCTGCTCGGCCTCTTCGAACGTTCGCACATGCGTTATGAAGCCGACCGCAAGGACGACGTCGCCGGCGAACCCTCGCTCGCCGAGATGACCGAGAAGGCGATCAAGATGCTGGGCCAGAACAAGAAGGGCTTCTACCTGATGGTGGAAGCCGGCCGCATCGACCACGCCCACCACGCCGGCAACGCCTACCGCGCGCTGACCGATACCGTGGCGCTGTCCGAAGCGGTGGAAGTGGCCAAGCGCCTGACCGACGACCAGGACACCCTGATCGTCGTCACCGCCGACCACAGCCACGTGTTCACCATCGCCGGCTACCCGTCGCGCGGCAACCCGATCCTGGGCAAGAGCGCGATCGACGGCGTCGCCTCCACCGACGCGCTCGGCCTGACCTACACCACCGTGTCCTACGCCAACGGCCCGGGCTGGACCGGCGGCTTCCAGCGCAAGGAATACAACCCGGCCACCGAAGGCACCGTCGCGGCGCCGTACAACGGCAGCGCGCTGCGCCCCAACCTGGCCGGTATCGACACCACCGCGCCCAACTACATGCAGGAAGCGACCGTGCCGATGGGCTCCGAGACCCACGCCGGCGAGGACGTGGCGATCTACGCCAGCGGCCCCAACGCCTACCTCTTCCGTGGCCCGCAGGAACAGAACGTGATCTATCACGTGATGGCCGATGCGCTGGGGCTCAACAAGGGCGGGCACGGTCGCGGCCGCGATTGATCGCAGCCATCCGGTGCCGGCCTCCGGTCGGCACCCAGCCGGGGAGGCGCACCGGGTGCGCCTCCTTTTCCCGTTTTCAACGCCCCTTGCCGCCCGCCCATGAATCCCAGATCCCCGCTGCTCCTCCTTCTCGCCGGCGCCGCGCTGCTGCCGCTCGCCACCCACGCCCACCCGTCCACGCCCGCGGCCGCCGACCGCAGTGCCGCGGCGGCGATCGAGTGCGCGGTTCCGCCGCTCGACCTCGCCGCGCCGCTGGCGGAAGTGGCCGCCAGCTACGTCACCACCCGCACGGTGGACGAAGGCAGCCACGCCCACGATCACGCCCATGAACGCGCCGGCGAGGCCGAATGGCGCTTCTTCCGCGAGCACGACCGCATCGACGTGGAGAACCTGGCGGCGCGCACCGGCGAACGCTGGCAGCGCGACGGCAAGACCCAGTTCTTCTTCAAGGTCTTCCACGCCGACCGCAAGAGTTTCGAATACCGCACGGACGACCTCATCGTCATCAACGCCACGCTCTCGTGGCAGCAGCACGCGCTGCTGATCGACCCGCAGGTGCTGCAGTCGCTGAGCCTGCGCGAAGCCGGCTGGCGCGACGGCTACCCGTTCCGGCGCTACAGCGGCACCGCCAACGGCGAAAAGCTGGACGTGGTGTGGCGGGTGGACCTGAACCTGCCGGTGGTGCTGGAACGCGAGCGCGGCGACGTGCGCGAACGCACGCTGCTGAAGGCGGTGCATCCGCTGGCCCAGGCGCCGTGGACGCGCCCCGACCAGTCCGACTATGAAGTCATCGACTTCGCCGACATCGGCGACCGCGAACGCGACCCCTTCGTGCAGCGGGTGCAGGCGCAGTTGCCGGGCGGCGACGTGCACCACCACTGAGGCGGCCCCAACCGCTTCAGGCGGGGGCTTCGCCCGCGTCGCCCTGGCCGCGCACCAGCGCGTCGAAGTCCGCCAGCTCGGCGGCGCGCGTCTGGCCGCCGAGCGCGAGGAAACGCTCGGCGCGGCGGGCGGCCTCTTCGCTGCCCAGCAGCTGGCGGAACAGGTTTTCCTCCACCACCAGCCCCTGCTCCAGCGGCAGCGCCGCCGCGTCCACCGCCGCCTTCGCCAGCGCCAGCGCCCGGGGCGGAAAGCGGGCGATCCGGTAGGCGAGCGCCTCGACGAAGGGGCCGAGTTCGTCCACCGGCAGCGCGCGGTTCACATAGCCCCAGCGTTCGGCGAGATCGGCCGGAATGTCCTGGCAGCCGAGGATGACCTCCAGCGCCCGCGCGCGCCCGATCAATGCGGGCAGGCGCTGGGTGCCACCGCCACCCGGCAGCAATCCGGCCGCCACCTCGGGCTGGCCGAGCACCGCGCGGCCGAGCGCCGCAAAACGCATGTCGAGCGCGAGCAGGAACTCGCTGCCGCCGCCGCGGGCGATCCCCTCGAGCTTGCCGATGGTCACCTTGGGCATCGTGCGGAAACGGTCGACGATGCGATGGAAGGGGCCCGGCTCGGTCGCCGGCGCAGCCAGCGCGGCGGCGTCGAGCGCGCGCAGCTCGGTGACGTCGGAATGAGCGATGAAAAAGTCCGGATCGGCACTGTCGAACACGATCACCCGCACCGCATCGTCGGCCGCCAGCTGCTTGCCGAGCCGCCCGAGTTCGCGCGTCAGCGCCGCATCCAGCAGGTTGAGCGGCGGGTGCGCGAGCGTGACGAAGGCGACGCCGCGGTCCACGCGCAGACGCAGGCAGCGGTAATCGGCGGCGGCGCTCATGCGCTCTCCTGCGCCGGCGCGAGGTCGAGGCGGGGGTCGTCCAGGTGGTCCAGCAAGGGCCCAAGCACCCGGCTGGCGAGGGCGGCGAAGTCGTCGGCGAGCGGATCGGCCACGCCGCGCAGCGCGAGGCGATAGGCGGGGTCGGCGCTTTCGGCGAAGGCCGGGCGGTTGCCGCCCTGCCAGCGCGCGTAGGCCTTGCCCATGCTTTCGCCATTGACGGCGTAGGCCCACGCCGCTTTCGGAAAGAAGTGCAGCGGCCGCAGCAGGCCGTCGCGGTACAGGCGCAGGCAGTCGGCCAGCAGCGCGTGCGCAGTCGCGGGCGGCACCGCGACGAAGCGGCAGCGGCCGTCGCGCGCGAGCAGCGTGGTCTCGCACGCAACGTCCGGCGCCGGCGCGGCGCACAGCACCAGGTGGGCGAGCCAGGCGGCGAGGTAATCCACCGGGCGGCAGTCGTCGTAACGCTGGCGCAGCAGGCCCTGCGGGCGCAGGTCGCCGAACGCGGCGCCGAGCGTCCACGGTTCGCCGTCGAGGTCGAACGCGAGCGTGGGCACATGCGGCGGCAGCGGCCGGGCGGGCAGCTCGGCACGCACCCCGGCCGCAAACACCGCGAGCTGCGCCAGTTCGCGCCGCAGCGCGCCCTCGCCGAGCGCGCCCGCCGGGTATTCGCCCCCGGCGCGGGCAAGCGCGAGCAGCGCCTCCTCGTCCGGCACCGTGGCGCCCAACAGCGCCGGCAGCAGGCGCTCGGCCAGCGCCTGGCGGCCAAGGAAGTCGGGCACCATCGGCTCGACGTCCTCCAGCTCCGCCTCGCCCTCGGGCAGCGCCAGCCCCAAGCGGTCGCGCAGCAGGTAGCGGCTGGGGTTGCGGAAGAAGCGGATCAGCTGCGGAAGACCGACCTCGCGCCATTCCGGGCCGGGCGGCGGCAGCGGGGCATCGAAGAAAGGCACGCGGGCACCATCGACGGCCACCTCGTCGCCCTCCTCGGCGAGCGCGACCAGCGCGTCGTCGTCCGCGTCGCGCAGCGGGGCGCCGAGCCGCGCCGCGAGTGCCGCCGCATATTCCTCGTGATAGCTCACGAGGCGCGGGTCGCGTTCGCCCTGCGGGAGGAAATACTCGGCCGAGAACGCCTGCAGCGGATGCTCCACCGTCAGCCGCCGGCGCGCCGCGGCGAGGTCGTCCGGCTTGCCCGGGTCCGCCGCGCAGGCGGCGGCGAGCACGTCGAACAACTCATCGACCAGCACCGACGGCGGCAGCGCGGAGCCGTCGCGCACGCTGCGGCCGACGTGCGACAGGTGCAGCACTTCGCGCGCCGACAGCAGCACGTCGAGGAAGAGGTTGCGGTCGTCATGGCGGCGCTGCCGGTCGCCGCGCTCGGGGCGCGCCGCCATCAGGTCGAATTCGGCCGGGCGGTCGCTGCCCGGGAAAAGCCCCTGGTCCAGCCCTACGACGCACACCACGCGGTAGGGCAGCCCGCGCAGCGAGGACAGCGCGGAGAATGTGACGGTGCCGCCCGGCACGCCGCCGCGCGCGGGATCGTCGAGCTGCGCGATGAGCGCCGGATGCACCACCGCGAGCGGAATCGCCGGCGCGTCGCCGTCGTCGGTGGCAGCGGCCGCCATTGCCTGCGTCAGCGCGACGATCGCCTCGCGCACCTCGCGCAGCGCTTCCGCCCATTCCGGCTCGTCGCCCACCAGGCGCGTCAGCGCGCTGTCCAGCGCGCGCCGCCAGCCGGCGGCCTGCTGCGGCCGTTGCAGGTCGGCGCGCAGCGCGCGCAGGGTGTCCACGTAGCGCCACAGGCGGCCGAGCGCCAGCGCGGCGTTGCCCTCCGCCGCGCCGGCGCCGATGAAGCCGGCGAACGGCGCCGCGGTGGCCGCATCCCCCGCCGCCCAGCCGAGGAACAGGCGGTCCAGGCCGGCATCCAGCGTATGCCCGCCGCAGGCCTGCACCGGCACCCCGCCCGCGGCGGCGGCGTGCTCGGCATCCAGCCCCCAGCGGATGCCGGCTGCGCGCATCCAGTCGTGGATGGTTTCGAGATCGCCCTCGCCCAGCCCGAAGCGCGCTGCCACCACCGGCTGCTGCAGCAGATCGAACACCGCGCTCGCGGGCAGGCGCCCGGCCACCAGCGCGAGCAGGCGGTCGAGCGCGGCGGCCACCGGGTTCTCCTGGGTGCCGCCGAGGCCGGTGATGCGCCACGGGATGCGGCGCGCGGCGGGGGCGGTGCCGAACACGGCCTCGATCAGCGGCGCGGTGGCATCGAGGTCGGGCGTCAGCACCACGATCTCGTCGGGCCGCAGCGGTTCGCCCCGCTTCGCTGCGGCCTTCATCAGGTCGAGCAGGCGGTCGTGCAGCACCTCCAGCTCGCGCGTGCGCGAATGGCACACGTGCAGCTCGATGCTGCGGTCGTTCGCCGCCAGCGCAACGCTGCCCGGCTCCAGCTCCTCCATGTCGAGGATCGCGTTGTGCAGCCGCGCGAGCAGATGGCGCCCGGGATGGGGCTCGAACAGCGCCTCTTCCACCACCTCGCGCTCGCCCTCGAACAGCAGCCCGATATGCGCCTGGGTCTGCTGCCCCCAAGCGGCAAGCAGGCGGTTGCCGGTTTCATGGAACATGTCGGCCTGGCGCGCCGCCAGCCACGACAGCCGGCGCGGATCCACGATCTCGAACCAGAACTCGCGGCAGGGATTGAGCGCATACAGGCGCACGTCCACCACCCGCGCCAGCTCGCGCAGGATCGCCAGATAGAGCGGCGGCAGCGCCGGCAGCCCGAACACGTGCACCGTCTGCGGCAGGCCGGCGGCGGCAAGCGCGCGCTCGTCCATGCCGGCGACCCGGCGCAGGAACAACGCGGCCGGGTGTTCCTGGCGCAGCGCCAAGCCGTCACGGATGTGGCGCCACAGCGCCGCCTGCCACGCCTCGTCGGCGCGCTCCGCCTCGGTCGCCTCGCCCAGCCGCGCCCGCTCGCCGCGCGCCCAGCTTTCCAGCCAGTGCGGCCGGTAGGTGAGGTAGTGGTCGAACACGCGCGCGATACGCTCGGCGAGTTCGAAGCGCATGCGCGCATCCGCGCCCGCCAGGTAGTGCGCCAGGCGTGGATGCGCGGCCACCCAGTCGCCCGCCGGCGCGGCCGGGTCGAGCAGCGCATGGACCCGCCACGCCAGCAGCGCGGGCGCAAACGGCGAGCGCGCCGGCACCTCCACCACGTGCCCGATCTGGGTCCACAGCCACTGCGCGAGGTAGGAGAACTCGACATTGGCGCAGACGCCCTCGTGCTCCGCCACCGCCAGCTCGACATCGCGCCGCAGCGCGCTGCTCGGCACCACCACATGGCGCTTGCCGAAGGGGCCGGGACGCTCGGCGGCGAGACGCTCGAGCAGCATCGCCTGCAGGCATTCGTAGCGGTTGGAGAAGACGATGGAGAACATGGGCGGCGGGCGGAGGAAGGCCGGCGAATGATGGCCGAGCGGGGGGCGGATGTCATCCCACGCGGTCGCTCACGCCGCTGGCGCTGCACAGCCATTCCTCCAGGAACTCCACGCACACCCTCACCTTCGCCGAACTCGACAGCCGCGACGGATACACCGCCCACACGTCGGCTTCCTGCCGGTAGGCGGGCAGCACCTGCACCAGTTCGCCGCGCGCCAGCGCCGGGCCGACGTCCCAGCGCGAACGCAGGATGATGCCGTGGCCGGCGAGCGCCCATTGCCGCACCACCTCGCCGTTGTTGGCCGACAGCGGGCCGCCGACCTTGACCGTCTCCGGCCCGTCCGGCCCGGTCAGCGTCCACCGGCCGAAGTCCTGGTCGCGCTCACGGATGACGATGCAGCGGTGGCGCGCGAGTTCAGCCAGATCCGCCGGAGTGCCGTGGCGGGCGACGTAGTCGGGCGCGGCGCACAGCACGCGCTCGTTGCGCGCGATGCGGCGCGAGATCAGGTCGGGCTCGCGCACCGCGCCGACGCGGATGTCGAGCTGGAAGCCCTCGCCGATGAGATCCACCGGGCGGTCGAGCAGTTCGAGCTGGATCTCCAACGCCGGGTAGCGCTCGGCCAGCGCCGCCAGCGCCGGGCCGACGCGGTTGCGGCCGAAGCCGGAGCTCGTGCACACCCGCAGCAGACCCGCGGGCGCCATCTTCTCGGCCGACACCGCCTCGGCCAGGCGGTCGACATCGTCGACGATGCGCTGTGCCCACTGCAGCACGACCTCGCCCTGCTCGGTAAGGCTGACGCTGCGCGTGGTCCGGTGCAGCAGCTTGGCGCCGAGCGCGTCTTCCAGCAGGGCGATGCGTTTGCTGACGTAGGCGTTGGAGACGCCCAGTTCGCGCGCGCTGGCAGCAAAGCCACGGCGGCGGACGACGGTGCAGTAGAGGCGTAGGTCTTCGAGCAGGGGCTTATTGTTCACGTAACGTGGTTTATGGATACATGGATGGACGGATTATAGGATTTTCTGTCCGGCTATTCTGACGGCGCGTCACCCACTTGCTCCCTTGCTTCAAAGGGGTGAGGCGGGGGTTCCGGCAAGCACTGCTTGCCCGCCTGCGGAGCGGGGAGAAGCGGAGGCTTCTAGAAGGGGCTTGTTCCTCCCCCTTCAAGGGGGAGGTTAGGAGGGGGATGGGGTTCTGCTTCGCGCCGCTTACCCCATCCCCACCCCAGCCCTCCCCTTGAAGGGGAGGGAGCAAACCACTCCGGCCCGGAAGCCTCAGCTTCGCGCCATCATTCAACAGGCGGTCGGCATTGCCGCCGAAACTCCTGCCCCCAGAAGAGAAGCGCGCAAGGACCGCCACCCACAGGAGACATCCCCATGACCACCCCCCACCGCATCGCAGTCATCGCCGGCGACGGCATCGGCCAGGAAGTGATGCCGGAAGGCCTGCGCGCCGTGCAGGCCGCCGCCGCGAAATTCGACATCGCGCTGGAATTCACCCACTTCGACTGGGCCCACTGCGACTACTACCTGCAGCACGGCAAGATGATGCCGGACGACTGGTTCGAGCAATTGAAGGGCTTCGACGCGATCCTGTTCGGTGCGGTCGGCTGGCCGGACCAGGTGCCGGACCACATCTCGCTGTGGGGTTCGCTGCTCAAGTTCCGCCGCGACTTCGACCAGTATGTGAACCTGCGCCCGGTGCGGCTGATGCCCGGGGTGCCCTGCCCGCTGGCCAACAAGAAGGTGGGCGACATCGACTTCTACGTGGTGCGCGAGAACACCGAGGGCGAGTACTCCTCGGTGGGCGGCAAGATGTACGAGGGCACCGAGCGCGAGACCGTGCTGCAGGAATCCATCTTCACCCGCAAGGGCGTGGACCGCATCCTCAAGTACGCCTTTGAACTGGCGCAGAAGCGGCCGAAGAAGCACCTCACCTCCGCCACCAAGTCCAACGGCATCGCCATCAGCATGCCCTACTGGGACGGCCGGGTTAAGGAGATGGGCAAGGCCTACCCCGAGGTGAAGTGGGACCAGTACCACATCGACATCCTCACCGCGCGCTTCGTCCTCAGCCCGGAACGCTTCGACGTGGTGGTGGCCTCCAACCTGTTCGGCGACATCCTCTCCGACCTCGGTCCGGCCTGCGCTGGCACCATCGGCATCGCGCCCTCGGCCAACCTCAATCCGGACCGGACCTTCCCCTCGCTGTTCGAGCCGGTGCATGGCTCGGCGCCGGACATCTACGGCCGCAACATCGCCAACCCGGTGGCCATGATCTGGTCGGGTGCGATGATGCTGGACTTCCTCGGCAATGGCGACGCGCGCTACACCGCCGCCCACGACGCCATCGTCAAGGCCATCGAAACCGTGCTGGTGGAAGGCCCGCGCACCCCGGACATGGGCGGCACGGCGAAAACCACCGAAGTCGGCAAGGCGGTGGCCGCGGCGATCTGAAGCGGCGGAGCCGGGGGCGTCCGCCGCAGCGGCGGGCGATGCGTGCCGCGCCGACGCTTCGAGCGCAATCGCCGCCCGATGCTACGCGCGCGGTCGGCGCAGCGGCGCCAGCAGCGCCGACAGGCCGTTGTGGTCGATCTCGTGCATCAGCGCCAGCAGGCGGCCGAGTTCGCCACGCGGAAAACCCTCGCGCGCGAACCAGTTGAGGTAGTGCCCCGGCAGGTCGGCCAGCAGCCGGCCCTTGTACTTGCCGTAGGGCATCTCCATGCGCACCAGCTTTTCGAGGTCGTCAGGGTTCATGGCAGCCAGCAGCCAGCGGGGCGCAACACCCGGCGGTACAGCGCCAGCCCTCCGCCGGCGTGGAGCGCGTGGCGGCGCTCATGACACCGCGACCAGGGTGCGCACGCCGACCGCGATGAACTCCACCGCCAACGCCGCCAGCAGCAGGCCCATCACGCGGGTCATGATGTTGATGCCGGTCTGGCCGGCGAGCCGGCTGATCGGCCCGGCGAGGTTCAGCGTCAGCCACACGATGGCGCCGATCACCGCGCCGATCGCCAGCAAAGCCAGCACCTCCCACCACTGATGCGCGCGTTCGGCATAGATGATGACGGTGCTCACCGTGCCCGGGCCGGCCAGCATCGGGATGGTCAGCGGCACCACCGCGATGCTGTTGCGCTCGGCCGCCTCGTCGGCTTCCTCCGGCGTGCTGCGCGCGCCGCCCAGCTCGGCGTTGAACATCTTCAGCGCGATGCCGAACAGCAGGATGCCGCCGCCCACCTGCAGCGAGGCGATCGAGATGCCGAGGATGCGCAGCAGGATCTCGCCGAACAACGCCGCCACCGCGATCACCACCGCGGTGGCGATGGACGCGGTCTTCACGGTGCGCTTCACCTGCCCCGGGCTCTGGCTGGCGGTGAGGCTGAGAAAGAGCGGAATCGCCCCGGCCGGGTTGATCAGCGCGAGCAGGGTGACGAAGGCCTTCAGGGTTTCCATGCGGAGGGTTCCGGGCGGCAGGGCTGCCGGCCCTCCGGCGCACCTGGGCTGGCGAGCATAGCGCATCGGGCTTGGCGGCCGCAGCCCGCTTATGCGCCGGGATGTGGCGCATAAGTGGCGCACAAATTGCGGATTGCGCTACTTTGCCGTAGAACTGCGGCGCATATCCCGATAGCCGCAGTGCAACATTCCCATGGCCCGCATCCACCCCGAAGGCTGGCGACAACTGCAGGCGAGCGGCGCGCAGCAGCGCGAACTCGCCACGCTGGCACGTCTGGCCGAAGGACTGCCCGACGACTACGCGGTCTATCACGGCCTGCACTGGACGCGCGCCGAAGGCGGCCGCACGGTGTTCGGCGAGATCGGCTTCGCGGTGCTCGGCCCCGGCGGGCGGGTGCTGCTGATCGAGCAGCATTCCGGCTTTCTCGACGAGACCCCGACCGGCCTGCTGCGGCCGGGCAAGCGCCGCAACCGCGAGGTGGCGGTGGCGCTGGCGCACGATGCCGAAGCCCTGCGCGCCCGCCTGCGGCCGCTGCTCGAAGGCGCCGACGCGCAGCTCGACACCCTGTTCTACTGCCCCGACTACAGCGTGCGCCAGCCGGGCACCGCCGGCCTCGACCCGGCGCGCATCGTGGACGCCGGCCGCCGCGACCAGTTGGTCGACATCGTGCGCGCGCTCGCCGGCCCTGCCAACGAAGTGCCGGCGCCGCCCGCGCAGCTGGCAGCGCTGCACCGCTTCTTCGCCGACTTGCTGGAACTGGTGCCCGACGTGCAGGCGCTGGCGGGTCAGGCGGACGACCTCACCACCCGGCTGTCGGGCGGGCTGGCGGAATGGGCGCGGCGGATCACGGTGACGCCGCACCGGCTGCGCATCACCGCCACCGCCGGCAGCGGCAAGACCCAGCTCGCGCTCGCCGCCTTCGTCGATGCGCTCGAGGCCGGGCGGCGGCCGCTCTATGTCTGCTACAACCGGCCGCTGGCCGACCATATCGCCCGCATCGTGCCGCCGGGCGGCGAGGTCGCCACCTACCACCAGCTGTGCGACCGCAGCCTGCGCGCCGCCGGCCGGCCGCCGGATTTCTCCGCGCCCGACCGCTTCCGCCGCATGGAGGCCGACTTCGCCGCGCTGGTCGCCGAAGGCCGCGGCCCCGCGGCGGGCTTCGACGAGCTGATCGTGGACGAGGGCCAGGATTTCTTCGAAGCCTGGCGCGACACCCTACTCGCGCTGCTCAAGCCCGAGGGCCGCGCGTGGTGGCTGGAAGACCCGCTGCAGAACCTCTACGGGCGCGAGCCGGTGGCGCTGCCGGGCTGGGTGGGGCTGACCGCCGACACCAACTACCGCACCCCCGCCGACGTGCTGGCGCTGCTCAACGCGCGCCTGCCGCTGCCGGCCCCGGTGCGCGCCGGCAGCCCGCTGGCCGACAGCGAGCCGGAACTGTTCGCCTGGGACGAGGCGACCGGCGAGGCCGGCCTGCTCGACGCCACCAAGCGCGCGATCACCCGCGCCGTCGGCCTCGGTTTCCGCCGCGACATGATCGTGCTGCTGACCTTCCGCGGCCGCGAGCATTCGCGCCTCGCCCCGCTCACCCACCTCGGCCCGCACCGGCTGCGCGCCTTCCACGGCCGCTACGACCTGTTCGGCGAGGCCGAGTACAGCGACGGCGAACTGCTGCTCGATTCGGTCTATCGCTTCAAGGGCCAGGCCGCGCCCTGCGTGATCTTCACCGAGATCGACTTCGACACCCTCGACGAACTGACGATGCGCAAGCTCTTCGTCGGCGCGACGCGGGCGACGATGAAGCTGATCCTGGTGACGTCGAACCGCGCGGCGGCCCTGCTCGGCCCGCCAGCCTGAACGCTGTCACGGCTGCTGCCGCCCCAGATGCATCAGGTAGGCGACCAGCTCCCAGATCTGCTCGGCGCTGAAAGCCTCGCCCCACGGCGGCATCACCTCGGCGCCTTCGCGGCCCTTGCTGATGGTTTCGAACACCTGCGCCGGCACCAGGTCTTCGCGGCCCTTGAAGTCCGGCGCGCGGCCGCCGACGCCCTCGAAGCCGTGGCAATAGCCGGCGCAGGTCTTGTTGAAGCGCTTGCCGCCGGCGGTGATGCGGGCTTCGTCGGCAAGGTCGAAGGGCGCGGCGGCCAGCGTGCCCGCGGCGCCGGCCGGCTTGGGCGGCGGCGCCACCGCATGGCAGAGGCCGGCGGCGAACAGCAGGATGGTCGGCAGGATGTGTGCGATCTGCATGATGAAACTCCAGTGCGGGGCCGCCGCGCCGCCCCCACGCGGCGCGGCGGCGACTAAGGTCAGTCGACGGTGAAGGCGATCAGCGCCGCGCCGCCGGGCAGGTCCTTGATCTCGGGGAAGGCGCCGGCGAGGAAGCCCGGCGCGTGCGAACCCAGCCCGGTCGGCACCACGATGTACTGGCGCCCGCCGGCGGCGTAGCTCACCGGCCCGCCGCGCAGGCCGGAACCGGCGTTGAAGCGCCACAGCTCCTTGCCGTCGTCGGCGTCGTAGGCGTAGATGTGGCCGTGCAGGTCGCCGGTGAACACCAGCCCGCCGGCGGTGGTCAGCACGCTGGACAGCGGCGGCATGTCGTAGCGCAGGCTCCACTTCACCTTGCCGGTGAGCGGGTCACGCGCATCGAGCCGGCCGTGCGGCTTGTCGGCCGGCGGCGGCACCAGCTTGATCTCCTCGATGCCGAGCGACAGCGCGGACATCGCCACCAGGTTGGACGGATCGTCCTTGCCGGCCACCACCTCGTTGCACACCTCCATCGCATGCGAGTACCACAGCCCGGTCTGCGGGTTGTAGGCGCCGTGGTTCCAGCTGCGCGCGCCGAGCAGGTTGGGGCAGAACAGCTTGCGCTTGCCCGCTTCCGGGTAGATCGGGTCGATCAGCTTGCCGCTCTTGGGGTCGATGCCCTTGACCCAGTTCACGTTCTGCGCGAACTGCCAGACGTTGTGCAGGCTGCCGTCGTCCTTGTCCATGACGAAGACGAAGCCGCCCTTGTTGAGGTGCACGATGACGTCCTTGCCATCCTTCTTCACCATCAGCGCCTCGTAGGCGGAATCGAAATCCCACGAGTCGTGCGGCACTTCCTGGCGCGCCCACTTCAGCTTGCCGCTCTTGGGATCGAGCGCGAGCAGGCTGGCGGTGTACTTGTTGTCGCCCTTGCGCTCGGCGTTGTAGTAGTCGGGCGCGGCGTTGGAGGTACCGATGTAGATGGTGTCGCTGCGCGGATCGTAGGTGCCCGGCATCCACGCGCTGCCGCCGCCGGCCTTGCGGCTGTCGCCCGGCCAGCTTGCCGGGTCGTCCTTGAGGACGTCGAAGGTCCACACCGGCTTGCCGCTGTCGGCATCCACCGCGTAGATCTTGCCCATGATCGGCTGGTCGCCGCCGGTGGTGCCGCCGAACAGCACGTTGCCGGCGAGCTGCGGCGGCGCCGAGAACAGGGCGCCGTACTGCGTCTTGAGGTCGGACAGCTGGGTGGACCACAGCTCCTTGCCGGTCTTCTGGTCGAGCGCGACGAAGCGGCCGTCGAGCGTGCCGAGGTAGACCTTGCCGCGGCCGACGGTGACGCCGCGGCTGGCGGCGGCGTAGAAGCTCTGCTTGGCGAGCGGGCTGAGCTTGGGCTCGTAGTGCCACAGCGTGGCGCCGGTGGCTGCATCCACCGCCCACACGTTGTTGTTGGCCGAGACGTAGTACAGCACGCCGTCGATCACGATCGGCGTGGCCTGCAGGCCGTGGGTGATGTTGCCCGGCTGATGCACCCAGGCCACCTTCAGGCGCTTGACGTTGTCCTTGTTGATGGCGCTGAGCGGGCTGAAGCGCCAAGCGTTGTAGCTGCGGTGGTACTGCGGCCAGTTATCCGGGTCCTCGTAGCCGGGGCCGCTCTGGGCCTGGGCGGGCACGGCGTGCAGCAGCGCGGCGGCGAGCGTGGCCAGCAGCGCGCTGGCGGTCGACATCTTGTTCATGGTGTTTTCCTGATGACGGTTCGGGAGGGCGCGGCTCACCACGCGTAGGCGTACTTCAGGTTGAAGCTGTCGGTGGCACCGTGGGATTCGCCGCTGATGCCGCGCGAGTAGCGCACGGTGAGCGACTGGTTGCCGAAGTAGCTGAACATGACGCCCAGCCCGGCGGTGGTCTCGCGGCTGGCGGCCACCTTCACGCCGGTGGCGTGGTTGGTCCACGAACCCTGGCGTTCGTAGTCGAGCGCGATGAAGGGCTCGATGCTGTCGTTGAGCTTGTAGCCCAGGCGCTGGTTGGTGTGGAACAGCGTCGCCGGGCGCGAGTCGGCCGCGTTCGATTCGCCGAAGAACACGAAGCCGGCGTCCGCGGTGTAGCTGAAGCGCTCGAACTGGATGTCCCAGAACAGGCTGGAGAGGTTCTTCCACACGTCGCCGCCACCCACGTCCTTGTTGCCCACCGGAATCTGGAAGAAGGACTGGAAGCCGAGGGTGGAATTGGGCGTCGGCTTGTACCAGATCGCCGGGCCGGTGAGCGGGTCGCCGAGGCCGCTGTTGGAGCTGTTGGTGGCGTCGTTGCGGATGCCGACCTCGGGCAGGATCACCTCGTAGGCAAGGCCGATGTCCGGCCGCGACTCGGGCGACCAGAAGCGCACGTACTTCGACAGGCCGACGATGGTCTGCGTCTTGGCCGCCGCGCTGCGGCGGTCGCCGCTGCCGTCCCAGGCCTTGCGGCCGTCCTGGAAGGTGGCGTACTGCACGAACACGTTGAAGGGCTTGAAGCCGACCGGCAGGTCGTACTCGTGCGGGCCGATCACGTCGAGCGTGACCTGGGCCAGTGCCGGCTGCGCCAGCGCCAGCCCGGCACACAGCGCCGCGAGCGGAAGGATGCGCGGTGCGGCACCGCGCGGACGACGGATGTTGTTGTGCATGGAGTGTCTCCTCTTATCCCTGCATGTGTTTGAGATCGAGGGGGCCGCGCGCCGGTCCGGTCGGAATCTGCCCGCGGCTCCTCGAGGCTGCTCCATTGCACTTTCGGTGCCATCGCAGGGCACCTTTCAAAATCAATGACTTATGACTTTCGTCGTGTCGCAGCCGGCGCCCGGCTGTTGCGCGCCCCCTGCGACAGGTGTCGCTCGCGCTGCGACAGTCGCAGCGGCCGCTGCAACGCCTGACGGCGCCGGCCTCCACTCCCGGCATCTGCGACAAACCACTGTTCTGAAAGACGTTTTCTCTGGATCACGGCCTTGCACCGCACTTGGCACCGCTCTTGCGATGTGGGTTGCGAGCACCGCCGCCGCGTAAGACCGGGCAACAGCCCTGGCAGGCGGCGGTGCCAGCCCACGAACGAGGAGGAATCCAGCGATGGAAGCGACAGCCGAACAGCTGCTGTGGATGTACGAAAAGATGGTCGAGATCCGGGAGTACGAGGAGACCATGGCCAAGGTCTACCTCGAGGCCAAGCTCCCGCCCAAGATCCAGAAGGGGCTCGCCTTCGACATCGGCGCCGGCCCGGTGCCGGGCGAGATGCACCTGGCCGCCGGCCAGGAACCGGTGGCGGTAGGCGTGTGCGCCCACCTGCGCCGCGACGACACCGTGGTCGGCGCCCACCGCCCGCACCACTTCGCCATCGCCAAGGACGTCGACCTGAACGCGATGACCGCCGAAATGTACGGCAAGGCCACCGGCCTGGGCCGCGGCAAGGGCGGCCACATGCACCTGTTCGACCCGGCGGTGAAGTTCTCCTGCAGCGGCATCGTCGGCGCCGGCGCGCCGCAGGCCTGCGGCGCCGCGCTGGCGGCGAAGAAACTGGGCACCGACGCGGTGGCGATCGCCTTCTTCGGCGAGGGCGCGGCCAACCAGGGCGCCTTCCACGAGGCGCTCAACCTCGCCGCGCTGTGGAAGCTGCCGGTGGTGTTCGTGGTCGAGGACAACAAGTACGGCATCTCGGTGGAGAAGTCCGCCTCCACCGCGATCGCCTCCAACGCCGACCGCGCCGCCGCCTACGGCATGCCGGGCGTGCTGGTGGAGAAGAACGACGCGGTGGCGGTGTTCGAAGCCGCTGGGGTGGCGGTGGCGCGCGCGCGCCGCGGCGAGGGCCCGACCCTGATCGAGGTCAAGACCGACCGCTACTACGGCCACTTCCAGGGCGACCCGGAGACCTACCGCCCCAAGGGCGAGGCCAAGGAGCTGCGCCAGCACGACCCCATCCCGACGCTCGGCGCGCTCTTGCGCAGCCGCGACCTGCTCGACGACGAAGCCGACGCCGCGCTGCGCGCCCGTGTTTCCGCGCGCGTGCAGGCCGCCTACGACTTCGGCCGCAACAGCCCCTATCCGGAACCGCAGGACGCGCTGCTGCACGTCTTCGCCGAATGAGAACCAGGAGACCCGCATGAGCACGACAACGACCACCCGCCGCCTGACCATGGCGCAGGCGATCTCGGAAGCGACCGCGCAGGAAATGGCGCGCGACCCGCGCGTCTTCGTCATGGGCGAGGACGTCGGCAAGTACGGCGGCATCTTCAGCGCCACCACCGGGCTGCTCGACCAGTTCGGCCCTGAGCGCGTGATGGACACGCCGATCTCGGAAACCGGCTTCATGGGCGCCGCGCTCGGCGCCGCCGCCGAAGGCCTGCGGCCGATCTCGGAGCTGATGTTCGTCGATTTCTTCGGCGTCTGCTTCGACCAGATCTACAACCACATCGCCAAGAACCACTACATGTCGGGCGGCGCCTGCAAGTATCCGCTCGTCATCACCACCGGCATCGGCGGCGGCTACAACGACGCCGCCCAGCACTCGCAGTGCCTGTACTCGATCTTCGCCCACGTCCCCGGCCTGAAGGTGGTGGTGCCGTCCAACGCCTACGACGCCAAGGGCCTGATGACGAGCGCGATCCGCGACGACAACCCGGTGGTCTTCCTGTACCACAAGGGCATCATGGGTTTGAGCTGGATGTCCTACTTCGAGGGCAGCACCAACGAGGTCCCGGAAGAGCAATACACCATCCCCTTCGGCCAGGCGCGCGTGGTGCGCGAAGGCAGCGACGTCACCATCGTGACCCTGTCGCAGATGGTGCAGAAGTCGGTGCTGGCGGCGGAAAAGCTGGCCGAGGAAGGCATCTCCGCCGAGGTGCTCGACCTGCGCACCCTGGTCCCGCTCGACCGCGCCGCGGTGCTGAAGTCGGTGAAGCGCACCGGCCGCCTGCTGGTCGCCGACGAGGACTACCTGAGCTACGGCCTCTCCGGCGAGATCGCCGCGCTGGTAGCCGAGAACATCGACACCGTCCGCCTCAAGGCCCCGGTCCGCCGCCTCGCGGTACCCGACGTGCCGATCCCCTTCAGCCGCCCGCTGGAGAACTTCGCGATCCCGCAGGTGGAGAACATCGTCGCCAGCGTGCGCGGGCTGATGACTTTCAAGCTCGACCAGTAGCGCCGGCGGTTCGGCCGCCTGCTCCCTCCCCTTCAAGGGGAGATGGTTTTGTCCCTCCCCCTTCAAGGGGGAGGTTAGGAGGGGGATGGGGGTAGGTTCAGCGCCGATGCCTGACCCCATCCCCACCCCAGCCCTCCCCTTGAAGGGGAGGGAGCAAACCGGCTCCCCCACCCAATCCCCAATCAATCATCACTCCCCAGGAGACACAACATGACCGAAATCATCCTCGACGACGCGGTGTGGGCCGATGTCGATGAAGGCACCGAAGCCCTGCTGCAGGAATGGCAGGTGAAGGAAGGCGACAGCGTGGCCGCGGGCCAGGTGCTGGCGGTGGCCGAGCTGGTGAAGACCAGCCACGAGATCTTCGCGCCCTCGGCCGGCCGCATCGCCAAGCTCAACGTGGCCGAGCAGGACACCTTCGGCCGCGGCGCGGTGCTCGCGCTGCTGGAGGCCTGAGCCATGGCTGCGAGCGTGGCGGCTGAAACCGCCTCCCCCGCGGCGGCGCCGGAACGCCGCACGGTGCCGCTGACCGGTCTGCGCGGCGCCATCGCCCGCAACATGGGCCAGGGCTGGCAGGTGCCGCGGGTGGCGCACTCGGTGGACGTGGATCTCACCCGCGTCGAAGCGCTGCGCGCCGAGCGCGCCGCCGCCGGCGACAAGCTCAGCGTGAATGCCTTCGTGCTGCACGCGGTGGCGCAGGCGCTGCGCGCCCATCCGCGGCTGAACGCGCTGATGCGCGAGAAGGAAGTCGAGCTGGTCGACGACATCAACATCGGCGTCGCGGTGGCGCTGGACGACGGCCTGATGGTGCCGGTGATCCGCCAGGCGGACACCAAGCCGGTGGCGGCGCTGGCGGCGGAAACCCGCCAGCTCGCCGAGGGCGCCCGCGCCGGCGCGCTCACCGGCGGCGCCTACCAGCGCGGCACCTTCACCGTCACCAACCTCGGCAGCACGCCGGTGGACCGCTTCAGCCCGATCATCAACCCGCCGCAGGTGGCCATCCTCGGCGTCGGCCGCACCCGCCAGCAGGCGGTGGTGAAGGACGGCGCCATCGTCGCCGCGCCGGTGGTCAACCTGACCCTGGTGTTCGACCACCGCGCGGTGGACGGCTACCCGGCGGCGCTCTTCCTCGGCGAGATCGCGCGCCGGCTGGAACAGGCGGAGTTCGACTGATGCCCGCCGCCGCCCTCGCCCCTTCGACCCAGGGCCGCCGCCTGACGACCAGCGGCAGCGCGCTGACGCTGGCGCGCGCCGCCGCCGAGCAGGACTGGAATACCCGCCAGCTCGCCACGCCGGTGACCGCGCCGCGGGTGCGGGTATGGACCTACCCGGCGCCCGGCGTGGTGTTCGGCTGCGCGCAGGCGGCGCTGCACGAGGAAGCGGCGCGGGCGGCGCGCACCGACTGCGAACTGGTGCAGCGCCGCGCCGGCGGCGGTGCGGTGCTGACCGGGCCGTGGATGCTGTCGTCCTCGGTGGTGCTGCCCCCGGACCACCGCCTGCTGGCGGGTGGCACCGTCAGCAGCTACCGCTGGCTGGGCGTGCTGCATGCCGGCCTGCTGCGCGACTTCGGCATGCCGGCCCACGCGCTGGCGCCGGACGAACTCGCCCGCCGCACCAGCGACCCGGCGCTCGGCTGGGCCTGCTTCGGCGGCCTGTCGCCGTGGGAGGTGATCGCCGACGGCCGCAAGCTTGTCGGGCTGGCCCAACTGCGCCGCCAGCACGGCGTGTTGCTCACCACCGGCACCCTGCTCTACCGCCCGGAGTGGTCGCTGCTGTGCGACGCGCTCGGGCGCCCGGCGGACGACATCGCCCGGCTCGACGCCGCCACCACCTCCTGCGCCGAACTGCTCGGCACCGCGATGCATATCGAGACGCTGGCCGACGGCCTGCAGCAGATGCTGGCCGACGTGCTCGGCGAGCTGGAGGAGGACGACCGCGCCTGAACACCGCACCCCCGATCCCGCAGCGAGAAAGGCCCCCCGGCCGCCATAACACCAAGGAGACAACCATGAGCAACACAAGCCCGCGCGCCCCGATGCGCGTCGTCGAAAAACGCATCACGCTGAGCCGCCGCGGCTTCCTGAAGGGCGGCGGCATGGCCGCCCTCGGCGTCGGGGCGCTGTCCACCGCCACCCTGATGACCCCGGCGCGCGAGGCGCTGGCGGCCAACTTCAAGGTGCTCGGCGCCGCCACCGGCAAGACCCTGCTGGTGCTGGCGCGCGACATCTTCCCGCACGACCGCATCTCCGACCGCTACTACCTGCAGGCGCTCGAACCGCTGGAAGCGCAGGCCGCCAAGGACGACAAGCTGAAGGCCCTGCTGACCGAGGGCACGGCCGCGCTCGACCGCCTGGCCAAGCTGCGCTTCAAGAAGGCCTACACCGACCTCGCCAAGGAGACCGACCGCCTCAGCCTGCTCTACGTGATCGAGCACGGCGCCTTCTTCCAGAAGGTGAAGGGCCACCTCGTCACCGGCTTCTACGACAACAAGGCGGTGTGGCCGCTGTTCGGCTACGAGGGTTCGTCCTGGGAAAAGGGCGGCTACATCAACCGCGGCTTCGACGACATCGACTGGCTGGACGGCGCCTGAGCGCCACGCCATCGGGCAGCCGCCGACCGCCCCCGGCCTGTGGAAGGGCATCGGCCTGCCGCACCCATAAAACGACATAACGGAGACAAAGCATGAGCGCGAAATTCTCGCTGGACGACGACAGCGTGGTGGTGATCGTCGGCTCCGGCGCCGGCGGCGGCACGCTGGCCGACGAACTGACCAAACGCGGCGTGAACGTCGTGATCCTCGAAGCCGGCAAGCACTACACCCAGGCCGATTTCGAGAACGACGAGTGGGCGATGTTCAAGAAGATCTCGTGGCTGGACAAGCGCATCTCGGCCGGCGGCTGGCATCACACCGAGACCTATCCCAACCTGCCGGCCTGGATCGTCAAGGGCGTGGGCGGCTCGACCATGCACTTCTCGGGGCTGGCGCTGCGCTTCCTGCCGCACGACTTCAAGACCCGCAGCACCTATGGCGAGGTCAAGGGCGCCAACGTGATCGACTGGCCGATCAGCTACGAGGAGCTGGCGCCCTACTACGACATCGCCGAACGCAAGATGGGCGTGGCCGGCACCAAGGCCAGCGGCCTGCCGGAGATGCCGCCCAACAACCACTACAAGGTGATCGCCGCCGGCGCCAGGAAGGTGGGCTACAAGGACATCAGCCGCCCGGTCGCCTCCAACACCCGCGTCAATGACGGCCGCCCGGCCTGCCAGCAGATCGGCTTCTGCATGCAGGGCTGCAAGATCGGCGCCAAGTGGTCGACGCTGTACTCCGAGATTCCGCGCGCCATCGAAACCGGCCGCGCCGAGCTGCGCCCGCAGAGCATGGTGCTGAAGATCGAGCACGACAAATCCGGCAAGGTCAGCGGCGTGCTCTACGCCGACAAGGACGGCCGCCAGCACCTGCAGAAGGCGCGCGTGGTGTGCGTGGCCGGCAACTCGATCGAGTCGCCGCGGCTGCTGCTCAATTCCGCCTCCAGCATGTTCCCCAACGGCCTGGCGAACAGCTCCGGCCAGGTCGGCAAGAACTACATGAACCACACCACCGCCGCCGCGATCGCGATCCACAAGGGGCCGGTGTACATGTACCGCGGCTTCGACATCGCCGCGGTGATCTCCGACGAGGCGCAGTTGAACCCGGACCGCGGCTTCCTCGGCGGCTACCACCTGGAAGGGCTGGCGCTGCACCTGCCCTTCACTGCCGCCTTCATGAAGCCGGGCGGCTGGGGCCGCGAGGTGACTTCCGCGCTGGAGCAGTACGACCACATGAGCTGCGTGTGGGTGTGCGGCGAGGACATGCCGCAGGAAGAGAACGGCATCACCCTGCATCCGACCGAGAAGGACCAGTACGGCCTGCCCATCCCCATCGTCACCAAGACCGACCACACCAACGACGCGGCGATGCGCCGCCACGGCCTGGCGCAGTGGCGCAAGGTGTCCGAGGCGGTGGGCGCGACCCGCGTGATCGACATGCCGCCCTACCCCGCCAGCCACAACATGGGCACCAACCGCATGAGCGCCAACGCCCGCGACGGCGTGCTCAACAAGTGGGGCCAGGCGCACGACATCAAGAACCTGTTCGTCTCCGACGGCAGCCAGTTCACCTCCAGCTCGGCCGCCAACCCGACGCTGACCATCGTCGCGCTGGCGGTGCGCCAGGCGGAATACATCGCCGGCGCCATGCAGCGGCGCGAACTCTGACCGATCCACCCTGGCCGGCCACCCCGGCCGCCCCCACCACACGAAAACAACGGAGACAACCATGACGCTACGCCCCCTGCTCCACCGCTTGCTCGCCGCCACCGCCGGCGCCGCCGTCCTCGCCAGTGCCGCCGTGCCCGCCCACGCCGCGCCGATTCCCGGCATGCAGGGCATGCAGCACATCGGCATCACGGTGCCCAACCTCAAGGAAGCGGTGAACTTCTTCAAGGATGTGCTCGGCTGCGAACCGTCCTTCACCTTCGGCGCCTTCAAGTTCGAGGACGACTGGATGACGCGCCACCTCAACGTTCATCCGCGCGCCGCCATCAGCGACTTCCAGATGGTCCGCTGCGGCAACGGCACCAACCTGGAGGTGTTCGAATACACCGCGCCCGACCAGAACCGCCGCGGTCCGCGCAACAGCGATATCGGCGGCCATCACCTGGCCTTCTACGTGGACGACATGAACGCCGCCGTGGCCGCACTCAAGGCCAAGGGCGTGCAGGTGCTGGATACGCCGAGCACCTTCACCGACGGCCCGGCCGCCGGCCTCACCTGGGTGTATTTCCTCGCACCCTGGGGCCTGCAGCTGGAGCTGGTGAGCGCGCCCAAGGGCATGGCCCACGAGAAGGACCTGAAGCGCAAGCTGTGGGATCCGCGCTTCCCCGAAAAGTAAGACTGAAGGTATCCGGACGGCGCTCACCCGCCGTCCACGCGTGCCTGACTCCCTCCTCCAGGCGCTTCGCGGGGTGTGCCGGACGGCCACCCCGTCTTTTTCGATTGAGCCGGCAGCGAGGGTGATTTAACCTTCGATCAAGACATGCAGAGACCGATCCACGGTCCGCGTCCGCGCGGCGGCAGCTCACCGGCATCCAGCGGTGACGACCGGCCCGCAGGAGGAGACGAGATGCTGGCGCAATCCCAGCGCGAACACATCGACCATGTGCTCGCCGTATCACAGGCGGGCGAACCCGCCACCGACCCGATCCACCGCTCGTGGGTCCGCTGTGTGAACGACTACGGTCTCGACCCGAGCCGGCCGACCCGCGCGCATATCGTCGAACAGGCCCGCCTGCGCGAGCACCAGGACCAGATCGAGGACTTCCTCGGCGTCGCCCGCACCGGCATGGAGCAGCTCTACAAGCGCATGGCCGGCATCGGCTACGTGCTGCTGCTGACCGACGCCCACGGCATCGCGGTGGACTTCATCGGCAACGACGCCTGGGCGCGCGAGCTGAAGCACTCCGGCCTCTACCTCGGCGCCGACTGGAGCGAAACCCGGGCCGGCACCTGTGCGGTGGGCACCTGCATCGTCGACAAGGCGCCGATCACCTGTCACCACACCGATCACTTCGACGCCTCGCACATCACGCTGACCTGTAATGCCGCGCCGCTGTTCGACCCCACCGGCGGCTTCCTCGGCGTGCTCGACGTCTCGGCGCTGACCTCGCCGTCGCCGCGCGACAGCCAGCATCTGGCGCTGCACATGGTGACGATGTACGCGCAGATGGTGGAGGACGCCAGCTTCCTGCGCTATTTCCGCGACCGCTGGGTGCTGCGGCTGGGCTCGGCGTGGTCGATGGTCGATGTGTCGGGCGAGATCATGCTCGCCTTCGATGCCGATGGCCTCATCGTCGGCGCCAACAGCGGCGCCCGGCGCGCACTGCGCCCGCTCGACGGCGTCACCGACACCCTGATCGGGCGCCCGCTCGGCGAGGTTTTCCGCGAGGGCATGGACGCGATCTGGCGCATCGCCCGCGCCGGTTTCTCCGCTGACCGCACCGCGCTGTCCACCAGCGGCGGCGAGGTCTATTACGGTGCCGTGCTGCAACCGCGCGTGGCCCCGCTGCGCCCGGCGCCCGCCGTCGCCGCCACCCCGGCGGCGCCCGCGCTGGAGCGCCTGGCCGGCAACGACCCGCAGATGCAGCGCCTGATCGCACAGGCTTCGCGGCTGGTGAACCGGCCGGTGAATATCCTGGTGCACGGCGAGACCGGCACCGGCAAGGAAGTGCTGGCGAAAGCGCTGCACGAATCCAGCAGCCGCGCCGCCAAGCCCTTCGTCGCGGTCAATTGCGCGGCGATCCCGGAATCGCTGATCGAGAGCGAACTGTTCGGCTACACCGCCGGCACCTTCACCGGCGGGCGCAGCAAGGGCATGCGCGGGCTGATCCAGCAGGCCGACGGCGGCACGCTGTTCCTCGACGAGATCGGCGACATGCCGCTGCACCTGCAGACCCGGCTGCTGCGCGTGCTGGCCGAGCGCGAGGTGCTGCCGCTGGGCGCCGAGAAGCCGGTGCCGGTGAATCTCACCGTGGTCGCCGCCTCGCACCGCGACCTGCGCAAGCTGATCGCCGAAGGCAGCTTCCGCGAGGATCTCTACTACCGCCTGTGCGGCGCCATCCTGTACCTGCCGCCGCTGCGCGAACGGCGCGACCGCGACTACCTGATCGACCGCCTGCTCGCGGCCGAAGGCGCGGAACTGGGCACCAGCGCCGCGCTCGACCCGGCCGCGCGCGGCCTGCTGCTGGGCTACGACTGGCCGGGCAACGTGCGCCAGCTGCGCAATGTGCTGCGCTTCGCGCTGGCGGTGTGCGATGGCGAGCACATCCTGCCGCAGGACCTGCCCGCCGAACTGATGGCGAGCGCACCGCAAGCGCCGTCACGCTCGCCCGCCATCGCCATCGCCACCGCGGCCGCGGCCGCCACTGCGCCCGCGGCGGTCACCACGCCGGGCGCCGACCCCGTGCGCGGCGAACTGGAGGCCGCGCTGCGCCGTCATCACTGGAACATCACCGCCGCCGCGGCCGAACTCGGCGTCTGCCGCGCGACCATCTACCGGCAGATGAAACGCCACGGCATCGTGCCGCCCCATCTGCTGTAGCCGCCCGGCCCGAAAGCTGGCCCGGCATGCGACAAAAGTGACATGCCGGGCGATTCCTGCCTGCCCGCCGCGGGACGATTGCCATAAAATGCAACGTCATTTCGGCCGTGCTCCCGCGGCCTTCACCGGGCGACCACCGTGGCAGATCAATCGCAATTCGAACTCATCACCCCGCTGGGCAGCGGCGTGCTCGTATTCCAGGCGCTCGCCGCCGACGAGGCGCTGTCGCAGGTCAGCGAATTCGAGATCGACTGCCTCTCCGACAAGACCGACATCAACCTCGACGACATCCTCGGCAAGCAGCTCAGCCTGCGGGTGATGCTGCCCACCGGCGGCAAGCGCTACTTCAGCGGCTACGTCACCCGCTTCGCCCACACCGGCACCCAGGGCCGCTACCAGACCTACCGCGCGAGCGTGCGGCCGTGGCTGTGGTTCCTCGGCCGCACCGCCGACTGCCGCATCTTCCAGTCGCGCACGGTGCCCGACATCGTCAAGCAGGTCTTCTCCGAACACGGCGTCGCCGACTTCCGCAACGCGCTCAGCGGCAGCTACCGCACGCGCGACTACTGCGTGCAGTACCGCGAGACCGACCTCGCCTTCGTCAGCCGGCTGCTGGAAGAAGAGGGCATCTATTACTTCTTCGAGCACGACGAGAACAAGAACACCCTGGTGCTGGCGGACGCCTACGCCGCCCACACCAGCACCGCCGGCTACGAGGAGATCGAGTTCGTCGAGAACCGCCAGGGCGGCGGCGACGAGCTGGGCTTCGTCAGCCAGTGGCAGTTCGAGCGCCAGGTGATGCCGGGCAAGGTCATGCTGCGCGACTACGACTTCACCAAGCCCTCGGTCGGGCTGGAAGCCTCGGCGGTGGTGCCGCGCGAACACGACGAGGGCAAGCACGAGGTGTTCGACTACCCCGGCGAGTTCGACCAGGTGGCCGACGGCCGCCACTACGCCAAGGTGCGCGTCGATGAGCTGCACGCGCAGTTCGAGCTGTCCCGCGCGCGCAGCAGCGCCCGCGGCCTGGCGGTGGGCCACCTGTTCAAGCTCGCCGGTCACGCCCGCCGCGACCAGAACCGCGAGTACCTGATCACCGCGGCGCAGACCCGCGTGCGCGCCGAAGGGCGGGAATCCGAAGCGGGTGCGGGCAGCCAGTTCGAGTGCCACTTCAGCGCCCTCAACAGCCGCCAGGATTACCGCCCGCCCCGGCTGACCCCGCGCCCGCAGGTGAAGGGGCCGCAGACCGCGGTGGTGGTCGGCCCGTCCGGCAACGAGATCTACACCGACGAATACGGCCGCGTGAAGGTGCAGTTCCACTGGGACCGCTACGGCACCAAGGACGAGCACAGCTCGTGCTGGATCCGCGTCTCCCATCCCTGGGCGGGCAAGAACTGGGGCTTCATCGCCATCCCGCGCATCGGCCAGGAGGTGATCGTCGAATTCCTCGAGGGCGATCCCGACCAGCCGATCATCACCGGCCGGGTCTACAACGCCGAGCAGATGCCGCCGTACGCGCTGCCCGACAACATGACCCAGACCGGCATCAAGACGCGCTCCACGCTCGGCGGCGGCACCGACAACTTCAACGAGATCCGCTTCGAGGACAAGAAGGGCGAAGAGCAGCTCTTCATCCACGCCGAGAAGAACCAGGACATCGAGGTCGAGAACGACGAGACCCACTGGGTCGGCCACGACCGCACCAAGAACATCGACCACAACGAGACGGTCACCGTCGGCAACGACCGTACCGAGTCGGTCGGCAACAACGAAACCATCAGCATCGGCAACAACCGCACCGAATCGGTGGGCGCCAACGAAACCATCTCGGTCGGCGGCAACCGCGCCGAGGACGTCGGCCAGAACGAAACCGTCAGCATCGGCAAGGACCGCAGCGAGAGCATCGGCAACAACGACGCCCACGACGTCGCCAAGAGCCAGACCATCGCGATCGGCGAAAACCAGACGCTGGAGGTGGGCAAGGCGCGCTCCACCACGGTCGGCGATGACGACAAGCTGCAGGTCGGCAAGAAACTGGTGATCGAGGCCGGCGACGAGATCACCATCAAGACCGGCAGCGCCAGCATCACCATGAAGAAGGACGGCACGATCCAGATCAAGGGCAAGGACATCACCATCAAGGGCGACGGCCAGATCGGCATCAAGGCCGCTTCCGACGTGGTGATCAAGGGCGCCAAGATCTCCGAGAACTGAGTCCATGCTGCAGGTCGTCAACCCCACCCCGCTGCCGGCGGTCCTGTCGGTATTCGCCAACCCGGCGGGCGTCGAGTGCGCCTACGCGGCGGTGAAGGCGAGCTTCGACGTCTCCTCGGGCGAGCCGCGCCTGGCCGCGCGCCAGGCCAACTTCCTGGCCACCGACGTGTATTGGGGCGACCCGGCAACCAGCAGCCTGCGCGCCGCCGCCGACCTGACGCTGGTGAAGCCGGGCACCGACATCCTGCTGATCGGCCGCGCCATCGCCCCTGCCGGCGCGGTGAGCGCCATGGATGTCCGCCTGCAGGTCGGCCCCGTCAGCCGCAGCCTGCGCGTGTTCGGCGACCGCCGCTGGGTGCGCCAGGAGCAAGGCTGGGCGATCTCGTCGCCGCAGCCCTTCGAGCGGATGCCGCTGCGCTGGGAGCTGGCCTTTGGCGGCTGCGGTGCGCAGACCGGCGGCACGCCGCCGGAATACGACGCACGCAACCCGATCGGGCGCGGCTTCATCGGCAGCCGCGAAGAGGACTTCAGCGACCGACCGCTGCCCAACATCGAAGACCCGGGCCAGCTCATCGCCACGCCGGCGGACCGCCCCGCGCCGGCCGGCTGGGCGCCGATTCCGCCCCACTGGCAGCCGCGCCAGGGCTGGGGCGGCACCTACGATGCCAATTGGCAGAGCCAGCGCGCGCCCTACCTGCCCCACGACTTCGACCCCCGCTTCTTCAACGTCGCCCCGCCCGGGCTGGTGGCGCCGGGCCATCTCGAGGGCGGCGAGGCCGTGTGCGTCGAAGGATGCACGGCGAGCGCGCCGCTGCGCTTCGAACTCCCGCGGCTCGACATCGGCCTGACCTGGGATTTCGACGGCCGCCGCATCCCTGCGCAGGCCCGGCTCGACACCGTGCTGATCGAGCCCGACCAGGCCCGGTTGCAGATGGTGTGGCGCGCCGAGCTGGCGGTCGACAAGCGGCTCACCCGGCTGCGGCAGGTAGCGGTGAATGTGCGCGCCGCCGCCAGCCAGGCGGCGGTCATCGGACGCTGACATCGTGTCGATCGCACTGTTCTCCGCCGCCTGCATCACCCCGGTCGGGCTCAGCCTGCCGGAGACCGCGGCCGCCACGCGCGCGCGGGTGGCCGGCCTGCGCGCCAGCCACTGGCGCGACCGCCGCGACAACGCCTTCGTGCTCGGCCGCGTGCCGGCCGCCGGCCTGCCGGCACTCTCGCCGCAGCTCCAGCATGCCGGCGTGCAGGCGCGCGAGGCGCGCATGCTGCGGATGGCCCACGCCGCGCTCGCCGAAGCGCTGGCGCTCGTCCCCGCGGTGGAGCGCCCGATACCGCTGCTGCTCGGGCTGCCCGAACATCACACCCAGGCTGCGCTGGAACCGGCCGCCTTCCTCGCCCGGCTCGCCATCCAGTCCGGCGCACCGCTGGACCGCAGCCGCAGCGTCGCCGCGCCGCTCGGCCGTGCCGCCGGGCTGATGGCGTTCAACCAGGCCGCCGCGCTGCTCGATGACGACGCCACGCCCTGGGTGCTCGTCGGCGGCGTGGACAGCCTCGTCGATCTCTACGTGCTCAACACGCTGGACCAGCAGGGCCGCATCCGCAACGAGCGCAACAGCGACGGTTTCACGCCCGGCGAAGGCGCGGCCTTCCTGCTGCTCGGCAGGCAGGGGGGCGGGCTTGCCCCGATCGCCCGCATCGCCGCCTGCGGCCACGGCCACGAGGCGGGTCACCTGTATTCGGACGTGCCGTATCTGGGCGAAGGGCTGGCCGCGCTGTTCGGCAAGGTGCTGCAGCCGCCCCCGCCGGCGCCGATCGGCACGCTCTACGCGTCCTTCAACGGCGAGCGCTACTGGGCGCGCGAACTCGGCGTCGCCCGCCTGCGCCATGCGGCGGCGTTTTCGGACGCGGTGCAGATCGAACACCCCGCAGAATGCTTCGGCGACCTCGGCGCGGCACATGGCCCGGTGCTGGCCGCGCTTGCCGCGCACGCGCTGGCGAACGGATACCGGCCGGGCCCGGCGCTGGTCTATGCGTCGTCCGACCACGGCAGCCGCGGCGCCGTCGTGCTGGAGCGGGCATGAAACCACAGGCCGGGAGGCAGACATGACCCAGATCGGTGAAGGCGTGCAGATCGGCATGGTGGATGCCGACGACCTCGATTGCCCGTTCGACCACGACAACCCCGAACCGCCCACGGTGGAAAACCAGCTCATCGGCTCGGGCACCAAGCTCGCCACCAAGATGGGCAACGGCACCAGCACCCACCTGTACGCGCCGCTGGTGAAGAAGTGCGAGCAGATCGACAACCCGAAGGACCGCAGCGGCCACCCCTTCGCCAACAAGGCCAAGGTGGTCCACATCCGCGACCGCGATGCCGCGACCGGCAAGGACTACGAGCACCGTTACCCGGTCACCTGCGCCGCGCATCACCTCGTGCCCGCGCAGGAGGCGCTCAAGCAGTCGCATCTGCTCGCCTTCATGGTCAAGAAAGGCGAAACCGCCAAGCTCAAGGACAAGGACTTCAGCAAGGGCGTGGTGTGGGCCAACGTCGGCTACGAGGTCAACGGCGCCGAGAACGGCATCTACCTGCCGGGCAGCTACGCGGTAGGCGGCGGGCGGGGCGGCCTGAAGCTGTGGGTCGAGAACGACGACATGCCGGACAAGGAAGAGGAAGACGTCACCGAAGAGGCCGACCCGGCATCGCCGCAGCTCTACGGCCGGTTGAACGAGATCAGCGCCGCCAACCGCAAGTGGCAATACGTGCGGCAGGCGGTGGCGAAGGCGCCCGGGCAGTTTCACGACCGCCACGTCGATTACAGCAACTTCGTCACCAGCGTGCTCGACAAGATCTTCGAGGACTACCGCCGCCGTTACTTCAAGAGCTTCATCGAGTTCCAGTGCCCCAAATGCGAGGAGCGCGCCGAGAAGGCGCGCAAGCAGGGCGTGCCCACGCCGTTCGGCCTGGTCGCACGCCTCAACGGCCTGTCGCGCAACCTCGCCGCGTTCCTGAACGGCTCGACCTGGCGCCGCAACATCTACACCTCGAAGTGGGGCCAGGCCTACATGGAAGCGGTCAAGGCCGGCAACAAGGCCGCCGGACCGGATACCTGAACGACATCGCATGGAGCACCGCATGTACTACGTCATGACCTGCCTGAGCCCCGCCCAGGGCTACCTGGCCACCCTCGACTACGACGACTCCGCCGACCCGGACTTCCTGCGCAGCTGGATGTCCGGCGACCGCTTCGACGTGCCGCCGCCGACGCCGCTGGTGCTGACGCGCGAGACGGCACCCGACACGGTGTTGGCGGAGCTGTGGCAGTCGCCGGTCACGCTGATGAGCAAGCGCCTGCACGCCGCGCTGCTCGCCGCCGGCGTGTCCAACCTCGACATCTACCCGGCCGAAATCCACGACCCGGCGCAGGGCCTCGTGCATGACGACTACGTGGCCTTCAACCTCATCGGCCGCATCGCCGCGGCCGACAGCCTGCGCCGCCACGACGACGTGCTGATCAGCGCCCCGGAGATTTCCGCCGCGCGGGTCGACGGCGCGCTGATGTTCCGGCTCGCCGAAGCGGTCAATACCATCGTGGTCCATGACTCGGTGAAACAGGCCATCGAAGCGGCCGGCATCGACACGCTGACCTTCATCGACCCCGCCGACTGGACCGGCTGAGCCACGGCCGCCGACGTCCGTCCATCACGCCTTGCACCTGCCGGACAAGCCTGCTGCAATCCGTCCCATCCGCCTCCCGGGGTCAGCCCATGCCATGCACCGTCCATAACATCCAGGGGTTCGCCCACAAGACCAGCAACGGCATCAGCATGGTCTTTCCCGACGTCTGCAACACGCCCTCGCCCGGCGGGCCGATCCCCATCCCCTACCCGAACATCGGCAAGTCCTCCGACACCACCGCCGGCACCACCACGGTGAAAGCCGACGGCAGCATGGTGATGGTGAAGGGCGCCAAGTACATGATGAGCGCGGGCGACGAACCCGGTACCGCAGGCGGCGTGATCTCCGGCACCTTCAAGCAGGAATGCGAGTTCCTGATGTACTCCTTCGACGTGATGCTGGACGGCAAGAACGTCTGCCGCATGGGCGACCCCCTGTGGCACAACAAGAAGAACATTTGCGGATAGGACGAAGCCATGACCGACGCAGCCCGCATCTTCGACTTCCCGGTGCCCGAGCGCACCGGCATACAGCGCGCCACCGTGGTGGAGGTCACCGCGGCCGGCCACCTGCGCGTGCAACTCGCCGACGGCATCGAATGGGAGTGCGAGCTGCTTCACGCCGCCACCGCCCCCGGCCCGTTTGCCCCCGGCGACCGCGTACTCGTGCTGCCCCCTGCCCCCGGCGAACGCGCCTGCGTGCTCGGCCGCATCGGCACCTGCACCGCGCCGCAACCGCAGGCCCGGCTGACCCTGGAGGCGACCGAGGTGCTCACGCTCAAGTGCGGCGAGGTCTCGATCGACCTGCGCGCCGCCGACGGCAAGCTGATGCTGCGCGGCGAGGACGTGCTGCTGCGCGCCAAGGGCACCCAACGCATCCGCGCCGGCAACGTCGCGATCAACTGAGTCCATGGTCGCGATCGCGCCACTGCACCGCAACCGGCACTTCATGCCGGAGCTGATCGTCACCCACGCCGAGGAACTCGCCTACCTGTGGGGCCGGCGGCGTGCCGCGGTGTCTTCCGACAGCCTCACGCTGCGCGACCTGCAGCACCTGCACGAGCGCATCGACGCCCACCTGCAGGGCATGCTGGTCGCAGTCGCCGAGCTGCCCGCACTGCTGGGCGACTGGCTGGCCTCGACCGATCGCGACGAGGTATTCGCGATCGCCTGCGCGCTGCTGCGCGGGGGCGATGCCGCCCACGCCGCCACCGTCGCCGCGGCCTTCGGCTCCGCCAGCGGCGCCCGTCTGCTCGGTCTGCGCGACGCGCTCGGGGCCGCGCCGCAGATCCACACCGAAACCGCCCTGCATGCGGCGCTCAACGGCGACGACGACGCGCGCGCGGCAGCCGCGGCAGCCGCGCTCGCGGGCCAGCGCCGCATCGGCGCCGGCGAACCGGCGCTGCTGCGCCTGCTGCAGGCCGAAGACCCGGCGGTGGCCGAGCAAGCCTGGCGCACGCTCGCCTTGCTCGACGGTGCCGGCATGCCCCAACCGCCCTACCGCGACGCGGTGCGGCGCCCGCAACCCGGCCTGCGCCGCGTGGTGCTGGCAGCGGCCAGCTGGCGCGGCGAAGCCTGGGTGCCGCAGGTCGCGCGCCAGCTCGCCGAAGGCGGCGACGCGGTGGGGCTGGAACACTGGGCCGCGGTGGGCGACACCGCGCTGCAGGCGCCGTGGGCGAACCTGCTCGCGGCCACGCCCGCGCCGTCGCGTTGCGCGCTGCTCGCGCGCAGCGGCCACCCGGACGCCATCGAGGCCCTGCTCGCGCTGATGGCCGAGCCGGACCCGGCCGCCGCGGCCGCCGCCGGCACCGCCTTCACCCGGCTCACCGGGCTCGACGTCGAGGGCGAACGGCGCACGCTGCCGGTCAATGCCGATGCCGACGACTTCGAGCGCGAATTCGCGCCCGACGTGTGGTTGCCCGATGCCGCACGCGCGCAGCAACTGTGGAACCGCCACCACGCGCAGTGGCGCGGCGGGCGGCGCTGGTGCCGCGGGCACGAGGTCTCCGCCACCTTGTCGACCGCCGCCCAGGCCAGCATCGACCTTGCCGCGCGCTGGGATTTCGGCATGCGCGCGGCACTTGCCGGGGCGCGCCTGATGGCGCCGCCGCCGGTCGTCTGAACACTACGGAGAAAGTCAGGTGCTACGCATCAGTGTCATCCAGGTCAACGGCTTTCCGCCCGCCACCCCGCTTGCCGGTGAATTCGACGAGCGCGGCGGCACCATCGGTCGCGACGACAGCAACGCGCTGACCCTGCCCGACCCCGGCCGCCACATCTCGCGCATGCAGGCCCAGGTCCAGTACGACGGCAGCCGCTATGTGCTGACCGACCACGGCGGCAACCCCACCCATCTCAACGGCCGCCCGCTGGGCAAGGGCGCCAGTGCCACGCTGCGCGACGGCGATGAGATCGGCATCGCCGACTACACGCTGCGGGTCGAGATCGTGCGCACCGTATCCGGCTTCGGTAACGAAACGCTGCCCAACATCGAACAGCGCGGCGACCCGCTCGGGCTGGATCTCGATCTGGCGCTGCCGCCCGACCTTCCGGCGGGCCTCGGCGCCCCGGCCGCAGCCGCGCCGCCGCCGCGCGCCGCGGCGCTCGACGACGATCCGTTCGCGGTGTTCGCCGCCGCCACGCCGACGCCGCCCGCGCCGCCTGCTGCCGCTCCGCCCGCGGCGTCGGTGTCCGACGACCCGTTCGCGGCATTCGCGCCCGCGCGGCCGGCCCCGCCCCCCGCGCCCGCGGCCAGCCGCGCGGGCGATCCGCTCGGCATCGGTGCGCTGGCGCAGCCCGCCGAAGCGAGTTCGCTCGACGCGCTGTTCGGCCTCGACGGCGCCAGCACCGGCGGCGACCCCTTCGCCGGCTCGCCGCTCGGCAACCCGGCCCATGCGCCCGCCCCGTTCGACGGGGGCGGCGAAGACCCGCTGGCGCTGCTCGGCGGCATGGCGGCAACGCCCAGCAGCGCCCCGGTGCGCAACGATTCGCCGCTGCTCAACGACGCCTTCGCCCCGCCGCGCCTGATCGACGACAGCCCACCGCCGCCGCTTGCGCCCGCCCCGGCGTCCGCCGCCGCACCGGCACCGCAGCGCAGCCCCGCTGCGCCGCAAGGCGGCGTGGTGTCGTGGGCCAGCACGCCCGCCGCACCCGCCGCACCCGCCGCACCCGCCGCACCCGCCGCACCCGCCGCACCCGCCGCACCCGCCGCACCGGCAGCGCCGGCAGCGCCGGTCGCCGGGGACGACGGGCGCGAGGCGCCGACCCGCATCGTGCCCGCACCCCCCCCGCCGGAGGCCCCGCGCGCCAACGTCGGCATCGAACGCGCGCCGCTGACGCCCGCCCCGACGCCCGCGGCCTCCCCCGTGCCGCCGGCGTCTGCACCAGCCGCCGCGGCGCAACCCGCGGCCGCCAGCGCCGGCTCCAGTGCCGACGCCGACGCGCTGCTGGCCGCCTTTGCCCGCGGCATCGGCCTGCCGCGGCTGGCCCCGGCGGGCGGGCTGACCCCCGAACTGATGGAGCACATCGGCCGCATGCTGCGCGAGGCGGTGCAGGGCACGGTGGAACTGCTGGTCGCGCGCGCGGCCACCAAGCGCGAGGTGCGCGCGGACGTGACCATGATCGTCAGCAAGAACAACAACCCGCTGAAGTTCTCGCCCGACGTCGATTTCGCGCTGATGCAGCTGCTGCTGCCGCAGGGCAGCGGCTTCATGAAGCCGGACGAGGCGATGCAGGACGCCTACGACGATCTGCGCGCCCACCAGCTCGGCTTCATGGCCGGCATGCGTGCGGCGCTGGCGAGCATCCTCGGCCGCTTCACCCCGGCCGAGCTGGAAGCCCGCCTGACCACCAAGAGCTTCCTCGACAACGTGCTGCCGGCCAACCGCAAGGCCAAGCTGTGGGACCTCTACGAGCAACGCTATGGCGACATCTCGCGCGAGGCCGAGGACGACTTCCATTCGCTGTTCGGGCGCGAGTTCCTGAAGGCCTACGAGGCCCAGATCGACCAGTTGCAGCGCGAACGCGGCTGAGCGTCCTTCTCCCCCCCACACACATCCTTTCCGAGCCCACAACGAGAACACGATGCTCGACCTCCAGACCGCCTACATCTCCCGCATCGGCCGCCGCAAGCGCAACGAGGACGCCTGCGGCTACTGGACCTCGCCGCAGGGCTGCTGCTGGATCGTCTCCGACGGCGCCGGCGGCCATGGCAGCGGTGACCGCGCCGCGCAGATCGTCGTCAGCACCGTGCTGGAACGCTTTTCCGCCCATCCCGAAGTGAGCGAAGCCCATGCGATCGGCCTGCTTGAAGCAGCACAGGCCGCGGTGATGGCCGAGAAGCACGCCAACCCGGGCGGCGACGACATGCACGCCACCGCGGCGCTGCTGCTGATAGACGCGGGGCGCCGCGAGGCGGTGTGGTCGCACGTCGGCGACACCCGCATCTACCTGTTCCGCAACCGCGAGCTGATCCACCAGACGCGCGACCACAGCCTGGTGCAAAGCATGATCGACGCCGGTTACGGCGACGCCGCGATGATCCGCACCCACCCCCAGCGCAGCCTGCTGACCTCGGCGATCGGCAACGCCGACGACCTCGCGCTCAGCGTATCGGGCGCGCCGGTGGCGATCGCGCCGGGCGACGCCTTCCTGATCTGCAGCGACGGCTGGTGGGAGTACGTCGATGAAGCACGCATGGCGGCCGAACTCGGCGCCGGCGGTTCGGCCACCAACTGGCTGGAGCGCATGGCGGCGGTGGTCGAAGCCCATGACAACCACCACAGCGATAACTACACTGCCGTCGCGGTCAAGGCCTACCGCGCCGAAGACGAGATCACGGTGTTGCTGCCCTGACGCCTCCCGACCCCGCGCCGCCTTCTTCCGCAGCCGCCGGCCCAGCCGGCAATGTCATACAGGACCGAAAACCATGAAAACCCGCCTTGCCCTCCTCCCGCTGTGCGCCGCGCTGGCGCTGAACGGTTGCGCCACGCTGGACGACAAGACCCAGAGCGCCGGCATCGGCGCCGCGCTGGGCTGCGCCGCCGGCGCCGCGCTTGCCACCCTCACCAACAACGACGCCGGCGGCGGCTGCGCCGCGGGCGCGCTGGTGGGTGGCATCGTCGGCTACATGAAGGCACGCAACGCCGAAATCGAAGAGGCCCGCCGCGCTACCGAAGCCACCACCCAGGTCAAGGGCGCCACCGTGTCGCCGGTGGAAACGCAGCAGGTCAAGGTGGTCGACACCAAGGCCAACAAGACCGACACGGTGTCGGCCTTCAAGTCCGTGTCGGTGGACATCCCGCTCAGCCAGGTCGATACGCCGGAAGGCCGCGAGGCGGTGCGCAAGCTGGAAGAGTACGCGCGCAAGACCGCCAACGAGCGCGGCGAGACGATCGACATGACCGTCGCCACCGCGCCGGGCAAGGGCACCGCGGCGGCCTCCAAGGTGACGCTGATGGAAACCAGCGAAGTCGCGGGCCGCGGCACCGTGCGCCGCACCCAGGTGGCCGACCCGCGCGTGCCGGCCAACGTCCAGCGCATCACGATCGAAGCCAAGAACCAGAGCCGCGTCGAGGTCTGACCCCGGCCACCCGAGATGCCGCGGCCGCCGGGGCCGCGGCATGCCCATCACCCTCCCTTTCCGCCACGCCATGCCACCTGTCCGCCTGCTGCTCGCCTCCGCCCTCGCCGCCACCCTGTTGCCCGCCGCGGCCCACGCGGCCTGCAATGACAAGAACTTCAGCCTGGTGCTGAACGTCGATCCCGGAAACGGCGTGGAGACCGGCCGGCGCTGCGAAGACACGGCGGAGAACTTCTTCGACCTGCTCAACGACGCGGCCTTCCAGCAGATGGTGCCGAGCTACACCGACATGGCGTTCGCGCAGGCCAACATCGACTTCAACGGCGTGCCGATCACGCTGCAGTTCGACTTCGAGAGCAGCGAGCTGCTGTTTGCCATCCCTGCGCTCGGCATCCACGAAGTGTTCGCCGGCACCACCCGCGACGCCTCGGCCGACATGCTGGTGGAGTACCTGAAGAAGAGCGGCGTGATGTCGCAGATCATGCGCTACCAGGCCGCGCACTCGCCGCACAGCGCGATCGCCGGCCCCGGCGGGCTGATCCCGAGCGCGGCGGCCGCCGACTTCGACGCCGCGATGTCCGACACGATGCGCGAGATCACCGGCGGCAGCGGCCCGGACAGCCCGACGTTCTCGATCGGCGCCTCCTACGGCAGCATGACCGTGGACGGCCGCAAGGGCGAACTCACCACGGTGCCGTTCTCGCGCGTGTGGCGCTCGGACTCGACGCCGGGGCAGATGTTCACGCTGTCCGGCTCGGTGACGATGGTGAAGATGGCGGGCGCCGAGGCCTACCACGGCGGCCTGGGCGCCGCCTTCCGCCTGCCGCTCAGCGAGCGCTGGGCGCTGACGCCCAGTCTGCGCTACGCGGTCACCGGCTCCGCCGACCTCGCCTCGGTGGCGGGCATGTACTCGGTGGGCCTGTCGAGCACCTACCACATCCCGCTCGACGGTCTCGACCTGGTGATCGGCAACATGGCGGGCTATTACAAGACCACCAAGCTGTCGATTGGCGACTACTCCTTCGACCCCAAGATCAAGACCTGGTCACTGCGCAACGGCGTGATGCTGGCGCAGCCGGTCAACCTGATGGGCCTGCCGCTGTCGGTGGAATATTCGCTGGTCGATACCCGCTACACCGGCGGCACCGAGTTCTTCGTCGACAACACCCAGGAAATCGGCGTGTCGATCGGCACCAACCGCAGCGGCGACGTCTCGAAGAGCTTCGCCCGCTTCGGCCTGCGCTATCTGCACGGGCGCGACACCAACAGCATCACGCTGTCGGGCAGCTACTGGTTCTGACCCCGCGGTGCGCGGCCGCCGACGCCGGCGGCCGCGGCGACTGCCTCAGTTCTGCAGCAGGCGGTCGAGGTCCTTGTTGAGCTGCTGCATGTATTCGCGCTCGGCCTTCTGGGTATCGTTTTCCTTCGGCTTCGCCGCCGGCGTGCGCTGCGGCGCCGGAGCGCCGCCAGCACCACCGTCGCCGCCCTGCGCCGACTGCGCGACAGGCGGCCGCGTTGCCGGCCTGGCGACCGCGTCTGGGCGCACCGCAGGCGTGGGCGCAGGCGCCGGCGCGGCGGCCGGCGGCGGCAATTCGCGGATCGCCGCCACCTTGGCACCGTAGCGCCCGGAGCAGGGTTCGCCCGCCACGCAGCGCGGCATGCCGATCAGTGCGCCGATATCGGCACCGCCCGCGAGCGCTGCTTCGAAACTTTCCCGGCTGGCCGACAACAGGTCGCCGTCGCGGCGGATCGCGGCGCGGTCGAAATCGCGCGCCTGTTCGGAAACGACCGCCAGCACCCGCCATTCGCCCGCCGGCGCCTGCGCCGGGAACACCCACGGCATCCGCAAATGCGGCCGCGGCACATGGAAGGTGTTGCCGACGCCGAGCGTGCTGTCGGCATCGGCGTCGTTGGGGAACAGGCGATAGACCATGTCGTCGCCGCTGTCCCACAGGAAGAGGTAGAGGTGGCCGGCGATCTTGCTGTCAAGCTGCAGCTTGAGCTGGTCCTGGCCGACGATCACGGTGGCCGGCGCTTCCATGCGCGGCGTCATCGCCGGATCGGCGCCGGCCAGGATGGCCTCGTAGGTGGCCGCCAGCGTCGCCGCCGCAGGGCGCGGCAGCGCGGGAAGCTGTACCACCGGCGCGGGGGGCGGCACGGCAGCCGGCGCCGCGGCGGGAGCCGGCGCGACCTCGGCCGCGGGGGTGGCGGCCGGCTTGCCGCCGGCGAGGAACCAGTAGCCGGCACCCGCCGCGGCCACCACGGCAAGCGCTGCGGCGCCGATGACCAGCGCGCGATTGCCGCCGGCAGGCCCGGCGGCCGCCGCGGGCCGGGTTGCAGGGCCGGCCTTCGGCGGCCGCGTGGCGCTGGCGGGCGCGACCGATGCGCCGGGCGCGGCGAACAGCGGCGAGTCCAGCCCCCAGCCGAGCGCCTCGCGCATCTCCGCCATGTTCTGCGGGCGATCCTCCGCCTTCACCGCCAGACAGCGGTCCACCCCGCGCAGGAAGGCATCGCCGTAGCGGCCTGCGGCCAGCGTCGCCAGCGGCTGGTAGCTGTCCTGCATCATGCGGCCGACCGAGGGCGGCGGCGTCTTGCCGGTGATCATGAAGTAGATCACCGCCGCCAGCGCATACACGTCGGTCCACGGCCCCTGCTGCATGCCCGGCATTTCGGCGTACTGCTCGATCGGCGCATAGCCCGGCTTGAGGATGACCGTAAGCGCCTGCGTCATGTCGCCGATGACGCGGCGTGCGGCGCCGAAATCGAGCAGCACCGGACGGTCGTCGCCGATCAGCATGATGTTGTCGGGGGCGACGTCGCGGTGGAAGCAGTTCTCGCGGTGGATGAGTTCCAGCGCGTCGATGACCGGCGCGAGCACCTTGCGGATCCAGCTCTCGTCGGGCACCGGGCGCTGTTGCAGCACCTCGCGCAGCGTGCGGCCGTCGTAGTAGGGCATCGCCATGTAGGCGGTGCCGTTGGCCTCCCAGAAGCGGTACACCTTGACCAGCGCCGGGTGGTCGAACTGGGCCAGCAGGCGGGCTTCGTTCACGAAGCTGCGGCGGCCGATCTCGAAGGTCTCGCGGTGGCGTTCGGAGCGCACCGCCACGGTGGCCGCGGCGGTGCGCGACGCGAGCGAGGCCGGCATGTATTCCTTGAGTGCGACCTTGCGCTCCAGCGAGTGGTCCTGCGCGAGGTAGACGATGCCGAAGCCGCCCTCGCCGACCAGCCCGATGATCTCGAATTCGCCCAGCCGCGTGCCCAGTTGCAGCGCGTTGTGGGCATGCTCATCGCGGGGCGCGGCCGTCGCGGCACCCGCGCCGCCCAGCACCACCGTCTTGTCGTCGTCGTTCGCGTCGGACACCGCTGTCGGATTCCTTTGGTTGTTCGATCAACCCGGCTTCACGCCGGGCAGCGCGGGCCTAAGCCTGGCCCGGCGCATATTGCAGCATGCGGGCGAACACCGCCGCACTCGGCATGCCGTGGCACGCGAAACCATCCGCCGCGCCCGTGTCGCCGCTGCACCACCACAAGGTGTAGGGCGCGAACAGCGCCGCCCCCAGGTGGCTCGCCGCGTCGCCCGCGACCACCGGCAGCCCGGCGCCATCGCCGCCGGACAGCCGCACGAAGGCGTCGCCGCGCAGCAGCGCGTCACCCAGCGCCGAGGGCAGGGTCGCCGGCAGCAGCGGCGCCGGACAGCCGGCCAGGCTGGCATCGAAGCTGTCCACCGTCGCGAGCGGATCCAGCCCGGCGCGCGCCACGTCCTCCAGCGCCGCGGTCCACCGCGTCAGCGCGCCGAGCGTGGCGGCGGTGGGGCTGAAGGCGGGCAAGGGCGCGCACAGCGTCAGCGGAAAATAGCGCCCCACCCGATCCACCGAGGGCAGCACGATGCCCGCCCAGGCGCCGGTATCGAGCGTGCGCTCGCCGAGCACGAAGCGCCACACCGGGGCGGTGAGAAAGCTGTCCAGCCAGGCCGCGCCGAGGTGTTCCTGGCTGTAGGCGAGCCCGCGCTGCAGCCAGCCATCCCACGCGGCGACGAAGCCCTGCGGCAGGCGCCGGCTGGCGAAGTCGCCGAGCGCCGGCAGCTTGCCGTACCAGCCGGGGGCGCTTTCGCCGGGCAGCATGCTCACAGCCCGGACGGGCAGCGGAAATCCACCAGCTCGCGCAGGCGGAAGGGGTTCTGCACGCTGTTGGTGGTCACTTCGAACACCGCCGAGCGGCCATCCACCACGAAGGTGGCGCGGAACTTCTCCGGCAGCGATGTCGGCGTGATGTTGGCCTTGTCGAGCATGCGGAACAGCGCCCAGGGGCCGTCGGTGGCGATGCCGGAGGTGCCGCTCTGGCCCGGCGGGGTGATCTGCACCCGCACCTGCAGGCCGCCCTTGGGGCCGGGCCACTGCACCGACTGCGGCACCTGCGGACCATGCGCGTAGTTCACCAGCTGACCGTCTACATCGAGCGTGAAGTGGGTGATCGCGGGGTCCATCTCGATGGGCTTGAAGTCCAGCCGCAGGTTGCCGCCGCTGCGGAAGAACACGTCGCGGATCACCGAGGCGCGCTGGAACTGCACCAGATTGCCAGGGGCGCCAAGCGACTGTTCCTGCACCTTGCGGAAGCTCCACGGCGAGGTGCCGACATCCACATACTGCGCCAGCTGCTGGTTGAAGAAGCTGTCGAACTTGCCGCCGGGGCCGAACAGCGCGGCGAAATCGTCGCGGGTGACGTCGCGCGCGCTGCTGCGCACGAAGGGATAGCGGCCGTCGGTGGCCTGACCGCAGAACTGGCCGACCTGGGTGGCCACCGCGGTGGACAGCGATTCGCGCAGCGAACTCAGCGCCTGACCGGTGCCGGCGGCGGAGAGCTGCTGCAGCATCGAGCGCACCGGCTCGGGCATGCGCGCGCTTTCCGCCTTGACGCGCGCGGTGGCATCCGACGGCGGCGGCGCCACCTTGTCGCGCAGCGCGGTTTCGGTGGCCGACAGATTCACGTACACATCGTTGAGCAGCGTCACCACCGCATTGATCGGGGCGGTGTTGCCGTCGCCGGTGACGAGCTGGCGCAGCGCCACGAAGCGGTCGTCCACGATGCGCTCGATGCCGGCACCGGCGGCGGCGCCCTGGCCGGGCTGATTGGCGCCGAAGATCATGCGGCCGAGTTCGCTGCGGGCTTCCGCCACGCGCTGCTGGGCCTTGTCGATCACCGACTTGTCCTCGGTAGCGACGATCAGCGTGGTCTCGCGCGACATCGCCTTCATCAGCTTGGGCAGCGGCGAATCCGCCGCCGACAGCACGCGCGCCACCTGGATGCTCTGCTGCAGGCTGCCGGCGCGCTGCACCGCGATGTCGTCGATGTAGGCTTCCCACACGCGGGCGTAGTCGGTCAGGTAGAGCCGGCGCACTTCGTCCGCCACCTGCTTGGCGCCGGCGGCGTCCGGCTTGGCCGAGGCGGTGCCGAGCACCCACGGCTCTTCCTCGGCAAGGTGGGCGGAGACGCGCTCGACCTGCGGGTCGAAGCCCTTGTGGTAGCCGTCGAAGCTGTACAGGCCGGGCACGCCGCGGGTCAGCGGCTGGCCGCTCTTGCGCACGAACACCAGCGAGGCCGACGGGCCGACCGCCTTCTCGACGGTGAACTCGGGGAATTCGCTGCCCACGCCCTGGCGCTTGAGGCGGCTGTAGATGCGGTCCGGCAGGGTGTAGCGCAGCAGCTGGTTGCGCACCCGCGCGATCAGCTCCGCATCCGCCGCCACCGGCGACACCACCGCGCCGTCCTTGAACAAGGCGTCGAGGTAGCCGGCGAGCGCCGCACGCTGCTCGGCGGTGGTGTCGCGCGGCAGGTTGAGTTCCCAGTCGAGGCTGATCCAGGCCTTGATCGACTCGGCATCGAAGTGCGTCGCATCGTGCAGCATGATGTAGCTCTTCAGCGCCTCGTAGGCGAACTCGAGATTGTTGGGGTCGAGGTTGCGCAGCTGCTTTTCGACCCGCATCGCGATCCGCGGCAACAGCACGTCGCGCAGCATGCCGCGATAGGCCTGCTCCGCGGCAGCGTCGAGCTTGTCACCCTGGTACAGGCCGAAGCGCATCGACAGCGGCGCCTCGCCCTGCGGCCGCAGGTCGGTGTGCGACACGGTACGCACCGCGTCGAGCACCGGCAGGATGCCGACCACATCGTCGGAGGCGGCCACGCGAGCGTCGGCGACGACCGGCTGCACCGTCTTCACGCGCTCGCCGACGGCGTCGATGTAGGCGTCGTTGTTGTGATAGCTCAAGGCCCAGGCGAGCGCGAGCCCGACGGTGAGCACGCCGATGCCGGCAAACGTCGCCAGCCGCACCAGACCGCGGCGGCGTTCCCATTTCAGGTTGGTGCCGCCGATGCGCTGCTCGGCAAACACCACTTCGCGCAGCAGGCGGGTGATGAAGAAGCTCTTGCCGCTGCCGCTTTGCGGCGGAATCACGCGGCGTTCGAGGCCGAAGGCGGAACCGAGCGAGGACATCACGCGGTCGATCGGGCTGCCTTCCTGCGTGCCGCTGGTGAAATACACCCCGCGTAGCATCAGCGCGTGGTCGAAACCGGACGGGGCGAACACCTTGCCGAGGAAGGCGCCGAGCAGGCGGTTGGCGGCGGCGAGCTGCTGGTCGAAGGCGGCGATCGCGCCGCGCCGCGCAAGGTCGCGCTCGTCGCGCAGGCGCACCGGCAGCAGGTCGAGCACACGCTCGCGCAGGCGCCCGAGTTCGCCCGGCAGCGCCTGCAGCGCGGCGGCGGAATCGCCCTGCTGCGGGAAGGTGACGCCCCACACCTGGTCGCGCGCTTCCTTGCCGAAATCGTTGAAGAATTCGTTGAAGCCGGCGATCAGGTCGGCCTTGGTGACCAGCACGTAGATCGGCAGGCGGACGTTGAGCTGCTCGTACAGCTCCTGCACGCGGGCGCGCAGCGCGGCGGCATGGCGTTCGGCGCCGTCGGCATCCTGCGCCAGCAGGTCGCCGAGGCTGACGGTGAGCAGCACACCGTTGAGCGGCTGGCGCGGGCGATGGCGCTTCAGCAGGCCGAGGAAGCCCTGCCAGGCGCCGCGGTCGCTGGCCTGGTCGGAATCCTGGGTGGTGTAGCGGCCGGCGGTGTCGATCAGCACCGCGTCGTCGGTGAACCACCAGTCGCAGTTGCGCGTGCCGCCGACACCCTTCAACTGGTGGATGCCGAGCTTCTCGGCGAGCGGGAAGTGCAGGCCGGAGTTGATCAGCGCGGTGGTCTTGCCCGAGCCCGGCGCGCCGATAAAGACGTACCACGGCAGCTCGTACAAATAGCGGCCGGACCCGGCCGACAGCAGGCGGGCAACGCCGCCCTGCCTGGCGTGCGCCGCGGCCTGGCTGTCCTTCAACACCCGCAGCGCTTCCTCGAAGCGCTTGCGCAGGGTTTCGACCTCATCGGGCGTGGCGGCCTTGTCGGCGCCAGCGTCGTCGGCCTTGACCAGACCTTCGACGAGCTGGGCGTTCTGCTTCTTCGCCTTGATCTTGCGCCACACGAGGCGGAACACCACGAAGGCGACCACCAGCCCGATCAGGATCAGCCGCGCCAGCGCGGACTCCAGCGGCGCCCAGCCGGCGACCGCGATCAGCGGACCGACGAACCAGATCACCAGCGCCAGCGCGATCAGCCCGAGGATGCCGAGCAGCACCGGGTGGAAGAGGAACTTGAAGACGGCTTTCATGCGTAGCCCTGTATCGATGGCGCCGCGGCGCTCAGTTGCCCGCGGCCGGGAACACGATGATCTCGACGCGGCGGTTGCGCGCGCGCCCTTCCGGGGTGTCGTTGGAGGCAACCGGCTCGCTCTCGGCGCGGCCCTCGGTCTCGATGCGCGCACCGCCGAGCTGCGGCGCCAGCACCGCCGCCACCGAATCGGCGCGGGCCTGCGACAGATGCCAGTTGGACGGGAAGCGCGCGGAGCGGATCGGACGGTCGTCGGAATGGCCGCGCACCAGCACCGAACCCTTGACCCGCGCCACCGCCTCGCCGATGCGCGCCATCAGCGGCAGCACGCGCGGCGCCAGCGTGGCGCTGGCCGGTTCGAACAGGCCGTCGCCCTGGATCTGCACCACGCTGCGGTCCGGCAGGTCGCGCACGGTCACCAGCCCTTCGCGGATTTCGGGGGCGAGGAAGCCCTGCAACCGGTCGGGCACCTTCGCCGGCACCGCGGCGGCCTGTGCGAGCGGCGCCGGCGGCGGCACCTTGAGGCCGAGGATCTGCGCGAAAGCGGGGTCGGAGTGGCGGTTGAGCGCGTAGGACGCGGCCAGATAGATCAGCACCAGCAGCAGCGCGGCAATCGCCGCGACCGCCCAGATCGGCACCGAGTCGCGCAGCGGACGCGCGCTGGTCGCGGTGGTCTGCCACTGCGGCGACAGCTCGCGCACCGGCTCGCCGCGCTCCTTGAGGATCATCTGCGCCAGCCGTTCGCGCACCGCGTCGAGCTGGGCGCGGCCGTTCTGCAGCACGCGATAGCGGCCCTCGAAGCCGAGCGCCAGGATGATGTAGAAGAGTTCGAGCAGGTTGCGGTGGGTACCGGGCTGCTCGGCGACCTTGCCCAGCAGCTGGAAGAACTTCTCGCCGCCCCAGGCTTCGTTGTGGAACTGCACCAGCAGGCTCTTCTGCGCCCAGATCTTCTCGCCCCACGGCGTGTTGGCGGCGGTCTCGTCGAGGAAGGTGCACAGCGCGTAGCGGGCGCCGACGACATGCTCGTTGAGCACGCCGACCTCGCGCGCCTTGGTTTCGAAGGCCTGCACCGCGCGCGCGAGCGTTTCGCGCAGCCCGGCGGGATCGGGGTGATGGGCCTGACGCAGCTGCGGCACCAGGTTGAGCAAGGGATTGGCGGCGGCGACCAGCGGATTGAGGCCGGCGCTCCAGTCGAGCGCGGACAGCTCAACCCGCCCGAAGCTGAAGCCCTGCGCCGGCGCCGCGGCCGCCGCCGGGCGCGCGGCGCGCGCTCCCGGGTTGGGAATCACCAGCGTACGGTCGCCGGGCGGCTGGCCGAAAGGATCGTCTTGGTTCATGTCTGGTCCCGCCAGTTAGGCAGTCGCGCAGGCGCTGCCGCAGCAATGATCGGAGGGGCGGCGCTCATGCACGGATCGCCCACAGCGCGACGTCGAGGCCGGGGAAATCCCCGGTGACGTACATGCCGAGGCCGCCCGAGCTGTCGAGCTGCTTCCACAGGTCGCCGCTGTTGTCGAGTTCGAAATAGGTGTAGCCGGCGTGGAAGGGAATCTGGCGCGGCGCCACCGGCAGCGGCCGCAGCGCGATGCCGGGCAGCTGCAGGTTGACCAGGTCGCGCAGCTTTTCCACGGGGCCGAGCTTGGCCTGGGTGGGAAAGCGCGAGCGCACCGCTTCGGCCGGAATCTGCGCGTTGACCGCCAGCACGAAGCCGGCCTGGCGCAGCAGGCCGCGGTCGGCAATGACGCCGACGTAGCGGCCCTGCTTGAGATCCTGCAGCGGGATCTGCACCGCGTTCTGTTCCAGGATGGACGACAGCGCGCGGCGGATCTCGCGCATCAGCGGGTCGAACGAATCCTGCAGCGCGTCGTGGCGGTAGGCCGGCAGCGCGGGTGGGCGCCGTTCCGGCGCGGTCAGCGTGGCGAGTTCGCCCATCAGCGCGAGCAGCTGGCTGTACAGCCGCTCCGGATGGAGCGGCCGCAGTTGTTCGAGGTGGGCCATCACCGGCAGGTGGCGATTGACCGCGAGCAGGAACAGGAAGTCGGCGATTTCCGCGACGCCGCCGGTGCCGCCCTGGCTCATGCGGCCAGCGAGCGCTTCGCCGCGCTGGCCGAGCAGCCCGAGCACCTCGCGCAGCATCGACGCGAGCTGGGGCGCGCAGCCGCAGCCGAGCACCGGCGGAATGTAGCCGCGGTCGACCAACAGGCTGCCATCGGGGCGCCGCTCGGTCACGCGCAGCACGCCGAGGCGGACGAAGGCGTCGGAGTAATCCTGCGCCAGCCCGAGCGCGAGCCGCGGCCGCCCGACCTGGACGATCTCCGCGCTTCCGCCCCCGCCCGCGGCGTCGGGCAAGGCGGCGTCGGCGACGTCGTAGCGGGCGAGTGCGTCGTCGTCGCCTTCGATGCGGTATTCCGGCATCAGCGGGCGCTGCAGTGGCAGCGTCAGCACCACCAGCGCGTCCTTGGCGTCGGCGGGAAAGTCGAACGCAACCGGCCCCTCGTGGGCAGCGGGAAAGTCGAACGGCGTGCCGTCCGGCAGGATGCCGCTGGCGGCGCGGATCGAGACCTTGCCGATGGCGAGTGCCGCGTCATCGAGTTCCAGCGTGGAAAAACCCCAGCCGTTGGGCTGAAGCTGCCGGCGCAGGCTGTCGCCGCGCCATTCCGAATAGCGGTCCTGCTGCTGGAAATGCTGCGGGCGCAGGAACAGCCCTTCGGACCATACGACCTTGCTGAACCAGGACATGAACGGTGGATTCCTTCGGCCGCGCCGCCAGCAGCGGCGCAGCGCGGATTAGTCGGCTTTCTTGGGCGGCGGCAACGGCGCCAGGGTGGCGGCGAGGCTGATGCGGTCGTCCTCGACGCGGATCGTCACCAGGTTGCCGCGATTGGGAACGACGGGCACGGTGGCGCGCCACACCGCGCGGTCCACCTCGCGGAACGCCGCGAGCACGCCGACCACGCGGGCGCCCTCGGCATCACGGGCATCCAGCGTGCGCGTCTCGCCGGGTTTGAGGACGATCTCCTCGCGCGCCAGCACCGCGTCGCCGAGCACCTGCTGCTCGCGATCGAACAGCGAGAAGAAATCCGCGCCCTCGAACGCCGAGGCGTTCTTCAGCAGGTACACCCGCAACACCACCGGAGTGGGGCGGCCGCGCGTATCTATATTGATGCGGGGAGCGGCCGCGAGCGTCGGCGTCACCACCGTCGGCTCGGGCTTGGGCGGTGCGACGACCGGCTTGGAGCAGGCCGCGAGCACCGCCGCGGCGACCGCCGGCAGCACGACACGCAGCGCGCTGGCGCGAACATTCAAGGTGAATCTCCTTGCCCTATTACATTCGGGGTGGATTGTCGATCAACCCGGCATTTCCCGGCAACCGCTTTGAAGGCCGCAAGCCTCTCCGTTTCGGCGTATCGACACTGTGCGCAATGCCGCACTCGGGTGCACTTTGGCCGTATTTTTTCGGTCGCGGGGATGACGGCGAATCTTATTCAATTACTATATCGCTCCAATTCGGGGGGGCCGCCCGTCAGCGTATGCGAGGCGGGCACTGCCGGCTCTCCAAGCACCGGAACACAACATGTCGCTGGAACTCGATCTCGACACACTGCTGGCACCGCTGGGCGATGACCAACCCTGCGGCCCCAACCTCGAATACGACGCCGACTTCCTCCAGATGGAAGAGGCCGCGCGCGGGCAAGCCGGCCAGGAGTTCGCGAGCGACAGCGGCAGCAAGGTCAGCATCGATGGCCAGGAAGCGGATTGGCCCGCGGTGCGCCGGCTCGCCGAGGGCCTCCTCGAGCGCACCCGGGACGTCCGCGTCGCGGTCTATTACACCCGCGCGCTGCTGCGCACCGAAGGCTATCCCGGCATCCACGCGGGACTCCGCCTGATCGTCGGCCTGCTCGAACAGCACTGGGCCGGCGTCCACCCCGAACTCGACGCCGACGACAACGACGACCCGACGATGCGGGTGAATGCGCTGGCGCCGCTGGTTGCCAACGACGCGGTGATCGGCGACCTGCGCGCCAGCACGCTGCTGCGCTCGCGCCAGTCCGGCGTGCTGACGGTGCGCAACATCGAGGTCACCCAGGGCAAGCTCAGCGCGCGCGACGGCGAACAGGTGCTGGCCGAGTCCCAGGTGGCCGGCATGCTGGCCGAAGCGGTCGCGGCCGATCCCACCCTGGCCGACGCGATCACCGACAGCGTCGCGCTCGCCCGCCAGCTCTCCGGCTTCCTGCAGGATCAGGTGGGCGCCGGTGCCAGCATCGATTTCAAGCCGCTGCAGAACGTCCTTTACGCCGTGCAGCAGGCGCTCGGCGGCGTTGCGCTGCCCGCTGCCGACGGCGCGGGCGAGGCCGCGGCCGGTGAGGAAGGCGCCCCGGCCGGCGTGCCGGCCGCCGGCGCGCCTGCGGCCCCGGGCGAAATCCGCTCGCGCGCCGACGTCGTCGCCACCATCGACCGCCTGGTGACCTACCTCGAACGCAGCGAACCGACCAACCCCGCGCAGTGGCTGCTGCGGCGTGCCCAGCGGGTGATGAACATGAACTTCCTCGAAGCCATCGTCGAACTTGCCCCCGATGGTCTCGAACAAGCCGAGCGCATGGTCGGCGGCCAGCTCAACCCCGAGCAGGACGACTAGCAAGGCACCCGCCCCAACGGCTTCACCCTTTCCTGACGGAGGACCACCATGTCGAGCAGCAGCCAGAAGTTCATCGCGCGCAACCGTGCGCCGCGCGTGCAGATCGAATACGACGTCGAACTCTACGGCGCCGAGAAGAAAGTCCAGCTCCCGTTCGTCATGGGCGTGCTGTCCGACCTGTCGGGCAAGCCGGCCGAACCGCTGGCGCCGGTGGCCGACCGCAAGTTCCTGGAAATCGACGTCGACAATTTCGACAGCCGCATGAAGTCGATGAAGCCGCGGGTCGCCTTCCAGGTGCCCAACACGCTGACCGGCGAAGGCAACCTGAACGTCGAACTCACCTTCGACAGCATGGACGACTTCTCACCGGCCGCCGTCGCGCGCAAGGTGGATTCGCTCAACAAGCTGCTCACCGCCCGCCAGCAGCTCTCCAACCTGATCACCTACATGGACGGCAAGACCGGCGCCGAGGAACTGATCGCCAAGGTGCTGCAGGACCCCGCGCTGCTGCAGACGCTGGCCGCCGCGCCCAAGCCCGAAGACAAGCCGGCCGAATAAGCCCGCGCTTCACCGCACACCCAGCCCACATCCGGAGCCGAGGAACACACCATGGCTGACACGCAAGCCCAGAACGAAGCCCAGGCCGGCGGCCTGGCCCTTGAAGGTGGCGATTTCGAATCGCTGCTGCGCCAGGAATTCAAGCCCAAGACCGACGAAGCCCGCAGCGCCGTCGAAAACGCCGTCCGCACGCTGGCCGAACAGGCCCTGTCGCAGACCACGCTGATCGGCACCGACGTCGTCAAGTCGATCGAGGCGATCATCGCCGCGCTCGACCAGAAGCTCACCGAACAGGTCAACCAGATCATCCACCACGAGGACTTCCAGAAACTGGAAGGTGCCTGGCGCGGCCTGCACTACCTGGTGAACAACACCGAAACCGACGAGATGCTGAAGATCCGCGTCTTCAACATCACCAAGAACGAACTCGGCAAGACGCTCAAGCGCTACAAGGGCACCGCCTGGGACCAGAGCCCGATCTTCAAGCGCGTCTATGAAGAGGAATACGGCCAGTTCGGCGGCGAGCCCTTCGGTTGCATCGTCGGCGACTACCACTTCGACCAGAGCCCGCCGGACGTCGAACTGCTCGGCGAAATGGCCAAGGTCAGCGCCGCCGCGCACACCCCGTTCATCACCGGCGCCTCGCCCACCATCATGCAGATGGACTCGTGGCAGGAACTCGCCAACCCGCGCGATCTCACCAAGATCTTCTCCACGCCGGAATACGCCGCGTGGCGCTCGCTGCGCGAGTCCGACGACGCCAAGTACATCGGCCTCGCGATGCCGCGCTTCCTGAGCCGCGTGCCCTACGGCGCCCGCACCAACCCGGTCGAGGAGTTCGACTTCGAGGAAGACACCGGCGCCGCCGACCACAGCAAGTACACCTGGGCCAACGCGGCCTACGCGATGGCGGTCAACATCAACCGCTCGTTCAAGGAATACGGCTGGTGCTCGCGCATCCGCGGCATCGAATCCGGCGGCGCGGTGGAAAACCTGCCGGTGCACAGCTTCCCGACCGACGACGGCGGCGTGGACATGAAGTGCCCGACCGAAATCGCCATTTCCGACCGCCGCGAAGCCGAACTGGCCAAGAACGGCTTCATGCCGCTGGTGCACAAGAAGAACTCCGACTTCGCCGCCTTCATCGGTGCGCAGTCGCTGCACAAGCCGGCCGAGTACGACGATCCGGACGCGACCGCCAACGCCAACCTCGGCGCGCGCCTGCCCTACCTGTTCGCCACCTGCCGCTTCGCCCACTACCTGAAGTGCATCGTGCGCGACAAGATCGGCTCGTTCAAGGAACGCGACGACATGCAGCGCTGGCTGCAGGACTGGATCATGAACTACGTCGACGGCGATCCTTCGCACTCGTCGGAAGCCACCAAGGCCCGCCGTCCGCTGGCGGCCGCCGAGGTCGTGGTCGAGGAAGTCGAGGGCAATCCCGGCTTCTACTCGTCCAAGTTCTTCCTGCGCCCGCACTACCAGCTCGAAGGCCTCACGGTTTCGCTGCGCCTGGTTTCCAAGCTGCCCTCGGCCAAGGGCGGCTGATGTACCAACGGCCGGCATGAACGGCCGGTTGAGACGCCTGCTCCCGCGCGGGACGCAGGCGCGCACCACAGATCGCGCCGGATGGCCTCCGGCGCCTCGCAGCATCCGACATCATTCAGGAGAAAGTCATGGCAGTTGATATGTTCATCAAGATCGGCGACATCAAGGGTGAGTCGGTCGACAAGGTGCACGCCGACAAGATCGACGTGCTCGCCTGGAGCTGGGGCATGAGCCAGTCCGGCACCACCCACATGGGCAGCGGCGGCGGCTCCGGCAAGGTCAGCGTGCAGGACATCTCCTTCACCAAGTACGTGGACGCCTCCAGCCACGCGCTGATCATGGCCTGCTGCAACGGCAAGCACTACGACGAAGCCGTGCTGATCGTGCGCAAGGCCGGCGAGAAGCCGCTCGAGTACATCAAGGTCACGATGAAGGAAGTCATCGTCACCTCCGTCAGCACCGGCGGCAGCGGTGGTGAGGATCGCCTGACCGAGAACGTCACGCTGAACTTCGCCGAGTTCAAGTACGAGTACACCAAGCAGGCGCCGAAGGGTGGCAAGGACAGCACCATGACCGCGACCTGGAACATCGCCGAAAACGACGGCAACGTCGGCTGATCGCGGTGGACGGGCGACGCCTTTCCAGGTGTCGCCCGTGCTTTCGCTTTTTCGCCCGACCCACCTGCGACACGCGCCCGGTTCGCACCCGTCCAGGCGGCTTCCTGCGATCGCCGCGGACGCCCCCCGGTGGATCCGTGCCCGCGACCGCTTTGTTCCCCGGCAGTTAAACCGCCCCGCGACAGGAATTCCTCATGGCCTCCGGCGACATGTTCCTCAAAATCGAAGGCGCGCGCATGGGCCCCATCAAGGGCGAGGCCCAGGACGCCCTGCACAAGGACGAGATCGACATCCTGTCCTGGAGCTGGGGCATGCAGGGCAATGCCAGCGCCACCGCCACCGCGGGCGGCCGCAGCGGCGGCGCCAGCCAGGTTTCGGTCAGCGAACTGGTCGTCTCCAAGGGTTTCGACCGCGCCAGCACCGCACTGCTGGTCGCGCTGCGCTCCAACGAACAGATCAAGCGCGCCGTACTCACGATGCGCAAGGCCGGTGGCCCGAAGGCGGTCGAGTTCCTCGTCATCACGATGGAAAACGCCCGCATCCGCTCGGTCCAGCTGTCCGGCGCCGGCACCGGCGATGACCCGGTGCACGAGCAGGTCTCCATCTCGTTCCAGAAAATCGCCGTCGAATACCGCGGCCAGGAAGGCAGCGGCGGCGGCAACGCCGTATCGCGCTTCGAAACCGACGTCACGCCCCAATAAGCCGAGGAGAGGACCATGTCCGCCCCCGCCAAAACCCTAGCCGACGCCGAAGCCGCGCTGCGCGCCGGCGACCCCGACGCCGCCCTCGCCCAGCTGCAGGCCGCGGTACGGTCCCAGCCCGCCGATGCCAAGCTGCGTGTGTTCCTGTTCCAGTTGCTGGCCGTGCTAGGCCAGTGGGAGCGCGCCCTCAACCAGCTCAACGTCGCCACCGAACTCGACGCGTCCACGCTCGCGATGGCGCAGATGTACCGCGAGACGCTGCGCTGCGAAGTGCTGCGCGCCGAGGTCTTCGCCGGCAAGCGCGTTCCCTTGTTGTTCGGCGAGCCCGAACAGTGGCTCGCGCTGCTGCTCGAATCGCTGCTGACCGCGGGCCGCGGCGACCATGCCGCCGCGCTGCGCCTGCGCGAACAGGCGTTCGAACTGGCACCCTCCAGCCCCGGCCGCATCGACGGCACGCCCTTCGCGTGGCTCGCCGACGCCGACGGCCGCCTCGGCCCGGTGTGCGAGGCGGTAATCAACGGCCGCTACTACTGGATTCCCTACGCGCGGCTCGCCAGCATCGACATCGAAGCGCCGAGCGACCTGCGCGACTTCGTCTGGGCGCCCGCCCACTTCGTGTTCACCAACGGCGGCGAAACCGTGGGCGTGATCCCCACCCGCTACCCGGGTTCGGAAAGCGCCGCCGACGGCGCGCTCAAGCTCGGCCGCCGTACCGAATGGCTGGAGCACGACGGCGACTACCGCGGCCTCGGTCAGCGCCTGCTGACCACCGACGGCGCCGAATACGCCCTGCTCGACATCCGCCGCATCGAGTTCGACGCCGCCGTCGATGGCTGACCTGCTGCCGCTCGACCGCCTGCAGCCGGCGCTGCTCGACCGCCTGCGCGACGACGCGCCGGACCAGCGCCACGAGGCCAAGGAAGCGCGCGTGCTCGGCCGCAGCCAGCTGCGCGAGGCGGTGCTGCGCGACCTCACCTGGCTGCTCAATGCGATGCGCCCGCCGGAGCGGGAGGGCGTCGGGGTGTGGCCGGAGGTCGAGAACTCGGTGCTGAACTACGGCATGCCGTGCTTTTCCGGGGAAACCGCGTCCTCGCTCGACATCACCGACCTCGAACGCGCAATCCGCGACTCGCTGCTGCGTTTCGAGCCGCGCATCATCCCCGGCACGCTCGAGGTCAGCACCGAGCAGCACGAGAACATCCTCGACTGGCACAACGTGATCAGCGTGCGCATCTCGGCGCAGATCTGGGCCCAGCCGGTGCCGCTCGAACTGCTGCTGCGCACCCAGCTCGACCTCGAAAGCGGCCTGGTCGAGGTGCGCGACATCAACGGCTACTGAACACATGAAGCATCCCCTCCACGCACTGCGCATGACGCGCGCCGGCGGTGCCCGGCCGGCCCCCGCGGCAACCACGGGACGGGCGGACACGTACTGACATGGATCCCCGGCTGCTGCGCTACTACAACCTCGAACTCCAGCACCTGCGCGAGATGGGCGCGGAGTTCGCGCGCCAGTTCCCCAAGATCGCCGCGCGCCTCGGCATGGACGGCATCGAGGTCGCCGACCCCTATGTCGAGCGCCTGCTCGAAGGCGCGGGTTTCCTGGCCGCGCGCGTGCAGCTCAAGCTCGACGCCGAATTCCCCCGCTTCACCCAGCGCCTGCTGGAGATGCTGCACCCGCACTACCTCGCGCCCACGCCGGCGATGCTGGTGGCGCAGTTCCGCCCGGTGCCGGGCGAGACCAACCTTGCGCGCGGCTTCACGCTACCGCGCGGCACGCCGTTCCGCAGCCCGCTCGGCAAGGGCGACGCCGCCGCGTGCGAATTCCGCACCGCGCACGAGATCCGGCTGTGGCCGCTGGAGCTGGTGCAGGCGCGCTACTTCAGCTTTGCCGCCGATCTTCCGCTGGCCCGCCTGCCGCTTGCGGGGCGGGTACGCGGTGGGGTGCGGCTGACGCTGCGCACCACCGGCGGACTCAAGTTCAGCCAGCTCTCGCTCGACACGCTGAACCTGCACCTCGGCGGCGCGCAGGAAGTGGCCTACCGGCTGTGCGAGCTGATCGGCGCGGCCTCGCTCGGCGCGCTGGTGCAGCCCGCTGGCGGCAAGGGCGGCTGGCAGCGCTTCATCCCGCCGGAGCAGATCCGCCTCACCGGCTACGACGACGATCAGGCCCTGCTGCCCACGGCGCACCGCAGCTTCGGCGGCTACCGGCTGGTACAGGAGTACTTCTCCTTCCCCGAACGCTTCCTGTTCTTCGACGTTGGCGGTCTGGCCCCCGCGCTGGCCCAGGCCGACGACGAGATCGAACTGGTGCTGCTGTTCGGCCAGGGCGACGCGGTGCTCGAAAGCGTGGTGGACAACGCCAACTTCCTGCTCCACTGCACGCCGGCAATCAACCTGTTTCCGAAGCGCACCGACCGCATCCACGTCAACGACAGCGGCAACGAGTTCCACGTCGTCGCCGACCGCACGCGGCCGATGGACTACGAAATCTACGAGCTGACCGAAGTGCTCGGCCACTTCCACGGTTCGCGCGACGAACAGCCCTTCCTGCCGTTCTACGCCGACTTCCATTCCGGCACCGGGGACAGCCAGGCCTACTACAGCTGCCGGCGCGAACCGCGGCTGCTGTCGGAAAAGCAGAAGAAGAACGGCCCGCGCACCGGCTATGTGGGCAGCGAAGTCTTCCTGTCGCTGGTCGACCCGCGCGAGGCGCCCTACCGCGCCGACCTGCGCCAGCTGTCGATCCAGGCGCTGTGCACCAACCGCGACCTGCCCATCCTGCTGCCACAGGGTGGTGGCCAGACCGACTTCTCGCTCGACATCGCCGCGCCGGTCGAGGCGATCCGCTGCGTGCGCGGCCCCTCGCGGCCCTACGGCATGCTGGCCGAAGGCGCCAGCGCATGGCGCCTGATCAGCCACCTGGCGCTCAACCACTTCTCGCTGGTGGATGCCGACGCGCACGAAGGCGCCGGCGCGCTGCGCGAAATGCTCGAACTCTACGCAACCAGCGCCGACGTCGGCATGCGGCGCCAGGTGGAAGGGCTGAAGTCGGTCCGCGTGCTTCCCGTCGTCGCCCGCCTGCCCTTCCCCGGGCCGATCTGCTTCGGGCGCGGGCTGGAGATCGCGCTGGAAGTGGACGAGACCGCGTTCGAGGGCGGCGGCGCCTTCGTGTTCGGCTCGGTCATGGAGCATTTCCTCGCCCGCCACGCCTCGCTCAACAGCTTCACCCAGACCACGCTGCGCTCGCTCACGCGCGGGGTGGTCATGCGCTGGGAGCCGCGATGCGGCAAGCGCACGATCCTGTAAGCCTGTTCGACGCCCTGGCGCGCGAGCCCTGGGCCTTCGACTTCCTGCAGGCGATGCGCCGCATCGAATGCGCCTTTCCCGAGCGGCCGCGCTGGGGCAGCGCGCTGCGCCCGCAGGATGAGCCGGTGCGCCTCGGACAGGCGCCCTCGCTGTCGTTCGCGCCGGCCACGCTGTCCGCGTTCAAGACCGTCGAGGGAGCGCCGCCACGGCTGGAGGTGCGCTTCTTCGGCCTGCTCGGCCCCAACGGCCCGCTGCCGCTGCATCTCACCGAATACGCCCACCACCGCGAGCTGCACCACGGCGACGAGACCTTCGCGCGCTTTCTCGACCTCATCCACCACCGCTTCCTTGCGCTGTTCTACCGCGCCTGGGCGCAGGCCCAGCCCACGGTCAGCCTCGACCGCCCGCGCCAGGACCGCTTCTCCACCTACATCGGCTCGCTGATCGGCATCGGCCAGCCCGCCCTGCAGCAGCGCGACAGCGTGCCGGACAACGCCCGCCGCTTCCAGGCCGGCCTGCTCGCGCGCCAGGTGCGCAACGGCGAGGGGCTGCAGGCGGTGCTCACGGGCTATTTCGAGCTGCCGGTGGCGGTGGAACAGTACGTCGGCCACTGGATGACGCTGCGCGAACGCGACCATTCGCGCCTGGGTCGCGCCCGGCTGGGCAGCGACACCGTGCTCGGACGCCGGGTGTGGGACCGCCAGAGCAAGTTCCGCCTGCAGATCGGCCCACTGACGCTGGTCCAGTACGAAGCCTTCCTGCCCGGTGGCAGCGCGCTGCCGCGGCTGGCGGACTGGGTACGCTTCTACACCGGCGGCGAGCTGTCGTGGGATGCGCGGCTGCAGCTGCAGCGCGACCAGGTGCCGCCGCTGCGGCTTGCCCACGGCGCGCGGCTGGGCTGGACGAGTTGGCTCGGCGCCCGGCGCGGCAACCGCGACGCCGACGAACTGGTGCTCGACGCCGAGCGCCTGGTTGCACGAACACCCCCTCCCCGTGCGGGCGATTCCCCGCACGACTGACACCATCCGCGGCCGCCGCCGGCGCCGCATACGAAGAGAGAGACACGCATGAGCGAAATCAGTCGGGTAGCCTCGTTCGGCAAACTCAACAGCCTCGCCTACAAGGCGATGGAAGGCGCCACCGTCTTCTGCAAGCTGCGCGGCAATCCCTATGTGGAGCTGGAACACTGGCTGCAGCAGCTGCTGCAGAACGAGGACACCGACCTGCACCGCATCGTGCGCCACTTCGACGTGGACGCGGCGCGCCTGGCCGCCGACATGACCACCGCGCTCGACCGCCTGCCGCGCGGCTCGACCTCGATCTCGGGCCTCTCCGAAAACCTCGACACGCTCGTCGAACGCGGCTGGGTGTATGCCTCGCTGATGTTCGGCGACCGCCAGATCCGCTCCGGCTACCTGCTGGTCGGCATGCTCAAGACGCCCTCGCTGCGCAACGCGCTGATGGCGATCTCGCGCCAGTTCGAGCGCGTGCGCCCCGATGTGCTGACCGACGAATTCACCAAGATCGTCGCCGGCTCGGCGGAAGAAAACCTCACCGCGCGCGACGGCTCGGGCGGCGCGCCGGGCGAGGACAGCGGCGCGATTGCGCCCGCGCAGATGGGCAAGCAGGAGGCGCTGAAGAAATTCACCGTCGACCTCACCGAGCAGGCCCGCTCCGGCAAGATGGACCCGATCGTCGGCCGCGACGAAGAAATCCGCCAGGTGGTCGACATCCTGATGCGTCGCCGCCAGAACAACCCCATCCTGGTCGGCGAGGCCGGCGTCGGCAAGACCGCGGTGGTCGAAGGCTTCGCCCAGCGCATCGCGCGCGGCGACGTGCCGCCGGCGCTCAAGGACGTGTCGCTGCTGGCGCTGGACGTCGGCCTGCTGCAGGCCGGCGCCAGCATGAAGGGCGAATTCGAGCAGCGCCTGCGCTCGGTCATCGACGAAGTCCAGGCCAGCCCCAAGCCCATCATCCTGTTCGTCGATGAGACCCACACCCTGGTCGGCGCCGGCGGCGCGGCCGGCACCGGCGATGCGGCCAACCTGCTCAAGCCGGCGCTCGCGCGCGGCACGCTGCGCACCGTCGGCGCCACCACCTGGGCCGAGTACAAGAAGTACATCGAGAAGGACCCGGCGCTGACCCGGCGCTTCCAGAACGTGCAGGTCGACGAGCCCGACGAGAAGAAGGCGGTGCTGATGATGCGGGGCGTTGCCAGCACCATGGAGAAGCACCACCAGGTGCAGATCCTCGACGAGGCGCTGGAGGCCGCGGTCAAGCTGTCGCACCGCTACATCCCGGCGCGCCAGTTGCCGGACAAGTCCGTCTCGCTACTCGACACCGCCTGCGCCCGCGTCGCGGTGAGCCTGCACGCCACGCCGGCCGAGGTGGACGACAGCCGCAAGCGCATCGACGCGCTGAACACCGAGCTGGAAATCATCGGCCGCGAGAGCAACATCGGCATCGAGGTCGGCGAGCGCCGGGCCCATGCCGAGGCCTTGCTGGCCGAAGAACAGCAGCGGCTGGCCGAACTCGAGGCACGCTGGGCGGCCGAGAAGACGCTGGTCGACGAACTCCTCGCGCTGCGCGCCAAGCTGCGCAGCGGCAGCCGCCCGGTGGAAGGCACCGGCAGCGCGCTGGAAGCCGCGGCCGAAGCGGCCGCGCCGGAGGCCGCCGCCGAGAGCGCGCCCGAACCCGAGCGCGAGGCGCTGTTCGCGCGCCTGCGCGAAGTCCAGGCCGAACTCGCCACGCTGCAGGGCGAAGACCCGCTGATCCTGCCGACGGTGGACTACCAGGCGGTGGCCTCGGTGGTCGCCGACTGGACCGGCATCCCGGTCGGCCGCATGGCGCGCAACGAAATCGAGAACGTGCTGCGCCTGCCGCAGCTGCTCGGCCAGCGCGTCATCGGCCAGGACCACGCGATGGAGATGATCGCCAAGCGCATCCAGACTTCGCGCGCCGGGCTCGACAACCCCAACAAGCCGATCGGCGTGTTCATGCTCGCCGGCACCTCGGGCGTCGGCAAGACCGAAACCGCGCTGGCACTGGCCGAAGCGCTGTACGGCGGCGAGCAGAACGTCGTCACGATCAACATGAGCGAATTCCAGGAAGCGCACACCGTGTCCACGCTCAAGGGCGCGCCTCCGGGCTACGTCGGCTACGGCGAAGGCGGCGTGCTGACCGAGGCGGTGCGGCGCAAGCCCTACAGCGTGGTGCTGCTCGACGAGGTCGAGAAGGCCCACCCCGATGTGCACGAGATGTTCTTCCAGGTCTTCGACAAGGGCTTCATGGAAGACGGCGAAGGCCGCTTCATCGACTTCAAGAACACCCTGATCCTGCTCACCACCAATGCCGGCACCGACCTCATCGCCAGCATGTGCAAGGACCCCGACCTGCTGCCCGACCCGGAAGGCCTCGCCAAGGCGCTGCGCGACCCGCTGCTGAAGATCTTCCCGCCGGCGCTGCTCGGCCGCCTCGTCACCATTCCCTACTACCCGCTGACCGACGCCATGCTGGGCGCCATCGTCCGGCTGCAGCTCGGGCGCATCAAGAAGCGCGTGGAAGCGCGCTACAAGATCCCGTTCGAGTATGGCGACGACGTGGTCGAGCTGGTGGTCAGCCGCTGCACCGAGAGCGAATCCGGCGGCCGCATGATCGACGCCATCCTGACCAACACCATGCTGCCCGACATCAGCCGCGAGTTCCTGAACCGGACGATGGAAGGCAAGCCGATCGTGCGCGTGGCGATGGGAGTCGCGAATGCCGACTTCACCTACAACTTCGATTGATCAACGCCGCCGGCCCGTGGCGGCCGGCCGGCACTGGCACCGGGCACTGTTGGCGCTCTTCGTCACGCTGTGCGTGAGCGCCTGTTCTGAGGGATACGCAATGGGAAAGATGGTGTTGTTTTCCGCGGTGCGCGGCACCGTGTTGCACGAAGGCAAGCCGGTCGCCGGCGCCACGATCGAGCGCGAGTTCGAATGGGCCTGGAAGAGCGAAACCGGGCGCGACAGCACGACCACCGACGCCAACGGTGCGTTCGCGCTGCCGGACATCACGCGCAAGTCGCTGTTCGGCTCGCTGCTGCCGCATGAGCCGCTGGTCAAGCAGAGCATCACGATCAACCACGCCGGCAAGAGCTACAAGGCCTGGGTGCTGTTCAAGCGCGATTACGACGAGAACGGCGAACTCGACGGCCGTCCGATCGTGCTCACCTGCCGCCTGGAGGCCGAACCGCAACGCCGCGGTGAAGTCTTCGGCATCTGCGAACTGTCCTGAGGAGCGGCCCGATGGCGACCCTGAATCCCTCCCAGGCGGCGGCAATCGCGTCCGGCGTCTACCTGCTGCGTGAATCGGCGGTGGCCGAACTGCGCGAAATCCAGGCCCCGCTGGGGTGCGAAGGCATGTTCGCGGTGGCCGACAACGGCCGCTTCCTGGGCAAGAGCGGCGGCGGCCCGTTCAAGAAGATCAGCGGCTTCGGCTACATCGCGGCGGGCGAAGGCCAGTATGCCGGCGAGGTGCTGATCGCGACCCGCGGCACCGCGCAATCGCTCGACTGGTTGAGCAACCTCAACATCGGCATGCAGCTCGGGCCCGGCGGCCACCTTGTCCACGCCGGTTTCCACGAAGTCTGGAAGAGCTTCCAGCGCGATATCTTCGACTTCCTGCGCGGGCGCAATCCGTCGCGCATCCACTGCGTCGGCCACAGCCTGGGCGGCGCGCTGGCGATGCTCAACGCCGATGCGCTGAGCGCGCAGAAGGTGGGCGAGGTCAGCCTCTACACCTTCGGCGCGCCGCGCTCGGGCGACGTGTTCTATTCGCGCTCGATGAGCAAGCGGCTGGGCGCGGACAACATCCACCGGGTCTCGGCAAGTTCCGACCCGGTGCCGATGATTCCGCTGTTCCCGTTCTGCCACATGCCGTTCGACGGCCCCGGCTGCGTGATCCAGAGCCCGGGCCTGATCAACATCGGCGCCCACAACATGAAGCGCAGCTATATCGCGGGCGTGAAGGACCACACCTGGGAGACGCTGCTCGAGGCCAGCAAGCCCAACGAAGACCAGAACGTCAAATCTTGGCTGGAGCAGGCGGCCGAAGGCAAGGGCACGATCCTGATGGGCTCGGCCAGCGCGCTGACGATGATCGGCAAGGCGTTGCGCTGGGTACTGGCCCGGGTGCGCGACCTGCTGGTGGGTGCGCTCGGCGTCACGCTGACGATCGGCGCCACGGTGCTCGACCAGCTGGCCTGGCTGCTCGCCAAGGGCGCCACCCTGTCGGTGGAGCTTGCACGCCACGTGCGCGGCCTGTTGAGCGCCATCTTCCGCTTCCTCGGGCGGGCGGCGCAGACCGTGACCAACGTGACCGCGGCCTTCCTGCGCTGGGTGCTGGACCTGCTGTACACCTCGGTGAGCACGATGGCCCGGCGCGCGCTGGCCTATCTCAACTGAGTACCCGGGCGCCAGCCTGCAAGCGAGGAGAGCGTAGATGATCCGCTACATCGACCTGGGTGCCGACAAGCAGCTCAACGAGATCGTGTTCGCCGGCAGCCACGACGCGGCGATCACCGGGGGCAAGCGCAACGCCAAGACCCAGGACCTCGACATCCTCGGCCAGGCGAAGGCGGGGGTGCGGCTGTTCGACCTGCGCATCGCCGCCCAGGACCACGGCGACGCGCACGGCAACGGGCGCGAGGTGGCGCTGCGCGCGTATCACGGCAGCGTCACCAAGGGGAAGGCGCCCGGCCTCGTGCGCGACCTCGGCGCCACCCGCAGCGTGGATGCCGGCAAGATGAGCCTCGGCACCTTCGGCATGGGGCTGGACAAGATCCTGCAGGACGCGGCGGCCTTCGTGACCGCCGAATCGTCCGAGTTCCTGCTGCTCAAGTTCGACAAGTGCCGCAACTGGCCGCTGATTGCCGAAGCCTGTGTCACGCTGCTCGGCAACACGCTGTACAAGGGCACCGGCAATCTCAACACCACCAGCCTGCGCCAGCTTGCCGGCAAGGTGGTGGTGCTGTTCACCGGCGAAGGGATCCGCGCGGTGTCGTCGCGCTACCCGGTGGGCAGCGGCATCCTCGAAATCCGCAGCCTGAAAGGCAAGGACGGCGACAAATCGTATACGCCCACCTTCCACGGCATGCAGTACTACGGCAAGGGCGGCACCAAGCTCGGCAACCTGTTCGGCGACAAGATCAAGGAGAACCGCAAGACCCAGGCGGCGATCATGCGCGCCGGCGCGGAAGGCCACCCCGACGTGATCGGCATGATGTACTGGACCAGCACCGGCCTGCTCGAAAGCATCCGCCAGCGCAACGAGAAGCAATGGAGCGTCAAGAACGTCTCCCGCCTCAACCAGCTGTGGCGCGAAGGCCTCGCGGAGTCGATCGAGACGCGGCTCGCCCGGCACGTTGATCCCACCCAACACGCGTTCGGCAACGTGCTGAAGGCCTTCATGCCGAACGTGGTGATGGTCGATTTCGCCGACGCGCAGAAGTGCCGCACGATCTACGGCCTCAACCACGTCGCCGCCACCGCACTCACCGACGCCGCGCGCGCGCTCGATGACGAGATCACGCAGTTGCGCGCCAACCTGGCAACGCTGCGGCGCGCCCACCGCGGCTGACCCGACGCCCCCCGAACCATGACCACCGATTCCGCACCCGACCAGCTCCCCAGCGAGATGACGCTGGACGACGCCCTCGCCTTCGCCACCCGGCTGCACCGCATCGGCGAACTGGACGCCGCCGAAACGATCTACCGGCGCGTGCTCGACGTCGTGCCCGAACATCCCGACGCGCTCAACTTCCTCGCCATCGCCCGCCACCAGCGCGGCGAGGTGGAGGAGTCGATCACGCTGATGCGGCGCAGCCTGGCGCTGCGGCCGGACGCGCCGGGGGTGTGGAACAACCTCGGCAACATCCTGCTCGACCTCGGCTATTTCGACGACGCCGGCGACGCCTACGAGGAATGCCTGCGGCTCGCCCCCGACGAACCGCTGGTGCGCAACAACCTCGGCGTGCTGCGCCGCTCGCAAGGGCGCCTGGAAGAAGCGGAAGCCGCCTACCGCGACGTGCTCGCGCGCGACCCGAAGAACATCGACGCCCACAACAACCTCGGCAACCTGCTCGCCGGACTCGGCCGGATCGAGGAGGCGGTGCGCCACTACTGCGAAAGCGTCACGCTGATGCCGGCCAACCCGGCGGTGCGCAAGATGCTGGGCTACGCCTACTACATGCTGGGGCGCTACGAAGAGGCGGCCGAGTTCTACCGCAACTGGCTGGCGGCCGAGCCCGACAACGCCACCGCGCGCCACCACCTCGCGGCGTGCACCGGGCAGGACGTGCCGACGCGCGCGTCCGACGTTTACGTGGAAAGCGTGTTCGACGGCTTCGCGGAGAGCTTCGACGCCAAGCTCGCGGCGCTGACCTACCGCGCCCCGCAGCTGGTGGCGGGCGAGGTCGCGCGCCGCTGCGGCGAGGGCCGGCGCCAGTTCGACATCCTCGACGCCGGCTGCGGCACCGGCCTGTGCGGGCCGCTGCTGGCGCCCCACGCACGCCGTCTGGTCGGCGTCGACCTGTCGCAGCCCATGCTCGACAAGGCCGCCGCGCGCAAGGTGTACGACGCGCTCGTAAAGGCCGAACTCACCGCCTTCCTGCAGGGCGCCGAGGCGGACAGCCAGGACCTGATCGTGTCGGCCGACACGCTGTGCTACTTCGGCGCGCTCGACGCGGTGTTCGGCGCCGCCGCCCGCGCCCTGCGCGGCCACGGCACGCTGGTGTTCACGGTGGAGCTTTCCGCCCCCGAGGGCGGCGAGCACGGCTACCGGCTCGCCCCCCACGGGCGCTACACCCACTCCGCCGGCTATGTCACCGGCGAACTCGCCCGCGCCGGCTTTGGCGACATCTCCTGCGTCGAGACGGACCTGCGCACCGAAGGCGGCAAGCCGGTGCGCGGCCTGCTGTGCGCCGCCCGGCGCGGCGCCGCGGCCTGATCAGCGCGCCGGGCCCAGCTCGGCCAGAAAGCGCGCGCGCGCCGCGGGATCGTCGATCTGTGCCGCGAGCGCGGCATGCAGCGCGGCCAGGTCGGTCGCATCGCGCGCCGCCTTCTTCACCAGCACGCTGGCGATCGGCCCCAGCGCCCGCGCCAGCGCCTTGCCGGCGCGTTCGAGGTCGGCGGCGCCGATCTCCCGCGGCACGGTCGCAGTGGGCGCAGGCGTGGCCGTCGTCGCCGGCGCTGCGGGCGCCGGCACCGCCTGCAGCCCGAGCCGGGTAAGCCCGGCGCGAAAGCCCTTGCGCGCCTCGTCGGTGTCGAGCTTGTCGGCAAGCCGCGTGTACAGCTCTCCCAGGTCGGCGGCGTCGGTCGCCGCCTTGCGCACGATGACCCGCGCGAGCGGGCCGATGTAGGCCGCGAGCTGGCGCTCCACCGTCTTCAGCGTGTCTTCCTGCCACTGCGTCGGCGTGGCCGTCGCGCCGGTCGCCGGCAGCGCGGTGGACGTGGGCGTGTCGGCTTTCGCCTGCAGCGCGGCCAGGCTGGCGCGAACCGCCTCGGCCGTCATCACCACGGTCTCTTCCGACACCGCCGCGCGGGGGGGCGCACGGAAGGCCTGCTCGTAGGCCTCGCTGAGCGCAAGACGGAAGCACGCGGCGTCGGCGTAGCGGTCGTCCGCGCGCTTGGCCAGCGCCTTTGCGGCAATCGCATCGAATGCCGGCGCCAGCCCGGCCACCTGCGCCGAAGGCGGGGCCTGCACGACGTTGCACACCTGGTAGGCCATCGCCTCGATCGGGCCGCTGAAGGGACGGCGGCCGGTGAGCAGTTCGTAGAACACCACCCCGGCGGCGAACAGGTCGGCGCGGTGGTCGATGCCGAGGCCGAGAAACTGCTCCGGCGCCATCGCGGTAGGGGTGCCGACGATGGCGCCCACCTGGGTGAGGTTGGCGGTGTCGATGCGGGCGATGCCGAAATCGGTGATCTTGAGCTTGCCCGCCGCAGTGATCAGCAGGTTGGCGGCCTTGATGTCGCGGTGGATGACGCCGCGCAGATGCACGTATTCCAGCGCCTCCAGCAGCTGCACCATGATGCTGACGACGTCGCCGACCGGCATCCGCGCGTCCTGCTTCATGAACTGGCCCAGCCCGCAGCCGTCGACGTACTCCATCGCGATGTAGGCGACATCGGCGTCCTCGCCGAAGTCGTAGATCGCGACGATGCCGGGATGGTTGAGCCGGCCCGCGGCGCGCGCCTCATTGCGGAAGCGCTCGACCATGCTTTCGCCGCTGCCGCCGTCGAGCAGTTCGCGGCGGATGGTCTTCAGCGCCACCGTGCGGTCGATCACCGGGTCGTGGGCCTTGTAGACCGTGCCCATGCCGCCCTTGCCGAGGACGCCGAGGATTTCGTATTTGCCGAGGCGGCGCGGGACGTTCATCGACGGAACCTCAGGACTCCAGCATCTTCAGCGCATGCACCAGGCTCTTGCGCATGCGGCCGAAGGATTCGGCCAGCGTGGAGATTTCGTCGCGGCCCTTGACCGGGAACTCCTCGACTTCCATCTCGCCCAGGCTGACGCGGTCGGCGATGCGCGCGAGGCGCTTGACCGGCCGCACCACCAGCGTGAGCAGCAGCACGTTGAGCAGCACGAAGATGAAGGCCACCAGCGCCACCAGCAGGGTCATGAAGACCCGGAAGGTGGCGTCGGCGCGCTTGATCGGCAGGTCCATCGGCACCGACACCACCTGCGCGCCGACGATCTCGTTGTGCTGCCAGCCGAAGCCGTTGGCGGTGCCGTAGCGCGCGATCATCGACGCCGGCGCGGCATCGGGCACGCTGTGGCAGCGCAGGCAGGCGGGGTCCTTGATCTGGATCGGGCGGGCAAGGAACAACGTGCGGCCGGACGGGGTGTCGCGTTCGCCGACCACCTCGGCCTGCCCGGTGTTGTTGCGGAAGGCGTTGACGATGTCAGCTTCCCAGTCGGCCGCGCGGTCGCGCGGGTTGGTGGGGTTCAGCGTCGCTTCCTTGTAGGTGTAGTCCGGGTACTGCTTGCGCAGCTCGTTGAAGTACTCGGTGGCGGCGTAGGCGGCGACCGACTGCGGCAGGAATTCGTAGTTGAGCTGGTTCTGCAGCAGCGGGTTGATCTGGCTGATGGTGTAGCCGCGCGCCGCCAGCGAGCCCTGCATCATGATCCGGGCGTTCTGCAGGATCTCCTCGCGCGCGTTGCGCTGCAGGAGTTCGTGCGACACGTAGCCCGCGGCCGCGAGGCCGATCAGGATGACCACGCTCAGCGCCAGGTTGAACTTGACGATCAGTTTCATGGGAGGGACTCGCGGTTGTCGTTGGTTTTCGTTGTCGGGGGCGGTCCGCCGCTCAGCGTGGCGGCGGCGGCCGCGGCTGGAAGCGTTCGGGATACAGCACGCGCTCCCATTCGGGGTGCGCCTTCAGGTTATCCGCAAGGTGCTGGCGGAAGGCCGCGTCGCGCGTGCGCGGCGTGAAACGCGACACGAAGCCCGTTCGCCACGGCGGCGGCGCTTTCAGCCACGACGCGACGGCGGCGTAATCGACTTCGCCGAGCACGCGCGCCTCGACTTGGCGGTCGCCGAAGCGCGCCAGCAGCGCCGGCAGCGGATCGCGGAAGGGCCGCGGCAGCGCGGCGACGAAGGCGGGCGCGGGCCGCTCGGCCTCGCTCAGGGTGCGGTCGGCCGCCTGCGCGACGAAGCGCCCGCCGCGCAGTTCGAGGGGGGCCGCGCCGCGTCCGCGGCCTTCGTTCGCCAGCCGCAGGCTGCCGCCCTCGACGAACAGCGCCGGCGCGGCGGCCGCATTGATGATGAAGCTCGCCTCGCGCCACTGCAGCGTCAGCGTCGGCAGCAGCAGGCGGGTCTCCGCCGCGGCGGACGAGGCGCCCGACTGGGCCTTGGCCCAGCCCTGCAGCAACGCGAACTCGCGCGCGTCCTTGCCGCGCGGCGTCAGCGTGCGCAGCAGCAGGCGGCTGTCGCCGCCGAGCGCGAGGCGCAGGCCGTCGGGAAATTCGAGCAGCGCATAGGCGCCGGGCGCGGTCTCGACGATGTCGGCTTCCGCCAGCGCGAGGCCGGGCGCGGCCGCCAGCAGGCGGACGTCGCGGATCACCTGCGCCTGCCCCTCTAGATAGGTCAGCCGGACCCCGGCCTGCGCGAGCGCGGCAACGGGGAACAGCGCAAGCAGCAGGAGACAGGCGTGATGGCGCAGGCGGTGGAGGAGCATGACGACCGGAACAGGAAGGACAGCTGGAAACGCCCGCGCAGCCGGCGGCGGCCGCATGGACGCAGAGACCCTGTCAAACCCGCGGGATACTAGGGTGGCCGCCGTAAACATGTCAAACCGCATAGCCGGCCGGGCGTGCCAAGTTTGTTAGAATCGGCCGAAATCTCACCGGATACCGCGTTTGAAGCCGCTTCAGCAGCCCCTTCTCCTGTCCTGTTACACCGCCACCAGCTGTATCGGCACCGGGCTCGCGGCAACGCGGCAGGCGCTGGCGGAAGGCCGCAGCGGGCTCGCGCCCTGCGACTTCGAGACCGTGACCCTGCCCACCTGGATCGGGCGCGTGCCGCGGCTCGAAGAGGTGGTGCTCTCACCGGCCCTCATCGACTACGACTGTCGTAATAACCGCCTGGCGCTGCTCGGGCTGCTGCAGGACGGCTTCGTCGACGCCGCGCTGGCGGCCGTGAAACGCTATGGCGCAGCGCGAGTGGCCGTACTGCTGGGCACCAGCACCTCGGGCATCCTCGAAACCGAACTCGCCTACCGCGCGCGCGACCCGCACACCGGCGCGCTGCCGCCCGCCTTCCACTATCGCGGCAGCCATAACATCTTCTCGGTCGCGGAGTTCGTGCGCCACGTGATCGGCGCCACCGGCCCCGCATGGGTCACCTCCACCGCCTGCTCGTCGAGTGCCAAGGTGTTCGCCAGCGCTGCGCGCCTGATCGCCGCCGGCGTGATCGACGCGGCGGTGGTCGGCGGCGTCGATTCGCTGTGCCTCACCACGCTGTACGGCTTCAACTCGCTCGAACTGGTGTCGTCCGCGCCCTGCCGCCCGTATGACGCGGCCCGCAACGGCATTTCCGTGGGCGAGGCGGCGGCGTTCGCGCTGCTGGAACGCGCGCCGGCGCAGCCCGCCAGCGGCGCGGTGCTGCTCAGCGGCAGCGGCGAATCCAGCGATGCGCACCATATGTCGTCGCCGCATCCGCAGGGGCTGGGCGCGCGCCTGGCGATGGAACAGGCCCTGGCGACGGCAGGACTCACGGCCGCCGACATCGACTACATCAACCTGCACGGCACCGCCACCCCGAGCAACGACGCGGCCGAAGGGCAGGCGGTGCAGGCGCTGTTCGGCGCCGCCACGCCGGCCAGCTCCACCAAGGGCGCCACCGGCCACACGCTCGGCGCCGCCGGCGGGCTCGAAGCCGTGTTCAGCGCGATCGCGCTCGCCGACGGCCTCATCCCGGGCAGCCCGGGCACCGGGACCCTCGACCCCGCGATCGCGATCGACTACCAGCGCCGCCCCCGCCCGGCCGCGCTGCGCCATGTGCTCAGCAATTCCTTCGGTTTCGGCGGCACCAATTGCAGCCTCGTGTTTTCGCGCGCCGGATGACCCCATGACCCAGCCTTCACACCCGGCCCCTCCGTGCGCCCTGCCCGCCGCCCGCATCAGCGGCATCGGCCTGACCGGCCCCGCGCTGGACGACTGGCCCGCCGCGCGCGCGGTGCTTGCCGGCGAACACGCGTGGGTGACCGCGCCCACCCGCATCCCCACCCCGGATCTGCTGCCGGCGGCCGAGCGTCGCCGCGTCGGCGGCGTGGTCAAGCTGGCGATCGGCGTCGGCCTGCAGGCGGTGAGGGCGGCCGGCGCCGATGCCGCCACGCTCGCCACCGTGTTCGCCTCATCCGGCGGCGACGGCGCCAACTGTCATGCGATCTGCGAAGTGCTGGCGTCGGACGACCGCGCGATCTCGCCCACACGCTTCCACAACTCGGTCAACAACGCGGCCTCCGGCTACTGGGGCATCGCCGCTGGCGCGATGGCAGCCTCGACCATCGTGTCCGCCTACGACGGCAGCTTCGCCGCCGGCCTGCTCGAAGCGTTCGCGCAGCTGGCCTGCAGCGGCGCACCGGTGCTGCTGGTGGCCTACGACCACCCCTACCCCGTCCCGCTGGCTGCGGCACGCCCGATGATCGACGCGTTCGGCGTGGCCCTGCTGCTCGAACCCGCCGCGGAAGGCGACGGCGGCCCCCGGCTCAGCCTCGGCGGGCTGGTCGAGGCCGCGCCCGACACCCTGCCCGACCCGGCGCTGGAAGCCCTGCGCACCGGCGTGCCCGCCGCGCGCGCGCTGCCGCTGCTCGCCCGGATGGCGCGCGGCGAACCGGGCCGCTGCCGGCTGGAATACCTCGACGGATTGAGCCTCGCGCTCGACCTGCAGGCATGAGCGGCGCCGCGCAGCCGCCCGCCGCGGGCGTCGGGCACGACACGCGGCCGGGCACCGCGCGCGGGCGCGACTGGATTGCCGCGCGCATCCCGCATCAAGGGGACATGTGCCTGCTCGAACAGGTGCACGACTGGGACGACACCCGCATCCGCTGCAGCGCGCACAGCCATCGCGACTCTGCCAATCCGCTGCGCAGCGGCGGGCGGCTGGGCGTCATGGCCGGCATCGAGTACGCCGCGCAGGCGATCGCGGTGCATGGCGCGCTGCTGGCCGGCGCCGACGCGCCGCCCGCGCCGGGCTTTCTCGGCAGCGCCCGCGGCGTGGAATGCCACGTGGCGCGGCTGGACGACCTCGATACCGAGCTGGTGATCGAAGCCGAACGCCTGTCGGGCGATGCGCGCACGCTGCTGTACGCTTTTTCGCTCACTGCCGGCGGCCGCCTGCTGCTGGGCGGTCGCGCCTCGGTGGTGCTCGGCACCACGCCGGCCGCCAACGCTTCTTCCTGAAGGATTCCGCATGACGAACAAACGTGCCCTGGTCACCGGCGGCAGCGGCGGCATCGGCCGCGCGATCTGCGAACGCCTGGCCGCCGACGGGCTGGACGTGGTGGTGCACGCCAACCGGAACCTCGCCACCGCAGAAACTGTGGCCGCGGCGCTCCGCGCCGCTGGCGGCAGCGCGAGCGCGATCGCGTTCGACCTCACCGATGCCGCTGCAACGTCCGCCGCGCTGGAATCCATCCTCGCCGCCGGGCCGCTGCAGGTGCTGGTGAACAACGCCGGCATCCACGACGATGCGGTCTTCCCCGGCATGAGCGCGGCGCAGTGGCAGCGCGTCATCGACGTGAACCTCAACGGCTTCTTCAACATCACCCAACCGCTGACGCTGCCGATGATCCGCACGCGCTGGGGCCGCATCATCAACATCAGTTCGGTCGCCGCCATCGCCGGCAACCGCGGCCAGGTGAACTACGCCGCCGCCAAGGGCGCACTGCATTCGGCCACCAAGGCGCTGGCGCTGGAACTGGCCAGCCGCGGCATCACGGTGAATGCGGTGGCGCCCGGGCTGATCGACACCGCGATGAGCGAAGGCACGTTCGATGCGGCGGCGATCGCCCAGCTGGTGCCGATGAAGCGCGCCGGGCGGCCGCAGGAGGTGGCCGACCTGGTCGGCTTCCTCGCCTCGGAACAGGCGGGCTACATCACCGGGCAGATCATCTCGATCAACGGCGGGATGATCTGATGAGCACGGCGGCCAACGCACTGCACGCGGTGAGCGTGCACAAGACCGAAGCGCTGCTGTTCTTCACGCTGCTGCAGCTCGCGATCATCATCCTCGCGGCGCGCGCCGGCGGCGAGCTGGCGACGCGCCTCGGGCAGTCGTCCGCGGTCGGCGAGATCATCACCGGCATCCTGCTCGGGCCCTCGCTGTTCGGCTGGGTGGCGCCGGACCTGTTCGGCCAGGTGTTCCGCAGCGCACCGCCGGAGCCGATGCAGATCCTGTCGCAGATCGGCCTGCTGCTGCTGATGTTCCAGATCGGCCTGGAGTTCGATTTCGGCCACCTCACCGATCGCAAGCACCGCCGCACCGTGGTGTGGGTGGCCAGCGCCGGGCTGGTGCTGCCGTTCGGCTTCGGCTTCGGCCTCGGCTGGTTCGCCACCGGGCTGATGCCGGCCAGCGTCGAACCGCTGGCGAGCGGGCTGTTCGTGGCCACCGCGTTCTCGATCACCGCGCTGCCCATCCTCGGCCGCATCATGATGGAGTTCCAGCTCACGCGGACCGCGCTCGGCGTGATCGCGATCAGCGCCGCGGCGATCAACGACGTGGTCGGCTGGCTGCTGCTCGCGCTCGTGTCGACGCTGGCGGTGTCGCACTTCGAGCCTGCCGCATTCGCCACCAAAGTGGCGCTGGTGGGGGTGTTCTTCGCGGTCAGCTGGTTCGTCGTGCGTCCGCTCGCCAAGCGCATGGTGGCGCTCGCCCAGCCCAACCGCGGGCGCTTGTCGCCCAACCTGCTGGGCGCGGTGCTGGCGCTGATCTTCGCCGCCGGCATGACCACCTACCAGCTCGGCATCTTCGCCATCTTCGGCGGCTTCATGATGGGCGTGATCCTGCATGACGAGCACGGCCTGCGCGAAGCCTGGAACACCCGCGTCGGCCACTTCGTCACGGTGTTCTTCCTGCCCATCTTCTTCACCTACACCGGGCTGCGCACCGATGTCGGCAGCCTGGACAGTGCCGCCGACTGGGGCTGGTGCGCGCTGGTGGTGGCGCTCGCCACCGCGGGCAAGTTCTGCGGCTCCTATCTCGCCGCGCGCCGTTGCGGCCTCGGCCATCACGAATCCGGCATCCTCGGCATCATGATGAACACCCGCGCGCTGATGGAGCTGGTGGTGATCAACGTCGGCTACGACCTCGGCGTGATCTCGCGCGAGATGTTCACGATGCTGGTGATCATGGCGATCTTCAGCACCGTGGTGACCACGCCCTGCCTGCGCCGCTGGCTGCCGCGCATCGGTCATCCGCTGCCGAGCGTGGTGCGGGAGTGAGGCTCGACCAGCGGCTGCAGCAGCTAGAATGAACAACCCCCGCAATACGCAACACACGGCTTGAACGACACCGGCCACACCGGTGTCGACCTGCCTCTTCTTTCAGGAACCGCCATGCCCAAGGTCTTCATCGACGGCGAAGCCGGCACCACCGGCCTGCAGATCCGCGACCAGCTGCAGCAGATGCCGCAGATCGAACTCGTCTCCATCGCGCCCGAACTGCGCAAGGACGTCGGCGCCAAGCGCGAGCTGATGGCCGGCGTCGATCTGGTCATCCTGTGCCTGCACGACGACGCCGCGCGCGAATCGGTGGCGCTGATCGATGGCCTGCCGGGCAAGCGCCCGCGCATCATCGACGCCTCCACCGCGCACCGGGTGTCGCCGGGCTGGGTGTACGGCTTCCCGGAATTGACCGCGGGTCACGCCCAGGCGGTGGCGGGCGCCGAGCGGGTCGCCAACCCGGGCTGCTACGCCACCGGCGCGATCGCGCTGATCCGCCCGCTGATCGACGCCGGCCTGCTGCCGGCCGGCTTCCCGGTGTCGCTGCCCTCGGTCAGCGGCTACTCCGGCGGCGGCCGCAGCATGATCGAAGCCTACGAGGCCGGCACCGCGCCGCTGCACGAGGCCTACGCGCTCGGCCTCAAGCACAAGCACATCCCGGAAATCATGCAATACACCGGGCTGGAATGCCGTCCGCTGTTCATCCCCGCGGTCGGCAATTTCCGCCAGGGCATGCTGGTGCAGCTGCCGCTGCATCTCGACGCCCTGCCCGGCAAGCCGCGCGCCGCCGATCTGGAAGCCGCCTACGCGGCGCACTACGCGCAGAGCAACACGCCGGAGCAGTTCGTGCAGGTGCTGCCTGCCACCGAGGACGGCAAGCTGGACGCGCTCGCGCTCAACGACACCAACCGGCTCGAGATCCGCGTCTTCGCCAACGAGGAATACCGCCACGCGGTGCTGATCGCCCGGCTGGACAACCTGGGCAAGGGGGCCAGCGGCGCGGCGGTGCAGAACCTCAAGCTGATGCTGGGGCTCTGACGCGGCCCTGGCGCGGCGGTCGGGTCAGGCCCGGCCGCTCAGCCGCCGCCACAGCAACAGCGGCAGGCGCAGCACGAAGCCGGCGAACAGCCGGCTGTGCATCCACGTCAGAAGCGCGTTGTCGCGCCAGTAGTTGAAGTGCGACACGCCGCCCTCGTCGGCGCGGAAGTATTTCACCGGGGCATCGACGTTGATCGGCCGCACCCCGCGCCAAGCCAGCCGCACCACCGCTTCCGGATCGAAGTCGAAGCGGCGCATCCAGCGCTGGCCGCGCATCACCCGGCGCAGCGGCTCCACCGGATAGACGCGGAAGCCGTACAGCGAATCGCCGATCCCCATCCACAGCGTCTCCAGGTTGGCCCAGGCGTTGGACACCTTGCGCCCGCGCACCCGCAGCAGCGGCGCGCTGGCGTCGAACACCGGCTTGCCGAGGATCATCGCCGCCGGCGTCTTCATCGAGGTGTCCATGAAGCGCGGGATCAGCTCCGCCGGATGCTGGCCATCGGAGTCCATCGTCAGCACATGGGTGTAGCCGGCACGCGCGGCCTCGTCGAGGCCGAACAGCACCGCCGCGCCCTTGCCCTGGTTCTGCGGCAGCGCGAACACGCGCAGGCCGGGGTCGGTCCTGGCGAGTTCGACCAGTTGTTCGGCGGTGCCGTCGGTGCTGCCATCCACAACCACCCACACCGGGCTCCATTGCGCGCGCGCCGCCCGCACCGTGTCGAAGACCTTGGGGCCGGGGTTGTAGCTCGGGATCAGCACCGCATGGGTGGCGGAAGGCAGGGAAGTCATACGGCGGCCGCGCGGGGCGGTGGCAGGGTTCAGGCCGCCGGAGCGTCGGCGGCAGCCGCCGGGAACGGCGGGGGGACGAATTGTGCCCGCGCCAGCTCGTCGGCGAAATAGGCTTCAAGCGTGGCGCTGAACGCGGCAGCGTCCTTCGGCGGGTCGAACCGGCGGCCGAGCCGGATGCGGTAGTGGATCGGCATCGCCGGGCGGCGGAACAGCGGCCAGCCCTTGGACAGGTAGGCGGAGTCGGTCTCGATGATGAGGGTCTGCACCGGCACCTTGGCGCGGCGTGCGATCAGCGCGACGCTGGGCATGATCGGGTTGACCGGCGCGCGCACGGTGCGGGTGCCCTCGGGGAAGATCAGCAGCTGGCTGCCGTGGGCCAGGTCGTCGCAGGCCGCATACACCATCTGCAGCGGCTTCTCGTTGGGGATGTAGCGGGCCAGCCGCGAGCCGCCGCCGAGGAAGATGTTCTTGAGCAGCGCCGCCTTCATGATGCAGGCCACGTTGGGCAGGCGCGATATCACCATCACCGCGTCGAGCAGGCAGGGGTGATTGGGCGCCAGGATCATCGGCCCCTGGTCGCGCAGCGCATCGAGCGCGGTGATGTCGAAGCGGCACGCGCGCAGCAGCGAGAGTTCGCGGATGTAGATCCGGAACACCGTGGTGATCGCACGCCGCCCGATGCGGCGCCCGAGCCGTTCCGGCAGCAGCGGATACAGCAGGGCGGCAAACGGCGTCCATGCGAGACACATCAGCCCGAGGCTGAACAGCCCGAAGTAGAGGCAGAAATACTCGTAGAAGGCGGGAAACCGGCGCGGCACGGGTGGAACTCCGGGAGGGCTCAGTCCTGAACCTCGACCTTGCGCGACGATTCGCCCAGCACCCAGGCAATCGCGACGCCGGCGGCCCACGCGCGCTCGCGCTCGACCAGCGGGCTGTCGGCGAAGGCGGCGCCGCGCAGGGTGTCGTAGCGCACGAAGCTGCCCACCCAGTAGCTGTCGAAGCGCTTCGACAGCGCGGCGATGAACTGCGAGCCGGAATAGCCGCCGGAGGCGCGGTAGGCCGGGCGGTCGGGCAGCGCGTATTGCGGCTCGACGTCGTAGAAGTAGCGGTGCTGGCGCGCGTTGGCGAAGATCGGCCCCGCCATCACGCCGAGGTTCCAGCCCGAGTGGCCGAAGGGATCGACGTCGAGGTTGAGAAAGGGGCTGAAGGTGACGCCGACCGGCTTGACCGGCCCTTTGACCGCATAGCCGATCCGGACCGGCAGGCGCAGGTCGACACGCGCGTTGTGGTCCGCGGCGCGCCACAGGTTGATCTCCAGCGAGGGGCCGAACTCCACCGTGGGGCGCAGGTCGGGCATGCCGCGGCGGGCGCTGTTGCCCGAGCTATCCACCGGCAGCGAGGCCGCCAGGCTGAGGTTCAGCTCGACATTCTCGGTATCGAGGAAGACGCCGCGGATGCCGTCGCGGTCCGCCTTGAAGAAATCCCCGCGATAGACGAAGTAGGGCACGGCGATCGCGTGATTGCGCTGGCGCGACGAGCCGCGGTAATCCGGAAAGGACAGCACACCGACCCCCAGCCCGGCCTCCCACAGCGGTTTTTCCTCGGCCTGCGCGGCACCGGCCGCCAGCGCGCCGGCCACGGCAAGCGCGGCGGCGAAGGAGCGGCGCAACGCCGCGGCAAACGACTTCATGGATTCCATCCTCGGATCGGGTGGCCGCCGCTCGCCTCGATCTCGACGAGCAGTTCGGCGCGGCAGACGTCGGCCTGCACGTAGGCGACCGCAGCGCGCGGGCCGAGTCGGGCCTCGACCTCCGCGCGCACCGCGGGGTAGTCGGCGGCGTGGCGCACGTAGGCGATGTAGGCGAGGCTGTCGGCAGCGAAACGTTCGCCCCCGACGCGCCCGGCCTCGGTCAGTACGGCCTCGATGTTGGCCAGGGTTTCGACCGTCTGCGCACGCGCGTCACCCAGGTGCACGCTGCGGTGGCCGACGATGCTGGCGGTGCCGGACACGAACAGCAGTGTGCCGCCGCCGTGTTGCAGCAATGCGGCGCGCGAGAAGGTGGGGCTGCGCGGACCGTACTCCGCGGGGTAGTGGTAGGCGCTGAGCTGGCGCGGGTTTTCCACCGCGCGCGGACGCCCGGTGGTGGCGATGAAGGCGATCGCGAGCTCGCCGTCGGCGCTGCCGAGCGCGCACGCCGCCGGGACCTCCCCCGTGAGCGTGCGGCCGCTGGCGGCGAATGCGAGCTGGCGTCCGGCGTTGAAGGCGCGATAGCGCTCCAGCCCGAACTCCACCTGATTGATGCGCGGCAGGTAGTTCCACACCCGCAGCAGGCGCGGGTGTGCGAGCGCGTCCGCACACGCGAAAACCTCGGTAAAGGCGTGGGTGGTAGCCCGTTGCAGCGCGGTGGCGGGATCGGCGGCAGCGAAATCCGCTTCCGCCACCGTCAGCACGCCGAACAGCAGCCCATCCGCGCAGCGGTAATGCACCCGCCCGGCGTGTCCGGCACTCGGTTCTCCATCGAGCCGCCAGCCGGCCTGCCACACCGGCGCGGGTGCCAGCATCGGGGCGGCAACGCGCAACTGCGGCGCGGCGGTTGGCGGCGCGGCGGGCATGCCGAAGTGCAGCAGGCCGAGCAGGTCGGCCTCGCCGCCGGCGGCGCCCTGCCAGTCGAATTCCGGTACGACGGCAACCGTCATGCGTGGGACGCCATTTCCTGGTCTTCGACCGGGCGGATGTTGCGGCGGCGGCGGCGCAGCGCGGCCAGCGTACGCGGCAGATGGCGCAGCGCCGCGGTGTAGTAGATCAGCTTGAACACGGCGAGCGAGGCCCAGATCGGCGTCTTGCCGTAGATGTCGCCGGCCAGCAGCGAGATCAGCGCGTCCTTGACCCGCAGCGGGTTGCGCGGGCCCATGAAGAGGTCGCGCATCGTCGGGTTGGTCATGCGGTAGATGAACCACGAGAACTGGCGCGGGCCGTGGCGCGCGGCCTTGTCGAACCGCGCCAGCGCGGCGCGCTTCTGCGCCGGCTTGCGCAGGCAGGTGTCGACCGCCTCGGCGCCATAGAACGCGCCCTGCATCGCCAGCATCACGCCGGACGAGAACACCGGGTCGATGAAGGCGTAGGCGTCGCCCAGCAGCAGGTAGTGGTCGCCGTGGGTATGGTCGGTGGTGTACGAGAAGTTGCCCGTGGCATGCACGTCGGACACCAGCCGTGCTTCGCCCAGACGCTCCGCGAGCGGCGGGCACAGCGCGATCGTGTCGAGCAGGAAGGCGTCCAGGCTGCGGCCGTTGCGCCGCTTCATGTAGTAGGGCCAGGTCACCGCGCCGACGCTGGTGGCGCCATCGGCCAGCGGAATGAACCAGAACCAGCCGTGCTCGAACCAGTAGATCGAAATGTTGCCCTCGGCCGACCCGCAATGGCGCTTGGCGTTGGCGAAGTGGCCGTACAGGGCCGAGCTGTTGTGGTGCGGGTTGCGGTGCTTGGCCCGCATGCGGTTGGCGAGGAAGGTGTCGCGGCCCGAGGCGTCGATCACGAAGCGCGCCTGCCAGCGCTCGCGGCGGCCGTCCTCGCGCTCCGCGGCCACGCTGGCGCCGTCGGCGTGGAACTCGACGTCCTTGACCTTGCAGCCCTCGATCACCTCCGCGCCCTTGCGCGCGGCGTTGCGCAGCAGGATGTGGTCGAACTCGGAGCGCCGCACCTGATAGGCGTACGGCATCGACTTGTCCCAGGCGTCGGCGAAGCGGAAGGTCTGGGTGCAGTCGTGATCCGGCGAGACGAATTCGGCCGCGTGCTTCTCGATGCCGATCGCGCGCATTTCGTCGCCGACGCCCAGCTTGTCGAACAACTGCAGATTGGCGGGCAACAGCGATTCGCCGATGTGGAAGCGCGGGTGGTGGTCTTTCTCGAGCAGGGTGACGCGGTGGCCACGCTCGGCGAGCAGCGTGGCCACCGTGGAGCCGGCGGGCCCGCCGCCGATCACCAGCACATCGCAGTCGCGCTCGCTCACCTCGGCCGCTGCGCCCGTGGCCGGGCGGGAAAAGGGTTTGTCTACCGCTTGGTCGGCAATGTTCACGGCTTGTACACCATCATCTTCAAGGTTTCAGGATGACCGGTGATGTCCTTCACCCGGCCCTGCTTGTCCCACTCCACCTGGTATTCGCCGAAGCTCGACCACCACAGCCGCCACACCGGCGCGTCGAGGCTGCGGTTCTCGCTCGTCAGCGGGTAGCCGACCGCCATGATGACCTGCTCGCGCGTCATCCCCTTCATGACCTGGCCGGCGCGGATCGCGGCCTGCACCTGCTTGGGGTAGGTGGCCAGCTTCTGGTTCGGGTCCTCGATCACCACCAGCTTCGATACCCAGCGCTCGGTGCTTTCCTCCGCCCTGCCGTAGTCGTGGCCGAGGCGGAACGGCTTGCCGCCCAGATCGACGTGGGCGCGATCGCGGCCGTAGCTCAGCACCTTGATCGGCGTCCCGGCGGGCACCATCGGCAGGTTGGCGTAGTTGGAATCGCTGATCCAGTCGCCGTCGTAACGCAGGTTGCAGCAGGTGTAGCCCTGCAGCAGCGGACTGGCCAGCGTGGTTTCGGTGGTCTTGCAGGCGCCCAGCGCGGCGACGGCGGCAAGCGCTGCGAGTGCGCGGCGCAGCAGCCCGGCGGCCGCGGGCGGATTGGCGGCAATCGGCTTCATCGTGACCCTCCGGCAGGCATCCCAAGCCGCGGACTATACCGCAGCCGCCATACGGGTTGAATGCACTCTGACGCAGTTCGCGAACGATATTGCGCGGCGGCGGTCCCGGCCCGCCGCTCAGGCGTTCGGCGGCAGGTAAAGGCTCTCCTTGATCTCCTCCATCACCACGTAGCTGCGCGACTCGGCCGCGGCCGGCAGCTTCAGCAGGATGTCGCCCAGCAGGCGGCGGTACTCGGCCATTTCGGCGATCCGCGCCTTGATCAGGTAGTCGAAATCGCCCGACACGAGATGGCATTCCATCACCTCGGGGATGAACAGCATCTCCTTCTTCACCCGGTCGAACACGTCGCCCGATTTCGCCGACAGCTTGATCTCGACGAACACCAGCAAAGGCTTGCCGAGCGCATGGGGATCGACGCGGGCGTGGTAGCCGGTGATCACGCCGCTGCGTTCCAGACGGCGCACGCGCTCGGTGCACGGCGTGGGCGACAGCCCCACCCGCTGCGCGAGTTCGGTCATCGGCAGGCGCCCTTCCTTCTGCAGCAGGTCGAGGATGCGGCGGTCGATGCGGTCGAGCGCGACGCCCGCGCGGCCTCCCGCCTTCACCGCCGCCCCCGTCGCGGAGCCCGCCGCGCGGGTTTCAACGGAGAAACAGCGCGAAGACATCCAAATTCGGAATTTTTCACCGTGTGCCCCATTTCAATAAGAGAAAGTCACTGCACCAGTGCGGCTAAAGTGCACTTAATCACCACAAACGGCAAGCATAGGCCATGCATATCATCGTCCTCGGCAGCGGCGTCATCGGTACCACCACCGCCTGGTATCTCGCCCGCAACGGCACCCGCGTCACCGTGCTCGACCGCCAGCCGGCACCGGCGCTGGAGACGAGTTACGCCAACGCGGGCCAGGTTTCGCCGGGCTACTCGACGCCGTGGGCGGCGCCCGGCATTCCGCTGAAGGCGCTGAAGTGGCTGTTCCAGCGCCACGCGCCGCTGGCGATCCGCCCGGACGGCACGCTGTTCCAGTTGCGCTGGATGCTCGCGATGCTGGCGCAATGCCGCGCCGGCCGTTATGCCGAGAACAAGGCCCGCATGATGCGGCTGGCCGAATACAGCCGCGACTGCCTGCGCCAGTTGCGCGCGGACAGCGGCATTCACTACGAAGAACGCAGCCGCGGCACGCTGCAGCTGTTCCGGACCGAGGCCCAGTACGAGGCGGCGGCGCGCGACATCGCGGTGCTGGAGGCCTGCGGCGTGCCCTTCGAACTGCTCGACCGCGACCACCTGGCGGACGCCGAACCCGCGCTCGCGGCCCGGCGCGACCGTCTGGCCGGCGGGCTGCGGCTGCCCAACGACGAAACCGGCGACTGCCGGCTCTTCACAGCCCGCCTCGCCGCGCAGGCGGCCGAGCTGGGCGTGGACTTCCGCTTCGGCATCGACGTGCGCGGGCTGGCGCACCGCGGCGGCCACATCGACGGCGTGCGCATCGGCAGCGCGGCCGGCGAGGACGTCCTCAAGGCCGACCGCTATGTGCTCGCGCTCGGCAGCTATTCGCGCGCGCTCGCCGCCAGCCTCGGGCTGGCGCTGCCGGTGTATCCGATGAAGGGCTATTCGCTCACCGCGCGGCTGGTGGACGCGGCCGCCGCGCCGGTGTCCACGGTGCTCGACGAAACCTACAAGATCGCGATCACCCGCTTCGACGAACGCATCCGCATCGGCGGCATGGCGGAGATCGCCGGCTTCGACCTGCGCCTCGACCCGCGCCGCCGGGCCACGCTGGAAATGGTCGCCGGCGATCTGTTCCCCGGCGCGGCCGACCTGGGCGGCGCCGAGTTCTGGACCGGGCTGCGGCCGATGACGCCCGATGGCACCCCCATCGTCGGCGCCACCCCCTACCCCGAACTCTTCATCAACACCGGCCACGGCACACTGGGTTGGACAATGGCCTGCGGTGCCGGCCAGTTGCTTGCCGACCTCGTCACCGGAAAGCGTCCGGTGATCCGCCACGACGACCTCGCGCTGGCCCGTTATGGCAAAGTGACGACCGGCCGCGGCAGCGGCTTCGACCTGTCCCCCGCGGCCTGAACCTCACCGGCAGTCGCCGCCTGGCGCTGCCGCCAACCTGTCCACCCCTCGCCCTGCACGCATGCGCCCCGCCACCGCCCTGATCGACCTCGACGCCCTCCGCCACAACTACCGTCTCGCCCGCAGCCGCCACGGCGGGCGCGCCCTCGCGGTGGTCAAGGCCAATGCCTACGGCCACGGCGCGGTGCGGTGCGCACAGGCGCTGGCGGCGGAGGCCGACGGTTTCGCGGTCGCCTTTCTCGACGAGGCGCTGGAGCTGCGCGCGGCCGGCATCACCCAGACCATCGTGCTGCTGGAAGGCGTGTTCGACGCCGCCGAGCTGGAGCAGGTGGTCGCGCATGGCCTGTGGCCCGTGGTGCATCACGCGGCCCAGATCGAGATGATCGAGCAGGCCGCACTGGCGCGCCCGCTCGACATCTGGCTGAAGGTGAACAGCGGTATGAACCGCGCCGGCTTCGTCGGCGACGCCGTTGGCAGCGCGTGGCAACGCCTGCGTGCGAGCGGCAAGGTCGGCGAGATCACGCTGATGACGCACTTCGCGCGCGCCGACGAACCCCAGGTGATCGCCACCGCCGAACAACTGGCCGATTTCGACACCGCCACGCGAGGGCTGCCCGGCCCGCGCAGCCTCGCCAATTCAGCCGCGGTGCTCGGCTGGCCCGACGCGCACGCCGACTGGGCGCGGCCGGGCATCCTGCTTTACGGCGCCGACCCGATGCCCGGCGAGGGTAACGGCCTGCAGCCGGTGATGACGCTGGAAAGCGAGGTGATCGCGGTGCGCGAACTCGCCGCCGGCGCGCCGCTGGGCTACGGCGCACGCTACGTCGCCGAGCGCCCGCGCCGCATCGGCCTGGTAGCGATGGGCTATGCCGACGGCTATCCGCGCAGTGCGCCGGACGGCACCCCGGTGGCGGTCGACGGCCAGCCGAGCATGCTGGTCGGCCGGGTGTCGATGGACATGCTGACGGTGGATCTCACCGACCTGCCTCAAGCCGGCATCGGCAGCCGGGTGGAGCTGTGGGGCCGGCAGGTGCCGATCAACCAGGTCGCCGCCGGCGCCGGCACCATCGCCTACGAGCTGCTGTGCAACGTCAAACGGGTGGCCTTTCGCTACCGCGGGTGAAGCGCGCCGCGCGGCGCGCTAGGCGGTGCGCGCCGGCTTCGGCGTGAAACCGCGGCAGGGTTCGCCGGAGGCCGCCTCCACCTCGATGCAGGGCTTGCGCCGGCTGTGGAACCCTAGGATGCGGCAACCGTAGGGAAAGGCGGGATCGTGGGTGATGTAGTAGCCCGCGCAACCCCGGCAGTCGGCAATGCCGCCGGGGCGCTGCGGCGTGCCGGCTGCGATCGCCATCACCTGCCCTATTCGCGCACCGTGTCGATCACGAGGGCCACGCCGCCCGCGTCCGGCGCCACGCGGTCCACCCGGCCTTCCAGATCGCCGGGGCGGGCGCCCACGTCGCCGCTCTTCGAAACCCGCGCGGTCAGCGTCAGTTGGGCCGGAACCGGCCCGTCGCCCATGCGCGGGGCGTCGGCGAAGCTGAATTCGCGCGGCAACTCGCCCGCCTTGAAGCGCAGCGCCGCGAGCGGCGGGCCGCCGCCCCCGCCACGCACGAACACGAACACGGTGTCGTCCGCGCCCGCGCGTTCGCGCAGCGCCGGCGCGATCTCGAGCCGCCCGGCCAGCGTCAGGCTGCCGCCCTCCGCCGCACCGGCAGCCGCGGCGGGGGCGGCCGGAGCCGGCGCTTCGGCGAGCGGCGGCAGCCCGCCCTTGGCGCGCGCATCGTTGATGCCGGCGCGCAGCGCGCGCGCCGCTTCTTCCTGCGGCGGGATGCGCACCAGGATACGTTCCCACTGCGCCGACGCGGCGGCGTAGTCCTTGCGTTCGAAGGCCGCGGTGCCGGACAGCAGCAGCGCCTTGACGTGGTTCGGGTCGGCCTCGAGCGCGCGGCTGACGATGGCCTCTGCCGGGCCGGACACGCTGCCGTGCTGGGCTGCCACGGTGTCGGCCCAGTCGGCGAGGATGTCGGGGTTGTCGGGCACCAGCGCCACCAGCCGCTCGTAGGCCGCGGCGGCCTTGGGGAAGTCTTCCAGCACCACGTAAGAGCGCGCCAGCATCATCCAGCCTTCGACGTTGTCCGGCTCCTGCTGCAGCCGGGCTTCGAGGCCGCCGACCATCTGCGCGACCTGTTCGCGGCTGAAACCGCCCTGGCCGGCGACCCGCTGCGGGTCGAGCCCGGCCGGTTCGCCGAGGGCGAGGTAGATCGCGGTGGCAAGCACCGGCACCGCCAGCGCGAGCGCAATCGCGAGGCGCGGCGCCGGCCGGGCTTCCACCGTGGCCGCGGCGGCCTCGCCTTCCTCCAGCGCGCGCTTCTCCAGGTCGTCGCGGCTGCGGGCGTAGGTTTCGGCGTCGATCGTGCCGGCCGCGCGTTCCGCCTCCAGTTCGGCAAGCTGCTCGCGCAGCACCGTCAGCGCGCTGGCGGCCTGGCCGGCATCGGTGCTGACGTCGGCCGCGCGGCGGCGACGCTGCAGGCCCGCGCCGAACAAGGGCGGCAGCACCAGCAGCAGGGCCGCCGCGACCAGCAGGGCCGCGAGCAGCACGAAGGGCAGATAAACACTCACGAACGTTCTTCCTGTTTGGGGGTATCGGCGCCGCCCTCGAGCAGCGCGCGGGCGCGGGCATGTTCCGCGTCGCTCAGCGGCGTGGCCGCTTCCGCGGCCCGGCGCCGCAGGCGCAGGCCGAGCCAGCCGGCGCCGGCGACCAGCAGCAGCAGCGGGCCGAGCCACAACACCAGCGTGGTGGTCTTGAAGGGCGGCTCGTAGAGCACGAAGTCGCCATAGCGGGCGACGAGGTAGTCGACGATCTCGACCTCGTTACGCCCGGCGACGAACTGCTCGCGCACCTGGTTGCGCAGGTCCACCGCGAGCGGCGCATGCGATTCGGCGATCGACTGGTTCTGGCACACGAGGCAGCGCAGCTTGTGCGACAACTCCAGCACGCGCTCTTCCAGCACCGGGTCCTCGACCGCCGGACGGGCCTGCGGCGCGGCGTCCGCGGCCAGTGCCGGCATGCCGCCGGCGAGGCCGAGCAGCGCGGCGCACAGGGTCAGCGCGCGGCGGGCGCGCAACGGCAACCGCCTGGAATCAGCCCGCACGCTTCAGCTCCTCGATGCGCGGCGCGAAGATCTTCTCGACGCTTTCCGGGGTGATCGGGCCGATGTGCTTGTAGCGGATGTTGCCGCGCTGGTCGATCAGGAAGGTTTCGGGCACGCCATAGACGCCGAAGTCGATGCCGACGCGGCCGTCGATGTCGAGCACCGACAGCGCATAGGGGTCGCCGTGGGCACGCAGCCAGCCGTGCGCGCGCTCGATCGCCAGCGCCGTTTCCGCCTCCAGCGCCATGTCGCGCGCATCGATCTCGCCGTCGCCGCGCACTTCCTTGTAGTTGAGGCCGACGATGGGGGCGAGCTGGCGCTTGGCCAGATCGACCAGCACCGGGTGCTCCTGGCGGCAGGCCACGCACCACGACGCCCACACGTTGAGCAGCCACACCTGGCCGCGCATTTCCTCCAGCGCGAAGGTCTGCGCCGGCTGGTCGAGGCGGGCGAGGCGGAAGGCCGGCGCCGGCTTGTCGATGAGCGGCGACGGCACTTCACGCGGATTGAGGGTGAGGCCGAAGGCAAGAAAGCCCGCCAGCACCAGGAACAGGATCAGGGGAACGAGGAACTTCGCTTTCATCGGGATTCCAACGGCAGGTTCAGGCGGTCTGGCCGGCGGTGGCCGCCGCCGCGGCGCTGCGCTCGGCGAGCTTGCGATAACGGCGGTCGGCCGCGGCGCAGATGCCGCCCGCGACCATCAGCAGGCAGCCGGCCCAGATCCAGCTGATGAAGGGCTTGTAGTGCAGGCTGACGATCCAGCTGCCGTCCTTCAGGCCTTCGCCGAGCGAGACATAGATGTCGCGGAACAGGCCGACGTCGAGGGCGGCTTCGGTCATCGGCATCTGCTGCGCGCGATAGACGCGCTTTTCCGGCTCCAGCGTGTTGAGTTCGACGCCCCCGCGCGACATCACGATGTTGGCGCGCGCGGCATCGTAGTTGGGGCCTTCGATCTCCTGCACGCCGCGGAAGGCCAGCGTGTAGCCGGCGAACTCCGCCTGCTCGCCCGGGCGCATCTTGAGGTCCAGGTTCTGCTCGAGGCTGCCGACCAGGGTGACGCCGATGATGAACACGCCAACGCCGAGGTGCGCCAGCCACATGCCCCACCACGCCGCCGGAATGGTGGAGAGCCGCGACGATACCGCCGCGCCGGCGCGTTCGCGCAGGCGCGAGACCAGCAGCTGCAGGCTGGCCAGCACCACCCACGCGGCGAGCGCAAGGCCGAGCACGGTGCGCCAGGTGACATGGCCGATCGCGAACGCGGCGCCCACGCCGATCACCACGCTGGCGATGAAGGCCGGCGCCACGCGGCGCACCGCGGCGCCGAGGTCGTCGTTCTTCCAGCGCAGGAAGGGGCCGAACATCATCAGGATGACCACCGGCGTCATCAGCGGCACGAACACCGCCTCGAAGTACGGCGGGCCGACCGAGATCTTGCCCAGGCCGAGCGCATCGAGGAACAGCGGGTAGAGCGTGCCGAGCAGCACCGAGGCCGATACCACCGACAGCAGCACGTTGTTGCCGAGGAGCGAGGTGTCGCGCGACACCAGGCCAAAACGGCCGCCGCCCGCCAGCCGGGGGGCACGCCAGGCGTAGAGCACCAGCGACACGCCGATCACGGTGACGAGGAAGGCGAGCACGAACAGGCCGCGGCGCGGATCGGTGGCGAAGGCATGCACGCTGGTGAGCACGCCGGAACGGACCAGGAAGGTGCCGAGCAGCGACAGCGAGAACGCGCCGATCGCCAGCAGCACCGTCCAGCTGCGGAAGGCGCCGCGCTTTTCGGTGACCGCCAGCGAGTGGATCAGCGCAGTGCCGAGCAGCCAGGGCATGAAGGAGGCGTTTTCCACCGGGTCCCAGAACCACCAGCCGCCCCAGCCGAGTTCGTAATAGGCCCAGCCCGAGCCGACGGTGATGCCGGCGGTGAGGAAGACCCAGGCGATGGTGGTCCACGGCCGCGACCAGCGCGCCCACGCGGCGTCGAGCCGGCCGCTGAGCAGCGCGGCGATGGCGAAGGCGAAGGCCACCGAGAAGCCGACGTAGCCCATGTACAGCAGCGGCGGGTGGATGATCATGCCCGGGTCCTGCAGCAGCGGGTTCAGGTCGCGGCCCTCGGGCGCGCCCGGCAGCAGGCGGTCGAACGGGTTGGAGGTGACCAGCATGAAGGCGAGGAAGCCGACGCTGATGCAGCCGAGCACGCCGAGCACGCGGGCAACGAAGGCTTCCGGCAGGTGGCGCGAGAATACCGTCACCGCCACCGTCCACAGCGTCAGCGTCAGCGCCCACAGCAGCAGCGAGCCCTCGTGGCTGCCCCACACCGCGGTGATGCGGTAGGCGAGCGGCGTGGCGGTGTTGGAATGCATCGCCACGTACTGCACCGAGAAGTCATTGACCACGAAGGCCCAGGTCAGCAGTACGAACGACAGCGCGACGAAGAAGAACTGCCCCTGCGCCGCGGGCCGCGCCACCGCCATCAGCGCCAGCCGGTTGCGCTGCGCGCCCACCAGCGGCACCACCGCCTGCACCAGCGCCAGCACCAAGGCCAGCACCAGCGCGAAATGTCCGAGTTCGGGAATCATTGCTGCACCGTCGTCGCGGTCTTGTGGGCCTGTTCGAGCGCGTGCGCGGCCTCGGGCGGCATGTAGTTCTCGTCGTGCTTGGCGAGTACCTCGGTGGCGCGGAACTGGCCGTCGGCGCCGAGCGTGCCTTGCACCACCGCGCCCTTGCCCTCCTTGAAGAGGTCGGGCAGCGAACCCCTGTAGCTCACCGGGATCACCTTCGCGGTGTCGGTAATGACGAAGCGCACGGTGACGCCGTCGGCGTCGCGCTGGATCGAACCGGTTTCGACCATGCCGCCGACGCGGAAGGTCTTGCCGACCGGCGCCTTGCCCTCCGCCACCTCGGACGGGGTGTGGAAGAACACCAGGTTCTGCTGGAAGGCGGACAGCACCAGGGCCGCCGCGGCAACCAGCAGCGCAATGCCGCCGCCGACCAGCATCAGACGTTTGTTACGCGCTTTCATCGTTCCATCTCCACCGCGGCCCCGATCGGGCCGCCACCTTGCTTGTCCTTGCCGACCGCGCGCCGCCAGCGCAGCAGCCGCTTCAGGGTGTCGCGCCGCCGCTGCACCAGCAGCCCCAGCTCAAGCGCCATCAGCGCAAAGCTCACCGCGTAGCTCCACCACACGAAGGGCCCCTTGCCCCCCATGGCCCAGAACGCCGCCCACGATTCCCACTGCATCACCCACGCCCTCCTTCGGCCGCGGCTTCCTGCGCAAGGACCGCGCCCACCCACTCGGTGTGGCGCTCGCGCTCCAGGATCATCGGCCGCACCCGCCACAGCACCACCGCCAGCGTGTAGGCCCAGGCCGCGAAGGCCATCACCAGCATGCCGGCCAGCATCGTGGACGCCATCGACGGCGCCTTGGTGAGGCTGACCGAGGCGCCCTGGTGCAGCGTGTTCCACCACTTCACCGAGAAATAGATCACCGGCACGTTCACCGCGCCGACGATCGCGATCAGCGCGCCGGCGCGGTCGGCGCGGCGCGGGTCCTCGATCGCACGGGTGAGCGCGATGAAGCCGAAATAGAGGAAGAGCAGCAGCAGCTGGGAGGTCAGGCGCGCGTCCCACACCCAGTAGGCGCCCCAGGTCGGCCGCCCCCATAGTGCGCCGGTCCACAACGCCACGAAACAGAACATTGCGCCGGTTGGTGCCAGGGCCTGGCTCATGATGAAGGACAAGCGGGTGTTCATGACCAGGCCCACCGCGGACCATCCCGCCATCACCAGGTAGATGAACATCGACATCCACGCCGCCGGCACGTGGATGAAGATCACCCGGTAGACCTCGCCCTGCACCGCGTCGGTAGGCGCCACGAAGAAGGCCAGCCACAGGCCGACGACCGTGAGCACCGCGGCGGCAGCCGCGAACCACGGCGCAAGGCGGCCGGCGAGCGGATAGAAAGCCTGCGGCGCTGCGAACCGGAACAGGCTGAAACCGCGATCGGAGGTAGTCATGAAGTTCGCTTCGCTTGCCGGCGCCGGTTCGCCGCGGTGTCGCCCGGGCGGCCGGTGCGCACGGCGCCGGCCGGGTAAAGGTTGATCGTCATTCGCTCGAAATCCGCAGCGCCGCCGCGCACGCCAACGGCGCCAGCGCCAGCGCCCCCGCCAGCCCGCCGCCGAGCAGCAGCAGGTGGGCGGCCGCGCCGGTGCCCGACAGCTCGGCCTCGACCGCGCCGGCACCGAAGATCAGCACCGGCACGAACAGCGGCAGCACCAGCAGCGCAAGCAGCATGCCGCCCCCGCGCAGGCCCAGGGTCAGCGCCGCCCCCACCGCGCCGAGCAGCGCGAGGATGGGCGTGCCGAGCGCCAAACTTAGAACGAGTATGGAAAGCGCACCTTGTTCGAGGTCAAGCAGCAAGGCCAGCGCGGGCGCGACCACCACCACCGGCAGGCCGGTGCTGAGCCAGAACGCCAGCACCTTGGCGGTCACCCACAGCACGGCAGGCTCACTAGACAGGAGAAGTTGCTCAAGGGTTCCATCGGCGTGGTCCTGCGCGAACAGCCGGTGCAGCGACAGCAGGCAGGCGAGCAGCGCGGCGACCCACAGCACCCCCGGCGCGATCGCGCGCAGCAGGTTGGGCTCGGCGCCGACGCCGAACGGGAACAGGCACACCACGATGACGAAGAAGGCCAGGGTCACCAGCACGTCGGCGCGGCCGCGCCAGGCCAGCAGCAGATCACGCCGCAGCACGGCGACGAAGGCGCTCAACATGCCCAGGCCCCGACATCGAGCACCCGCGGCGGACGGGCGAAGCCCGCATCCTGGTGGGTGGTGAGCACCACCATGCCGCCGGCGGCGCAGTGCGCGGACAAGGTCGCGGCGAGATCGGCGACCGCGGCCACGTCGAGCGCGGTGAAGGGTTCGTCGAGCACCCACAGAGGGCGCTGCGCCGACAGGAACAGGCGCGCCAGCCCCACGCGCCGGCGCTGGCCCTGCGACAGCACGCGCGCCGGCAGGTCGAGCTGGTTGCCCAGCCCGATGCGTTCCAGCGCGGCGGTGCAGCGCGCCACGTCGGCGTCCTCGCCCGCGGCCGCGCAGGCAAAGCGCAGGTTCTCCAGCGGGCTCAGCAGGTCGTTGAGGGCGGCGGCGTGGCCGAGATAGAGCAGTGCGCGATGGAAAGCCTCGCGTTCGGCAGCGATCGGCCGGCCCTGCCAGCGCACGCTACCGGCTTCAGGCTGGGCCAGCCCGGTCAGCAGGCGCAGCAGGCTGGTCTTGCCGACGCCGTTGGGGCCTGCGAGGCGCACGAGATCACCCGCCTCCACACGGAGGGCGAGGCCGCGGAACAGCAGGCGGTCGCCCTTCAGGCAGGCGAGATCTTCGGCTTCGAGCATGGGGGCGGATTGAACCACAAGGCGGCTACGGCGGGAATGGCGCCGACCGCGCAAAACCGCCATCACGGCCCCGGCTGTCGCCTTTGTACCGTCGCTGCAGCCGCGTGATGGTGCATCGCGCGCACGGCGCGCACCACCGCACCTCTCGGCCGTTGGTAATAGACCCCGAGAGCACGAGGGTTGAATGCACCCGGGCGCGAACGTCCCCGTGTCTACCAGCCCCACCATCTCGCAGCCTGTACGTCCTGGACAACATCGCATCTATTGCCAAACTTATCGACTAATATGTATTTTTGTCTTGGACAAAAAGGACAAACTCGCGCGATACTCACCTGCGGCCATTCCTATCGCGTTGTCGTCATGGACAAAGCCACAAAACGGGCGTGCACGGGCTTATTTTCTATAACTATCGTTGTAGTTTGAATGCGCATGCTGCGGCGACAAACCCCGCTACTACGCCAGACAAACCGGCCCATTCCGGTCAATCGACACAACTAAAGTCGTGGGCACGAAACGTGCTCCCCATACTTCCTCCAGCCCCGCCTCAGAGAGATCCGACGGCCCTGCGCCGCGGACGGGAGAACAGCATGCGCGCCCGCAGTTCGTACACCAACGAAATCGAGACCGTCATCCCGGACGGCGCTTTCATCTACTCGCGTACCGACCTCAAGGGGCGCATCGAGGAGGCCAACGAGGCCTTTGCCGAGATCAGCGGCTATACGCGCGAGGACATGATCGGCAAGCCGCACAACATGGTCCGCCATCCCGACATGCCGGCGGAGGCCTTCAAGGACATGTGGTCCGACCTGGTGGCGGGCCGGCCGTGGCGGGGGCTGGTGAAGAACCGGCGCAGCGACGGCGGCTACTACTGGGTGGTGGCCAACGCCTCGCCGGTGCGCGAGGGCGGCCGGATCGTCGGTTACCAGTCGGTCCGGTCGCGCCCGACGCGCGAAGAGGTTGCCGCGGCCGAAGCCGCCTACAAGCGCATCCGCGAGGGCGACCGCTCGATCAAGGTCTATCACGGCCGCGTGGTCGCCAACCGGCCCGCGTGGATGAACGCAGCCGTGTCGCTGCGGGCCCAGATGAATGCGGTGGGCGTGCTCGCCGTGCTGCAGGCCCTGCTGATGGTCGTCGAAGGCTTCACCTCGATCGAGGTTCCGGGGACGCTGATGGCCTTGGTGGCGGTGCCCTCGCTGCTCTACGCGCTGTATTTCCTGCTGATCTACGCGCCGCACGTCCAGCGCGACCTCGGCGCCACCGCGGCCTGGCTGGAAAGCATCCTGAGCACCGGCGACCTGCGGCACCGCTTCGACCTCAAACGGCGCGACGTGATCGGTGCCCTCGCCCGCCGCGCCGACAAGGTGGTGTCCTCGGTGCAGGCCACACTGCAGGGCATGACGGAGGTGTCGGTGCAGGTCGAGCGCGCCGCCGGGCAGGTGGGTAGCCGGGTGCACGACGTGCGCCTGTCGGCGCAGACGCAGAGCGAAGCGGCCAGTTCGGCGGCGGCGTCGATCGAAGAGGTCACGGTGTCGATCGGCGAGGTTGCGGCGCATGCCGCCTCGACCCGCGAGGTGGCGGAAGAGACCAGCCGCGTGTCGGACGAAGGCGCGCGGATCACGCGCGACGCGAGCCGCAACATCCAGTCGCTGGCCGACCGCGTCGGGGTGTCGGCCGAGCAGCTCGAAACCCTGGGCAAGCGTTCGGACGAGATCGGCCGCATCACCGGCGTGATCCGCGAGATCGCCGACCAGACCAACCTGCTCGCGCTCAACGCCGCGATCGAGGCCGCGCGCGCCGGCGAGCAGGGGCGCGGCTTCGCGGTGGTGGCCGACGAGGTGCGCAAGCTCGCCGAACGCACCGGCCAGGCGACGCGTGAAATCGGCGAGATGATCGACACCATCCGCAGCGAAACGCAGCAGGCGGTCGACACCATGCGCGCGGGCGCCACCCAGGTGGGCGAAGGGGTGGAGCGCGTCGGCGCGGCGGAAGAATCGCTGAACCGCATCAATGCCGAGATGGCGGTCACGATGGAGCGCGTGACCGAAATCTCGCACGCCTCGGGGGAGCAACAGGTGGCGTTGCAGGACCTCGCCCGCCATATCGAGCAGGTCGCGTCGATGACCGAGCAGAACGTGGCCGTGGTGGCGGACACCGAGGACATGGTGCACCGGCTGGAAGCGGTGGTGGACCGCATGCGCAAGGCCGTGGGGCAGTACGCCGTGTAAAAAACAGACGGCGGACACCGCAGTCCGCCGTCCTCGTTACCGCGCGGCCTAGTGTGCCTGTTCGGCGGCCTTGGGCGGGGCCGGGTGGAACACCTCGGGTGCGACCGAATCGCGCGCCGCGCCGATTTCCTGCTCGATCGGCGGCAGCGAGTGGGCGATGCCCTTGTGGCAGTCGATGCAGGTCTGCCCCGCCGACAGCCCGGCCTGGTGCATCTGGTTGGAGCGCCGGCCCTGCACCGAGTAGTCGAAATACTCGTAGTTGTGGCAGTTGCGGCATTCCTGCGAGTTGTTGGCCTTCATCCGCCGCCATTCGTTCTGCGCCAGCTGCAGGCGCTTGGCGTTGAACTTCTCCGGCGTGTCGATCGAGCCCAGCAGCTTGTGCCAGACCTCGTTGGAAGCCTTGATCTTGCGGATCATCTTCGGCCCCCATTCCTTCGGCACGTGGCAGTCCGGGCAGGTGGCGCGCACGCCGGTGCGGTTCTGGTAGTGGATGGTGTTGCGGTACTCCAGATAGACGTTGTCCTTCATCTCGTGGCAGGAGATGCAGAACTGCTCCTTGTTGGTCATCTCCAGGGCCCAGTTGAAGCCGCCCCAGAACACGATGCCGGCGACGAAGGCGGTGCCGAGCGCGGTCCAGCCGATGCGGCGCAGCCAGGTCCAACGGCCCTGCTTGGTGGTGTCGGTCATGACGTTCTCCGTCGCTCAGCGCAGGCCGTCGGCACGCTGGAAGCCGTTGCTGACCAGCGGCGGCGCATCGGTCTGCGGCACGTGGCACTGCACGCAGAAGTAGCGCCGCGGCGAGATGTTCGACAGTTCGCCGCCGTCGCGGTCCTTGAAGTGGGTCAGGCTGACCTTGGTCGCGCCGGTCTCCTGGTAGCGGCTCCAGGCGTGGCAGTCCATGCAGCGGTTGAAGTTCTTGCTGATCTCGTAGCCTTCGATCTTGTGCGGGATCAGCGGCGGCTGCTGCACGTAGTCGCGCGGAATCGGCGCGCGGTCGGGGATGGGCTTGAAGTTGCCGGGCGCCACTTCGGTCGCCGAGACTTCGTTGCCACGGATGCTGCGCACCCCTTCGGCCAGCACGGCGGAAGGCAGGCAGGCGCCGATGCCGAGGGCGGCAATGAGCGCAATCACGCATTGGCGGGCTGGTTTTTTCATGACTCGCTCCTGTTGAATCGCGTCGTAATACGGAAAACGTGCTGAGCGCAGACATCCACGCAGCGGCCACAGGTGGTGCAGTCGCCGGCGAGGATGAGCGGATGGTCCTGACCGACGCCCTTCAGCGCCGGCCGGATGACCTGGGGTTCGGGGCAGACCGCGAAGCAGTCCATGCAGTCGTTGCAGGCGCTGCGCCGCGCGGCCGACACGCGGACGCCGGCGCTGCGGCCGAGGAGGCCGTAGAAAGCGCCCTGCGGGCAGAGGTGGCCGCACCAGCCGCGCGGCGCGATCAGCAGGTCGTAGAGGAAGACACCGCCGACGATGCCCCACGCGAGGCCGAAACCGAAGACCAGCCCGCGGTGCAGCATCGACACCGGATTCACCCACTCCCACGCCAGCGAACCGGTAAGTGCGGCGGCCACCAGCACGAAGCCGAGCAGCCAGTAGCGCGTGGCCGCGGCCGGCACCTTGCCGCCCTTGAGGCCGAGCCGGCGCCGCAGCCACGCGGCGGCGTCGGTGACGATGTTCATCGGGCACACCCACGAACAGAACACGCGCCCGCCCAACAGCAGGTAGACAGCGAGCACGATGCCGGCGCCAGTCAGCGCCTCGCGGTAGGGCCACTGTCCGGCCGCGATGGATTGCGCCAGCACGAAGGGATCGGTGAGCGGCAGCACGCCGAGCGTGAGGCTGGAGCTGAGGTTGCCCTTCACGATCCACCACCCCAACCAGGGCCCGGCGAGGAACAGCGCGAGGATGCCGGACTGGCTCAAACGGCGCAGCAGCAGCCACTTGTGCGCGCGCAGCCAGCCCTTGGCCGCCACCGCCTCGGCACCGGGGCGCGCGACCGCGCCACGGCGGGCGGCGCCGCGCACGCTGGTCGCCGGCACGGCGTCCTCGGCCGACGGCACGGACGGCCCGCCCGGCTGCTGCGGGACATCGTTTCCGCGGGAGGCCGCGCTCCCTGCGGGCGGGCGTGCGGACGCGTTCATGGCTTCCACCCCGAATCGAGCCCGCCGGCCGGGGCCGCCGGCGCGGTGGCGGGCGTTTCACCCGGGCGCAGCCGGGTGTCGCCGTAGGCCTTGTCTTCCATCCCGCGCACCGGCAGTTCCACCTGCTCGCCGATCAGCGAGCCGCCGGCGGCCTCCTTTTCTTCCCAGCCGCGCAGGTAGTGCTCGGCGCGCGAGCCTTGCGCCAGCTTCGCCGGCAACACCTTGATCGCCGCCTCGCCCGGCAGCACGCAGGCCTTCTCGCACTTGCCGCAGCCGGTGCAGTGGTCGGAATGCACCGTCGGCAGCAGCATGGCGTGGCGGTCGGAGCGGGGGTTATGCACCTTCTCCAGCGTGATCGCCTTGTCGATCACCGGGCACACGCGGTAGCAGACGTCGCAGCGCAGGCCGAGGAAGTTGAGGCAGGTCTCGTGGTCGATCAGCACCGCGAGACCCATGCGGGCCTGCGCGATGTCGGTCAGCGCGCGGTCCAGCGCGCCGGTGGGACAGGCCGCCACGCAGGGGATGTCGTCGCACATCTCGCACGGCACCTTGCGCGCCTCGAAGTAGGGCGTGCCGGTGGCGGTGGCGGCGCCGAGTTCGGCGAGCTTCAGCGTGTCGTAGGGGCAGTCGCGCACGCACAGGCCACAGCGCACGCAGGCGGCGAGGAAATCCGCTTCGGCGAGCGCGCCGGGCGGGCGCAGCGCGGTGGCCGGCAGCGCCGAGGCCTGCTTGGCGTAAAGGCCGACGCCGAGCGACAACAGGCCGGCGCCACCGGCCACGCCGGCCGCTTCCTTGAGGAAGCGGCGGCGGGGCGGGGATACCGCCTCTCCGGCACGGGGGGACTGGTCGTTGCTCATGTCGGTCTGACTGCTTGTCGTTGAAACTGCGGTTTGCGGCGCGCAAGCGCCTGTTGATCGGTTCCTCCCCCTTCGAGGGAAGGTCGGGAGCCGGATGGGGTTCGGTTCAGCGCCGCGACAACCCCATCCCCACCCCAGCCCTCCCCTTGAAGGGGAGGGAGTACATCAGGCCGCCCCGCAGCCGGTGCCAGGAGGCATCCCCGTTGGGGCGGGCGGCAAGCAGTGCTTGCCGAAACCCCTGCTTCACCCCCTTGAAGGGGAGGGAGCCAACCGGCCTGCGCCGAGGGCTGGCCCTTACGCCTTCATCACCTTCACCGCGCACTTCTTGAAGTCGGTTTCCTTCGAGATCGGGCAGGTGGCGTCCAGCGTCAGCTTGTTCACCAGCCGGCCTTCGTCGAAGAAGGGGACGAAGATCAGCCCCTTCGGCGGCTTGTTGCGACCGCGCGTCTCCAGCCGGGCGACGACTTCGCCGCGGCGCGAGGCGATCTTCACCACCATGCCGCGCTGCAGGCCGCGCTGGGTGGCGTCCTCGGGATGCATGAAGACCAGCGCTTCCGGCACCGCGCGGTGCAGTTCGGGCACGCGGCGGGTCATCGAGCCGGTGTGCCAGTGCTCCAGCACGCGGCCGGTGCACAGCCACATGTCGAACTCCTTGTCCGGCATCTCCGGGGGATCCTGGTAAGGCAGCGCGAACACCACCGCCTTGCCGTCCTTGTGGCCGTAGAACTTCACGCCCTCGCCCTGCTTCACGTAGGGGTCGTAGCCTTCGCGGAAGCGCCACAGGGTTTCCTTGCCCTCAACCACCGGCCAGCGCAGGCCGCGCGCCTTGTGATAGACGTCGAAGTCGGCGAGGTCGTGGCCATGGCCGCGGCCGAACTGGGCGTATTCCTCGAACAGGCCCTTCTGCAGGTAGAAGCCCAACGCCTTCGATTCGAGGTTCATGTAGCCCGGAATCGCATGCGCGTTGGCCTTCTCGACGTCGGAGAGCGGGAACTTGTTGACCGTGCCGTTGGCGAACAGCACGTCGAACAGGGTCTTGCCCTTGACCTCCGGCTTCTTCGCGATGAGGTCAGCCGGCCACACTTCCTCGACCTTGAAGCGCTTGGAAAACTCGATGTACTGCCACAGGTCGCTCTTGGCCTCGCCCGGGGCGGTGACCTGCTGGCGCCAGAACTGGGTGCGGCGTTCGGCGTTGCCGAAGGCGCCTTCCTTCTCGGTCCACATCGCCGAGGGCAGGATCAGGTCGGCCGACAGCGCCGACACCGTCGGATAGACGTCGGACACCACGACGAAGGCATTCGGGTTGCGCCAGCCGGGGTAGATTTCCTCGTTGACGTTGGGACCGGCCTGCATGTTGTTGGTGGTGCTGGTCCAGTAGCACTTGAGCTTGCCGTCCTTCAGCGCGCGGCTCTGCGCCACGGCGTGCAGGCCGATCTTGGCCGGAATGGTGCCTTCCGGCAGCTTCCAGATCTCCTCGGCGATGGCGCGGTGCATCGGGTTGGCGACCACCATGTCCGCGGGCAGGCGGTGGGCGAAGGTGCCGACCTCGCGCGCGGTGCCGCAGGCAGACGGCTGGCCGGTGAGCGAGAACGGGCTGTTGCCGGGTTCGCTGATCTTGCCCACCAGCAGGTGGACGTTGTAGATCATGTTGTTCACCCAAGTGCCGCGGGTGTGCTGGTTGAAGCCCATGGTCCAGAACGACATCACCTTCTTGTTCGGGTCCGCATAGACCTCGGCCAGCCGCTTCAGGCGCTCGGCGGGCACGCCGGTGAGCTTGGCGGTCTTCTCCAGCGTGTAGTCGGAGACGAACTTGGCGAATTCCTCGAAGCTGATGTCCTTCGCGGCGTTGACGTCGCCCTTGGGCTTGCCGTCGGCGCCGGGGTAGCCGTTGCTGGTGGCCTTCTGCTCCAGTGCGTGGGTGGGGCGCAGGCCGAAGCCGATGTCGGTTTCACCGGCCTTGAACTTGACGTTCGCATTGACGAACGCGGTGTTCACCCGCTTGGTCTGGATGATGTAGTTGCAGATGTAGTTGAGGATCGCGAGGTCGGTCTGCGGCGTGAAGATCATGCCGTTGTCGGACAGCTCGAAGGAGCGGTGCTCGAAGGTGGACAGCACATGCACCTCGCAGCCCTCGCGCGACAGGCGGCGGTCGGTGATGCGGGTCCACAGGATCGGGTGCATCTCCGCCATGTTCGAACCCCACAGCACGAAGGCGTCGGCGTTCTCGATGTCGTCGTAGCAGCCCATCGGCTCGTCGATGCCGAAGGTGCGCATGAAGCCGGTCACCGCGGAGGCCATGCAGTGACGGGCGTTGGGGTCGATGTTGTTGGTGCGGAAGCCCGCCTTCCACAGCTTGGAGGCGGCGTAGCCTTCCCAGATCGTCCACTGGCCGGAGCCGAACATGCAGATCGAATCCGGGCCCTGTTCCTTCAGCGCGGCCTTCCACTTCTCGGCCATGATGTCGAAGGCCTGGTCCCACGAGATCGGCGTGAACTCGCCGTTCTTGTCGTACTTGCCGTTCTTCATCCGCAGCAGCGGCTTGGTCAGGCGGTCCTCGCCGTACATGATCTTGGACAGGAAATAGCCCTTGATGCAGTTCAGCCCGCGGTTGACCGGCGCGTCCGGATCGCCCTGGGTCGCCACCACGCGGCCGTTCTGCACGCCCACCAGCACCGAGCAGCCGACGCCGCAGAAGCGGCACGCCGCCTTGTCCCAGCGCACCTTGGTGTTGGCGCCGTTGGGCTGCGCCTGCGCCACCACCGGGATGCCGATGCCGGCGCTCGCCGCCGCGGCGGCAACCGCATTGGCCTTGATGAAATCGCGTCGATCCATGCTCATCTCACGCCTCCAGTAATTCCAGACCTTCGTCGGTGTATTCGTAAGCGAGCGTGGCGCCGAGCACATGCTCGGCCAGGCTCACCGCCAATATCGAATCGGTGATCGAGTAGCCCTCGCCATCCTCGATGCAGAGGACCATGCGGCCGTTCTCGGCCGAGGCGCCATGCACTTCCACCCCCGGGATCTCGCCCAGGGTCTCGTTCAGTTCCGCGAAGTGCTCGGGCTTGGCCCGCACCACCAGGCTCGCGATCCTCATGCGCCTTCCTCCATCACCGCCATCGTGTTCATCTGCAGGGAAATCGCCCGCACCGGGCAGGGCGCGACGCAGGCGCCGCAGCCGGTGCAGCGCGCCGCCTCCACCTCGGGCAGCGCTACGCCGCCGGCGCGCGGCCGGAAGCGGATCGCGCCGGCACCGCAGGCCTCGCCGCACACCCGGCACTCCACGCCGTGCTGCGCGATGCAGCCGGCGCCCAGGGTCAGGGTCGGGGTCCAGGGCGTCCGTCCGTCGTCACGCTGCAGCGCGCGCGGCGCGCAAGCGGTGACGCAGCGGGTGCAGAAGCTGCACTCGCTGCGGGCGAAGTCGATCTCGGGGTATCCGCCGCCGCCGCGCACCACCACCTGCGTGGGGCAGGCCGCGACGCAGGCGTCGCAGCGGGTGCACTGGCGCAGGAAGTCCTCTTCGGCGACCGCCCAGGGCGGACGCAGCGGCGAGGCGCCGGGCGGGGTACGGCCACGCAGGAAGCCCCTGCGCGCCATCGATACGGAAACCACGGAAATTCCCCAGGAAGCGAATGGGGATATCTTCCGTGCGGCGCCGACCCCGCGTCATTGATGAACGTCAAGATAGGAATCGCTCTCAATACGCGCAAAAACAGCGCGGTATCGGGCGCGGACCGCGGCGGGGGCGAGGGTCGGTTCAATGCCGGCGGCGGGGCGCCGCGGCGGGCGTCAGCCCAGGCTGGGTTCGCCAGCCGCCGGCCGGCTTTCCGCCAGCCAGCGATCCACATCGGCGGCCAGCACTTCCAGCAGATGGGTCCAGCCGGGCAGCAGCTGCGTCACGGTGGCGAAGTCGCCGGCGCGCGCCGCCAGTTCGATCGCCAACGCGGCGTCCACCGCCTCCGCGCTGCAGACCGTGCCGGCCAGGCCCTTGGCGGTGTGGGCTGCGCGCACGCAGGTTTCGCCGTCCGCCGCCTCCACCGCCAGCCGCAGGCTTGCGGTTTCGCCGAACAGCGCGGCGACCGCCTCGGGCAGGATTTCGCGCGCGATGTCAAGGTCGCCGGCCATCTGGTCGAGGGCGAGGTCGGCATCGAAGGCGCGCCCTCGCGCGGCGGGCGGTCCGGCGGGCAGGTCCGGCGGCGACGGATCCGCCGGTACGCTGAGCCAGTGCCGCACCGTCGCCTCCAGCCGCGCGGCGTCGATCGGCTTGGTCAGGTAGTCGTCCATGCCCGCCGCCAGCACCCGCTCGCGGTCGCCTTCCATCGCGTCGGCCGTCATCGCGACGATGGGGATGGCGGCATGGCGGGCGCCGCCCAGGCCATCGCGGATCGCCCGGGTCGCGGCAAAGCCGTCCACCTCGGGCATGCGGCAGTCCATCAGGACGAGGTCGTAATCGCCCTGCACCAGCGCGGCCAGCGCCGCGGCGCCGTCACCGGCCACGTGCACCCGGTGACCCTGGCGTTCCAGCATCGTGCGGGCGATCTTCTGATTGGTGGCGTTGTCCTCGGCCAGCAGGATGCGGCCGTGGCGCGGACGCTCGCCTCCCATGAGCGGGGCGGTGGGCATCCGCAGCGGCTGCCCGCCCTGGCGCAGCAGGGTGCGCAGCGCGCGTTCGAGCAGGTCGGCGCGGACCGGCTTCGCCAGATAGGCGGCAAAGCCGCCGGCGCGCAGGCGCTCGGCGTCGGGGCGCATCGCGACCGGGGTCAGCAGCAGCAGCGGCAGGTGGGCCAACGCGGGATCGGCCTTGATCCGTCGGCCGAGCGCTTCGCCATCCATGCCCGGCATGCGCAGGTCGAGGATCGCGCCGTCGATCGTCGCGCCCGTCTCCGCCTCGCCTGCGAGCAGTGCCAGCGCGGCATCGCCGTCGGCGGCCTCCAGCAGCTCGCAGCCCCACGCGCCGAGCAGCAGGCCGAGCTGTTCGCGGCTGCTGGCGTTGTCGTCCACCACCAGCAGGCGGCGGCCGGCCAGGTCGGAGGCCGGCGGCAGATGTTCGCCACCCGGCTGGCGCGCGAACGGCAGCGCCAGCCAGAAGGTCGAGCCCACGCCCGGCTGGCTGCGGACGCCGATCTCGCCCCCCATCAGCTCGACCAGGCGCTTGCTGATCGACAGCCCCAGCCCGGTGCCGCCGAAGCGGCGGCTGGTCGAGCCCTCGGCCTGGGTGAAGGGCGAAAACAGCGCGGGCAGGGTTTCGGCCGGAATGCCGATGCCGCTGTCGCGGATCTCGAAACGCACGCGCAGTGGTTCGCCGCGGTCCTCGACGCCCACGCTCACCACGACTTCGCCGTGGTCGGTGAACTTGATCGCATTGCCGACCAGGTTGAGCAAGACCTGCCGCAGCCGGCCCGGATCGCCGCGCAGCCGCGCGGGGAGCGAGGGCTCCACGCGGCAGATGAATTCGATGCCCTTCTCCTCGGCGCGCAGCGCGAGCAGGCTGCTGATTTCGTTGAGCACGCCATGCAGGTCGAAGTCGATGGTTTCGATGTCGAGCTTGCCGGCGTCGATCTTCGAGAAGTCGAGGATGTCGTTGAGGATGCCGAGCAGGGCCTGCGCGCTGTGGCGGGCGGTCTCGGCGAAGTCGCGCTGCTCGTCGTCAAGCTCGGTGGTCAGCAGCAGCTCGGTCATGCCGAGCACGCCGTTCATCGGCGTGCGGATCTCGTGGCTCATGTTGGCGACGAACAGGCTCTTGGCCTGGTTGGCGGCCTCGGCGGCGGCGCGCGCCTCGTGCAGGTCGGTGACGTCGACACGGAAGCCGACGATGTGGCCGGCAGGCGTGCGGCGATCGACCACCCGCAGCCAGCGCCCCGACGCAATGCAGGTTTCGCGCGCCTCGGTGCCGGCCTGGTGGCGCGCCATCGCATCGGCCAGCCACGCTTGTTCGCGGCCCACCGCCTCCGGAAACTGCCCGCGCGCCACGCTGGCGCGCAGGATGCGCTCGAACGGGGTGCCGGGCACCAGCAGATCGGCGGTGAGCGCGAAGAGTTCGCGGTAGCGGTCGTTGCACAACAGCAGGCGGTCCTGCTCGTCGCAGATGATGAAGGCTTCGTCGATCGCGTCGATCGCGGCCCGCAGGATGCCTTCGCTACGTTGCAGCGCGCTGGCCGCGCGCTCGCGTTCGGTCCTGCGCGCCGCCTCGAGCGAGGCCGCGAGCGTGTTCACCACGTGGGCGATCGCGCCGGTCTCGCCGGTCATCGCGGGGAGGCGCTCCCCCAGGTCCTGCTCGATGCGGCGCACGCCCGCGGTGATGGTGCCGACGTCGCGCGTCAGCCGCGTGGCGAGCAGCACCACCAGCAGCGTCGCCACCAGCACCGCGAGCGCGGTGAAGGCCGACACCATGGTGCGCATCTGGCTGATTTCGGCGTCGATGTCGTCGATCAGCTGGTTGGCCCAGATGTAGCCGACGACCTCCTCGCCCTGACGCACCGGCGTCATCGCGTTGAGGATGCGGCCGCGCACCAGCAGGCCGCGCTCCACCGCCGCGGTCCCGAGATGCATCACGCGCCGCCCCGGATGGTCCGCCGCCACCGACACCCCGACCTTGTCGCCGAACTTGGCGCTGGGGCCGTAGGTGAGGATGGCGTCCAGTTCGCGGTGGTAATAGCCCACGCCGGTGCCGGGAAACGCGGCGGCGACCTCGTCGGTATAGCCGGCCAGCGCCGCGTTGAGCACGCCGATGCGCGCGGCGCGGTCCTGCGCGGGCGTGGGGGAACGCGCGAGCAGCGCGGCGTAGCCGCCGTCGGCCTCCAGGCGCGCCGACAGCAGCCGGGTGACGCCCAGCAGGCGCTCGCGCTTCTCGGCGAGGATGGACTGCTCGCTGCCGAGCGTGAGGAGGTAGCCGAGCCCGCCGATCGACAGCGCGACCATCGGGATCAGCGCCAGCAACAGGCGCGCGCGCAACTTGCCCGGCCACAGCCTTGCGAGCGCGTTCATGGCCTGGCCTCCGCGCGCGTGCGGGGGCGCAGCTTCTGCGGGCCCACCTTCTGGTGTATAAGGGGCGCTCGAATTCCCCCCGCTTGCCGCTGCCGATGAAAAAGGTCCTGGTCGTTGACGACGTGCCCGTCAACCGCAAACTCGCCCTCGCCATGCTGAAGAAGCGCGGCTGGCAGGCCGAAGAGGTGGACAACGGCGCAGCCGCGCTCGAACGGTTGAGCGCAGGCGGCTTCGACGGCGTGCTGCTCGACATCAGCATGCCGGGCATGGACGGCGAAGAGGTGTGCCGGCGCATCCGCGCCGACCGCCGCTTCGCGGGGCTGAGAATCGTCGCTTACACGGCGCATGCGATGGAGTTCGAGAAGGAGCGCATTCTCAGCGCCGGGTTCGACAGCATCATGATCAAGCCGATCACGATGAGCGCCCTTCAGTCGGCGCTGCCGGACTGACGAGCGGAATCCAGAATTCGAAGTAGGCGCCCTCGCCCGGCGCCGACTCCAGCCGCACCGCCCCACCCATCAGCGCCACCACCTCGCGCACCAGCGCGAGCCCGAGGCCGGTACCGCCGTGCTCGCGGGTGATGAAGGTGGACGCCTGGCGGAAGCGATCGAAGATCACCGGCTGCATCTCGGCAGCGATGCCGGGGCCGGTGTCGCGCACGCCGACGATCAGCCGGTCCGCTTCCGTGCGGGCAAGCAGCTTCACCTCGCCCGCCGGGGTGAACTTGATCGCGTTGTTCAGCAGGTTGTTGATCACCTGGCGCAGCCGCGTGGGATCGCCGGCCAGCGTCGCCGGCAGCCCGGGCGCGAACTCGGTGGCGAACGCCAGCCCCTTCTGCTGCGCCATCGTGCCGTGCAGGTTGGCCACCTGCTGCAGCAGCGCCGGCAGGTCGAACGCGACCGACTCAAGGCTCATGTGCCCAGCCTCGATCTTGGCGATGTCGAGCACGTCGTTGACCAGCGACAGCAGGTGTTCGCCGCTCTGGTAGATGGTGTCGGCATGGTCGCGCACTTCATCGTTGGGGGCGTCGTCGCGGATCAGCTCGGCAAAGCCGAGAATGCCGTTCAGCGGGGTGCGCAGCTCGTGCGACATGCTGGCGACGAAGTCGCTCTTCATGCGGCTGTTGTCCTCGGCCTGACGGCGGGCGTCTTCCAGCCGCTGGAAGGATTCGCTGACGCTGTCCGCCATGTTGTTGAGCGAATCGCTGAGGCGGCCGAGTTCGTCCTTCGACTCGCTGCGGAAGCGGAAGCCGAAGTCGCCCGCCTCGATGCGGTTGAGCCCGCCGATGAGGTCGGTGATGCGGCGGGTCAGCATCGACGCCAGCCAGATCGCCACCGCGACCACGAAGAACACCATGATCAGCGTGGAGAAGGTGAGGCCGAAGGCGGTGCGGCTCATCGAATGGTCGATCAGGCTCTGCAGCCCGGCCTGCTGCTCCTTCATCCGCTCGCCGAACTCGGCCACCTTGTCTTCCATCAGGCGCGCCGTGGTGCGCGCCGGCTCGTGGAAGTCGTCCACGTTGGCGCCGATGGTCACGTAGCCGAAACCGCGCGGCGTGCGCCCGTACTGGCCGGTGTGATAGGGGATGGCCGCGGCGGTGGTGAGCTTCCACACCCCGCTCCACAGGATCAGGAAGGAGCCGGAACCGCCGTATTCGGTGAGGTCATGCCAGCCCTGGCACTGCGGCGCGAAGTTGAGGTAGCGGCATTCCAGCGCGACATTGCCTGCACGCGTCAGCGCCGCCGCGGGCTTCTTGTCGCGCGTCTGGTGGTCGAAGGGCGGAATGCTTGCGAGATAGGTGCGCAGCGGCTGCCCGCTCGCCTGCCAGGCGGCGTGGAGGCCGTCCTCCAGCCAGGGCGTGGCGTGCTCGCCGGTTTGCGGATCGAAGCCGACGATGGAATGGTGGCGCGGGTGGGCGATGTTGCGGTCGAGGTAATCCCAGATGAAGGCGTAGTTGCCGTTGGCAGCGTCGGGAATCGGCGTGTAGCGCTCGGCCGTCGGCATCAGGTTGTCGGTGAAGCTCATCACATGGGTGTGATCGAGCGCGAGCGTGACGTAGCCGATGACCTTGCCGTCGCGCGCCACCGGCGTCGCCCAGCGCACGATGCCCTGGAAGCGCTTGCCCTGCGGATTCTCCCGCCCGGCGTAGGCCTCGGCCGCGGGGGCGAACGGGATGCCGAGCTTGGCCGCCTTTTCCGGCGTGAACGGGCCGATCACGCGCGACGGCACGTAGGGGCCGATCACGTCCGACACGTAGATCTCGCCCGGCTTGAGCTTTTTCAGCTCGTCAAAGTAGGTCTCGGCCTTGCACCAGGTGTTGGCCTTGTCGGAGACATCGCGCAGTTCGCGCGGCAGCAGCCCGGTGCGCGAGATCTTGAGCCGCTCGCGGCCGTCGAGGCCGACGAAGGTGATCTCGTGATAAAGCGGCAGCGGCACCGTGCGCCGCACCGTTTCCGGCGGGCGGTAGTGGAAGTCCTGGCGGTTCTCGGCATTGCTGGCGACCACGCCCTGGGTGTCGGGAACAGGGCTCTGCTTCGGCGCCCAGCCCTTGCCGTCGGCGGCCAGCACCCACTCACCGGCTTCGACGATGTTGCGCGTGCGGTTGTCGATGAAGCGCCGGTACTGCGCCTCGGTCGGTTCGAGGGCGGCGGCGAGCAGCACGTCGCGGTCGCGGTCGTACAGGAAGTCGGCCACCGCGCGCGCGGTGTCGGTGGTCAGGCGCTCGATCTCCTCGCGCGCCCGGTCGTCCAGCGCCTTCACCGACTCGGTGGTGAAGGTCTTGCCCATCTGCGCGACGGTGTTGCGCACTTCGTCGGCCAGCGTCGCGGTGCGCTCGGCCAGCCCGCTGCCGAGGTGGGTCACGCCTTCCCAGGCGAGCAGCGCGAGCAGGATCAGCGGCACCACCTTGATGATGACGAAGAGCAGGATGAGCTTGGCGCGTATGCCCCACTTGTGCAGATCGATTCCCATCCGGCGGCTACGTCCTTTGTTTTATTCCGGCGACGCATCCCCGCGACCGTCGGCCTGCTCCGGCGGCTGGCCGGCGTAGGGCGATTCTACCGGCAACATCGGTGGCAAAAAGGAAGAAATGCACGCCGGAACACTGCCGGGAGCAGCGCCAGCGGCATTATCGCGCGACCACCAAGATTACTACTAAAGAAATAGTCAATGGAGTACCCGGGGTGGGCACCTGCAGGCGCTGGCGGCTGCCGCCGCCTCAGCGCGGCAGCGGGCGCACCTGTTCCAGCTTGCCGGGCGTGGCGAACCAGCGCGCCAGCAAGCGCTGGAGGTCGAGATCGAACCGGCGCGGCTGCGCGGCCAGCACCGGCAGCTCGCTTTCGTCCTCGGTGCTGCCGAGATAACACCAGCGGTCGAAGACATGGAAGGCGGGCGGGCGGTGCGCGGCGGCCTCGACGACCGCGGCCGGTCCGGCCCACGGCCACGGCTTGAGCCCGGTCGCGCCGAGCGCCCCGAGCAGGCGGGCGTCGTGCGCGGCGAAGGTTTCGCGGCCCGCGCACACGCCGGCGCAGCGGCGCGCGAGGTGGGCCGAGCACGGGCCGGCGCCGCCGTGTTCCAACCCGAGCCGGCGCGGGCAGAGCTGGTACAGCAACGCGAACTCGCGCAGCAGGTTGTCCGCTTCGCGCGGGCTGCGGAAGCAGCCGTACAGCGCATCCCACGTGGCGGGATCGGTGTCCGCCACCGTGACCCGCTCGAGGATGGGCGGCCGCTTGCGGTTGGAGATGTGGCGCAGCGCGAAGGCGTCCACGCCGCGTTCGGGCTGGCGGTTGTGCGGCGGGCGGTGGCTGCGCAGCAGTTCCGCCTCGAGCAGCTGCGCGCCCAGTTCGCCGGCGGTCTCCACCCATTCCACGCGCTGCACGCGGCGGATGAAATCGGCCTCCTTGCCGCCACGCGCCGCCGCGGCAAACTGCTCCATGACGCGCCCGCGCAGGCTGCCGGCGCGCCCGATGTAGAGCGGCCGCTCGCGGCCTTCACCGGGCATCGCCTCGGGACTGGCGAAATACAGATACACGCCGGGCGCCTCGGGCAGCCCTTCGATCGCGCCTTCGGGCAGGTCGGGCGGGCGCGCCGGGGCCTTCATCGCCCGTTCCACCGCGCGCGCCAGCGTGGCCGCGGGAAAAGCCTGCTCGACCACGCGGGCGAACTGCCACAGCACCTCGGTATCGCCCATCGCGCGGTGGCGGGCGCCGCACGCGAGGCCGTGGCGTTCGATGATCGCGTCGAGGCCGTGGCGGTGGTGGTCGGGATAAAGCGCGCGCGACAGCTTGACGGTGCACAGCACCGGGGCGTCGAACTCGCGCCCGAGTGCGGCATACGCGGTCTTCAGGAAGCCGTAGTCGAAGCGCGCGTTGTGGGCGACGAACACGCAGTCATCGAGCAGCGCCGCCACGGTGTCGGCCACCGCGGCGAAGTCGGGCGCCCCGGCGACCATGGTGTCGTCGATGCCGGTGACACCCTGGATGGTGGGCGGAATCGGCACTCCGGGGTTGATCAGGCTTTCCCAGCGCTGCACGAGCTGGCCGCGCTCGATGCGCAGGATGGCGATCTCGGTGATGCGGTCGCGCAGCGGATGCGCGCCGGTGGTTTCGAGATCGACCAGGACGTAGCGCGCCGGCAGCGACATCGTCAGGCCGCCGGCTTGCGTCCGATGTATTCGCGGAACACGCCCATCGTCAGCATGCAGCGCACGTCCTCGAACCCGGCGGCGCGCATCGCCTCCATCACCCGCTCGGGTTCCACCGAGGCCTGGATGGTGTCCCAGTAGTATTCCCACAGCATGGTCACGTCGGGCGTGCAGCGCGCGAGGCGGGCGAGCACCGGCACCACCGCGCGGATATAGCAGCGCAGCGCGAGGCGGCCGAACAGGCTGCGCGGGCGGGTGATCTCCATGATGCAGGCGGTGCCGCCGGGGCGCAGCACGCGCAGGTATTCGCCGAAGGCCTGGTCGAGGTCGGCGACGTGGCGCAGCGCGTAGCCCATCGACACGAAATCGACTTCGCCGTCGTCCAGCGGAATGGATTCGGCGTAGGCCTCGAGGGTCTGCACGTCGAGCTTCTTGCGCAACTCCTCCAGCATGCCGGGGGACGGATCGAGCGCCACCAGACGTCCGGCCGGGCCGACGATGCTGTGCGCCTCGCGCGCGACCAGGCCGGTGCCGGCGGCGACGTCGAGCACCGTCATGCCGGCAGCGAGGCCGCTGCGCTGCAGGGCGTAGCGGCGATACCACGGCCCGGTGCCGAAGGCGGTGATGCGTTCGGCGCGGTCGTAGCCGGCGGCGGCGCGGTCGAACAGCGCGCGGGTGGTGTGGCGGCGCTCGGCCTCGGTGGCGAAATAGCGCCGCAGCTGCGGGTCAGTCTGCAGCGGGCTGGCGCTGTACGCAGGGTCGGTCATCGTGGGACGGTCAGAAGCGGAGACCGGGCGGTGCCGGCCTCGGATGGAAAACCGGCGGGCGGGCGTTGCACGCACCCGACCGCCGGCGACAGGGGGAACGGCGCGCAGCGTCGCCGGGCCCGCTCAGTGATTGTTGATGTCGTAGTAGTAGGGCTTGACCGGCACGCGCGAAGCGCTGTTGTCGGCCTGCACGTTCAGGTCTTGCGGCTTGTCCCACCACAGCGCGCGGCCCTTCTTCTGTTCGGCAGCCTGCTCCGGATGCTTGGCCATCCATTCGCGCATGAATTTGGTGTGCTCGGATTCGTACATCGCCATGTCGGATTCTCCCTCGAAAACCCGGCGATTCTACCAGCAGCGGGCGCAAGCGCCGCGGCTGCGGGGCGCGAAACGGCGCACGCGAGCGCCGCCGGGGCTCAGCCGACGCGGCCGTCGCCCTTGACCCGGCCGATGCGCACGACTTCCTGCACCCGGCGCACGCCGCGCATGACGCGCGCGAGGTGCATGCGGTCACGCACCTGCAGCGTGAAGCTGAGCGCGATGTAGGCGCCCTGCTCGTTGTCCATGCTGACGTTCTGGATGTTGCACTCTTCCTCGGAGATCACGCTGGCGACCTTGGCGAGCACGCCACGGGCGTTCTTGGTGAGCACGCGGATCGTGACGTCGAACATGCGGTCGTCGCCCGGCTCCCATTCCACGTCCACCCAGCGGCCGCGGTCGCCGCGCAGCTTGGCCACCACCGGACAATCGTGCAGGTGCACTTCCAGCCCCTGGCCCTTGCGGATGGTGCCGATGATGGGGTCGCCCGGGATCGGATGGCAGCAGCGCGCGAGCTGCACCGCGATGCCCTCGCTGCCGCGGATCATGATGGCGCCGGCGGGCTTCGGCTTGATCACGTCGGGGCGGCCGGATTCCTGATCCTGCGCCTGCGACAGGCGACGCGCGACGATGACCGGCAGGCGCTTGCCGAGGCCGATGTCGGAGAAGATCTCCTTCTTGCTGCGCACGCCGCGGTCGCGCAGGAAACGGTCCCACGCGAAGGTGGAGATCTGCCCCAGCGTGAGCCCGTGCGGGCGCAGGGCCTGGTTGAGCAGGCGCTCGCCGAGCGCGACCGATTCTTCCTGCTGCGCGCTCTTGAGGAAGTGGCGGATCTGCGCGCGCGCCTTGCCGGTGCGCACATAGGACAGCCAGGCCGGATTCGGGTTGGCGTGCGCCGCGGTGATGATCTCGACCTGATCGCCGTTGCGCAGCTCGGAGCGCAGCGGCATCAGGTCGCCGTTGATGCGGCAGGCCACGCAGCGGTTGCCGATGTCGGTATGCACGGCATAGGCGAAATCGACCGGCGTGGAGCCCTTGGGCATGGAGAAGATCTTGCCCTTGGGCGAGAACACATAGACCTCCCCGGGGAAGAGGTCGATCTTGACGTGTTCGAGGAACTCGGTGGCCTCGCCCGAGGTGGATTGGAGTTCGAGCAACGACTGCAGCCAGGAGTGGGTCTTCTGCTGCAGCTCGGTCAGCGTCTTCTCGTCTTCCTTGTACAGCCAGTGCGAGGCCACGCCGGTTTCGGCGATGTGGTGCATCTCGCGGGTGCGGATCTGCACTTCCACCGGAGTGCCGAAGGGGCCAATCAGCGTGGTGTGCAGCGACTGGTAGCCGTTGGCCTTGGGGATGGCCAGGTAGTCCTTGAACTTGCCCGGCACCGGCTTGTACATCGAGTGCAGCGCGCCGAGCGCGAGGTAACAGGACTGCACGTCGCGCACGATGACGCGAAAGCCGTAGATGTCCAGCACCTGCGAGAAGGACAGGTGCTTTTCGACCATCTTGCGGTAGATGCCGTAGAGGTGCTTCTCGCGCCCCTGCACGTCGGCGGCGATGCCCCACTGCGGCAGGCGCTCCTCGATGTTGGCCAGCACCTTGCCGACCACCTCGCGGCGGTTGCCGCGCGCCGCCTTGATGGCCTTGGCGAGCACGCGGTAGCGCAGCGGGTAGCGATGCTGGAAGGAGAGTTCCTGCAGCTCGCGGTAAAGGTTGTTGAGCCCCAGCCGGTTGGCGATGGGGGCGTAGATCTCGAGCGTCTCGACCGCGATGCGGCGCCGCTTGGCGGGGCGCATGTAGTCGAGCGTGCGCATGTTGTGCAGGCGGTCGGCGAGCTTGACCAGGATCACCCGCAGGTCGCTCGCCATCGCCAGCAGCATCTTGCGGAAGTTCTCGGCCTGGGCTTCTTCCTGCGAGCGGAACTCGATCTTGTCGAGCTTGGAGAGCCCATCCACCAGCTCGGCGGCGGTCTTGCCGAAGCGCTCGGCGATCTCCGCCTTGGAGATGTGGGTGTCCTCCATCACGTCGTGGAGGAGCGCGGCGATCAGCGCCTGGGCATCGAGATTCCAGTCGGCGACGATGGACGCGACCGCGACCGGGTGCGAGATGTAGGGTTCGCCGCTGATGCGGAACTGCCCTTCATGGGCGGCGGCGGCAAAGTGGTAGGCGGCGTCGATGCGGCCGAGATCATCGGCCTTCAGGTAGCTGGCGAGCTTGTCGCGCAGCGTGGCGAAGTCGGGCCAGACTTCGGCCTGGGGGGCGGCAGGCAGCGGGGGAGCGGATACGGCGGCACTGTCCATCGCACGTTTCCCCCGCGCGGAATCAGGCCTGACCGCGGTTGAGCATCTCGAGCCCGACCTTGCCGGCAGCCACTTCGCGGAGTGCGATCACGGTGGGCTTGTCCTTGTCATGCGGGTCGAGTTCGATCTGCGGCGTGCCGCCGGCGGTGAGCTGGCGCGCGCGATAGGTGGCCGCCAGCGTGAGCTGGAAGCGGTTCGGGATTCTTTTCAGGCAGTCTTCAACGGTGATGCGGGCCATGGTTAGTCCTGTTCGAGAAACGCAAAATACTGCAGATGGCGCAGATGCTGGTTGGCGTAGCGTAGCCGCGCGGCGCGCACGACCGCAACCAGATCGTCCAGCGCTTCATGCAACTCGTTGTTAATAATAACATAATCGAATTCGCCGACATGCCGCATCTCGCCCCGCGCGCCCAGCAGGCGGCGGCTGATGACGTCATCGCTGTCGGTACCGCGGCCGCGCAGGCGGTTTTCCAGCTCTTCCAGTGAGGGCGGCAGCACGAACACGCCCACCGCGTCGGGGAAGACCTTGCGCACTTGCTGCGCGCCCTGCCAGTCGATTTCGAGCAGGGTGTCGCGCCCCGCGGCGAGCTGCTCTTTCAGCCAGACCCGCGAGGTTCCGTAATAGTTTCCATGCACCTCGGCCCATTCCAGGAACTCGCCGCGGTCGCGCAGCGCGCGGAAGGTGGGCACATCGACGAAGTGATACTCGCGCCCGTCCTGCTCGCCGGGCCGCGGCGCGCGGGTGGTATAGGAGATCGACAGCTGCACCTGGGGGTCGCGATCGAGCAGGCCGCGCACCAGCGTGGTCTTGCCGGCGCCCGACGGCGCGGTGACGATGAAGAGGGTTCCGGGCATCGGGCGATCCTTGATGTCGTCTGGTTCCGCCTGCCGCCCACCACGGACGCCGCGACCCGCGGTGCAGGCGATGCGTGCAGCGCGGGAGCCGGGAGCAAGCTGGAGAAGCTGCGATTGTAGCGCCCGGCGCGCCTTTCACGGCAGCGCCGCTGACACTTTCGCACCAGGCGGCGGAGATCGTCCGTGCCAGCTAGCGGATGAAGCGCTTGAGCACCTCGCGGAAACGCGGATCGTCCGCACGCTCCAGCCACTCGAACGCGACCATCTCGCGGCTGACGATCTCGGCGCCGTGCTGGCGCATGCGCTCCAGCGCCAGCGCCTTGTCGCGCGGCGTGCGCGAACCCACCGCCTCTTCGACGATGAACACCTCGCGCCCGGCCGCCAGCAGGTCGAACACCGTCTGCTGCACGCACACGTGGGCTTCGGTGCCGATCACGATCCACTGCGGCCGCGCGGTTTCCGGCTGCTGCCGCCAGCTGTCGTCCGCCAGCGCGGAGAAGTGGATCTTTTCGAGCACCGGGGCATCGCCCAGGCGCGCGCGCAGCGCCGGCACCGTGGGGCCCAGGCCTTGCGGATACTGTTCGGTGGCCAGCACCGGCACACCCAGGCTGCGCGCCAGTTCCACCATCCACACAGCGTGGCCGAGCACCGCGTCGCCGCCGTCGATGACGGGCAGCAGGCGGCTTTGCAGATCGACCGCGAGCACGATCGAGGCAGACGCTTTCATGCGCATCGGAAGCTCCTTGAGGACGGAAGGGGCGGGGCACGGCAACACCGCGGCGCCATCGCAACGCCCGGGGTTTGCCGGGATCGACCCGCAGCGCTGCGAAAAGTTACGCCGGATTGCGACAAAACGCAGCCATGCGGCGCAAATTCGTTCTACATCATCGGGATGGCGGAAGCATCGCGCTGGGCGGAAACGCGTAGCGCCGTGGACCTCGGCAGCTTGAAACGGAGATTGTTGACTGTATAAACTTACAGTCAATCACATCCCTTTTTTCCGACCCGCCGCGCCCATGGCCGTCCCTGCTTCCGCCGTCGCCGACCTCCTGCAACGCCCCGATGTGTGGCGTGGGGGACAGCTGTCCCGGGCCGCCGCGCCGGTGCGGGCCAGCGGCCATGCGGCGCTCGACGCGGTGCTGCCGGGCGGCGGCTGGCCCTGTGGCGAACTCACCGAACTGCTGAGCCGCGAAGCGGGCATCGGCGAGCTGTCCCTGCTGCTGCCCGCGTTGGCGGCGCTCGATCCGGAAGCGGGCTGGGTGGTCCTGGTCGCGCCGCCATGGCGCCCGCATGCACCCGCCTGGCTGGCGGCCGGGGTGCCGCTCGACCGCCTGCTGGTGGTCGAAGCCGGCGCGACGGATGCCGCTTGGGCCTGCGAGCAACTGCTTGCCAGCGGCGCCCTCGCGGCGCTGCTCGCCTGGCTGCCCGACAGCGATGCCCGCGGCCTGCGCCGCCTGCAACTTGCCGCCCACGGCCGCCGCAGTCTCGCCTTCGTGTTCCGCCCCCACACCGTCGCCGCCAGCGCTTCACCCGCGCCCTTGCGTCTGGCACTTGCCGCCGCCGAAGGCGGACTGGCGGTGGAGGTGCTCAAACGCCGCGGGCCGCCCCTGGCGGCGCCCCTGCGGCTGGCGGTGCCGCGCCCGCTCCACTGGGACAGGCTGGCGCCAGCCGCGCCGGTGGCCGGGGCAGCCCCCGCGGCGGAACCCACCCCGTCTCCCGCGCCGCCGCACCTTGCCCCCGCGGCCGCCGGCCGCCGGCCGCCCCACGCTGCGGTGGCGGCGTGAGCCGAAGCACGACGCCATGCTGTGGCTTGCGCTGCGTTTTCCCCGTCTGGCGGTGGAGGTGTTCGACGCCCCCTCCCCGGCCGCGGCGGTTGCCCACCAGCGCATCGTGGTGGGGGATGGCGCCGCCGAGGCCGCCGGCATCCAGCCCGGCCTGCGGGTATCGAGCGCACTCGGCCTCGCCCCCGGGCTGACCCTGCACGCGCGCGATCCCGCCCGCGAAGCCGCGGCACTGGAAGCACTGGCGTGCTGGGCGGGGCGCTTCAGCCCGCAGTTGAGCGTGGCCGGCGAGGATGAGCTGGTACTCGAAATCCAGGGTTGCCTGCGCCTTTTCGGCGGGCTCGCAGCGCTGCTCGGACAAGTGCGGGAGGAAGGCGAGGCACAGGGCTTCACGCTGCAATGTGGCCTGGCGCCCAGCGTGCTGGGCGCGCAGTGGCTGGCGCGCGCGGGCATCGCCCCCGCAGCAGCGATGCCGCACGCCGGCCCGCCTGCCGCCGCGGACGCCGCACAGGCTGCCACCGTCGACGGACTGCACGCCCTGCTCGCCCCGCTGCCGGTGGAGGTGCTGCGCCTGCCGCCCGCCGACCAGCGGCGCCTGGACACGCTGGGCTTGCGCCACCTCGGCCACTTGCTGGCGCTGCCGCCGGCCACGCTGGCGCGCCGTTTCGGCCCGCAGCTGACACTGCAGCTCGAACGCGCACTCGGCACCGTTCCCGATCCGCGCCCGCCTTTTGCCTTTCCGCAGCGTTTCGCCACTCGGCTCGAACTGCCGGCACGGGTGGATCACGCCGCCATGCTGCTGTTCGCCGCCCGCCGCCTGGCGATGGCACTGGCGGGCTGGCTGGCGGCCCGCGCCGCCGGGGTGCAGGAATACCTGCTGGTGCTGATCCACGAAGACGCGCCCCCGACCCGCCTCGTCCTCGGCTTTGCCACCGCCACCCGCGATGCCGGGCGGCTGCTGCGGGTGCTGCGCGAACGACTGGACCGCACGACGCTGGCCGCCCCGGTGGTCGAATTGCAGTTGCTGGCCGAGACGCCCCTGCCCCTGCCCGGCCACAGCGCCGGCCTGTTCGGCGAGGCCGGGGGCGCGGCGATCGCCCCGGTGGTGGAACGCCTGCGCGCCCGCCTCGGCCAGACAGCGGTGCATGCCCTGGCGGTAGTGGGCGAGCACCGTCCCGAGTGCGCCACCCGCAGCCCCGACTGGCCGCTGCCGGCCAGCGCCCCGCCGCGTGGCGCCCCACCGCGGCCGCTGTGGCTGCTGCCGGCGCCGCGCGCGCTTGCCGAACGGCGCGGCCGCCCCCAGCACGACGGCCCGCTGCGCCTCTTGACCCGCGCCGAGCGCATCGAAAGCGGCTGGTGGGACGGCGGCGAAGGCCACGGCGACCTGCGCCGCGACTACTTCGTCGCGCTCAGTCGCCGCGGCGCCTGGCTGTGGGTGTTCCGCGACGACCGCGGCTGGTGGCTGCACGGCCATTTCGCCTGAGCACCGCCATGGCCACCCCGCCCTACGCCGAACTCCACTGCCTGTCGAACTACAGCTTCCTGCGCGGCGCCTCGCACCCGGAAGAGCTGGTGGCGCGCGCCTGGGCGCTCGGCTACCAGGGCCTGGCGATCACCGACGAATGTTCGCTGGCGGGCGCGGTGCGCGCCGATACCGGCCTCGCCGAACTGCGCCGCGACCTGCGCGCCGCCGCCGACGCTCCCGAGGCCAGCGCGCAAGACCGCCTGCTCGCCGAGCGCGCCGAACAGTTCCGCCTCGTCTTCGGCGCCGAGTTCCGCCTCGCCTGCGGCCTCAAGCTGGTACTGCTGGCGAAGAACCGGGCCGGCTACGGCAACCTCTCGGCGCTGATCACCCTCGCCCGCCAGCGCAGCGAGAAGGGCAGCTACCGCCTGGTGCGCGCCGACCTCGACGCGATCTCGCCCGCCGGCGCGGTACCCGACTGCTACGCGCTGTGGCTGCCCGATGCCGCGTCCACCGCCGAGGACGCGCACTGGTTCGCCCGCCGCTTCGGCGAACGCGGCTGGCTGGCGGTGGAACTGCACAGCGGCGCCGACGATGCCGCGTGGCTCGGGCGCACCGCCGAACTCGCCGCCGCGGCGGGGCTGCCGCGGCTGGCGGCCGGCGATGTGCACATGCACCTGCGCGGCCGCCGCCCGCTGCAGGACACGCTCACCGCGATCCGCCTCGGCACCACGGTGTTCGAGGCCGGCACCGCGCTCCATCCCAACGGCGAACGCCACCTGCGCCATCCGCTGCGGCTGGCGCGGCTGTACCCGGCCGAACTGCTCGAAGCCGCCGCCCGCCTCGCCCTGGCGTGCGACTTCCAGCTCGACTCCCTGCGCTACGAGTACCCGCAGGAGATCGTCCCCGCCGGCGAAACCCCGGCCAGCTACCTGCGCCGCGAAACCCAGGCCGGACTGGCGCGGCGCTATCCGCAAGGCGTGCCGCCGGCGATCGCGGACAACGTCGAGCAGGAGCTCGCGCTGATCATCGAACTGGGCTACGAGCCCTTCTTTCTCACCGTCTACGACATCGTCTGCTTCGCCCGCGCCAAGGGCATCCTGTGCCAGGGCCGCGGCTCCGCGGCCAACTCCATCGTGTGCTACGCGCTCGGCATCACCGAGGTGGACCCGGCGCGAGCCTCCCTGCTGTTCGGCCGCTTCATCTCGCGCGAGCGCGACGAACCGCCCGATATCGACGTCGATTTCGAGCACGACCGGCGCGAAACCGTCATCCAGTACATCTACGGCAAGTACGGCCGCGACCGCGCCGCGCTCGCCGCCACCGTGATCCGCTACCGCACCCGCGGCGCGCTGCGCGACGCCGGCCGCGCGCTCGGCTTCGGCCAGCCCCAGATCGACGCGCTCGCGCGCTCGCTGGCGTGGTGGGACAAGCGCGACCAGCTGCCGGCGCGGCTCATCGAACTCGGCCTCGACCCCGCCAGCCCGCGGGTGGCGAAATGGCTGGACCTCACCGGCATGCTGATCGGTTTTCCGCGCCACCTGTCGCAGCACGTCGGCGGCTTCGTCATCTCGCGCGGCCCGCTCGGCCGCCTGGTGCCGATCGAGAACGCGGCAATGCCCGAGCGTTCGGTGATCCAGTGGGACAAGGAGGATCTCGAAGCGCTCGGCCTGCTCAAGGTGGATGTGCTCGCGCTCGGCATGCTGTCGGTGATCCGCCGCAGCCTGGAGCTGGTCGGCCGGCGCCGCGGTGCGCCCTTCGCGCTCCCCCACATCCCGCCCAAGGACGCCGCCACCTTCGACATGCTGTGCGCGGCCGACTCGGTGGGCGTGTTCCAGGTCGAATCGCGCGCGCAGATGGCAATGCTGCCGCGGCTGCGGCCGCGCCAGTTCTACGACCTGGTGGTGCAGGTGGCGATCGTCCGCCCCGGGCCGATCCAGGGCGACATGGTCCACCCCTACCTCACCAACCGCGCCGACCCCGCCGCCAGCGCGCGCACCCTCGCCCGTCTGCCCGCCGACGTGCGCGCGGTGCTGGAGCGCACGCTGGGGGTGCCGATCTTCCAGGAACAGGTGATGAAGCTGGCCGAGGTCGCCGCCGGCTTCACCCCCGGCGAGGCCGACCAGCTGCGGCGGGCGATGGCGTCGTGGCGGCAGAAAGGCCATATCGAGCGCTTCAAGCAGAAGCTGCGCGACGGCATGAAGGCACGCGGCCACGACAGCGACTTCGCCGACGCGCTGTGCCGCCAGATCGAAGGCTTCGGCGAATACGGCTTCCCGGAATCCCACGCCGCCAGCTTCGCGCTGCTCGCCTACGCCTCGGCCTGGCTCAAGCGCCACGAGCCGGAGGCCTTCCTGTGCGGCCTGCTCAACAGCCAGCCGATGGGCTTCTACGCGCCCGCCCAGCTGCTGCAGGACGCCCGCCGCCACGGCGTGGAAGTGCGGCCGGTGGACGTCACCGCCAGCGCCTGGGATGCGACGCTGGAAGACCTGCCCGCCGACCCCGACGCTGGCCGGCGGCCGGCGGTGCGGCTGGGCCTGCGCGAAATCTCCGGTTTTCCCGAGGCCGCCGCGCTGCGCGTGGCCGAAGCACGCGCGGCGGCGCCCTTCGCCGACACCAACGACCTCGCCCGCCGCGCTGCGCTGCAGCGCCGCGAACTCGACCTGCTCGCCGCCGCCGGCGCGCTGCAGGCGCTGGCCGGCCACCGCCGCCAGGCCGCCTGGCAGGTGGCCGGCGTCTGCCTGCAGGGCGACCTCTTCGACGCCGCGCCGCCGCCCGAAGCCACGGTGGCACTCGCGGCGCCGCAGGAGGCGGAGGAGCTGCTCGCCGACTACGCCGCCACCGGCTTCAGCCTCGGCCGCCATCCGCTGGCACTGCTGCGCGCGCGCCTCGCCCGCGGACGCTTCCTTCAGGCCGCCGCGCTGGCACGCACGCCCGACCGCGCGCTGGTGCGCGTCGCCGGCATCGTGACCGGCCGCCAGCGCCCCGGCACCGCGCAGGGCGTGATCTTCGTCACCCTGGAAGACGAAACCGGATCGGCCAACGTGGTGGTCTATGCCGGGCTCGCCGAGCGCCAGCGCCGCGAACTGCTCGGCGCCCGCCTGCTCGGCGTGTTCGGCCAGCTGCAGCGCGAAGGCGAGGTGGTGCATCTGCTCGCCAAGCGCCTGGTCGACCTCAGCCCCTGGGTGGGCGGGCTGGCTGCGCGCAGCCGCGACTTCCACTGAACGGCGGGCGCCGCCTTACGACGCCGCTACGGCATCCTCGCCAAACACCTCGCGCGCGGCGAACAGACCGTTGAGCGCCGCCGGAAAGCCGGCATACACCGCCATCTGCATGATGGTCTCGACGATCTCGTCGCGGCTGACGCCGACGTTGAGCGCGCCGCGGATATGCACTTTGAGCTGGGGCGCGGCATTGCCGAGCGCGGTGAGCGCGGCGACCACCGCGATCTCGCGGCTGCGCAGGTCCAGCCCGGGGCGCGAGTAGATGTCGCCGAACGGAAACTCGATCAGGTAGCGGGCAAAGTCGGGGGCGATGTCGGCAAGGCTGGCGACGACGCGCTCGCCGGCTTCACCGTCGATCTCGCGCAGCCGCGCGAGGCCGGTTGCGTAGCGGTCCTGTGGCATGGGATTCCCTCTCATCGGTGGTGGACGACGGCAGGGAACGCTCGATGTCGCGGTAATGGCCGATCTTGGCCTGCAGCGCCGTGGCGGCCTGCTGCATCGCTTCGATGGTGGCCAGCACCTCGGCCAGATGCGCTTCGAGCAGTGCGCGCCGGGCCCCGGCAGTAGCGTTCCCCTCGCTGCGCAGCCGCGCGAACGCCTGCATCTGCCCGATGGGCATGCGGGTGGCGCGCAGTCGCAGCAGGAATCCGATCCATTCAAGATCAACCGCGGCATAGCGCCGCTGCCCGCCCGGCGCCCGCGCCACCGGCGCGATCAGGCCGATGCGCTCGTAATAACGCAGCGTGTGGGCGGACAGGCCGGTGCGGCGCGCGACCTCGTCGATACTGAGATGGGATTCCATGGGAACGATGCTAGAAGTTCGAGTGCGCTCGAAGTCAAGCACCGCGCACCGGCCGCGGTCAAATGCCGGCTACATCGCAAGCGGGGCGGCGCGCGCCGCGCGGCACCCCGTGGGGAAAGCGGGCAGCGCAAGGCGCCGCCGCGGGAAAAAACGCTGCTGCGCCTTACTCGATGTTCTGCACCTGCTCGCGCATCTGCTCGATCAGCACCTTCAGTTCCATCGCGATGTTGGTGATGTCGGTGGCGGCGGACTTGGAGGCGAGGGTGTTGGCCTCGCGGTTGAGTTCCTGCATCAGGAAATCCAGCCGCTTGCCGGCCGAGCCGCCGGCCTTGAGGATGCGCTCGACTTCGTCGAGGTGGGTGGCCAAGCGCGACAGCTCCTCGGCGACATCGATGCGCTGGGCGAACAGCGCCACTTCCTGGCGCACGCGGTCTTCGTCGAGCGAAGCCACTGCGTCACGCAGGCGGGCGGTGAGCTTGTCCTGGTATTCGGCCACGATGGCCGGCATGCGCGGGGTGGCGATCGCGACCAGTTCGCGCATGCGCACCACGCGTTCGCGGATCATCGCCGCGAGTTTGTCGCCTTCGCGGCGGCGGGTGGCGACCAGTTCGTCGAGCGCGGCCTTGGCCAGTTCGGCGATCACCGGCTGCATCTGCTCGAACGCGAGGCTGTCGTCGGCGAGCATGCCGGGCCAGCGCAGCACTTCGCCCACCGACAGCGGCTGGGCGTCGGCGAACTGGCGGCGCACCGCGGCCTGGGCGTCGGCCAGCTGGCCGAGCAGGGCGTTGTTGAGCGCGAGGCTGCGCGGGGCGGCATCGTTGGTGTGCAGATTCAGACGGCATTCGACCTTGCCGCGCGTCAGCTTGGCCGCGATCTGCTCGCGGATGGCCGGCTCCGCCTGGCGCAGGTCCTCGACGATGCGGAAGGACAGGTCCAGATAGCGGGAATTGACGCTGCGCAGCTCGAGATGAAGGCTCACGGGGCCAAGATCGCGGGTCTGCACCGCGAAACCGGTCATGCTATGGATCATGGATGGGGGTCTCCGGGAAGCTGCCGTGTTCGAGTACACTGCAGGCCCAACAGGAAAATGCCGCGGAAAGCCGAATCTTAGCGCTCGACCAGATGCCGCCTCAAGCAAACTGCGCCCTTCCCGCCGGCTTCCAGCTCGACCGTTACCGCATCGAACGCCAGCTTTCCCTCGGCGGCTTCTCCATCGTCTATCTGGCCTACGACGATGACGACGGCACCGCGGTGGCGATCAAGGAGTACCTGCCGAATTCGCTCGCGCTGCGCAAGGAAGGGCAGATCGAGCCGCTGGTGCCCGACGAGAACCTGCCCGCCTTCCGCTACGGCATGAAGTGCTTCTTCGAGGAAGGCCGCTCGCTGGCCAAGCTGATGCATCCCAACGTCGTGCGCGTGCTCAACTTCTTCCGCGCCAACAACACGGTGTACATGGTGATGCAGTTCGAACGCGGCCGCACGCTGCACGACTACATCCAGAAGCACCGCGGCGATGTCGGCGAACGCTTCATCCGTGGCGTGTTCACCCGCATGCTCAACGGCCTGCGCGAGGTGCATGCGCACAAGCTGCTGCACCTCGACATCAAGCCGTCCAACATCTACCTGCGCACCGACGGCACCCCGGTGCTGCTCGACTTCGGCGCCGCGCGCCAGACCCTGGCGCTCGACCAGCCGATGCTCAAGCCGATGTACACGCCCGGCTTCGCCTCGCCCGAACAGCTCGGCCAGCGCGAGGCGCTGGGGCCGTGGAGCGACATCTACAGCGTCGGCGCCAGCATCTATGCCTGCATCGTGGGCGCCGCGCCGCCGCGTTCGGACGAGCGCCTGAAACACGACACCATCATGCCGATTTCCAGAACGCATGCAGGACGCTATTCCGGACAACTGCTCGAACTGATTGAATGGAGCCTGCGCCTGGATCCGCTGGCGCGACCGCAGAGCGTCTATACGCTGCAGAAGGCACTGATGCAGAAGGAGGCGGGCGAACCGATGCCGGCCTCGTGGTTCACCGACCTGGGCGCACGGCTCAAATCATTCATCGGCCGCGGCTGACGGAGTTCAACTTGCGATTCACCATCTACCAGGAAAGCCGCATCGGCCGGCGCAAGACCAACCAGGACCGCATCGCCTACTGCTATTCGCGCGACGCGCTGCTGATGCTGATCGCCGACGGCATGGGCGGCCACCTGCACGGCGAAGTGGCGGCGCACCTGGCGGTCCAGTTCATCACCCAGGCTTTCCAGCGCGAGGCGCAGCCGCTGCTGGCCGACCCCGGCCTGTTCCTGTCGCGCGCACTGATGAACGCCCACCACGCCATCCTCGACTACGCGCTCGACAAGCACCTGCCGGAGGCCCCGCGCACCACCGTGGTCGCCTGCGTGGTGCAGGAAGGCTATGCGTACTGGGCGCACGCGGGCGACTCGCGGCTGTACCTGATGCGGCAGGGCCAGGTGGTGGCGCAGACGCGCGACCATTCGCGCGTGCAGTTGATGATCGAACAAGGCCTGCTCGACGCCGAGGGCGCGGCCCGCCATCCCGGGCGCAACCGCATCTATTCCTGCTTGGGCGGCAACCACGCGCCGCAGATCGAGTTCTCGCGCCGCACCGCGCTGCACGACGGCGATGCCCTGCTGCTGTGCACCGACGGCCTGTGGGGACCGCTCAACGACGACGCCCTGCTGCTGGGCCTGGCTGACGAGAACCTGATGGCCGCGGTGCCGCGCCTGCTGACCCGCGCGGAGGTCGCCGCCGGCGCCAGCTGCGACAACCTGTCCGCGGTGGCGATGCGCTGGCATGATGACCTCGCGCCCGGCGCGGCCGACTCCGTCTCCACCCAGACCATGGCGCTGAACAACTTCACCACCCAGCTCGACGCCTTCCAGCGCAGCCGGGCGCCGGCCGGTGGCCTCGATCTCTCGGACGACGAAATCGAGAACGCCATCGCCGAGATCAACGCCGCGATCCACAAATTCTCCAAACCCTGAGCCTCCTCAGCAGACCCGACCCATGCGACCCAGCCAGCGCCAAGCCAACGAACTCCGCCCCGTCCGCCTCACCCGCCGCTACACGCGCCACGCCGAAGGATCGGTGCTGGTCGAGTTCGGCGACACCCGGGTGCTGTGCACCGCCAGCGTGGAGGAAGCGGTGCCGCCTTTCCTCAAGGGCAAGGGCCGCGGCTGGGTCACCGCCGAATACGGCATGCTGCCGCGCGCCACCCACACCCGCAGCACGCGCGAAGCCGCCAAGGGCAAGCAGACCGGCCGCACCCAGGAAATCCAGCGCCTGATCGGCCGCAGCCTGCGCGCGGTGGTGGATCTGGCCGCGCTCGGCGAACGCCAGGTGGTGATCGACTGCGACGTGCTGCAGGCCGACGGCGGCACCCGCACCGCGTCGATCACCGGCGCCTGCGTCGCGCTGCACGACGCGCTCGAAGGCCTGGTGGCCGCCGGCAAGCTCGCCACCAACCCGATGACCGACTTCGTTGCCGCGATCTCGGTCGGGATCGTCGACGGGGTGCCGGTGCTCGACCTCGACTACACTGAAGATTCGGGCTGCGACACCGACATGAACGTGGTGATGACCGGCAGCGGCGGCATCATCGAAGTGCAGGGCACCGCCGAGGGCACGCCCTTCTCACGCACCGAACTCAACGCCCTGATCGACCTCGCCGAAGCCGGCATCGGCCGCCTCGTGGAACTGCAGAAGGCGGCGCTGGCGGGAGCCTGACCCATGAGCAAACGACTCGTCCTTGCCAGCAACAACGCCAAGAAGGCCGCCGAGATGCAGGCCCTGCTCGCGCCGCTCGGCATCGAGGTGGTGGCGCAGGGCGCGCTTGGCGTTTCGGAGGCCGAGGAGCCGCACGGCACCTTCGTCGAGAACGCGCTCGCCAAGGCGCGCCATGCCGCGGCGGCCACCGGCCTGCCCGCGGTGGCCGACGACTCCGGCCTGTGCGTGAGCGCGCTCGGCGGCGCACCGGGCGTGCTTTCCGCGCGCTTTGCCGGCGAACCGAAGTCCGACGCGCGCAACAACGCGCTGCTGCTGGACAAGCTGGCCGGGGTCGCGGACCGCAGCGCCTACTTCTACTCGGCGGTGGTGCTGGTGCGCCACGCCGGCGATCCGCGCCCGCTGATCGCCGACGGTGAATGGCACGGCACCATCCTCGAAGCGGCGCGCGGCGAGGGCGGCTTTGGCTACGACCCGCTGTTCTGGCTGCCGGAACTCGCGCAGACCGCGGCCGAACTGGACGCCGCGCTGAAGAACACCCTCTCCCACCGCGGCGCCGCCATGCGCCATCTGCTCGACCGCCTCAAGACCCACCCGCTGTGAACGAACGCCGCGTCATACCGCTGACGCCGGCGCCGGCAGCGGCGGCCGTCGTCCTTCCCGAGCGCCCGCAGCTCAGCGCGCCACCGCCGCTCGCGCTGTACGTGCATTTCCCGTGGTGCGTGCGCAAGTGCCCCTACTGCGACTTCAACTCGCACGCCCCGCGCGGTGAGACCGCCATTCCGGAAGAGGCGTGGGCCGCAGCCGTGGTGGCCGACCTCGAAGCCGCCCTGCCGCAGGTGTGGGGGCGTCGGGTGCACAGCATCTTCATCGGCGGCGGCACGCCCAGCCTGATGTCGGCACCGGTGCTCGACCGCCTGCTCACCGACATCCGCATGCGCCTGCCGCTCGACCCCCTGGCGGAGATCACGCTGGAGGCCAATCCCGGCACGGTGGAAGCGGCCCGCTTCCGCGATTTCCGCGCCGCCGGCGTCAACCGCCTGTCGCTCGGCGTCCAGAGCTTCGACGACGCCATGCTCGTCCGCCTCGGCCGCATCCACGGCAGCGACGAAGCGAAGCGTGCGATCGAAGGCGCACTCGCGCACTTCGAGCGGGTAAACATCGACCTGATGTACGCGCTACCGCAGCAAGGGCTGGACGCGGCGCTCGCCGACCTCGACACCGCGCTCGGCTTCGGCGTCACGCATCTGTCCTGCTACCACCTGACGCTGGAGCCGAACACGCCCTTCGCCCACGATCCGCCGCCGCTGCCGGACGACGACAGCGCCGCCGACATGCAGGACGCGATCGAGGCGCGGCTGGCGGCCGCGGGCTTCCGCCACTACGAAACCTCCGCCTTCGCCCGGCCGGGGCAGGAATGCCGCCACAACCTCAACTACTGGCAGTTCGGCGACTACCTCGGGATCGGCCCCGGCGCCCACGGCAAGCTCTCCAACCATGAAGGCATCGTGCGCGAGATGCGCCACAAGCATCCGCAGCGCTATCTGGAAGGCGCGGCGCGCGGCGACTTCGTGCAGGAACGGCGGTCGGTGACGGTCGCCGAGCTGCCGTTCGAATTCATGATGAACGCGCTGCGGCTGACCGGCGGTTTTCCGCTCGCGCTGTTCGCCGCGCGCACCGGGCTGCCGCTGGCCGCGGTGGAAGCGCGCCTGCGTGCGGCGCGCCAGGACGGCCTGCTCGAGATCGACGCCGACAGCGTGCGCCCGACCGAGCGTGGACGCCACTTCCTCAACGACCTTCTGCAGCGTTTCCTGGACGACTGAGCGCCGCTCAGATCACCTGCAGCAGCTTGGTCCGCAGCGCCTCGGCCTCGCGCCGGCCCTCGCGCGAGCTGACCAGCGCGTGATACCACTCGTCGAACAGCGCGCGCAGGGCCGGCTGGTCCGCGGCACCTTCGATCCGCTGCAGCAGCGAGCTGGCGCCGAGCGCGCCGACGAAGGCGTTGATGGTGTTGGTCATGAAGTTGCGCGCCTGTTGCACGCGCACCGGGTCGGCTTCGGCGGGCAAAGGCGCGAACGCGGTGATCGACGGCAGCGGCGCGGTGATCGCGGTGGTGGCACCTTCCGCCTCGGCGAGCAGCGCCGCTTCGATCAGGCCCGCCTCTTCCAATAAGCCCAGCGTGTGCTGAAGGTCGTCGGCCGGACTCAGTTCCCGCAGTTCATCGACACTGCGGCGACCATCGATACAGATCAATACCCGCCGCTGACGGGGGGTGAGGCCCGCCGCGCGACGGGCGATTTCCTCCTGGCCCCGCGCGGTCTTGGCGAAAACCACGGCCATGACACGTCTCCTCTCCGTTGTTATGCCGGAAATTCTGGCATGACGACGGAAAGGCCACGGCGCCGCTCGGCGGCCGCGGGGCGCCGGACAGCGCCCGCGTTATTCAGGCGCCGCGCACAGGCAGTGCGCGTAGCGTTGCTGCGGATCGTTCCAGCGCGCCAGTTCGGCCGCGGCGGCCTCCAGTCCATCCACCAGCCGCAGCGAGGCCGGCGCGGCCAGCGCCGCATCGAGGCCGACGTCGGCGAGCAGGCGCTGCAGCAGCACACGCCCGGCCGACACCTCGGTGACCGGCCACTGCACGCTGTAGTGCTCCAGGCCCGCGCGCTTGGCCGCGGCGCGAACCGCCGCATCCACGCCGCCGAGCTGATCGACCAGACCGAGTTCGAGCGCGGTTTCGCCGGTCCACACCCGGCCGCGCGCCACCGCGTCGACCTCGCCCACCTTCATCCGGCGCCCCTCGGCCACCACCTCCAGGAAGCGCCGGTAGCCATGCTCGATGCCGAGCTGCATCGCCTTCGCCATCCCCGGGTCCAGCGCTCGCCGCGGGTCCGGCATGCCGGCGAGCGGCCCGGTGGCCACGCCGTCGACATGGACGCCGAGGCGCGCGAGCGGACCGCTCACCTCCGGCAGCATCGCGAAGATGCCGATCGACCCGGTCACGGTGGTGGGCAGCGCCCAGATCTCGTCCGCGCCGACCGCGATCCAGTAACCGCCGGAGGCGGCGACCGAACTCATCGAGGCCACCACCGGCTTGCCCGCGCGGCGCGTCAGCTCGAGTTCGCGGCGGATGACCTCGGACGCGAATGCGCTACCGCCCGGGCTGTCGATACGCAGCACCACCGCCTTTACCGCGTTGTCCTCGCGCGCTTCGCGGATCTGGCGCGCGAGCGTGTCGCCGCCGACCGCGCTGGCGGGCTGCTCGCCGTCGGCAATCGCCCCCTGCGCGACCAGCACCGCGACGCGGTCGCGATGGCGGGGCCGCGCGGCGCGCAGCGAGAACAGGTAGGCATCGGCCTCCACGCTGCGGTAGCCGGTGCCGGCCTTGTCGGCGCCGACGCGCTCGATCAGGTGCGCGCGCCACTCGTCGCGGGTAGAGAGACGATCCACCAGGCCGGCGGCCTGCGCCGCGCGCGCCGGGTCGCCGCCCGCCTGCGCGAGCACGTCGGCAAAGCCGAGCACATAGCGGTCGAGCGCTTCCGGGGTGAGCTTGCGCGCGCGCGCGACCTCGCCGCGCATCGCACCCCACAGGCCGTCGAGCAGGTCGCGCGAGGCTTCGCGGTCCTCGTCGGACATGTCGTTGCGCGTGAAGGGCTCGGAGAAGGACTTGTATTCACCGACGCGGAACACGTGCAGCTTGATGCCGAGGCTGTCGAGCGCGTCTTTGAAATAGGTGAGATGGCGCGCGAGGCCCTGCAGCAGCAGGAAGCCGTCCGGCGCGAGATGAACCTCGTCCGCCACCGTGGCGAGGTAGTACTGGCCCTGAGTGAAACGCTCGCCGCGCGCGAGCACCGGTTTGCCGCTGGCCTTGAAGGCCACCACCGCCTCGCGCAGTTCGCCCAGCTTGGACAGGCCGGCGCCGGCGAGATCGTCCGTTTCGATGACCAGCGCGCCGATGCGCTCGTCGTCGGCCGCGGCACGGATCGCTTCGAGCAGGTCGTGCAGCGCCACCTGGCCGCCCGCGGCACCGCCGCGCAGCAGCGCCAGCGGCGCTTCGACCGTTTGCTCGACCAGCACGCCCTGCGGCCGCAGCACCAGCGCGGCACCCTGCGGCACCTCGGGGACGGCACGGAAGAAGGCGACCAGCGCAGCCACGATCAACACCAGCAGCACAAGGTTGAGCGCGGTGCGCCGCAGCAGGTCGACGCCGCGCCAGAGCGCGCGCAACACGCGGCCGATGAACCGGAACAGCCTACGCAACACGGTGACGTTCTCCTCGTCCGTTCAGGGGCGCCGCGGCGGATGCACGCGCACGGCGCGGGGATTGCCGATCATGCTGGGCCGCGGCCGGAAACGGGGCGGCGTTACTCAGCGGCGACGGAAAACCAGATCCCACACGCCGTGGCCGAGCTTGAGGCCGCGGTTTTCGAACTTGGTCAGCGGCCGGTAGTCGGGGCGCGGCGCAAATCCGTCGGCGGTATTCTGCAGCAGCGGCTCCGCGGCGAGAATCTCCAGCATCCAGTGGGCATAGTGCTCCCAGTCCGTCGCGCAGTGCAGGTAGCCGCCGGGGGCGAGCTTTTGCGCCACCAAGGCGACGAAATCGGGCTGGATCAGCCGGCGCTTGTAGTGGCGCGCCTTGCGCCAGGGGTCGGGAAAGAACACGTGCACGCCGGCGAGCGCGCCGTCGGCGATCATGTCGCGCATCACCTCGACCGCGTCGTGCTGCATGATGCGCACGTTGGCGAGGCCGTTTTCCGCCACCAGCTTGCACATCGCGCCGACGCCGGGGCCATGCACCTCGATGCCGAGGTAGTCCTGCTCGGGGTGCGCAGCGGCGATCTTCGCGGTGGTCTCGCCCATGCCGAAGCCGATCTCGAGGATCTTCGGCGCGCTGCGGCCGAAGGCGGCGTCGAGGTCGAGCGGCGCCGGGCGGTATTCGATGCCGATCTTCGGCAGCATGTCTTCCAGGTAGCGCTGCTGCGCGCCCGACATCCGCCCCTGGCGCAGCACGAAGCTGCGGATGCTGCGGCTGGAGAAGCGGTGCTCCGGGCGGTCCTGCGCGATCAGCTCGACCGCGGCCGACACGGGCTTGTTGTCAGCTTCGCTCATGAACCGATCAGCCCCGCGGTGGGCGAGCTGGGATCCGCTGAATAGAACTTGCGCGGCATGCGGCCGGCGAGGAAGGCCTCGCGGCCGGCCTCCACCGCCTTCTTCATCGCGCTCGCCATCAGCACCGGCTGGCCGGCGGCGGCGATCGCGGTGTTCATCAGCACGCCGTCGCAGCCCAGCTCCATCGCGATCGCGGCGTCCGACGCGGTGCCGACGCCGGCATCCACCAGCACGGGCACCTTGGCATTGTCGATGATCAGGCGCAGGTTCCACGGATTGAGGATGCCCATGCCGGAGCCGATGAGGGACGCGAGCGGCATCACCGCGACGCAGCCGATTTCTTCCAGCATCTTGGCCTGGATGGGATCGTCGGCGCAGTACACCATCACCTCGAAGCCGTCCTTGACCAGGGTTTCGGCGGCCTTCAGGGTTTCCGGCATGTTGGGGAACAGCGACTTGGGGTCACCCAGCACTTCGAGCTTGACCAGCGCGTGGCCATCGAGCAGCTCGCGTGCCAGCCGCAGCGTGCGCACCGCGTCGTCGGCGGTGTAGCAGCCGGCGGTGTTGGGCAGGATGGTGAACTGGTCGGGCGGCAGCGCGTCGAGCAGGTTGGGCTCGTCGGCGTTCTGGCCGATGTTGGTGCGGCGGATCGCGACGGTGACGATTTCGGCGCCGCTGGCGTCGATCGCGGCACGCGTTTCGGCGAAATCCTTGTACTTGCCGGTGCCGACCAGCAGCCGGGAGCGGTAGTGCTTGCCGGCGATCACCAGGGTGTCGTTCATGGGTTCAACCTGCAAAGGCAAAGGGGATGGACGAAGACGATCCGCACCGGCGGCTCAGCCGCCGCCTACGGCCACCACGATCTCGAGCCGGTCGCCATCGGCCAGCGCGGTGTCGGCATGGCGCGCCCGCGGAACGATCTCGCCGTTGCGTTCGACTGCGAGGCGCTTGCCGGCGAGCTGGCGTTGTTCGAGCAGGGCGGCGACGGTGAGGCCGGGCGCGAGTTCGGCGGGCTGGCCGTTGAGGATGACGCGGATCATGCTGCGACGGAAAACGGAGAAGCGGGCAAGGATGTTATCACGCTGGGTGGTTTGACTTTTCCCCGGGGCGCGGCTAATTTTCCGCCACTTAGCGCCGATTTGAACCACAGCTTGCGGGCGCTCAATAAATCCGGCTAAAGCGAGGGCGACCCAGTCCGCGTTTTCGAGCCGGCTGGGTTTTTTGTTTTCCACGCACAGATCATGACCGAACCCCAATCCGTCGGCACCGTGGCGCCGCAGACGGCCCACTTCGACGAGCCCTTGCCGCTGCGCAGCGGCGGCACGCTCGCCGGCTACGACCTGGTGTACGAAACCTATGGCCAGCTCAACGCCGCGCGCAGCAATGCCGTGCTGGTCTGCCACGCGCTGTCGGGCTCCCACCATGTGGCGGGCGTCTATGCGGACGACCCGCGCAACGTCGGCTGGTGGGACAACCTGGTCGGCCCCGGCAAACCGCTCGATACGCGCAAGTTCTTCGTGATCGGGGTGAACAACCTCGGCGGCTGCTACGGCAGCACCGGCCCCGGCTCGGTCAATCCGGCCACCGGGCGGCCGTGGGGCGCCGATTTCCCCTTCGTCACCGTCGAGGACTGGGTGGACGCGCAGGCGCGGCTCGCTGACCGCCTCGGCATCCAACGCTTCGCCGCGATCGTCGGCGGCAGCCTGGGCGGCATGCAGGCCCTGTCCTGGACGCTGCAGTACCCGGAGCGCGTCGGCCACGCTGCCGTCATCGCCTCGGCGCCCAAGCTCACCGCGCAGAACATCGCCTTCAACGAGGTCGCGCGCCAGGCCATCCTGACCGACCCGGATTTTCACGGGGGCCATTATTACGAGCACGGCGTGGTGCCGGCGCGCGGCCTGAAGCTGGCGCGCATGGTGGGCCACATCACCTATCTGTCGGACGACTCGATGGGTGAGAAATTCGGCCGCAGCCTGCGCCACGGCAAGGCGGTGTACAGCTACGACGTCGAGTTCGAGATCGAGTCCTACCTGCGCTACCAAGGCGACAAGTTCGCCGGCTACTTCGACGCCAACACCTACCTGCTGACGACCAAGACGCTGGACTATTTCGATCCGGCCTTCGAGCACGGCGGCAATCTCAACGCCGCGCTCGCCCGCGCCAGCGCCGACTTCCTGGTGGTGTCCTTCACCACCGACTGGCGCTTCTCGCCGGCACGCTCGCGCGAGATCGTCTATGCGTTGCTGCACAACCGGCGCAACGTCAGCTACGCGGAGATCGACTGCCCCGCCGGGCACGACTCCTTCCTGCTCGACGACCCGCAATACCACGCGCTGCTCAGCGCTTGGTTCGACCGCATCGAGGTGTAAGGATGGCGGCCTATCGCTACGACTACGACGTGATCGCCCAGTGGATCGCCCCCGGCGAGAAGGTACTGGACCTCGGCTGCGGCGACGGCAGCCTGCTCAAGCACCTGATCGCGGTGCGCCAGGTGCAGGGCTACGGCGTCGAGAACGATCCGGACAAGCTGATCGCGTGCGTGAAGAACGGCGTGAATGCGATCCAGGTGGACATGGAGAACGGTCTCTCGGGCTTCGAGGACGGCTTCTTCGACCATGTCATCATGAGCCTGTCGCTGCAGGCGATGCAGAACACCCAGGGCATCCTGGCGGAAATGCTGCGCGTGGGGCGCGAGGCGGTGGTGAGCTTTCCCAACTTCGGCTACTGGCGCCACCGCCAGAGCATCCTCAACGGCCGCATGCCGGTGTCCGAAAGCCTGCCGCACCAGTGGTTCAACACCCCCAACGTGCGCTTCTTCACGATCGCCGACTTCGATGCGCTGTGCGAGATGAACGGCATCGCGGTGCGCGAGCGGCTTGCCTTCGACGAAGGCAAGCTGGTACTGGACGAACCGAACTTCCTCGCCAGCGTCGCGGTATATCGGCTGGGGCGCGACTAGCGCCGCGTCCCGCCTTCAGGCGGGCAGCACGCGTTCGCCGCGGCGAAAGGCATCGGCGAAACGGTCGAGGCCATGACTGCCGCCGTTGACGAGACGCCGCGCGGCCCCGAGATCGTCTGCCACCAACGCGCGCTTGATCAGCGCCTCCTTGTCCGCCAGGAAGGCCGCCAGCAGGTCACCGGCGACGGCGGGCTCGGAGGCGTCCTCCGGTTCATCAACAAGACGGCTTCCCATCCCGAGCACGTCGCCGTAGCGCGCGTAGTTGAAACGCCCTGTGAGCTGGACGTAGCCGCGCCCGCGGTAACGCTCGCCGTCCGGCGCGCCCTGGTTGCCGAGGTCGCGCCGGCGGTCGTAGAGATCGAAGGGATGGCCGCGCGGCGAGGTATTGAAGCGCGAGCAACCCTCGGCCACCGGCTCGAAACACTCCGCCTCGGCGCGAATGGTCGCCAGCGCCATCAGGACCATCGGGCGGTCGGTGAGTCCACGCGCCCGCAGCGCGGCACATACGCCCGGCAGGTTGCGGCGGATATTGCCCACCGGCGTGCAGGGGAACATTTCCGATACCGCCTCGACGCTGACGCCGGGAATCACGTCGGGCCACGCATCCTTCACGGTGGCGAGCCCGAGCGACTTCAGCGTGCGCGGCCCGGCGATACCGTCCGGCAACAGGCCTTCGCTCCATTGATAGGCCAGCACCGCGGCCTCGGTGCCGCCGCCAAACAGGCCGTCGATCAGGCCGGGATCAAAGCCGCATTCCAGCAGCCGCCTCTGCAGGCGCTCGACCGCCGCGCCGCTTGCACCCCTCTTCAGCACCGCCATCGCCCCGCCCTCCCCGGTTCGCGGCTGCGCCGCGTGAACCCACTATAGGCGAGCACCGCGCGCATTTCATGCGAGAGGCATCCTCGTCCGGCGCCCCGGGAAGCGGGGTCGCCAATGCCGCCGGGGCGGCCCGGACAGACGGCAGGATCACAGCCCGAGAGGGCGAATGGCGGCTCAGCCGACAGTGAAACCCGGCACGTCGATACGGATCACCGGCCGGTCGAGCACGACGGCGGCGGCGGTGACGAAGGCACGCGCCCAATCGCCGGCCTGAGCGAAGCGGGACTCGCCCCCGTACTTGGCGACATTGAGCACCATGTCGAGGACCAGGATCTTCCCCATCGGGTTGGACGGCGAGCACTCGAGCGCGTCGAACTCCGCCGCGAGCCAGGCGCGCGCGTCGTCCTTGCGCAGCGCCGCGGCCTCCTGCTCGCTCACGGTGAATTCGTATTCACGATCGGCACCAAAGGCCACGATCACGACGTGCGGCATGGCGGGTCTCCTCCTTTGGTCTGGACTTGTTATGGGCCGCATTCTTCGCGCCCGCGCCCTCGGCGCGCAAGAAAGGTATCGAATTGTGAAGCCGCCCTGCCCGGCGGCGAGGGCGCCGATCTGGGATAATCCGCGGACTTTTTGCCCGGGAATTCCGCCGTGCCCCGTTCCGCCGCCACGCCGCTCGCTCCACCTGTTGCCCTGCCCGCCTGCCTCCCCGGCCGGGCTGGCGAGCCCCGGGAGCAGTTCCGGTGACCGCTCATACGCTGGGCCGCGGCTGGCGCCTGTTCGCGATCCTGGTGCTCGGCTTCGCGTCCGGCCTGCCGCTCGCCCTCACCGGGCAGGCGATGCAGGCCTGGCTGACGGTGGATGGCGTCGATATCGCCACCATCGGCTTCTTCGGCCTCGTGGGGGTGCCCTACACGTTCAAGTTCCTGTGGGCACCACTGATGGACCGCTTCGAACCGCCGCTGCTCGGCCGCCGCCGTGGCTGGCTGGTGGTGACACAACTCGCGCTGGCAGCGCTGCTGTGGTGGATGGGCAGCCTGTCGCCGAGCGCCGCGCCAGAGCTGTTCGCGATCGCCGCACTGCTGGTGGCCTTCCTGTCGGCCTCGCAGGACGTCGTCGTCGACGCCTACCGCACCGACCTGCTGCCCGAGGAGGAGCGCGGCCTCGGCGCATCGGTGCACGTGTTCGCCTACCGGCTGGCGATGATCACGTCCGGCGGCATCGCGCTGATCTGGGCCGGGCAGTGGCAGTCCTGGCCGCGGGTCTATCACAGCATGGCAGCGATCATGCTGGGCTGTGCCGTGCTGTCGCTGCTGACCTTGCCGCGCGTGGCAAGCCACCTGCGCGCGCTCGACTCCGACCCCGCGCGCGAATTGCGCGGCTTCGTCGCGATGCTCGCCGGGCTTGCCGTGGGTTATCTCGCCGCCCACCACCTGCTGAAGCTCGCCGGCCTCGACCCGGACGATCCCAACCGCTGGATCCAGCTGCTGTTCGTGCTGATGGAAATCGCGGCGGCGCTGCCACTCGCCTACCTCGCGGCGCGGCGCGCCGGTTTCGAAACCCTGAACCGCTCGCTGTCGAGCTATTTCGCCCAGCGCGGCGCGGCCGCCTTCCTGGCGCTGATCATCCTGTACAAGCTGGGCGACGCCTTCGCGGGCAGCCTGACCACGCCCTTCCTGATCAAGGGCATGGGGTTCAGCCAGGAGGAAGTGGGAATCGCGAACAAGGTGATCGGCCTGTGGCTGACCATCCTCGGTGCCTTCATCGGCGGGCTGATCATGACCCGGCTCGCGCTCTATCGCTCGCTGCTGCTGTTCGGCGTGCTGCAACTGGTATCCAACTTCGGCTTCTACCTGCTGGCCGAACTCGGCCGCGGCGCCTGGGGCGCGGTCGACCTGCCGGCTTTCGACTGGGGCATCGTCGCACTCGATAGGCCCACCCAGCTGGACGGCCTGCTGCTCACGGTGATTGCGGGCGAGAACATTTCCGGCGGCATGGGCACCGTCGCCTTCATCGCGCTGCTGATGGCGCTGTGCAACCAGCGCTTTACCGCCACGCATTACGCCCTGCTGTCCGCATTCGCGGCGGTCGGCCGGATCTACGTCAGCCCGCTCTCCGGCGTGCTGTCGGCGAGCATCGGGTGGCCGTCGTTCTTCCTGTTTTCCATCGTCGTCGCGGTGCCCGGCGTCGCGATGGTATGGCTGCAGCGCGACGCCCTCGCGGCGCTCGGCCGCCCCGCCGTTCCCGCCGGTGCCGACGACTAGCCGCGCCACTTTCCACCGTTCTCCAGCCCTTCACCGATGACCGCAGCCTCCCTCGTCAACGCCGCCCGCACGCTCTCTGAACAGGTCGACAGCCTGCATTTCGCCCCCCCGGTCAGCCACGTCTACAACCCGCTCGGCTACGCCTGGGACATCCACCGGGCGTACCTGGAACGGTATGGCGAAGGACGCAAGCGGGTGATCTTCCTCGGCATGAACCCCGGGCCCTTCGGCATGGCGCAGATCGGTGTGCCCTTCGGCGAAATCGCCACTGCGCGCGACTGGCTGGGGCTGGCCGGCGCAGTGGGACAACCCGCGCAGGTCAATCCCAAGCGCCCGGTGGAAGGTTTCGACTGCGCCCGCTCGGAAGTCAGCGGCCAGCGCCTGTGGGGCTTGTTCCGCAGCCGCTTCAACACCCCGGCCGCCTTCTTCGCCGACCATTTCGTCGTCAACTACTGTCCGCTCGCATTCTTCGACCACGGCCGCAACCTGACCCCCGACAAGCTTCCCGCCGGCGAGCAGCGCCCCTTGCTGGCCGCGTGCGACGCGCACCTGCGCGCGGTAACGCAGGCGCTGGAGCCGGAATGGGTGATCGGGGTCGGCGCCTGGGCGGAAAAGCGGGCTGCCGAGGCGCTTGCCGGCCTCCCCGTCAAGCTCGGACGCATCCTGCACCCCAGCCCCGCCAGCCCCGCCGCGAACCGTGGCTGGGCGGAGGCGGCGACGCGCCAGCTCGAGCAGCTCGGGATCTGGAGTGCGACATGAAAGCACGGACAAAGTCGCCCTTGCCCAAGGCCGCCGCGCCCCGCGGGAGCGGAAAAACCGCGCCGGCGGCTGCCGGCGCCTCGCGGCGCAAGCGCTTGACGGCGAATGTCCCGGCTGACAAGGCGGTCTCTATTATTCATAATTATGGAAACCCTGCCCGGCCCACACAGATGCAAACGACCCCGAATACCCCCGACATCCAGCTACTGTTCGACAACAACAAAGCCTGGTCCGAACGCATGCATGGTGAAGATCCCGAGTACTTCACCCGGCTCGCCAACCAGCAAACACCCGAATACCTCTGGATCGGCTGCTCCGACAGCCGCGTTCCCGCCAACCAGATCATCGGCCTCGCCCCGGGTGAGGTCTTCGTCCACCGCAACGTCGCCAACGTCGTGGTGCACACCGACCTCAACGCCCTCTCGGTGATCCAGTACGCCGTGGATGTGCTGCGCGTGAAACACATCCTGGTGGTCGGTCACTACGGCTGCGGCGGGGTGAAGGCAGCGCTGAACAACAACCGCCTCGGCCTGATCGACAACTGGCTGCGCCATGTGCAGGACGTCCGCGACCTGCACGAAGCCACGCTGGCGCAGATCGAAGACCCCAACCTGCGGGTCGACCGGCTGTGCGAATTCAATGCCATGCAGCAGGTCGTCAACATCTGCCAGACCTCGGTGCTGCGCGAAGCCTGGGCCCGTGGGCAGAAGGTGAATGTGCACGCCTGGTGCTACGGCCTCAAGGACGGGCTGGTGCACGACCTCGGCATCGACGCGGGCAGCCGCGACGAGGCGCTCGAACAGTACCGCCAGGCGGTCAGCCAGGTCCGCGACAGCGTCTGAGCTGTCTTGCGACGGGCGTCGCGGCTGCCGCACGACGCCCACGTCCCGCCCGAGGCTCCCCCCCGTCAGGGAGGCGCGAGGCTCGCGCACGGCGCGCCTTGCTCCGCGCCCCGGCCGCCCGCATACCCGGTCCCCGCCCCGTTTTTCTGTTCCACCCTTGGGTTTCGCGCCAGCGTGCGGGTTTTCCCGTACCCACATTGCGCGTTGCAACAACGTGTCACGTTTGCGGCCTTGCCTCTGAAACCCGCCAACGGAAGTGAAGTTGATCGGTCCATAAAAACATTTGCTGAGCCGGCTGTTGCATTGCAACATCCGCTCAGCTATTCTTTGAACCGTCTCCTCCACCCTCCTCCTTTGGTGTGGATTTGCCCAGGCACCCAGTGCCTGGGCTTTTTCTTTTCCGGCCGGCGAAAACGTTCGACCCGCGAAAACCCAGCGCTCAGACCTCCAGCGGATCGACGTCGATCTGCCAGCGCAGTTCGCGTGGCGTTCGCTGCGCCCGCAAGGCAGCCATCCACTCCACCAGAAAGCCCTGCAACAACGCTCGCTGGTCCGCCTCCACCAGCAGTTGCGCGCGCTCACGGCGGGCGAGCCGCGTCAGGCGCATCGGCACCGGATCGTAGAGGCGGATGCCCGGCGCGGCGCGCTCTTCTCCAAGCCGGCGGGCGTGCTGCAGGAAGTCGGTGGCGGCCTCCAGCGCGGGGGCGTCGGCGCGCAGCATCGCCTGCGCCGTATGCGGCGGAAAACCCGCCTGGCGCCGCTCCTCCAGCGCCATCGCCGCAAAGGCGTCGAAGTCGTGGCGGGCCAGGTGCTGGTACAGCGCGTGGCCGGGGTACTCGGTCTGGACCAGCACCTCGCCCGCAAGCGCACCGCGCCCGGCGCGGCCACCGACCTGCATCAGTTGCTGGAACAGACGCTCCGGCGCGCGGAAGTCGGCGGCGTGCAGCGAGGCGTCGGCCCCCACCACCCCGACCAGCGTCAGGCGCGGAAAATCGTGCCCCTTGGCCATCATCTGGGTACCGACGAGGATGTCCGCCCCGCCGTCCGCGATCGTCTGCAGCAGCCCTTCCCACTGCGCCCGCGTGCGTGCGGCATCGCGATCGACCCGCAGCACCCGCGCCTGCGGGAAACGTTCGGCCAGGCGCGCCTCGATCCGCTGCGTGCCGCGCCCGTAGGGCTGGATGTCCTGATCGCCGCAACTCGGACAGGCGGGCGGAATGGGACCTTCGGCCCCGCAATGGTGGCAACGCACGCGCCGGTCCATCAAATGCACCACGAGGTTCGCCGAGCAATGCGGACAGCGGCTGATCCAGCCGCATGACGGGCAGGCAAGCACCGGGGCGTAGCCGCGCCGGTTGAGAAACACCAGGCTCTGTTCGCCCCTTTCCAGACGCTGCTCGATGGCCTGGCACAGCGCCGCGCTCAGCCCCTCGTCGAGCCGCTGCCTGCGGGTATCGACATAGCGCACCGGCGGCAGCGCGGCCGCCACCGCGCGCCGCCGCAGCGACAACAAGCCGTAGCGGCCCTGCCGGGCGTGCTGCCAGGTTTCCAGCGAGGGCGTAGCGGAACCGAGGACCACCGGCACCCCGCGCTGGCGCGCACGCCATACCGCGACGTCGCGTGCCGAATAGCGCACCCCCTCCTGCTGCTTGTAGGACGCGTCGTGTTCCTCATCGACCAGGATCAGCCCCAGGCGCGGCAACGGGGCAAAGACTGCCAGGCGCGTACCCAGCACGATGTCCGCCTGGCCTTCGAGCGCCTGGACGAAGCCACGCGAGCGCGCCCCCTCCGCCAGCGCCGAATGCAGGCTGACGACCTGCGCGGACGGAAAGCGCTCGGCGACGCGGCGTTCGAGCTGCGGGGTGAGCGCGATCTCCGGCACCAGCATCAAGACCTGCCCGCCCGCGGCGAGTGCCCGTTCCGCGAGACGCAGGTAGACCTCGGTCTTGCCGCTGCCGGTCACCCCCTGCAGCAACCAGGCGCGAAAACCGGCGCCCGCCGCCTCCATCGTGGCAAGGGCCTGCGCCTGTTCGTCGGTCAATGCGGGCGCGGCGGCCGCGACATGAGCGGGTTGCCCGGCGGCGGGCTGCAACCAGCCCCGGCGCAGCGCATCCCCCACCGCGCTGCCGGCCGCAAGCGCCCGCACGGCGCTGCGGCGCACCGGCGCCCCCAATCCGGCGACCTCGCGCAGCAGCGCCAGGGCGCGGCTTTCACGCTTGGTCTCGGCAAGGGCCAGCGCCCCGGCAGCGCTCGGTTCCAGCAGCGGATCGGTCAACTCGCCGCTGACCTCGTCGGCGCGCCGCAATCCCGGCGGCAAGGCGAGTCCGATGACCTCGCCCAGCGGGGCGTGGTAGTAGCGTGCGACGAAGGCGACGAGCGCCAGCCAGTCCGGCGGCAGCGGCTCCACCTCGCGCTGGACGTGAAGCACCGGCTTGAGCCGCGCCGGCTCCACCGCCGCCAGTTCAGCCAGTTCGACGATGACGCCGCTCTTGTCCCCACGCCCGAACGGCACCCGGACGCATCGCCCAACATCCGTCTCGCATGCATCTTCCAGCGAATAATCAAAAAGTTGCGTTAGCGGCACCGGCAACGCGACGCGGACAATGCGCATGCGGGAAAATGTTGTTTCTACAACAACCTATAAAAATCAAATAGATATGAAACTTAGCTGAGAAACAGCTGTGCATAGCGGCGCTAAATATCTGGCCGTGCGACGGGCCCCGGCTTGTCCACAAAACCTGTGGATAACTTTGTGGGAAAGCTGGGTGAATCCGACGAAAACCTAGGCCCCACAAGCCTTTCCGTCACTTTGCCTTAACATTACGCAAAAATTTTTTGCTTTATTTTCAATGTCTTGAAAAAACATCGAATAACGCACCAAGTCTGTGCGTCGGGCCTGACACATTGCTGTGGATGTGTATAAGTCAAGCAGGAAATAGCACTATCCCGCTTGACAGACGCCGGAAATGCCACCTTCAGGCGGCCTTCCGGCGATTTGTCACTTATCCGCCAACCGCGGCCCGCAGCTTACGACTATGGTCATGCACCGTATCCACCAGCACCGAGACGTTTTCGGGCGGGGTGAACTGGGAGATGCCGTGGCCCAGATTGAAGACGTGGCCCGGGTGGGGGCCGTAGGCGTCGAGCACGCGACGCGCCTCGGCCGCCACCGCCTCGGGCGGGGCAAACAGGATCGAGGGGTCGAGGTTGCCCTGCAAGGCCACGCGCTGGCCCACCAGCGCACGGGCGCGGCCGATGTCCATGGTCCAGTCGAGTCCGACCGCGTCACTGCCGATCGCGGCGATGGACTCGAGCCAGATGCCGCCACCCTTGGTGAACACGATGCTGGGCACGCGCTGCCCTTCGCGCTCGCGGATCAGCCCATCCACCACGCGCTGCAGGTAGCGCAGCGAAAACTCGCGGTAAGCGGCTTCGGCGAGTACGCCGCCCCAGGAATCGAACACCATCACGGCCTGCGCGCCGGCCTCGATCTGCGCGTTCAGGTACTGCACGACCGCGTCGGCGGTGACGCCGAGGATGTGGTGCAGCAGGTCGGGCCGGCTGTAGGCCATGGTCTTGATGCGGCGATAGTCGTCCGACGAGCCGCCTTCCACCATGTAGCAGGCCAGCGTCCACGGGCTGCCCGAGAAGCCGATCAGCGGCACGCTGCCGTCGAGCGCGCGACGGATCTCGGACACCGCGTCCATCACGTACTGCAGCTCGGCGTGGGGGTCCGGCACCGACAGGTTGCGGATCTCCCATTCGTCGCGCAGCGGACGCTCGAAGCGCGGGCCCTCGCCTTCGGCGAAATACAGGCCCAGCCCCATCGCGTCCGGCACCGTTAGGATGTCCGAGAACAGGATGGCGGCGTCGAGGTCGTAGCGCGCCAGCGGCTGCAGCGTCACCTCGCAGGCGAGCGCGGGGCTCTTGCACAGGTTGAGGAAGCTGCCCGCGCGTTTGCGCGTTTCGCAGTATTCCGGCAGGTAGCGTCCCGCCTGGCGCATCAGCCAGACGGGGGTGTATTCGGTGGGCTGGCGCAGCAGCGCACGCAGGAAGGTGTCGTTTTTCAGGCGGCTCACGTCGCGGTCCTCTCGTCCGGCTGATGCGGATAAACGTCGATTATCGCCGATATCCGGGGGCGCGCCTGCGTCGCGCGCCGCACCGGCTCAACGCCGCCAGAAGGTCGGCGTGAGGACGACGAGGAAGGTGAAGATTTCGAGACGGCCGAGGATCATCGTGAAGGACAACACCCAGGTCTGGAAATCACTGAGCCCCTGGTAGTTGGACGCCGGCCCCACCGCGTCCAGGCCGGGGCCGGTGTTGTTGAGGCAGGCGACCACCGCCGAAAACGCGGTGATCAGCTCTACCCCGGACGCCGACAGCACCAGCGTCAGCGTGACGATGGTGACCATGTAGATGAAGCTGAACCCGAGCACCGCGTGCAGCGTGCCCTCGCTGACGGGTTGGCTGCCCAGCCGCACCGGCCGAACCGCGTTGGGGTGGAGCGAGCGGATGATTTCGCGCAGCACCTGCTTGTAAAGGATGATCGCCCGCATCATCTTGATGCCGCCGCCGGCGGACCCCGAACAGGCCATGAAGCTGCCGAGGAACAGGACCCAGATCTGCGCGAACATCGGCCACATCGTGTAGTCGTAGGTGGCCAGGCCGAGCGAGGTGGAGATCGACACCACGTGGAACGCGACATAGCGCACTGTCGAGAACAGGTCGGCGTGGGCCTCGAACTGCTGCAGGTAGACGGTGAGCAGCGCGATGCTGAACAACAGCACGGCGAAGAAGAAGGGAATCTCCGGGTCGCGCAGGTAGGGCGCAAACGAACGTCGCGACAGCGCCAGGTAGTGGGTCGAGAAGTTGAGCGCGGACGCGAGCGCGAACACCATCGCCACGCCCTCGACCGCGACGTTGCCGAAATAGCCGAGCGATTCGTCGCGGCTGGAAAAACCTCCCAGCCCGGTGACCGAAAATGCGTGGATCACCGCGTCCCAGCCTTCCAGCCCCGCCAGCCACAGGCTGAAACCGCAAGCGATGGTCAGCAGGATGTAGGTAAGCCACAGCCCCTTCGCGGTTTCGGCGATGCGCGGCGTCAGGCTGGTTTCCTTCATCGGCGTCGGCACCTCGGCCTTGAACAGCTGGCGGCCGCCGATGCCGAGCAGCGGCAGGATTGCGACCACCAGCACGATCACCCCCATGCCGCCTATCCAGTGCATGAAGGTCCGCCACAGGTTGATCGAAGTCGGCAGCCGGTCGAGCCCGGTGAGCACGGTGCCGCCGGTGGCGGTGAGGCCGGATACCGCTTCGAAGTAGGCGTCGGTGGGCGTCAGCTCGGGCAGGAAGGCCATCAGCGGCAGCGCGCCGAATACCGGCAGGATCACCCAGGTCGCGGCCACGAGCAGGAAGCCGTCGTGCACCCGCAGGTCGCGGCGCCGGCTGCGGGTGGCGGCCCACAGCAGCAGGCCGGCGAAGAAGGTGACGAGGATGGCCTGATCGAATGCCATTTCCGCGCCGTCGCCCAAGGCCCAGGCGACCGCCAGCGGAAAAACCATCAGCAGGCCGAAGATCATGATGATCAGGCCCAGGGCGTTGAAAGCGGGGAAATAGGCCCGCGCGTTGGCGCCGCGCATCACAGGAAAGTGAATCCGACCTGGAACAGCTTTTCCACCTTGCGCACCAGGTTCTTGTGGGTACAGAACACGATCACGTGGTCTTCGCGTTCCACCAGGGTGTCGTGGTGCGGAATGATCACTACGCGGCGCAACAGCTTGCCGTCGGCGCGCTTTTCCTCGCGCACGATGGCGCCGATGGTGGCGCCCTTCGGCAGGGCGATTTCCTCGATCCGACGGCCGACCACCTTCGAATCCTTGGGCGAGCCGTGGGCGATGATCTCCAGCGCTTCGGCCGCACCGCGGCGCAGGCTGTGCACCGCCACCACGTCGCCCCGGCGCACATGGGCAAGCAGCGAACCGATGGAGGTGTGGGCCGGCGAAATGGCGATGTCGATCGGCCCGCCCTGCACCAGGTCCACGTAGCTCTTGCGGTTGATCAGCGCCAGCGTGCGGCGCGCGCCCATGCGTTTGGCGAGCGAGGCCGACATGATGTTGTCTTCCTCGTCGTTGGTCAGCGCGACGAACAGGTCCATCTCGTCGATGCCTTCGTTCTCGAGCAGCTTCTCGTCGGTGGTGTCGCCGCTCAGCACCAGCGCGTTGCTCAACTGGGTCGCCAGCGTTTCGGCCCGGCGCTTGTCCACTTCGAGGAGCTTGACGTGGTAGTCGCGCTCGATGCTGCGCGCGAGACGCAGGCCGATGTTGCCGCCGCCCGCGATCATGACCCGCCGCATCGGCCTGTCGGTGCGCCGCAGTTCGCGCATCACCTGGCGGATATGCACGCTCGCCGCGAGGCAGAACACCTCGTCCCCCGGCACGATCACGGTGTCGCCTTCCGGGATGATCGGCTCGCCGTTGCGGTAGATGGCGGCGATCCGGACCTCGACATTGGGCAGGTGGAAGCGCAGCGCCTTCAGCGGGTGGCCGACCAACGGGCCGCCTTCGAAGGCGCGCACACCGATCAGGCTGACGACGCCGTCGGCAAACTCCAGCACCTGTAGCGCCTCCGGAAAGGCGATCAGGCGCTTGATGTAGTCGGTGACGATCTGCTCCGGACAGATGGAAAAGTCCACCGCGAAGTTTTCGTCATTGAGGAGTTCCGGGTGATCGACGTAATCGGTCGAGCGCAACCGGGCGATGCGCGTCGGCAGATTGAACAGCGCTTTCGCGACCCGGCAGGCGCACAGATTGGTCTGGTCGGACTGGGTGACCGCGATCAGCAGGTCGGCGTCGTCGGCGCCGGCGTCGCGCAGTACCGAGGGTGAGGCGGCGTTGCCGCACACGGTGCGGATTTCGAGCCGTTCACGCAGGCTGGCGAGCTGGTCGGCGTTGGTGTCGACCAGAGTGATGTCGTTGGCTTCGGAGACGAGATTTTCCGCCACCGAAGCGCCGACCTGCCCGGCGCCGAGGATGATGATCTTCACGCGCGACCACCCCGCTTGAAATTTGGGACCGCGATTCTACGCTGCGCGGGTAGGCCGGCGATACCGTGCCGGCACCGTGGCTTCAGGCCTCTTCGTGACGCCTGCCCGCCTGCAGGCCCAATTGCTTGAGTTTGCGATAGAGGTGGGTCCGCTCCAGGCCGGTCTTCTCCGCCAGCCGGGTCATGTTGCCGCTCTCCAGCCGCAGGTGGTACTCGAAGTACATGCGCTCGAAGGCCTCGCGCGCCTCGCGCAGCGGCTGGTCGAGCGAAATGCCGCTGACCGCGGCGTCGGCCGGCGGCTGCAGCAGGCGACGCACGTCGGCGAGCGCGATCTCGTCCTCCAGCGTGCCCAGCGCGAGCGACTTCACCGCGGCCCGCAGCTCGGCATAGCCGCCGGGCCAGGCCTGGGTCCGCAGCTGGTTGAGGGCCGCCGACGAGAAGCGCCGCAACGGCACCTCGCCGCCTTCCACCAGGTGCAGCAGGATCTGGCTCGCGAGTTCCGGCAGGTCGTCCTTGACGTCGGTGATCGAGGGCGGCGCCAGACTGACCTCGAACAGCCGGCTGAGCAGGGATTCGTCCCAGCCGTCGGCAAGTAGCGCGTCCACCCCGCGATCGGTGGCCACGACAATGCGAAGGTCATATCTGTCGAGGCGGTCGATGGCGAACGCGAGGTTCTTCTGCTGGCTGCGCGACAGGCGGGCCAGCTCACCGGCGAACAACACCCCGCCCTGCAGCGCCTGCAGCTGGCCGATATCGACCGGGGCGCTCGCCGCCCCCAGATCCAGCCAGGGCGCGCCCGCGGCCTGCACGCTGCGCGCCACCAGTTCGGCGAGGCTGCCGTGGCCAACGCGCAGCAGCAGCACGCGCGAATTCTCGACGATCTGCTCCACCCGGCGGCGCAGTTCGCGCAGCGGCAGCGAGCGCGAGAAGGCGGCCAGCGTCAGTGGCGTGGGCGTGCCCGCCGCCGGTGGACGCTGCAGTCCGCGCTTGACCGCGGACAGCAGCTTCTGCAGCGCGATCGGCTTCTCGAGGTAGTCGATGGCGCCGATCCGCGTCGCCTCCACCGCGGTGTCGATGGTGCCGTGGCCCGACATCATGACCACCGGCATCGTCAGCTGGCCATTGGCTGACCACTCCTTGAGCAGCGTGATGCCGTCGGTATCCGGCATCCAGATGTCGAGCAGCACCATGTCGGGCCGGCCCGCGTTGCGCGCGGCGCGGGCCGCCGCGGCGTTTTCGGCCAGCTTCACATCGTGGCCCTCGTCGCGCAGGATCTCGGAGAGGAGTTCGCGGATGCCGACTTCGTCGTCGACGATCAGAATATTTGCCATTGTTCAGACTTCACTGCCGGGGGTCGCGAAACGCAGGCGGATACGGACTTCCGCGCCGCCGCTGTCGCGGTTGGCGACGCGCACGTCGCCACCGTGTTCATCGATGATTTTCTTCACCATCGCGAGGCCCAGACCGGTGCCGCGCGTCTTGGTGGTGAAATAGGGTTCAAAGGCCCGCGCCAGGACCTCGGGCGGAAAACCCGGGCCGTTGTCGCGGAACAGTAGCAGCGCGCGCTCGCCGTCGCGCCGCGTGACGACGTTGATCGTGCCCTGCTCCTGGCCACCGAGCGCATCCTGGGCATTCTGCAGCATGTTGTGGATGACCTGGCGGATCTGCGACGCGTCGCCGAGCACCGGCGGCAGATCGGCGGACTGCTCGAAGCGGATCAGCACCGCCGCACTTTCGTACAGGGTCAGCACTTCCCGGATCAAGGCATTGAGATCCAGCGTGGTCAGCACCGGCGCCGGCAGCCGGGCATAGTCGCGGAAAGCGTTGACCAGGTTCTTCATGGATTCGACCTGGTTGACGATGGTCCGCGTGGAGCGTTCGAGCATCTCGCGTCCGTCGCCATCGAGCTGATCGGCGAGCTTGAAGGCGAGGCGCTCGGCCGACAGCTGGATCGGCGTCAGCGGATTCTTGATCTCGTGCGCGAGCCGCCGCGCCACCTCGGCCCACGCGGCGTCGCGCTGCGCGGCGATCAGGCGGGTGATGTCGTCGAACACCACCACCAGCCCGCCCCCGGTGGCCTGCGGAAGGCGCGAGCCGTGGATCAGCAGCGTCAGCGGCGAACTGTCCTTGACCGGCAGTTCGATCTGCTCGTGCCAGTCGCCTTCGTGCGCCGCGAACCCTTCCAGCAGTGCATCGCGAAAGTGGGTGTGGCGCGGCCACGCGGCGAGCGCGATATCTTCGAAGCCGAGCAGATCGTCACCGAGGATGGTCATCGCGCCGTGATTGGCAGCACGCAAGGTGCCGTCGGGCGCGAACGCGAGCACGCCAGTGGACAGGTTGGCCAGCACGCTTTCCAGGTAGGCGCGGGCGGACTCCACCGCGGCGCGGTTGCGGTCCGCCGCGGCGCGGGCGTCTTCGAGCTGGCGCGTCATTTGGTTGAAGGACTGGGTCAGCACCCCCAGTTCGTCGCGGGCGGGCAGGGCCTGGCGGGGGCTGTAGTCGCCCTGCGCCACCGCCTGGGTGCCCTCGGCGAGGATCAGCAAGGGCGCCGCCAGCCGGCGTGCCAGCACGAAGGCCACCGCCACTGCCGTCAGCAGCGCAAGCAGCAGGGTCAGCGTCAGCGTCAGCGTGTAGATGCGGTTCAGGCCGGTGCGCGCGAGCGTGAGTTCCTGGTAGTCGCGATAGGCCTCCTGCACCGCTTCGGCGTGACGCGAGAAGGTTTCGGGTACGCCCTGGGTGAGTTGCAGGAGATTCGGTTCGGCGGCGAGCGAGCGGCTTGCGATCGGGACGATCACGCGGATCAGCAGCTGGCCGTCCGGATGGCTGTCCACCAGATGCAGGCTGCGGCTTTGGCGGGCCTGGCGCAGCTGCGCCACGCTGGGCAGCTCCGGAATCCAGTCGCCCACGCCGTCCGAGGCGGTGGCCACCATCTGCCCCGCCGGCGACAGCACGGTGGCGCTCGCCACCCCGGCGGTTTCGCGCAGACGGTTGAGCCGCGCGGGGGTCACCGTGCCCTCGACCTCCAGATCGAGCGCCATGTCCTGGGCTTTCGCATCCACCTGCCCCACGAGGTAGTCGAGCGCGTTCTGTCCGAGCGCGATGCCGCCTTCCAGCGCCGAATCCACCCGGACGTCGAACCAGGATTCGATGCTGCGCACGACGAACTGCAGCGACACCGCGTAGATCACGACACCGGGCACCAGGGCCATCAACGCGAACATCAGCATCAGCCGGTACTTCATGCGCGAACCGAACTGGCGCGCCTTGTACTCGCGCCAGAGGTCCCGCAGCTGCACCGCCACCAGCCCCGCAAGCGCCACCGCGACCGCGCCGTTGATGGCGAGCAGGTAGGGGTAGCTGCCCGCCAGCAGACCGGTGTTGGAACTGGCCGTGGTCAGCAGGAACAGCGAGATGCCGGCAATCGCGGCAATGACGATCAGGGCAATGCGTTTCATCGCGAGGCCGCCGCTCCCGGCAGGAAGGTCCACCGTTGCCAGTCGGTACCGAGATTCCAGTCGCGGCTACCGATGGCGGTGACCTGGAAGGGTTTGGGCAGCTGGGCGGTATCGAGCCTGAAGCGCAGCGACACCTCGTGCGATACGCCGGGGCGCAAGTCCTCATTGCCGGCGATCTGCCAGTTGCGGATACGCTGCATCGTCCGCAGCGCCGCCTCGAGGTTGTCGAAGTTCTGGTGCAGGCTGCCGATCGAAAGGCGGTAGCTGCGGGTGATCGCCTGATACGACAGACGGTAGTTGAGGCTGCGGTTCACCACGACGTCGTTCAACCAGTACCAGCGCGGCCGTTCGACAATGACCTCGGTGACGAAGTACAGCGCCACCCCATGCATGATGGCGTCGACCAGACGGGGGTTGAGATCGACCCGGATGTCCGCATTCAATACGTAGCCGCCCGCATCGCCGGCGACGATTTCGGCCTGCTCCACCTCGACGTCGTCGGCCTGTGCGCTCGCCGCAAGCAAGGCCAGCAGCACGGTCGCGCACGCGACGCGCAGGCGCTCAGGCAGCTTTGCGAAGAAGCGCGTAGAAGAAGCCATCATGGTCGGCATCGGGAAGCAGGCATAGATGGGGCTGGCCGTCGATCGACACGGAAAGCGCATCGGCGTGGCGGGCGAGAAACGCGGCGACCTGGCCCGCATTCTCCTCCTCGAACACCGAGCAGGTGGCATAAAGCATTGTGCCACCCGGGCGCAGCGTGCGCCAAAGCGCATCCAGGATTTCCGCCTGCTGAGCGGCGAACCCCGCAATGTCCTCGTCCCGGCGCAGCCATTTGATGTCGGGATGACGCCGCACCACGCCAGAGGCGGAGCAAGGTACGTCGGCCAGGATGCGATCGAACGGTGTGCCGTCCCACCAGCTATCGACGGCGCGGCAGTCGCCCACCTTCACGCTGGCCTCAAGGCCCAGGCGCTGGAGGTTGGCGCCGATACGGGCCGCGCGTTCGGGGGCGAGTTCGAGCGCAAGCAACTGGACATCGGCGCGCTCGAGCAGATGGGCGGCCTTGCCGCCCGGGGCCGCACACGCATCGAGAACACGATCGCCGTCGTGGAGATCGAGCAGTCGGGCGGCATACTGCGCGCCGGCGTCCTGTACCGAAACGCGCCCCTCGGCAAAGCCTGGCAACCGGGCGACTGCGCACGGCACGTCGAGCAGCACGCCGTCTTCGTCGCAGGGGCGGGCGCCGATCCCGGCCGACGCCAGTTCCGCGAGCACGTCGTCGCGCCGGGCTTTGCGGCGATTCACCCGCAGCGCCATCGGCGGCGGCAAGTTGCCCGCAGCCGCCACTGCCGGCCAAGCGTCGGGCCACTGGCGCCGCAGGCGGGCGATCCACCACGCGGGATGGCGCATGCGGGCGACCTCGCTCGCCGAACGCCAAGCGGCGACCTCTTCGTGCTGACGCAGGCTGTTGCGCAACACGCCGTTTACCATGCCCTTCAAGCCGGGCATTGCGGCAGCCGCGGCGCTTACCGCCTGGTCGACGACGGTGTGAGCCTGTTCCGGCCGTTGCTCCAGGCGATGGAGCGCAACCAGCAACAGCGCGTGGATATAAGCGGGCGGCGGCGATTTCAGCAGGCGGTCGAGCACGACATCACCGCGCCCGTACTCGCGCAGCGTGGACCACGCGAGATCGCGCACCGCCCCGCGGGTGGCGTCCGGCCAGGCGGGATGATCGGCGAGGCGCGCTTCGAACGCAGCGGTGAGGTTGCCGCCTTCGAGCACCGTGCCCACGAGGTCCGCCGCGTGATGCAGCGCATAGGCCAGGCTGTCGGGCGGGAGCATCGCGCCCGCGCGGTCGGTTCGGGGCGAGGAGGGGCGCGGGGCCGGGCTGCGGCGCTGCGTTGACGCGGGGGGTCGGGATGAAGAGAGTCTTTTCACGTTGGCCCGTCGAACTGCGGGTTGGAAAGCGCGGCACGAAGCGCCGTCTGCAGATCAGTCGGCAGCGCGAACTGTGCGCGATGGAGATTGCCATTGTAGTGGCGCACTGCCAGACCCCGCGCGCGGACGCGCCGCTCGATCTCGACGGGGTCAAGCCCGGAAGGATCGAGCGCGTCGGACGCGCTCGCGAAGGCCCAGGCGCCGCCATACACCGGCACGTCGGCGAGATAGGGGCGCACGCAGGCAAAGGACTGCGCGAGCCGGGCCACCAACGCGACCACCTGCGAGCGGTGGTAGTGGGGGGATCCCAGCTGAACCACGATCGCGCCGCCGGGGCGGAGACAGGCCTTGCACGCGGCAAAGAAGGACGCTTCGTGCAAGGCGGCGGCCGTGCCGTCTGGATCGGTCAGGTCGAACACGATGAGGTCGTAGCGCACACCGGCGACTGATTCGGCGTTCGCCAGCACATGCGCGTGTGCGTCGCCGATGGTCAAACGCACCCGGCCGTTTTCGAAGGCGCCGTCGTGTATCGCCGGCAGATAGCGGCGCGCAAGCTCGACAACCGCGTCGTCGAGTTCGACCACGGTGACCGCCTCGATGCAGGGATGACGAATCAACTCGCGCGCCGAGCCGCCATCACCGCCCCCGAGCACGAGCGCTGTCCGCGGCTCCGGGTGGGCAAGCGCTACGGGGTGGATAAGCGCCTCGTGCCCGTAGCTGGCAACGGCCTCCGCCGCCATCAGACGCCCGTCCAGCAGGTAAACCCGGCCGAAATCGGGCGTGTCCCACACCTCGTAGCTTTGGCGAGAAGAGCGGCCCTTGTCCAGCAGGACGGCGCGCCGCAGGACCATGTCGGTCGCGGCACCCAGCGGCGCAGCGACGGCCGTCTCAGGTTTTGACCCGCTCGGGACCGCGGAACTGATCAGGCAGGAAGGCCGTTTTCGTTTCACGTGAAACACCCAGCGGTCAGGCAAGGAACACGTCGTAGGCGAGCTTGAGTATCAGCACGCTGACGACAGCGAGGAACATCTTGCGGACAAAGCCGGCGCCGTGCTTGAGCGCGAGCCGCGAGCCGGCAATGGCGCCGCACAAGTTGCACGCGGCCATCACTGCGGCGAACGCCCAGAACAACTCGACGTTGCGCGCGAAGAAGGTGATCGCAGCGAGATTGGTGGCGACGTTCACGATCTTGGCAGTCATCGAGGCGCGCAGGAAGTCCATGCCCAGCACCCGGATGAACAGGAAGATCAGAAAGCTGCCCGTCCCTGGACCAAAGAAGCCGTCGTAGAACCCGATGCCACCTCCGATCAGAACGGCAAGCGGAACCACCCGGTGCTCGCGCTCGCGGGCAACCTGCCCCAGTTCCTTCTTGGCAAACGTGTAGGCGGCGACCACGACGAGCAGCACGAGCACCAGCGGGCGCAGCATCGCCGGGGGCAGGTAGGCGACCGCCTTGGCGCCATACCAGGAACCGATCAACGCTGCTGCCGCACCCGGCCCCGCGACGCGCCAGGGGATCACCACCCGCCGGGCGTACTGGACTGCGGCGCTCGTCGTTCCGACGATGCTGGCGAGCTTGTTGGTGCCGAACAGCGTGGCCGGCAGTGCGTTGGGAAAAGCCGCAAACAGCGCGGGAATCTGAATCAGCCCCCCGCCGCCAACGATCGCATCCACAAAGCCGGCAAAGAACGCGGCGGCTCCGAGTGCAATCAGAAGAAAATCCACATCCATGGGAGCTGTCCGGTTTCACGTGAAACAACAGGCCACCCGGTGACGAAACCGGGCGCTGCTTATTTGCCGATACAGAAGCGGGAGAAGATCTCGCCGAGCAGATCGTCGGCGGAAAATTCGCCAGTGATTCCGGCGAGCGCCTCCTGCGCCAGCCGTAACTCTTCAGCAAAGAGTTCCAGGGCCGAGGCGGCGGCTTCCGCGGCGGCGAGATGATCCAACGCCTCACGCAGCGCAAGCAGGTGACGTTCCCGCGCAAGCACGACGTCTTCGCCATGCGCATGCCAACCAGCGGCCCGCAACAGTTCGGTGCGCAGCAGATCCACGCCGTCCCCGCTGCGCGCGGACAGCCTCAAGCGCACCGCGCCGGCCGTCTCGGTCCGCTCCGGCGCGAGGCCGAGCAGGTCGATCTTGTTCACCACGGTGATACGTGCAGCGGCGGAAGGGCAACGGGCGGCAAGTTCAGCCTCCAGTGCATCCTCCTCGGCGCCTTCAGAATCGATCACCCTCAGAACGACATCCGCCCGCTCTACCTCGCGCCAGGTACGCTCGATGCCGATACGCTCGACCACATCGCTGGTCTGCCGCAAACCGGCGGTGTCGATGACGTGGAGCGGAATGCCCTCGATCTGGATCGCCTCGCGCAAGGCGTCGCGGGTGGTCCCGGCAACGTCGGTAACGATCGCGCGATCCTCGCCGGCAAGCTGGTTCAACAGGCTGGACTTGCCGACATTGGGCCTGCCGACCAGCACCACGTTCATGCCGGTACGCAGCAAGGCGCCCTGGCGCGCGCGATCCAGCAGGGCGTCGAGTTGAGTACGGATGGCGGCAAGGCGGGGCAGCGCCCGCCCCTTGTCGAGAAACTCGACCTCTTCCTCCGGGAAGTCGATCGTCGCCTCGACCAGCATGCGCAGGTCGATCAGCGCATCGCGGATACGCAGCACTTCCTCGGAGAACTGACCCGACAGCGAGCGCAGCGCGGACCGCGCCGCGGCGGCGGTAGAGGCCTCGATCAGATCGGCGACCGCTTCGGCCTGGGCCAGATCGAGCTTGCCGTTGAGAAAGGCGCGACGGGTGAATTCGCCCGGCTCCGCCAGTCGCGCACCCAAGGCAAGGCACCGCGCCAGCAGCATCTGCATGACCACCGGCCCGCCATGCCCCTGCAACTCGAGGACGTCTTCTCCGGTAAAGGAAGCCGGCGCCGGAAAGTAGAGCAGGATGCCTTCGTCTATCGTGGCGCCGTCAGCGTCACGAAAGCGCGCCAGCGTCGCAAGACGCGGCTGCGGCTCGCGCCCGCACAACTGCTGCGCGAAACCGGTGAGACCCGCCCCCGAAACGCGAACGACGCCGATGCCTCCGCGGCCCGGCGCCGTTGCGATTGCGGCGATGGCCTCAGGCGGTCTTGGCGCCTTGCTTGCCACCCTCGATCATCCGAGTGATCTGCCACTGCTGGGCGATCGACAGCACGTTGTTCACCACCCAGTACAGCACCAGACCGGACGGGAACCACAGGAACATGAAGGTGAACACGATCGGCATCGCCATCATCACCTTCGCCTGGATCGGATCAGGCGGGGTCGGATTGAGCTTCATCTGCACCAGCATGGAAACACCCATGATGATCGGCAGAATGAAGTAGGGGTCCTTCGCCGAAAGATCCTGGATCCAGCCCAGCCACGGCGCCTGACGCATTTCGACGCTGCCGAGCAGCACCCAGTACAGCGCGATGAACACCGGGATCTGCACGAGGATGGGCAGGCAGCCGCCGAGCGGATTGATCTTCTCGGTGCGATAGAGATTCATCATCTCCTGCTGCATCTTGACCTTGTCGTTGCCGTACAGCTCCTTCATGCGCTGCAGGCGCGGGCCCAGCACGCGCATCTTGGCCATCGACTTGTAGCTGGCCGCCGACAGCGGGAAGAACAGCGCCTTCAGGGCCACCGTGACCAGGATGATTGCCCAGCCCCAGTTGCCGGTGAGCTTGTGCAGGGCCGACAGCGCCCAGAACAGCGGCGCCGCGATCACGGTCAGCCAACCGTAGTCCACCACCAGATCGAGACCCGGCGCGATGTTCTCCAGCTTGTCCTGCTCCTGCGGGCCGACGTAGAGGCGGGCCTGGGCGTTGCCCGTGGCACCCGGTTGCACGTCCGCCACGGACTCGATGGCGCCGGCCGAATAGAGATCGCCGCCTACCTTGCGCGCGAAGTACTCGCGCTCCACGCCCGCTTCCGGCAGCCACGCACCGACGAAGTAGTGCTGCACCATCGCCACCCAGCCGTCGTTGGCGGTCTTGGCGAACTTGGCCTTGCCTTCGTCGATATCGGAGAACTTGACCTTCTGGAACTTCGCCGCGTCGGTGTAGTACGCCGGGCCGGTGAAGGTGGTCACGCCAAAGGCTTCCACCTGCTCGGCGGGCTTGCCGTCGCGGGTGAACTGGTAATACGCGTGCGCCTTGACGGGTTCAGCGCCGCCATTGGCGATTTCGTAGTTGACGTCCACCAGGTAGCTGCCACGGTGGAAGGTCATCACCTTGGTGACCTTGACCCCATTCTGCTCGGGCGCTTCGAGGCGCAGCACCAGACGATCCTCGCCGTCCTTCAGCACCTGGTCGCCAGCCGGCAGCGCAAAGCGGGTGCGGTGGGTGGGCAGGCCGGTGCCGATCAGGCCGGACTCGGCCGCATAGAGGTGGCGTTCGCCGTCGTCCAGCAGCAGGAAACCGCGGCTGCGGTCGGTGGTGGCACGGTGCTTTTCGAGTTCGAGCCGCACGATGCTGCCACCTTCGGCCGACACTTCGGCCTGCAGCACGTCGGTAACGACCTTGACCCGCGGCGCCGAGGAAGCCGCGGCAGCGGCCGGCACGGCCGGGGTACCGCCCAGGCTGGCGCTCGGCGTCGGCACCGCGCCGGTCGCGGCTTCAGGAGCGGCAGCAGTCGGCGTTTCGGTTACGGGCGGGCGGTTGTGTTTGATCCAGCCTTCCCACAGCATGACCAGGGAAAGGGTGAAAACCATGAGAAGTATCAGGCGACGGTGATCCATCGGAACTCGCGCTATTCGGTCGTTGATCAGGGAACGGGATCATACCCGCCGGGATGGAACGGATGGCAGCGCGCCACCCGCCGGGCGGCCAGCCAGGCGCCGCGCACGGCGCCATGGCGTTGGACCGCCTCGATGGCGTATTCGGAACAGCTGGGATGGAAACGACAGTTCCGCCCCAGCATGGGGCTGATCGCGTAGCGGTAGAAACGCAGCAGAACGATCAGCACGGTTTTCATGTCTGTGGCAGGCGCCCGAACAACTGCAGGAGATCCTGGTTCAGCGCCGCGCGGCTGGCCTCGGTGACGGGCGCATGCAGGCGGACGATGAGATCGTGAGCCGGCAGGACGGTGCGCTGACGGCGAAAACGCTCGCGGGCGATGCGCTTGACGAGATTGCGCACATTGGCCCGCTTGGCGAGCTTTTTGGCGACCACGACACCCAGTCGGGCAGTCGTCAATGCGTTGGGGCGATAGTGCAGCATGAAGTAGCGCCCACGCAGGGCCCGCCGAAAAGCAAAAACGGATGAAAACTCATCCGTTTTGTGCAATCTGTGGGCGCCAAGGAATCGCTCATCGGCACCCGCGGGATCCGTCACCTCAGACAGCGAGGCGATGACGGCCCTTGGCACGACGGGCGCGGATCACCGCACGACCGCCACGGGTCTTCATGCGGACCAGGAAGCCATGGGTGCGCTTGCGACGGACGACGGAAGGTTGGTAAGTGCGTTTCATGTTCGGCTTGCCTGCAGTTAGGTCAAACGCGAGATTTAATTGGATAATTCCATGTTTGTCAATAAGAATTTTTGGTTTCCGCGCGGCCGGCGCTGTGGATAAGTCCGGGTCCGACGGGTAGAATCGCGTCTTCCAAGTCGCGCCGGCCCAGGAGGGGCAGGCCCCGCCACCAAAAGCGCGGGTCCGGCCTCCGGCGCATGACATCCGAACAACAAGCCCCCTGGCTACAATCCCCCGCCTGTCGCCCGCTTCATCGTCGGTGGCCGGCGGTTTTTTTCCGAGCACCGTGTCGCAAGCGCAATCCGCCCTCTCC